>NZ_JBIBAF010000024.1:0-88827 GCF_042899705.1 Streptomyces sp. NPDC013187 | reverse complement strand
GCGGCCGTTGGGCCACCCGCCCCACCTCCCCCCCCAGCGCGGACCCCGGCCCCGCCCCCCCCCCGGGGGGGGGGGGTGGGGTCGGCCCGCCCCGGGGCGGCCGGCCCGGGTGCCGACGGCGTCGGCGAAGTACTCGTCCCGCAGGCTCAGGAGCCGGTCTCGTACGGGACGAGCACCGGGGCCGCTGTCGTCCCGACGACCCCCTCAGGGGTGACTCCGGGGGCGGTCTCGACGAGGAGCAGACCACCGTCGGTGACGTCGAGGACGGCGAGGTCGGTGATGATCCGGTCCACGCAGCACTTGCCGGTGAGCGGCAGGTCGCACTCCTGGACGATCTTGGGACTGCCGTCCTTCGCGGTGTGCGTCATGGTGACGATCACCCGGCGGGCACCGTGGACGAGGTCCATGGCTCCGCCGATGCCGGTCACCATCCTGCCGGGGATCGCCCAGTTGGCGAGGTCGCCCCGCGCGGAGACCTGCATGGCGCCGAGCACAGCGGTGTCTATGTGACCGCCGCGGATCATGCCGAAGGACAGCGCCGAGTCGAAGAACGCCGCGCCGGGCAGCACCGTGACGGTCTCCTTGCCCGCGTTGATCAGGTCGGGGTCGACCTGATCCTCGTAGGGGAAAGGGCCGGTACCGAGGACGCCGTTCTCGGACTCCAGTACGACATGGACTCCCTCGGGCACGTGGCCGGGGATCAGGGTCGGCAGGCCGATGCCCAGGTTGACGTACTCGCCGTCGCGCAGTTCACGGGCCGCGCGGGCGGCCATCTCGTCGCGTGTCCAGGCCATCAGACCCCCACCTCCTTGTCTTCCCTGGCGATGACTGTCAGCTTCTCGATCTTCTTGTCGGCGGCCTGCCCGGCGGTGAGGGCCACCACCCGCTGCACGAAGATGCCCGGCAGATGGACCTGGTCCGGGTCGATCTCGCCCGGCTCGACCAGTTCCTCGACCTCGGCGATCGTGATGCGCCCGGCCATGGCCGCCAGCGGGTTGAAGTTGCGGGCGGACTTGCTGAACACCAGATTGCCGTGCCGGTCCCCCTTCGCCGCCCGCACCAGGGCGAAGGCGGTGGTGATCCCGCGCTCCAGGACGAATTCCTCGCCGTCGAACTCGCGGACCTCCTTGGGCGGAGAGGCCACGGCGATGTCACCGTCGCCGCCGTACCGCCACGGCAGCCCGCCGTCGGCGACCAGGGTGCCGACGCCCGCCGGCGTGTAGAAGGCGGGGATGCCGCAGCCCCCGGCCCGCAGCCGCTCGGCGAGCGTGCCTTGGGGAATCAGCTCCAGCTCGATCTCGCCGCTCAGGTACTGGCGAGCGAACTCCTTGTTGCCGCCGATGTAGCTGCCGGTGACACGTGCGATCCGATCCGCGGCGAGCAGCACGGCGAGGCCGGAGTCCATGGCACCGCAGTTGTTCGAGACCACGTCCAGTCCTGTCACGCCGGCGTCATACAGGGCCTGGATCAGGACTGCCGGAACTCCGCTCAGACCGAAGCCGCCGACGGCTAGGGAGGCACCGTCAGGTATGTCCGCTACGGCCTCGGCGGCCGAGGCGACGACTTTGTTCATCCGCTCGTCCACTTCCTTTCAGGACGTCTTCGCCCTATGGAGGTTGTTCAGAGGGCGAACTTCTCTTCCGTTCGCCGGGGGTGTGATGTCTCGCGGTGCGCGACCGTCTCGACGTGCTGTGTCGATTCCGCTGGACGCAGGACGTGCGCGCCTCAGCGACACGCCTCGTCAGAGGAGGTGGGGAGGCGGCGCCGACGCGCTCTGCCGTCATGCTGCCCCGCCGGCCCGGCACGTGCCGGGAACCGCCCGCGCTACGCCGGGAGTTCGGTCAAGAGCTTGCGATACATGCGTGCGTACGCCGTCAGCTGCGCCAACGACAGGGCATCGCGACCTGGTCCGTCGGGGGCAGGACGGGCCTGCGGGCCGAGGCGCACGGTGTCGACGCCGTGAGCACGCAGCACGACGCCGTCGGTCGATCCCGTCCAGCCGGTGATCGGCGGCGGCTGCGCACCGAACTCGTCGAGCCAGGCCGCCCGGGCGGCCGTCACCACCGGGGCGTCGGCCGGCGTGGCCGCGGCTGCCGCGACCGGCTCGACCTCCACCTCGACCTCGCAGTCACGCAGCACCGACTCGGCACACCGCGCCCGCAGCCGGTCGGCCAGCCCGGCCGCCAGCACGGTCGGCTCCACCAGGTCACCGGCGACGACATACAGATCGATCCGCAGCTGGGCCGGCAGCAGATCTGGTTTGTCAGGCCACCCGCCGCTGATCGCTCCGATGCCGCACGCCCGGCCGGTCTGCCCCACCCTCGGGTCGGCGGCCAGGTAGTCCGTGCGCCAGCGGGCCAGTTCGTCCAGGACGACGCCGGCCGAGGCGACGACTCCTCCGGTCGGTGTTGCCGACTCCGCCATCATCGCGGCTCCGGACCGGCCGGTCACCCGTACGGTCAGGTAGAGCGCGCCCGGCTCGTGCCACAGCAGCGTGGGCGGGCCGCACTTGGCCACGATCGCCGAGCGCGGCAACGGGTGCGCCTCGGTGTATGCCTCCAGTCCGGTGATCCCGCCGGCGCGGCGGTGCGTCCCCGAACCGGCGAGCAGCAGCCGTCCGGTACCGGCCTCGGCGAAGGCGACCAGCGCGGCGGCGGCCGGCCCGCGGGCGACCCCGAGGCCGAAGCCGGCCACCGTGTCACCGTCCACGGTGAGCGGACCGGCCGGCGCGGCGTTGCCGGTGACCAGCCGGTTGAACGGACCGCCGTCGTCCAGTGACGTGTCGAGATGGGAGTACAGCAGAGGCCCGGCCCCTCGGGTGGCGATCAGGCTGCCGCCCGCGGGGCCGTGATCCAGTACCTGCCACTCGACGTGCGGCCACCGGTCGGCGCACCAGGCGCGCAGCCGGTGGGCCGCCGTGCGCTCCTGCCCGCGCGGGGCAGGGGTCACGTCGAACAGGTGCAGGACGTCGAGCAGTTGCCGCCTCAAAAACGTCCCCAGTCGTCGGACGCCGGACGCCACACGTCGATGTTGCGCGGGTCGGCCACCATCTTGCGGGGGCGGTGTGTCTCGTGCTCCTCCGGTGTGAACACCCGGTGCGCGTCGCACAGCTCGTAGCGCGGGCCGAAGCGGGTGTCGTGCAGGTAGAAGGCGATCGACGTCGACGCCGAGTGGTTGACGATGTCGGAGGCGATCGGCGCGCCCTTGTACAGCGCCCGGGCCCGCATCCGCATGACGTGGTCGAGGCTCTTCATCGCGAAGCAGAGGTGCGCGACGTAGTGCTCCTTGTTGTTCTGGATCGCGAGGCTGTGGTGGTAGCGGTCCTCACAACGGAAGAACGTGGTCGAGCCGACGACGTGATCGGAGGGCATGAACTTCAGGACGTTCTGATAGAAGTCCACCGCCTCCTCGAACTTGGCTGTGGCGATGAAAGGGTGCACCAGGTCGAGCGGCCGGATCTCGAGGTGCGGTGCCTCGGCGTACTCGTGGAACTCGGTGAACAGCTCGACGATCAGGCCGTCGGGGTCCTTCACCGCGAAGCCGTTGTCACACAGCGCCTGCTGGCGCTCCGGCAGCTCCAGGATCTCCAGGCCGGCGTCGGCGACGCTCTTGCGCAGCTGCTCGAGGACCTCCTCGCTCTCCACGCTGTAGCCGACCGCCGTCGTCCAGCCGTCGGTGCGCTCGGGGGCGTTGATCAGCTCGATGCAGTGGTGCTCGATGTCGGCGCGCAAGTAGGCGTACTCGTTCGTACGCTGTTCCAGCTGCAGACCGACGTGGTACTGGAGGAAGTCGATCGTGGCCTGCATGTCCGGGACTTCGATCCGGGCGTACTCCATGCCGTACGGGCCGTGCGGGCGCGTGCTCACTGGTGCTTTCCTTCCTGCGGTGAGCGACGGACGCTCGGCGAACTCGAACGAGGTGATGGCCTGCTGGGCGATGATGGGTCGCCAGCGGGTGCGCACGAAGGTCTCGTGGGACTCGCTCACGAGGTAGGCGAGCAGGTCGTCCTGGCTGTCGAAGTCGACGGCCATCGTGTGGGTGAAGGTCTGGTCGCGGGTGCTGATGTTCTCGCCGAGGACGAAGCCGCGCATGGCCGGGTACCGGTCAGGGAAGGTACGCAGCTCGGCCAGTACGGACTCCCGCGTGGCCTGGTCGACCCCGTCGGCGAAGCGGAAGGACAGGGTGTGTCGGATCATCTGGTCACCATCCGTCGCCGGCTAGAGGATGAAGCTGAGCCGGGCGCCCGCGGCGAGCGACTCGTGGCCGAGGACCGAGCGCCGCAACCGGAAACGGAGTCCGTCGTCGGTCGGCACCAGCAGATGGTCGTACCACCCGACATAGGCGTCGAAGTGGCCATCGCGGGCGCGGTGGACCACGAAGGACGCCGACACCCGGAAGGAGTCCCCGGTGTCCTCGGACAGCCGCACGTTCGACACCAGCCGGTGCGTGCGTGAGTGCGGGTTCTCGGCGTGCGCCTTGCGGGACTTCAGGCGCTTGACCCGGGCGCGGAGCAGGTCCCAGTCGTCGTCGACGAACGATCCGGTCGCGTGCGGCGACCAGCCGGGACGGTAGTCGGTGGTCGGAATCTCGTAGCGGGCGCCGGGCTCGAAGAGCGCCAGCCAGCCGTCGTAGTCCCAGTGGTCGAGGATGTCGGCCTCGGCGTACAGGAAGTCCTCGACCTCCTGCCGGGTGACGGTGCGGCCTGCGCAGTGCACGGAATGGGTGTTGGCTGTCGCGGTCATCGCACATCCCTCCCCACCAGGAAGGACGCCGGTCGCTCACCGTGGACTTCGAGGCCGTCGTCGAGCCCGGTGGCCTCGACCCAGTGCCGCCAGAAGCCCCGCATGGCGCCTTCGTCGATCGACCTGCCCTGCACGCCCTTGACCTCGTCGGCCATGCCGCGTGACATGTCGCTGTAGTCCAGCTCGGGCTGGACGGTGCCCGCCGTGGCCTGGATGCCGCGCTGGACCGCCTCGTAGGCCTCGATGTCGTCCGGCGTGGCGAGCCCGCCGGGGCCGACGAAGCTGACGACCGTCTTCATGCGCAGGGCGCGCGTGTCCGGGTCCTCGTTGCGCGGGACCAGCTGCCAGGCACGCACGTCGGTCTGGTCGGGTGCCACCGGCTCCAGCTGCCGGATCGACAGGCCCTCGATGTCGAAGAGCAGCAGGTTGGGGAAGACGAACAGGATGTGGCTCTCGTCGGCCACGTGGTGGGCTCGCTTCTCCCCCAGCCGCTGCGTCATCTCGGCCCGGTGGGCCTCGGTGCGGACACGCTCGTCCTCGCCGAAGCGCGGTTCCCAGATCATGCTTATCCGCCCGCCGTGCCCGGTCAGGACCAGTAGCCCGTGGCCGTTGCCGAGGTTGTACGCGTACTGGTTGTCGTCGGTGACGGCGTAGCCGCTCTCGCGCAGATAGCCCACGAAGGTGTTGTGCGTCGGAGCGAAGTGGTAGCCGTCCATGGCGTTCTCGACGGCGAGTTTCCAGTTGCCGCGCACGCTGTAGAGCTGCGTGCCGGGCAGTGTGGTCATGCCGCCGACGTGCTGCTGCTCGATCATCGTCATGTAGTCGGCCGCATCGCCGAGGTACTCGAGCAGTGGCGGAACGTCCGGGTCGAAGGAGACGAAGACGAACCCCTCGTGGATCTCCAGACGCGGAACGCTGCGCAGCCCCATCGACGTGCCGAACGCGTCGCCCGACTCGTACGCGCCGACATCGGGGATCGCGGCGAGCTCACCGTTGTTGCGGAACGTCCAGGCGTGGTAGAAGCACTGGAAGAGCCTGGTGGAGCCCTCGTTCTCGCGGCACAGCACCGTGCCGCGGTGCGGACAGGAATTCAGGAACGCGTGCACCTCGCCGGCGCTGTCCCGGCAGAAGATCAGCGGTCGGCCGCCGAGGGTGCGGACCTTGAAGTCGTTGGGGTTGGGGATCTCGGTCTCGTGCCCGAGGTAGAGCCAGGTGTGCATCCACACCCAGCCGCGTTCCCGGGCGAAGACCTCCGCGTTTCGGTAGGCCTCGCGGTTGACCCGGAAGGTGAGCTGGTCCCAGTCCTCGACGATCATCGGCGCTGGGACGGTCCGGGGATTGCTTCCCATGGGGAGTTTGCCTCTCACAAGTCCCGACCCGAGTGGCGTGCTGTGAGACGCCATCTCGTATGTCGCAGTAGAGTCCCCCAGCACACTCGAAGGTGTCAAGCATCCGTCCTGCTGTTGACACCCCGGTTCGGCATAGCCATCATCTTGTCCCACATTGAAATACACCGTCTCGCATGCTGTGCGACCGTGTGAAGGGCAACAAGCTCGTGCCGTACGTCATCACCAAGGCTTGCCTCGACGTCATGGACAAGTCATGCATGGAGGAGTGCCCGGCCGACTGCATCTACGAGGGCGACCGGATGCTCTACATCCAGCCCGACGAATGCGTCGAGTGCGGGCGCTGCGAACCCGTCTGCCCGCAGATCTCGATCTTCCACCACGAGGACCTGCCGGAGGAGAGCAAGCAGTTCGAGCGCATCAACGCCGAGTTCTTCACCCTCGGCAGCGAACCCCTCGGGTCGCCCGGCGGGGCGCGCAAGGTCGGCCGGACCGGCCACGACCACCCCGAGGTGGACGCGTGACCGGCCTCGCGACCACGGGCGCCGGCCCGGAGGTGTCCGTCGACCTGCTCATCATCGGCGCGGGCCCGACGGGACTGTACGGCGCGTACTACGCCGGCTTCCGCGGCATGAGCGTCGCGGTCGCCGACGCGCTGCCCGCGGTGGGCGGCCAGATCGCCGCGCTGTACCCGGAGAAGCTCATCTACGACGTGGCCGGCTTCCCCGCTGTCCGAGGCCAGGACCTGGTGGACCGGCTGGCCGAGCAGGCCTGGCGGTGGAACCCCACCTACCTGCTCGGGCACGGGGTCGTTCAGCTGGACGACACGGGCGAGGGCATCGTCGCCACCACCGACGCCGGCGCGCGGGTCACCGCGGGCGCGGTGCTCGTCTGCGGCGGGATCGGCAACTTCATCCCCCGCGAGCTCCCGGTCGGCTCCGAGTACCTGGGCCGGGGGCTGCGGTATTTCGTACCGCGTCTGAACGAGCTGGCCGGACAAGACGTCGTGGTGGTCGGCGGCGGGGACTCCGCGCTGGACTGGGCGCTGTCGCTGGAGCCGATCGCCTCGTCGGTGACGCTGGTGCACCGGCGTACGCGGTTCCGGGCCCACGAGCGCAGTGTCGAGCAGGTGCACGCGTCCTCGGTGCGGGTCCTGACTCCGTACGAGGTCGAGAAGATCTCCGGCGACGGGGCGGTGTCGGAGGTCGTGGTCGCGAGCTCCGACGGCGACCGGATCACCCTGCCCGCCCGGTCCGTCGTGGCCGCGCTCGGCTTCATCGCCGATCTCGGCCCGATCGAACGGTGGGGGCTGGAGCTTCGCCGTCGGCGTATCCTCGTCGACCCCACGATGCGCACGAGCCGGGAGCGTGTCTTCGCGGCCGGCGACATCGCCGACTACGACGGCAAGGTCAGCCTCATCTCGATCGGCTTCGGGGAGGCGGCCCTGGCCGTCAACCACATCGCGGCCCTGCTCGATCCGGCACGTTCGGTCACACCCGGGCACTCATCGGACGCATGAGGTCTCCGCAGCCGGCGGCGCGGTGAACGGGAGCGTGACGGCCGCCGGCCGTCACGCTCCCGTTCACCTCACTGCTCTCGTGGATGCCCGTCCCGGCCCCCTTTCCTCCCTCGTGACACGAGCCTTACCATCGCTTCATACAAGATGGCGTTTCATTTGGCGTCCCCCACATTGACTGGTCACGGACAGGAGCGACAATTTCATGGCCACGAAGGCGCAGCACGGCTCTGGCGAGCAGGACGGTCCGGACAGGACCGCGCCGACCATCCAGACGGTGCAGCGTGCGGCTCTGATCCTCGGCTCGTTCACGGTCGGCAAACCGCACATGAGCCTCAACGAGATCACCGCACGCCTCGGGGCGAGCAAGGCGACGGCGCACCGGTACACGAAGGCCCTGCGGGCGGCGAACCTGCTCCGGTACGACGAGCGCACCTCGTTGTACTCCCTCGGGCCCCAGGTGCTCACACTCGCCACGGCGGCTCGGGCCGGCCTGCCGATCGTCGCAGCCGCCGAGCCGTACATGGAGGAGCTGGTCCGGCGCATCGACGAGACGATCGTGCTGTCGGTCTGGGACGGTGAGTCGGCGACCGTGGTGCGCTCGGTGGACAACACCGACCACATGGTGCGCATCAGCGTCCGGGTGGGCTCACGCCTTGACCTCACGGCCTCGGCTCAGGGACGCGTGTTCCTCGCGTTCCTGCCCCCGGAGCAGGTACCGACCCTGCCGCGCTCGGTCCGCAAGTCGGCCGAGCTCATGGAGGAACTGGAGGCCATCCGGGAGCACGGTCTGTCGGTCAACTCCCCCACCGTCAACGGAGTCCGCACCGTCGCGGCGCCGATCTTCGAGGGTGACAAGATCAGCGGAACGCTCGCCATCGTCGGCACGACGGCGACCGTGTCCGACGACGTCACGTCGCCGATGGCTCAGGCACTGCTGGAAACCGCCCGCGCGCTGTCGCAGCGGCTGGGCACCTCCGAGGACTCACCCAACGGCGGCTGACCCGGTCGCAACGAACAGTAGATGGCCCACCGCGAAGCGGTGGGCCATCTGTCGTGACTGCATGGTGTCGAAGACTAAGCACAGGCCGCGGCGCACTGGGCTCCCGAGAGAGGGCAGTAACCCCGTCCGACGGTCAGGGCAGGAGGTCGGTGCGCGGCGGGACGAAGAAGTCGATGTTCACGCAGGGGGCCTGTGTCGGCTCCACATAGTGCTCGCTGCCACGGGGAACCAGCAGGAACGATCCGGCACGCATGTCGTGCGCGACGCCGTCCACGTAGTAGTTCGCCCGCCCCTCGGCGATGTGGACCAGTTGGTCGAAGTCCTCGTGCCGGTGCGGGTTGATGGTCATGCCGATCTCCAGCTCGTGGTGGCAGATCATCACCTCGTCCGTCGCGTAGACACGGCGGCGGACCCCGGGCCGTACCTGGGTCACCGGCAGATCGTCCCAGTTGACGACGGTGCTGAACAGCGCTGCGTTGCGTGTGCTCACTGGTTTTCCTTTCCGGCGGCCGCCCGCAGGCCGGCCGCCAACATCTGCAGGTCCGAGCCGACGACCAGGTAGCCGGCGCCGCCGAGGCCCAGGTCGGCCGCGGCGTTCCGGCTCGGGGCCCAGCCTCCGAACGCCACCCGCGCGGAGCGGGCGGCGTCGCGCACCCGGTCCACGGCGGCCCGCAGCACCGCCGGGTCCGCGGGCAGGCCCAGGTCGACCGCGAGGTCCGTGCTGCCGACGAAGCACACGTCGAGAGCGGCGACCAGATCGGGCAGCGGGTCCGTCCGTGCCGTCTCTATCTGGCCCACCAGCACCGGCGGGTCGTCCTGCTCAGCACGCAGGAACCGGGCCGGCGGGACCGCACCGAACCGGGCGGTTCTGTTGGCCATGCTCACCGACCGGCGGCCGGCCGGAGCGAACCGGGTCGCCGCGACGAGTGCCTCGGCCTGGGCGAGGCGGGTGAGCATGGACAACTGGATTCCCGCCGCTCCGGCCTCCAGGAGCCGGTTGATGACGGCGGCGTTCACCTCTGGCACGCGGACCAGGGCCGGAAGCCCACAGGCGTCAGCGTGGCGCACCAGGTCGACGGCGTCCCGCTCGGTGAGGGTGGAGTGTTCGAGGTCGACGACCACGAACGCGAACCCGGCCGTCTCCGCGAGCTCCACCACGTCGGGCGAGGCCAGCTTGACGAACGTACCGACGGCGGGTCGCCCGGCCGTCAGGGCCGCGCGCAGTCGGCGCCGCAGCAGATGGACGTCACCGACGCTCATGGATTCCTCCCCGGGATGCACGGGCCTGTCAGGCCGACTTCAGACCTCGCCAGGGCACGATGTCGACCTCGGTGCCGCCGTGCAGCACCACGGTCGGCTCAAGGCGCGGCGCGACGATCGTGTTGCCGGCGGCGTCGGGCAGGGTGACCTCGTCGGTCCAGTCGACGACCGTGACGTCGGCCCGTCCGCCGACCTCCAGGCGCCCGTAGCCCTCGGTGTCGAGCCCGAGCAGCCGGGCCGGGTCGATGGTGGCCCGCCGGACGCACTCCTCCAGCGGCGCGCCGAGCGCGACCAGCTTGGAGATGCTGGTGAGCAGGTCGAACACCGGGCCGCGCCAGTTACGGGCGCTGGTGTCGGAGCTGAGGATGTCGGGCAGGAATCCGTCGGCGATCGCCCGGCGCGCCACCTCGAAGCTGAGGTTGCTCTTGCCGTGGGCGGAGTCGAACAGGACGCCGCGCTCACGAGCCGCGTTGACGGCCGGCTGCACCTTGTCGCCGTCGAGGATGCCGTACGGCTTGCCGGTGTAGCAGTGCGCCACGATGTCGCCGGGACGCAGGTAGTCCAGAACGACTGGCAGCGGCTCCGAGGTCTCGCCGATGTGCAGCATCAGCGGCAGGCCGGCCTGTTCGGCGAGCGCCACGGACTTCTTGAGCAGCGACTCCCAGTTCTCGCCGACGACGTCCTCGGACAGGCGGATCTTGAAGCCGCGCACGATGTCGGGGTGGGCCTCGGCGGTCGCGAGGGCGTCCTCGGGCACCAGGGTGTCGGGGTTCAGCAGCTCGCCGAACCTGAAGTCGATCAGGCCGAGCACCGAGACGTTGAGGAAGTTGACGATGCGCAGCGGGTTGGCCTCGACCACCAGCTTGCGGAAGGCGGCGAACGTCGACGCGCCGGCCGTGCCGGCGTCCGCGGCCGCGACCACGCCGCGGCGCAGATGGGCTTCCTCGGCCGGGGCGCCGACGGCGGAGACGTACTGGAAGATGTGGGTGTGGCCCTCGACGAGGCCCGGCAGCACGGTGGAGCCGGTGACGTCGATCGTGCGGGCCGCACTCGCCGCCAGGCCCTCCCCGACAGCGGCGATGCGGTCACCGGTGACCGCCACGTCGAGCCGGGCGTTGGTGCCCGACGCCGGGTCGATGACGGTGCCGCCGGCCAGGACGAGGTCGTAGGACGACAGGGAGGAATTGGACATCGATGTGTGCTCCAGGGTGGGGAACGGTCAGCTGACCTGTTCGGTGAGCCGGTGGTCGCGCTGTGAGGCGTCCGTGGGACGCACGATGCGGGTGATGAGGGGCAGTACGCCGTCCACCTCGACGCGCACCTCGTCGCCGTCGGCGAGGAAGCACCCGCGGTCCTGGCCGGTGCCGGCCGGGGTTCCGGTGAGGACGACATCGCCGGGTTCGAGCGCGGCAAACCACGACAGCCGGCTGAGCAGATCGGGAACCGGGAAGATCATCCCGGCGCTCGTGTCGTCCTGCACCAGGTCGCCGTTGACCCGGGTCCGTACGCGGATAGCGTCGCGGTCTTCGAATGCGTCGGGCGTGCTGATCGACGGGCCGAGCGGCGTGAAGCCCGGGTAGCTCTTGGCGAGGGCGGGCGTGCCCGTGGTGCGCATGATGTCGCGCGCCGTCATGTCGTTCGCCGCGGTGATGCCGGCGATGGCGGGCCAGACCTCGGACTCGGTCGCCTGGTGGAGCCGGCGCCCCACGACCACCGCGATCTCCCCCTCGTAATCGGGTTCGGACGCGGTCGGCGGGATCACCACCTGCGCGCCGGGTGCCGACACGCCGGAGGCGGCGGCCAGGTACAGGATCGGCTGGTCCGGCAGTCCCCTGCCGGTGTGGGCCGCTTTCGACACGTAGTTGAGGCCGACGCCCCACACGGCGCGGGGACGACCCAGCGGCGCGAGGAGCGTGGACTCGTCGAGCGGTACGCGCCGACGCACCGCGCAGGACGCCAGGCACCGTAGCGAGCCCTCCTGTTGGAGAACCGCGCTGACCTCGGGAAAAGCAGTGTCCAACAGGGCGACAGCCCCGTCCTCGAGCCGACCCAGGCCGGCGTCCGTCGTGACTACTCGCATGGCGAGCATCTTTCAATGCGAGATGGCATCGTGTCAAGCGATACGAACCGACGAGACTCGGAGGGGACGACACGCCGCTCGAACGGGACCTGACGGCTTGTCAGATGCGTGCATGGTGAGCGGTTCCGGGGACGCCGACTTCGGCGTCACCCGAACCGTCGCGGCCGGCTCGTCGCCGTCACCGATAGGACAGACCGACTCGTACACCGTCCGCCGCGAGGTCCCGTCCCGGCACCGCAAGAGGGGCTGCCCTGCCGAAGACCGCCGGGCCGGTGCCATCAGCGGCTGGACGTCCGCGCCACCTGGCGAGTGCATGACAATTCCACTTGCCGCGCCGAGGCCGGGCGATCTCGTCGAAGACCGCTTCGATCTCCCAGCGCCGGATGCAAGGCGGAACCCGGGGGCTTCTTGTGATCGTGAGACTGGCGGTCAGCCGGATGGTGTCACGACCGTCCAGGCGGCCATGACAGCAGGTCGTGGAATTGCCGGGCCCCACAGCCTGCGGTCGCCCGGCAACAGCACCGCCTCCCGAAGCAGGCGGGCGCGACGCGGGAGGGACACTCGGCCCCCGCGACACGCACGGGGCCGGCCGAGCTCACCCGCCCCGACCCTGCCATCGACCAGATCGCGCGCACGATCGGGAGAAGAACCGCCCCTCAAGCCCCCTCGGACACCTGTTCACCGCGCGGCTCCAGGGCGGGCTGCGGTGCACTGCGGGAGCGCAGCCACCAGTCACGCATACCCCACAGGACGAGCGCGCCGTAGACGACGTAGACGAACCCGGAGACGGCGTAGCCGTTGGCGAAGGTCAGCGGGACGCCGACCAGATCGACCAGCAACCAGGCGATCCAGAACTCGACCATGCCGCGCGCCTGCGCGTACATCGCGACGACCGTGCCGACGAAGATGTAGGCATCCGGCCAGGGATCCCAGGACAGCGTCGGGTAGACCTTGAACAGCAGGGCCACCGCGACCGTGCCGACGGCGACGGCGCCCACCATCGCCGCGCGCTCACGCCACGTGGCGAACCGCGGGGTGATCTGACCGTCCTCGGACCGGCCCTTGTCACGGTTCCACCGCCACCAGCCGTACAGAGCAACGCTCATGACGACGGCCTGCTTTCCGGCGCTGCCGGTCAGGTGGCCGAAGAAAGCCCCGAAGAGGATGAGGCCGGACAGGAACTGCACGGGCCAGGTCCACAGGGAGCGGCGCCAGCCGAGGGCGAGGGCGGCCAGGCCGAGGATGTTACCGATCATGTCCGACCACAGGATGTGCTGGCCGAACAGGACGAACGCCTCGGAGTTCAGCCCGTTCACCGGGCGGTCAGCCCCGTCTCACACGAGTGGAGCGTGATCCTGACGCCCTGCGGGCGCCGGATACCGGGTTCAGGAAGCGATCCATACGCCACAGCATCGGCCCTCGCTACCCAGATTGTCTAGACTCAAACCTGATAGGCCGCACATGAGAGAAATAGTGCGCGACCAGCCACACGCGCAGCCCGTCACGAGCGACCCACTCGGCGGGGTCGGCCGGTGGCGCAGCCGTGTCCCACAGGGCGGGCCCGGGCAAGCGGCTAGAAAGCGGGGGGCGACGTAGGCGCGTTCGGCACGCCGACCGGCCCGGCAGCCCAGTACACCGTCCGGTGCGGCCCGGAGAGCGCGCCGAGGACCTCAGGATCGATCGGCTCCGCGACCGCGGAAACACTGCCCCTCAGACGCAGCGCGCCCTGCTGGGCCGGCAGGAAGTCCGTGTTGATCTCCCGGACCAGGGCCGCCGACATCATGTCCGCACGGACACAGAACAAGTAGTCCTTACGGTCCCGGCTGATCCTGATGCCGAAAGTGCGGAGCGGCAACCGGTCAGGGTCCACGCGCTCGCACTGGACACGGAACTCCGGCGGGGTGGCCGCCAGCTCGGGTCGCAGCACGTACAGGTTCGAGTGGGCCAGGTGCCGGAAGAACTCGTCCAGCTCTCGCAACAGCGTCGGGTGTACATGCCCCGCGAGGAGGAGGTGATCACTGCGAATGCCGCCCGGCGCGGGAGTCCAGCGGGCTTGCACGAGGCGCGAGTCCGGAAGCGCGTCAGCCACCTGCCAAAACGTTCTAAACCGTGGCATGCGCCCAAGAGTGCGCCGAGTAGCGCGATATGTCCAGGGCTGCCGTCACTCGTTCCCGAGCGCCTGCTTCTTCAGGCCTGTCGCCGCGCAGTCGGCCGCGAGTCGCGGCGTACATATGTCGGACAGTCTGTACATGCCGTCCTTGACGACCGTGTCCTTGATGTTGCTCTTCGTCAGGGCGACGACAGGCACGAGATGCGCGGGGATGTCCTTGCCCGTGGGGCTGTCCACTCTGTCGGGCGTGAGGGCTTGGAACTGTATGTTTCTACCCTGGGCCTTGGCCACAGCCATCTCGGCTGCGCGCTCGGCCTCCTGCGGGTACGGCTTGTACACGCTCATGTACTGCTCACCGGTGACGATCCGCCGCACCGCGGAGAGCTCGGCATCCTGCCCGGTGATCGGCGGCAGGTCGGTCACACCTGCGGCCTTCAGCGCTTTGATGACGCCGCCCGCCAGACCGTCGTTGGCGGCGTAGACGGCCTCGATGTCATGCCTGCCGAGTTCGTTGATCGCGTCGGTCATGTTCTTCTCGGCTTTCTGCGGCTTCCAGTCCTTGATGTCGAACGACTTGGCGATCGTGACCTTGCCGTCGAGCGCGAGGAGCGCGCCCGCCTTGAACTGCTGAGCGTTCGGGTCGGTGGGCGAGCCGTTCATCATGACGATCTTGTCGGAGATGCCGGCGTCCTCACCCAGAGCCTCCAGCAGGGAGCGACCCTGTACTTCGCCGACGAGTTCGTTGTCGAAGGTGATGTACGCGTCGATCGGGCCCTCGGCCAGCCGGTCATAGGCGATGACCGCGATACCGGCCTCCTTAGCCTTTCTCACGCCACTGGCGATGGCGTGCGCGTCGACGGGGTCCAAGAGGATCACGTCGACCTGTCTGTTGATCATCTGCCGTAGTTGTCGTGCCTGTTCGGCGGCATCCGCCTCGGCGTTCGCGTACTCGACACGGCCGTGGCCGCCGGTGAGGGACTCGACCTTCGCCTTGATCGTGGGGTAGTGGAACTGCTCGTACTGGGGGTTCGACTTTTCCGGCAGCAGCAGCCCGACGGTGATGTCGTCGCCTTTGGTCGGGCTCGCATCGCCGCCGGCCCCTGCCGCGCCGGGCCCGCCGCAGCCGGCGAGCGGGACAGAGATCGTTGCGATGGCTACGGAGATGGCGATACGACGCATCGGGAGAGCTCACTTCTGGCGCGATCCGGACGTGGGTACTGCGTTGCGGCCCACGTGGCTGAGGAGGCCGACACGGAGGCGACCCTCGGCGTCGAGCATGACTAATGTACGAGATGCGAGATGCCACATTGACATGCGAGATAGTGGGTCCTAGCGTCAGGGCATCCCCAACAAAAGGCAAACCAGATGAGATCCACGTTTCACCCGTCGACCTCCGGGCCGGCGTCCCCGTCCCGGACCACCGTCGGCGGCTGTGCCCCCGGCATACCTGGCCACATCCGCGAAGCCACTGAGCTGACGGCAGACGGCGAGCCCGCGTGTGCTGAAGAGAGGGCGATGGTCTGACATGTCCAACTCCGCGAAGGGTCACGCCCTCACGCACCAGCCGGTCACCGGCTACGACCCGCAGGCGTACCGCGACGGACTGTCCTCGATGGTCACGTCTGTCTGTGTAGTCACCACCGAAGTGGACGGGAAACAGTACGGCTTCACCGCCAACTCGGTGACCAGCGTGTCGATGGACCCGCCCTTGATTTCGGTCTGTCTGGCCGACACCGCCGACGTCCACCCGGCCTTCAGTCAGGCCGAGTCGGTGGCCGTCAACGTCCTGGCGTCGGATCAGAGCCCGGTGGCGATGGCGTTCGCGTCGCCCGGCGTCGACAGGTTCGCCGCGGCACACTTCACTCCGGGAAAGCTCGGTGTACCCCTGTTGGACAGCGCCACCGTGTCGCTCGAGGGCGTCGTGCACCAGCGCCTCACCGCCGGCGACCACACGATCATCCTGATCGAGGTGGCCGGCGTGGTGGTCGGCGGAGGGGACCCGCTCACCTATCAGGGACGCCGGTTCCACACACTGAACCCGCTGGAGCCCTCCACACGGTAGCCCGCCGGGAAGAACGGGTCATGACCATCCTGGACGGCCTCGCTCTCCTACGGCCGTCCAGGCCCCGTCGAAGACCTCGGCGTACCCCCCGGCACCCGAGGCGTTCAGGGACCCCGATCACGTCGCCGTCCGGGGACTGAGACCTCGAACTGTCCGGGCGTTTCCGTGCCGGCCCTGCAGGACATCGACCCGGTTATGCCGCACGAAGCGTTCGTCTGTCTGATCGGCTCCCCGGTCAGGCCCCCGTTCAGCCGACCTTGCTGGCGGTGGGCAAAAACGTCACCCCGCCGGCCGGCATCGACAAGACGGCCGGGCCGCTCCACGAGCGTCGGCGCGGCGGGGACGGAGTCGCCCGCAGGAGGGATCAGGACGAGTCACCGCCGCTGTTCTGCCCATCGGTGAGCCGTTTCTCCGCGTTGGACGAACGAACGCGTGAGGCGATGCGCCTGCGGTTGCTCGGCCTCCGGCAGCGGGTGCGCCCCACGGCTGTCGTGGTCACCCGATGGCAGAGGTTGTCAGGCTGTCCGGCACAGCCCTCGTGCTGTCCCCCGGGCCCGACCGAAGCAACCAGATCACCGATGTCGGTCTGCCGCATCCCCGCACGGCGGCGCTGCGGGCCTGTCCGGCGACACGCGCGCTGGGCATCGGGTCGGTGCAAGAAGAGCGCCTTCGACCTGGTCTCCCCATGGCCCCGCCGCGGCAGACCGCAGACCGCTGCGGTCGAAGGCGCGCCCGTTCCCCACGCATGCGCGGTCGGACGCCGAGCGGTCAAGCCGATACGGACCACTGCCCGCACCCGCACCCGCACCCGCACCCCGTATACACCGGGTTCCGCCGAGGTGCGGACCAGCAGCGTGCCCCACCGGGCGACTCCGTGCTGAGGCTGTTCTGCCGCACGGTCGGCGGCCTCCGCGACGCCATGTCCCTGCTGCCGGCACCCCGTGAGCCGGCCGGACGCGCCAGGACCCGGCCCGTGCCGACATCAGTCCTCACTACGGGTATCGGACGTGCTGCCCAGCTGGTTCCCGACCTACGTCGGCCTGGAGGGCGGCCAAGCTCACACGTCTCGGCTGACCCGGGGCGCCACCCGCACCACCGCACTCCGCCGGTAACGGGCCCGTCCGGGCGCCGCCCGGCGGGGTGCGTGCCAGCGTCCCGAATCGGGACAGAGCGATAGCGGGCATCTGTCGTGCGAGACAGCCTTATGCCGAGGAAATCTGAGTCCTGGAACGCACTGACACCCCGTCCGCACAAACAGGGGCGGGCGGGGTGTCAGTTTCTGCCGGGTCAGGGCGCCACTTCCTGACCCGCTTTTCGGCCAGAGCGTCAGGCCAGCTGTCGCTGCACCTCGCCGCTGTCCCAGTAGTCCGTGCGGCGCGTGATGAGACCGCCGTCCACGGTGAACAGGAAGACCCCGCGGATCCGCACGGGGCGGTCACCCGCCGAGCGCATGCGGAACGTCATGACGTACGGCACCGCGGCCGACCCGCCGTCGACGAGGATGCGCTCGGGCGCGTAGTGCAGGTTCCCGAAGTTGTCGAGGAACCCGGTCAGTGCGGCTCGGTACGCGGTGCGGCCACTGCGGCTCTGCCCCATCGACGAGGTGTGTTCGTTGACGAAGTCCTCGGCGACGCAGGCGGCCACTGCGTCGGCGTCGTGCGCGTTCAACGCCGCGAGGTACGCCTCGACCGCGGCGCGGGTGTCGTTCAGGACGAACCCCACTTCTCCCGGACCGTGTCGAAGACCCGCTGGTCGTGGGAGATCTCGACGACGTTGCCGTCGGGGTCCTTCAGAGCGCAGATGTAGCCGATGGGATCGGGCATCTGCCGGGGCTCCCAGTGCAGGCAGCCCAGTTCGCGGGCCCTGTCGGCGAGCGCGTCGACGTCCCCGCGCCCCGGCACCTCGATGCCGATGTGCGCGAACGGGTGCAGCAGGCCCTGCTGGTTGCCCTTGTCCTTGTTGAACGACACCAGGACGAGTACGAACGGTGTCTCGACCTGCTGGTCGTTGGACAGCCAGACGCTTTCGCCGTCGGCGTCCTTGAACCGCTCGACGACGACCAGGGGCGTCAGCGAGGTGTAGAACTCGATCGCCTTGTCGAGATCGCCGGTCGGCAGCGCGACGTGAGTCCAGCGGGCCGAGGTGAGACCGGTGGCCACGGTTCCTCCATTGAGTGGTGCGATTTTTCTTGAGCCTAGGCCGCGCGTCCCCGCAGGTCGATGTGCTGCGGACACAACGTGTACGCCGCGGCCGCTGCCCCCGCGCGACACGGCTCCGGTTCCGCCGCCGTGGAGCCTGCGCCTGACAGCGAAGGCCTCGGCAGGGCGGACGAGGCACGACGGGCACTACCGCGTTAGGGACGGGCATCGAAGTGAGCCGATTCTGTCTCGGGACGACGATGGGTACGCCTTCGGCGAGCGGAGGAGATCCTCGGCCGGGGCGCTGTCGCGCACATACCGGGCCGGCGTCGAACCGGAGGCGAACTCGCGCGCGGGCCCACGGCGACGCCGCCGCCGTCGCCGATTCGCAGGTGCGTGAACGCAAGCGCCCCCGGCGCCGGCGACCGCGGCACTGAGCCGCCGCTGACACCAGCGTGCCTCGGCGGACGCCGGCCATGCGCTGTCGCAGTGCCGGCGTCCGCCGAGGTGCTGTATCCCGCTGTATCCCTCCGGACGGCCGGTCCGGCTTCCTGTCGTCTCGGTGCGGCCGTGTCCCGGACCGCTGCGCGCACCGGCCGTCCGGCCTGTGCGGCTCGGCAGGCCGGGTGCGGCGAGCCGGCCCTGCTCCGGATTCGAGATTCCGCGTCAGGTCGACCCACGCTCGAAGGGCCGGCCGAGTGCACCGGGTTCCCGGTGCTGGGTGGTGAACAGCAGCATGGCGAGGAGCGCGAGCAGATACGGGGCCGCGACGAGCAGTTGGGCGTTGAGGGTGACACCGAGCGCGGGGAGCGCCAGGCGCATCGCGTCGGAGAGGCCGAACACCAGACAACCGAGCAGGGTCCGGCCGAGCCGCCAGGCCCCGAAGATCACCGCGGCGATGACGAGGTAGCCGCGCCCGGCGGTCATGTTCTGGTTGAACGATCCGACCTCGCCGACCGCGAGGTACGCGCCACCGAGACCGGCCAGCGCGCCGCACCACAGCAGGGCCTGCCGCCGCCGCAGGTTCACCTTGATGCCGGTGACGTCGGCGGCCTGCGGGTTCTCCCCGACCGCGCGCAGCTCCAGGCCCCAGCGGCTGCGTTCCACCAGCCACCAGGTGAGCGGCACGAGCAGGATCAGGAAGTAGGCGGGCCAGCGTTCGGAGAACAGTGGCTTGCCGATGAGCGGGATGTCCTCCAGGAGCGGGATCGACAGCATCCCGACCTGGTGCGAGGCGAACTGCTGCGTCGCGATCAGGAAGCTCGTCAGCCCGAGCACCAGTGCGTTCAGCACCAGGCCCACGACGAAGGTGTTGATCTGGGCCCGGTGGGAGAGGTTGCCGTGCACGAAGCCGATGACGAGGCCGGTCACGACGCCGACCGCGAGGCCGGCGGTGGCACTGCCGGTCGCGCTGGCGGTGGCGACCGAGGTGAACGCGGCGCCGAGCATCATCGCCTCGACGGAGATGTTCATCGCGCCGGCGCGCTCGGCCAGGTACTCACCGCAGGCCGCGAAGGCCAGCGGCACGGTCAGCCGTACGCCGCTCGCGAGGATGGTCGTGGTGCTGTCCACAACGCTCATACGGCTGCCTCCGTCTTGGTGGGGACAACGGACACGGCGGGCGCCCTCTGCGGCGTGGCACCGCGACGCCCGTGGAAGAGGTCGACGAGGACGGGCGGTGCGACGAACGCGAGGACGAGCAACGCCTTGACGATGTCGACGAGGTAGGACGGCACGCCGGTGGCCGAGAGGAAGTCGCCGCCCGCGCGCAGCACGGCGAACACGAACGACACCGGGATCGCGGCCAGGGGCCGGTTGCGTGCGACGAGCGCGACGAGCAGGCCGTCCCAGCCGACGTTGTCCGAGAGCCCGGCCTGAAGCCGGTTGGTGCTGACCGGGCTGGCCAGCAGCAGCCCTCCCGCCAGACCCGCGAAGGCGCCCGACAGTGCCAGGGTGAAACCGCCGAGCGCGGCCACTCGGACACCGGCGTGTCTGGCCGTCCGCGGGTTCAGTCCGACCATGCGCACCCTGAAGCCCCACCGGCTGCGGCTGAGGACGAGGGCGACGCCGACCGTGGCGGCGAGCGCCAGGAACAGGCCTGTGTTCAGTTGCAGCGACGGGTACTGTCCGAGACTCGCGAGCTGGGCGTTCGCCGGCAGGGGGTTGGACTGGGCGTCGGCGATGCCCCCGGCGCCCTGCACGCTCTCCTGGAGGACCGAGGGCGTGCTGACCGCGAACGTCACGAGCTGGATGGCGAGGAACGTCATCAGCAGCGTGCTCACCGGGACGTTGACGCCGCGGAAACGAAGCATGAGGGCGCTGAGCGCGGCCCAGACGCCACCGCCGACCGCGGCGGCGATCAGCACCACCACGACCAGCATCGGGCCGGGCAGGGCCAGCCGCAGCCCTACCCAGGCTCCGGCCAGGCCGCCGATGAGCACCTGTCCCTCCTGCCCGATGTTGAACGTGCCGGCGGTCGCGCAGATGCACACCCCGACCGCGACCAGCAGCAGCGGCGCCGTGTTGAGCAGCGTCGTCGTCCATCCCGTGGCGTTGGCCAGGCTCCCGGTCCCTATCGCGTCGAGCGAAGCAATCGGCGAGAAACCGGTCAGGACGAGCAGCAGCGCGGACGCGCCCAGGGCGAGGGCGACGAGCGCGACGGTCAGGCCGGCTGTCATCCAGCCGCCGCGTCCGGGCCGCAGCCGGGCGAGGACGCGCAGGCCGAGGTCGTCCAGGTCCGTCAGCGAGGCGGCACTCATGCGGCCTCACCGCCGACCAGCATGCCGAGCCGTTCGGGGGTCGCCTCCGAGACGGGGAGTGATCCGGTGATCCGCCCGGAGGAGATCACCGCGATCCAGGTTGCAAGGGCCATGACTTCCTCGAATTCGGTGGAGATGAGCAGCACTCCGACGCCCTCGGCGGCCGCTTTGCGCAAGCGTGCGTACATGTCCTCGATGGCGCCGACATCCAGTCCGCGGGTGGGCTGCGCGGCCACCAGGACACGGGTGTCACCGGACAGCTCCCGGGCGAGTACGACCCGCTGCTGGTTGCCACCGGAGAGGCTGCGCACCGGCGCGTCCAGCGACGGCGTGCGGATGTCGAACTCGTCCGCCAGACGACGGGCCTCGGCGAGCATCGCGCTCCGCCGCAGCAGGAAGCGGCCGCTGACCTTCTCCAGCGACTTCATCGCCAGGTTCTCGGCAACGCTCATGTCGAGAACGACGCCGCTCTGGTGCCGGTCCTCCGGCACGATGCCCAGACCGGCCCGAGTGAGGGCGCCGGGCAGGGTCACGTCCACCCTGCTCCCGGCGACCTCGACCGTGCCGGCACTCGGCCGGACCAGCCCTGCGAGGACATCGCCGAGCGTCGCCTGGCCGTTGCCCTCGACGCCGTAGAGGGCGACGATCTCGCCCGCGCCCACGGTGAGACGGACATCGTCGAGCAGCCTGACCCCGCCCTGCTCGACGGTGACTCCGGCGAGGCTCAGGACGGGCGGCTGCCGGTCGGGGCCCCCGCCCTTGCCCGGGGGCGTCTGCCCCGTCGGTACCAGGCCGAGGGCGGCGGCCTCCTCGCCCAGCGACACCTCACGGCCCACCATCTGCTGGGCCAACAGCTGCGGAGTGGTCTCGGCGGTGACCGCCCGGAAGGCGACGCAGCCCTTCCGCAGGACCGTCACCCGGTCCGTGGCCTGGGCGATCTCGGCGAGCTTGTGGCTGATGAGGATGACAGCGCGTCCCTCCTCCTGCACCACCCGGCCGAGCACGGCGAACAACTCCTCCGACTCGGCCTGGGTCAGGACGGAGGTCGGCTCGTCCAGGATCAGGATCCGAGGGTTGCGCCTCAGGCACTTGACCACCTCGACCCGCTGCCGCTCACCGGCCGAGAGGGCGTCGACGCGTGCGTCGGGGTCGATGGGCAGCCCGTACCGCGCGGAGACGTCGGCGATGTCGGCGCAGACGGCCTGCTTGTTCACCTTGCCGCTGTCGCCGAGCGCCACGTTCTCCCACACGGTCAGCCCGTTGATGAGGCTGAAATGCTGGTGCACCATGCCGATGCCCAGCTCGGCCGCTTCCTGCGGGCTGTCCAGCGCGACCTCCTCACCGCGCACCAGGACCGTGCCGGCATCTCGCCGGACCAGCCCGAGCAGGACCTTCATGAGGCTGGACTTTCCTGCCCCGTTCTCACCCAGGAGTCCGTGTATCTCACCGGCGTCGACCCTGAGGTCCACGCCGCCGCACGCCGTGACGGATCCGTAGGACTTCGTGATGCCGCGCAGCTCGAGAATCGGAACCGCTGAGGCCGTCGGTGTCATCGCTGATCTTCCTCGTCGGTGTCGGCGCGTC
The DNA here is from genome assembly GCF_042899705.1 of Streptomyces sp. NPDC013187. NCBI lineage: Bacteria > Bacillati > Actinomycetota > Actinomycetes > Kitasatosporales > Streptomycetaceae > Streptomyces > Streptomyces sp. NPDC013187. The sequence continues at coordinate 66,227 of NZ_JBIBAF010000024.1, read as the reverse complement.
AGCCGAGACGCTTGACCTCGGCCGCCGGGTCGATCTTGTCGGTGCCGATCTTGTGCATGAACTGCTCCAGCTTCTTCGCCTGATCTCCCTCCGGCCGGCAGATCTTCACGGTCGGGTAGGGGTCGACGCCCAGCTTCCACACCCGCGCCGTGCCCGTCTTCAGGTTGTTCTTGGCGAACTCCTCCAGCGCCGCGTGGAAGTAGTCGCCCATGCTGAAGATCACCGATATGTCGAACTTCGGGTTGGTCGAGTCGCATCGGTCGGTTCCCGGCGTGAGGGTCAGCGCGCCGCCTGCCTCGGCCAGCTGCGCCGCGGCGTCGGTCGCGCCGCCGAGGTAGGGGTAGACGACCTTGATGCCCTGGCTGATCTGGGCCTGGGTGGCCTCCTTCGCCTTGGCCGAGTCGTTGAAGTCGCCGGTGTAGGTGCTCGTCACGGTGCCCTTCGGGACGACCTCCCGGATGCCGGCCTGGAACGCCTTGGCGGCGGCGACGCTGAAGTCGGCCTTGCTTCCGGTGATGAATCCGGCCTTGGTGTAGCCGGCCGCCTTCATCTTCAGTCCGGCGGCGTAACCGGCGGCGAACAGCGACTGGTTGGGGTCGTCGGCGGACAGCAGGACCCGCGGGTGCACGTCGGTGTCCGACGCCGACGGCATGTACCAGACCGTCTTGCCGCAGACCGGTTCCTCGGAAGCGGGGATGGCGGTCTTGAGCTCGCTCGCACCCAGCGCGACCATGTCGACGTGCTGCTGGCACATGGCTCGTGCCGCGGTGAGCGCGTCGCTCGGGGGCACACTGCCGCGCTTGATGATCGTCCAGCCCTTCTCCTTGGCGAAGGCGTCCGCCGAGTCGACGAAGCTCTGGTAGTAGCCGTGGTCGTTGATGTCGCCGGGGCTGAGGACACCGATGACGACCTTGCCGTCGCCGTTGACGTCGGGCTGCTTGAGGCCGGAGTCGCTGCCGCCGCTCGCCGAGCCGGTCGCCTTCGGTGCCGTCGCCGCATTGCCGGCGCAGCCGGAAAGGGCGAGGACTCCTGCGAGGGCCAGGCCGGTCGCGGTCCGGCGACGCCAGAGCGTGCTTTTCGTGGTCATGTGTGTGGGTCCGTTTCGCTGGGTGGTACCGCCCTGAGGGCGGTGGTGAGTCGGGGGGTGGCGGTCGGTCGACGGGCCTGACGGCCCGGTAGCGTCCGGCGTGGGAGACCTGGTCCTGTGGGAGAGGGCTCTCATCACCCGCGGCGACGAGCCACGGGAAGCCTGTCCGCCCGACCGCTCGGGCCCGGGTGGGGCCGATACAGAGCGGGGCGGAATCGATCAAGTGGTCAGTGGTGATGCGGCCGGCCCGGCGGGCATGCGGTGGACGCCCGGGAAGCAGGTGGTGTTGTCGCCGCGGTCGATCGCCTCGTGCACGCTGCGCATGCGGTGGAGAGGGCTGTCGGTCCGACGACAAAGCCGGCCTCGCGGGCGCACTCGACGCTGAGCCGGTTTACGCCCGGTTCCGGGATCGTCCAGCCACTGTGCGCGACGGTGACCGCGGTCAGCGGCGGTTCGCCGCTGCACGGGAGGGAGGAGACGTACGGCGCGACGTTGCACCTTTCGCCCGGCTCGAGCTCGGTGATCAGCGCCAGCGCCACCAGTCGTCACGGCGGCTTCTGCTTCTTCGCTGGTGGGAATTCGGACCTGTCCATGGCTGTCAACGGCGGATCTCCTCTACTGGCTTGCCGCCGGGTCCGTGGGCCAGGTGGGGCGCGGTGTGATGCCGGCGCGCCTCAGGAGGGCGGCGGATCGTTCGGTGGCAGCCGAGGCGAGGGCCGTGAGGTCGACGCCCGTCGGTCGCCGGTCGCGGACGACCACGCGGCCGTCGACCAGCACGTCGCGAACGGTGCGCGACACGTGGCCCCAGACCAGCTGGCGGGCCAGGTCGCCACGGGGCACCCACGCGGGGTCGCGGGTGTCGAGTACGACGATGTCGGCGGCCTTGCCCACCTCGACCGACCCGATGCGGTCGCCGAGACCGATCGCCCGGGCGCCGTCGATCGTCGCGAGTGCGAATGCCTGCTCGGCGCGAATCGGGTCGGTCAGAGCACGGTCGCGTTCGAGGGCGGCGAACAGGTAGGCGGCCAGGAGGATGTCCGGGCCGTCGCCGGCGTTGTGGGCATCGCAGCCCAATGCCACCCTCCCGCCCCGCCGCACCAGTTCGGCGTGGCGGGAAGCTCGTGTGTACCCCTGGGCGAGACGCAGGTAGGCCCCCGGGCAGGCGGCGACCGCGGTTCCGGTCTCGAGGATCGCGTCGACCTCCGCGTCGTCGAGCCACACGGCGTGCCCCAGCAGCAGGCGCGGACCGAGTACCCCCAACTCACGGAAGTGGACCACGGGCCGGCGAGCGCTGCGCAGGGCGTAGGCCTCGACGTCGGCGGGCCCCGGCGAGACGTGCCAGGTCAGTCCGACGTCGAGCCGCTCGGCCAGGCTCGCCGCCCCGGCGAAGAGCTCGTCGCTCGCGAGATCGTGCCCCACGAGCGTCACCCATCCGGTGACCGGGCCGGTGGCGGGCAGAGACCGGACGATGTCCTCCTGCCTGGCGAGAACCTCGTCGGCGGGGGCACCGAACGGCACGTCCTTGGCGTCCCAGCCCCAGCCGCCGACCCGGGCGCGGATACCGGCGGCGCCCAGGCCCGCGACCACCCGTTCCGGGTAGGCGACCGTGCCCGGTTCCAGAACCGTGGTGATGCCCCGGGACAGGCAGTCGACGGCGGTGATGGTCGCGGCCAGTTCATCGTCGTCACCGTCGGCGTGGGCGTGCAGCGGGACGATCCAGTCGAAGATCGACTCCTGGGAGCCGATGTGGTCGGGGATCATGCTGCGGACGAGAGGGTCGACGGTCGTGTGCTGGTGGGCGTCGACCAGGCCCGGGATCACGACACAGCCCGAGGCGTCGATCTCCCGCGCATCCGGGAAGCGGGCGCGCAGGTCCTCGGCCGTGCCGAGCGCGGCGATGCTCGCCCCGGACACGGCGACCGTCGCTCGGGTGAGGACGCGCCGGGCGGAGTCCATCGTGACGACGTCGCCACCCACGATCAGCAGGTCGCTCATGGCTCGATCACGACCTTCTCGATCGTCTCGCGGGCGGCGAGCACGTCCCAGGCGTCGGTCAGGTCACTGAGCGGGAATCGGGCGGCGGTGGGCAGATGCAGGCCGTCGGAGAAGCAGGCCGACGTGGCGGCGACGAAGTCGGCCGAGCTGTAACCGCCGGCTCCCAGCAGCTTCAGGCCACGGTGGAAGACCTCTTGGAGTGAGAACGACACCTGATCGCCGCTGATGTTGCCCAGCAGCACCAGACGCCCGCGGATGCCGAGGCAGTCCAGTGAGGTGCGCCAGGTGGCGGTGCCGACGTGGTCCAGGACCAGGTCCGCTCCCCCGCCGTCGGTGAAGGCCGTCACCGTCTTCACCGCATCCGGGTCCTCGTTGCGCAGCACCAGGTCCGCGCCGGCCGCGCGGGCCGCGGTCCGCTTCGCCTCGCTGCCCCCGAACGCGACGACCCCGGCACCGGCCCGCTTGGCCAGGGCGATGGCCGCCAGACTGACCGAGCTGGCGCCCGCGTGCACCACGAGAGTCTCGCCGGCGGCCAGTGCCCCGACGGTGTGCACCGCGTGCCATGCCGTCGCGAAGGCGGTAGGCAGGGTGACGGCCGCGGAGAGCGGCAGCGACTCGGGGACCCGGACGATCGACTCGGCGGACGCGAGAACGTATTCGGCCAGTGCGCCGGAGGCGTTGCCGCCGAGGATGCGGGGGCTGACGCAGTACGCACGGTCGCCCACCGCGCAGCGCGGGCAACTGCCGCAACCCTGGGCGGGATCGGCGATGACCCGGTCACCGGGGGCGAGCGAGCCGACCGCGGGCCCCGTCGCCACCACCGTTCCGGCGAAGTCCATGCCCGGCACGTGCGGAAGGCGGAAGCCGGGGATCAGGCCCGGCCCCTCGCGCTGCATCAGGTCCAGGCGGTTCAGCCCGCAGTACGCGACCTTCACCACGACGTCGCGCGGTCCGCACACAGGCTCCGGGACATCCTGCAAGGACACGGCCTCGGGTCCGCCGAATTCGGTCTGCACCATGGCTCGCACCGCGCTGCCCTCCTCACCTAAGCGTCTCGCATTGCGAGGCGGTGGAACGTATTGCGAGAACTCTGCCCCCGCCGACCGGTGCTGTCAACGCTCCGGGGCAACATCTTGGTTTCGTCGGTGTTTCGCCTGCTCAGCGGCTGACAGACCGCAACTGCGGCAGGTCGGGTGCGGGTACAAGGTAGGTCAAAAGGTAAAGGCGCAGGAGGTGTCGCCGGGCTTCCCGGCAGCGCAGCGCATACCGGCTCAGCGGCGAGGGGACACCGGCTCGTCGTCGCCGTGCAGCCGCCGGTCGTCGGCGGCGAGCAGGTCCAGGGCGGCGAGGGCCAGGTGGAGTTCCGCCGCGGCGGTGGGAAGCAGGGGGTCCGTGCCGAGGAGGTCCTTGATCTGGCGCACCCGGTAGCCCACCGAGTTGCGGTGCAGATGGAGCTGTCGGGAGACGCTCTGCCGGCTTCCCCTCTCGGCCAGCCAGGCGCGCAGAGTCACCATCAGTTCCGGGCGGTGCCGGATGGGTCCGAGGTGCGCCTCGGCGTACGCCTCGAGCCGGGCGCGTGGGAGGGGCAACAGGGCCTGGACGACCCCGCAGCCTTCGAACGTGAGCAGCGGGACGCGCTGGGCCCGGGCCAGGCCGAGCAGCCTTTCCGCTTCGGTGAAGGAACCGGCCATGCCCATGGGCGAGTCGGAGTGGGAGCCACTGGCCGCGACGACCAGGTCGGCACAGCCGTCGCCGGTCATAAGACGCAGCCGGTTCCGCAGACGGGTGAGCACGGTCTCATCCGGCACCACCGTCCACGCCGTGCGTCCCTCCTGCTGCACCGGGTGCTCCAGCCAGGTGAGGGCGGTGGACCAGGCACGCAGGCGGGAACCGCCGTAGTGGAGTACGGCAGCGGCCGGCGGGCGCTGGGGATCGAGCCCGAGTCCCACGGCCGCCGCGCACACCGAGGAGTTCACCGTCCCTGCCCGCAGCGCGGCGATGACATCGGCCGGTGAGTGCCGCGACGAGACCTCCCCAGGGCCGTCGCCCGAACGCACGGCGTCGATGAGCAGCGCGGTGACGGCGGCACCGGCCAGCGCCCGCACGCGCGGGCCACCGGGACCGAGAGTCAGCAGCACACCGGTCACCGTCGTCCCCGCGCGCACGGGCAGCGCCGTGGCCCGCAGGCCGTCCAGCGTGTCGACCACCGGTCCGGTCGCGTCGGCGAGCACTCCGTCCGCCACCGCGGCCGAGACTCCCGCGCCGCCGTCGGTGGTCGCCAGCGGCGCGCCTTCGGCGGACAGCAGCCGCACGTGCCGGTCGGTCGCCCGGGCCAGCGCATGGAGTACGTCCGAGCGCGCCGCGCCGGCGAGTACCGCCTCGGTCAGTTCCCGTTCCAGCACGGCAGACTCGGCGTCCGGTCCCGGTCCTTCCCGGGCCGGCCCCGACCGTGCCCCGGCGATGGTTCCCATGGTGTCGGTGTCAGCGGGCCAGCAGCCGGATGGCCACGCCCTTCTCCTGGGTGTACTCGCGCAGCGCCGCGTACCCGCCGCCCCGGCTGAAGCCGCTGTCCTTCTGCATGTTGAACGGGAAGCCGATCACGCCCGCGTCGTGGAACTGGTTGACCGCCACCTGCCCCGCGCGGACGTCCTTCGCCAGCCGCAGCGCCCGGGAGACGTCATTGGTCCAGACGCAGGCCAGCAGGCCGAAGTCCGTCGCGTTCATCAGGTCGGTGGCCTCGGCGGCGTCGCGGAACGACTGCACGGCGAGCACCGGGCCGAAGACCTCCTCGCGGGCGACGCGCATGCCCGCGTCCACACGGTCGTACACGGTCGGCCGGACGAACCACCCGTCGCCGGCCGGAGCGCCACCGGTGACCAGCCGCGCCCCCTCGCGAGGCGCCTCCTCGAGGAAGCCGCTGACGCGGGCGAACTGCGCGGCGCTGACCAGCGGCCCCATGTCCAGGTCGGCTTCCCAGGGCCCGGTCTTGATGTCGGCCATGGCGGCGGCGATCCGCTCCACGACCTCGTCGTGCACCGAGGCCTCCACGAGCAGCCGGGAACCGGCGTAGCAGTTCTGTCCCGCGTTCTCGGTGATCGAGGTGACGATCGCCGGGATCGCCGTGTCGAGGTCGGCGTCGGCGAAGAGCACGTTCGGCGACTTGCCGCCGAGTTCGAGCTTCACCGGGACGAGGTTCCGGGCGGCGGCCGCCATGATCGCCCGCCCGGTGGCGGTGGAGCCGACGAAGCTGATGTGGTCGATGTCCGGGTGCGTGGTGAGGGCGACGCCCGCCTCGGGGCCGAGCCCCGCGACGACGTTGATCACGCCCGGCGGGAAGCCGGCGCGGCGGGCGAGTTCGACGAGTGCGAACGGCGCCAGCGGCGCGATCTCGGACGGCTTGAGCACGACCGTGTTGCCCGCGGCGAGCGCCGGCGCGACGTTCGCCGCGGTGAGCACGGCGGGAACGTTCCACGGGATGACGACGGCGCACACGCCGTACGGCTCGGGAACCGTGTAGCCGAGGTAGTCGGGGCTACGGGTGGGCAGCGTGACTCCGGTGAGCTTGTCGGCCGCGCCGGCGAAGTAGTCGATGATGCCATGGGCGATGTAGATGTTTGTGCGGCCCCCGGACAGGGGCTTGCCCACGTCCTGGGCCTCGACGGCCGCGAGGGCCTCGACCTCGGCGATGACGAGGTCGGCCCAGCGCCGGATCAACGCTCCGCGCTCGCTCGGGTTGGTCGCCGCCCAGTCGGGGAAGGCGCGGCGCGCCGCGGCGACCGCGTCGTCGACATCGGCTCCACCGGCCCGGGCCACCTTGGTGATCACCAACTGGGTGGCCGGATCGAGGACGTCCAGGGTGCCGCCGTCGCGGGCCGTAACCCACTCGCCGTCGATGAAGTGCTGGGAAGAAGGAAAGTCAACAGCCGCCATGGGGTGAACCTTGACCGACCTTGTCCCGCATGTCAATATGCGGTCTCGCTTTGTGAGGCATAGAGGAGACCGTGTGCGTGCCACCGCCGCTCTGCTGGAGCAACCCGGACAACCATTCGTTCTGACAGAAGTGGACCTGGACGAGCCCCGCCCGGACGAGGTTCTCGTCCGCGTCGCCGCTGTCGGTATCTGCGGTACCGACCTCGAGTTCGCCGGCTTCTTCCCCACACCCGCGCTGCTCGGGCACGAAGGGTCGGGCGTCGTCGAGAAAGTCGGCGCGCACGTCACATCCGTACGCCCGGGCGACCATGTCGCCATGTCCTTCGCGTCGTGCGGCACCTGCGCGCTGTGCCGCACCGGCTCACCCGCCTACTGCCGCAGCTTCGACGCGGTGAACTTCTCCGGCCGCCGGCCCGACGGCACCACCGCGGTGACCCACGAGGGGCGGGAGGTCAACGCCCACTTCCTCGGCCAGTCGTCGTTCGCCGACCACGTCATTGCACCGGAGCGGGCGGTCGTGAAGGTCGACCCGTCGCTGGACCTGCTGCGGGCCGGGCCCTTCGGCTGCGGTTTCCAGACCGGAGCCGGCGGCGTGCTCAACGTGCTGCAGCCGCGCCCCGGCTCGTCGATCGCGGTGTTCGGGGCGGGAGCGGTCGGTGTGGCCGCCATCATCGCCGCCTCCCTGAGCGGCTGCGAGGTCGTCGCCGCCGTCGACGTGAACCCGGCCAAGCTCGACGCGGCCCGCGGCTACGGAGCCACGCACACCGTCGACTCCTCGGCCGGGGACACCGCCGGGCGACTTGCCGCCCTCGCACCCGGAGGGCTCGACTTCGTGATCGACACGACCGGACGCGAGGACGTCCTGCGCACCGCGGTGGAGGCTCTCGGCCCGCTCGGCCGTGCCGGCGTCATCGGCATCGGCCCCAGCGAGTCGATGAGCTTCGAGTGGCGCAGCATCCTCAACGGGCGCACCGTCACCGGCATCATCGCCGGCTCCAGCCTGCCGCAGCTGTTCCTGCCGCGGCTGCTCGAACTCAACGCCACGGGCCGGTTCCCGGTCGAGAAGATGATCACCTACTTCCCGTTCGAGCAGATCAACGAGGCCGTCGCGGCGGTCCGGTCCGGCTCCGTGGGTAAAGCCGTGCTGACGTTCTGAGCGTCGGCCACGAGACGTTGTCACGCCTGGCGCAACGCCTTAGGGTGTCGCCGATCAGGCACCCAGACATCCGGTGGCGCGGCCGGACAACACCGCGCACAGGCCACGAGCACGTGGAGCGTGCCCACCATGTCCGCCGACACCGACTTCACACCCGCCGAAACCGGCTTCGACCACCATTCCGACGAGGCCAACGCCGATCCGGTCGCCTACTACGCACGCTTCCGTGAGAGCTGCCCGGTAGGTCACTCCACAGCCCACGGCGGCTTCCACTACACGACGCGATACTCCGACGTGACCCGCATCGCCCGCGACGACGAGACGTTCTCCTCGGCGCGCAGCGACCATGGCGGCCAGGGCGTCGGCATCGTCATCCCCAAAGGGCCGGGGCTGGAGCAGTATCCGATCGAGCTCGACCCTCCCCGTTCGACCGAGTACCGGCAACTGATCAACCCGCTGCTGACCCCCGAGGCGGTCGAGCACCTGGTCCCCATGATCGAGCGACACGCCGCCCGCGTCGTCGACGACTTCATCGAGCTCGGTTCCTGCGACCTCGTCCGCGACCTGACCAACCCCCTTCCGGCCGCGGTGACTCTCGACTGGCTCGGTTTCCCCGAGGAGGACTGGGCCAAGCTGGCCGGGCCGATCCATGACATCTTCGCCGCGCCCGCCGGCAGCGAGCGCGCCGTGCGCGGGGCCGCCGGACTGGCCTACATGGACCAGCGCATCCGCGAGCTGATCGCCGAGCGCCGGACCGCGCCACGGGCCGACGCGGTCAGCACGCTGGTGGCCGGCCGGCGCGCCGACGGCAGCGAGTTCGACGAGGACGACCTGGTGTCGGTGATCGGCCTGCTCATCGCCGGCGGCGTCGACACCACCACCTCCCTGACCGGATCGACCCTCGTCCACCTCGCCCGCCACCCCGAGCAGCGCCGTCGGCTGATCGACTCCCCCGATCTGCTGGACACCGCGACCGAGGAGTTCCTCCGCGCGTTCGCCCCGTCGCAGTCGATGGCCCGCACGGTCACCCGGGACGTCGAGGTCGGTGGCTGCCCGATGCACGCGGGTGACAGGGTGCTGATCCCGTGGGTCGCCGCCAACCACGACCCCGCGGTGTTCCCCGACCCCGAACAGGTACGGCTGGACCGCGATGCCAGCCGGCACCTCAGCTTCGGGATCGGATCGCACCGATGCGCCGGCGCGCACCTCGCCCGGGCCATGTTCCGCGCGATGATGACGCAGGTCCTGACCCGGCTGCCCGACTACCGGGTGATCGAGGAGGGGCTCGTCCCCTACCCGACGCGCGGCAACCAGTCCGGCTGGGACGCGGTCCCGGCGGTCTTCACACCCGGCCCCCGGGCGACCTCGGCGGCAGGCTCGATCCGCGCGTTGACCACGCCCACCCCGCTGCGGGTGACCGAGGTCCGCGCCGCGGCCGACGGCGTCCTCGCCGTCGACCTCGCCCTGCCGGACGGGGGCGAACTGCCCACGTGGCAGCCCGGCGCGCACGTCGAGCTGCGGCTGCCCTCGGGCAGGCTGCGCCAGTACTCGCTGTGCGGCGACCCCGCCGACGCCGCGACATGGCGCATCGGCGTCCTGCACGAGCCGAAGGGCCGGGGCGGATCGGCCGAACTCCACGAACTCGCCCGCCCCGGAGCCACGTTCGCGGTACGCGGCCCGCGCAACCACTTCCCGCTGGCGCCGGCGCCGTCCTACCTGTTCATCGCGGGCGGCATCGGCGTCACACCGATCCTCGCCATGGTCCGCGAGACCGCCGGTCGCGGCACGCCCCTCACCGTCGTCTACGGCGGACGCACCCGCTCGACGATGGCGTTCGCCGACGAGCTGGCCGCCGTCGCCGGCGACGCACTCACCCTCCTCCCGCAGGACGAGGCCGGACTGCCGGACCTCCCCCGGCTGCTGGGTGAGCTGGATCCGGACGCCGCCGTCTACGCGTGCGGGCCGGCACCGATGCTGGCGGCCGTCGAGCGCGAGTGCGCACGCCTGGGCATCACCGACCGCCTGCACCTGGAGCGCTTCACCGCCGGCGACGACCTCGAGACGGCGTTCGACGCCACCGAGAACCGGACCTTCGAGGTCCGGCTCGCACGCACGGGAGCCACGCTCACCGTACCGGCCGACCGCCGCCTCATCGAAGTCCTGCGCGATGCCGTCAGCGGTCTGTCCTACGACTGCGAGAAGGGATACTGCGGCGCCTGCGAGACCCGTGTCCTCGCCGGAACACCCGAGCACCGGGACTCCGTACTCAGCGACGACGAACGTCTTGCCGGGCGCACGATGATGATCTGCGTCGGCCGTTGTCAGGGTGACCGGCTCGTCCTCGACCTCTGAGGTCCTCGACCTCGAAGGGCCCGCCACGTGGACGCCTCCATCGCCCACCTGGCCGGGCCGACGAATTCGCCGTAGGCCACCACCGCCGCGCGCAGCGCCTCCGGGCGCGACGACGGGCTCCGTCCGAAGACCGGACGGGGCCCTTTGTCGATGCGCCTGCTCATCCCCTTCTCCGAGATGGCATGTTGTATTACGAGACGCTTTTACGGCGGGGCCGTCCAGGCGAAACACCACGGCAACAGGGCGTTCCTAACGTCGCGTCATCGCTTACAGAAAAGGTGGGCCATGACCGCGACCGACTCGCCCCTGCTCGACGTTGCCGCGACCGGCTTCCCGATCCTCCAGCCCCATCACGGAGTGATCGCGTCGACGACCTACATCCCGGCCACGCCTGGGAACACCTTGTGGGGTCGTCTTCCGTGCGAGGCGGACTCACCGTGCGCGGTCGTGCGTCCGGGCTCCGTCATCACGGTCGACACCATCAGTCACGAGGGAGTTCTGGAGGATCAGGGCCGCAACCCGCGTGAGTTCTTCGGCCGTTACGGGGTCAGCGGCGGTCAAGTGCTCGACGACGCCCGGCAGGTGGCGGACTCCGGCCTGCCGCACGACTTCGACGATGACGGGCCGCACCTCGTCACCGGGCCGATCGCCGTGACCGGTGCCCGGCCGGGTGATCTGCTCGCCGTGACCGTCCTCGACCTCACCCCACGGGTTCCGTACGGCATGATCTCCGCACGCCACGGCTTCGGCGCGCTCCCTGGCGAGATGCCGTCGCTGCCCGGCCCCGTGGTCACCTTCGCGACGGCACACGCGGACCGCCACGGTGCGTGGGGCCGGATGGCCGTCGATCCGACGGATCCCTCCCGCGGCTCACTGCGCTTCCCGCTGCGGCCGTTCCTCGGCGTCATGGGCGTGGCGGTGCCCGGCGACGAGCGACCGCACTCGGTCCCGCCCGGGCGTCACGGGGGCAACATCGACGTCTCCCTGCTCGGCGAGGGCGCCACACTGTTCCTGCCGGTACTGGTCGACGACGCGCTGGTCTACTTCGGCGATCCCCACTTCGCGCAGGGCGACGGCGAGGTCGCCCTGACAGCGTTCGAGGCGTCGCTGCGCGCCACCGTGAAGGTCGATGTGGTGCCGGGCGGTGCGGCGTTGCGCCCCGGCCACGGCCGCGTCGGCCCGTTCGCCGAGACGGACGACCACCTCGTGCCGATCGGCCTGCACGAAGACCTGAACGAGGCGATGCGCGACTGCGTCCGCTGCGCACTGGACCTGCTCACCACCGACTACGGCATCGACCGCCATCTGGCGATGGCGTACCTCAGCGCGGCAGGCGACTTCGCGGTCTCCCAGGTCGTCGACGGCGTGAAGGGCGTTCACGGGAAGATCCGCAAGTCCGACTTCCGCGAGGTCGGCCGACCGCGTTGACCGGTGGGTGGCGGCGGGTTCAGTCCCACGAGCAGAGCGCTACGGGCCACACGCACGCGGCGACCGCGGTCAGGATCTGGGTGCAGGTCGGGCTCAGGGACCGCACCATCGTCTCGCACTCGCTCCCCTCCCGATCCCTGGATGCCACCCCGCACGCAGTCGCCAGTGCGGCCAGCGCGACGGAGCGGTCATCGGCCCCACTGCGCAGGGACCGGACTGCGGCACCGTATTGCTCGCCGCACAGAATGTCGTAGCGACGAGCCGCTTCGGTCGGCAGAGGCAACCGCCACGGGGTACGAACGAGGACGCGCTCAGCGATCAAGGCGGCCGCGAGACGCTTGTGTGCGCTGCCACTCAGGATCCTGACCCACTGCGATACCGTGCGCAGCTTGCGCGACGACTGGATCCGCACGAAAACATCGGCGAGTACGCGGTCGCGCGGCTGTGCGGCGCCCACGGCGACAAGGTGTCCGTCAACAGTGCGGACAAGGCCGTCCAGAGCCAGTTGCATCAGCATCGCTCCGCTCAGGCCGAAATCGAGACCAGTGCGATAGGTGGGAACGCGACCTTGTCCGTCCAAGTACACGGCCAGCATGAAGTCGCCCGCAAGGCTTGTCGTGACACCGGCCCTCATTCAGTTCTCCCGTCCGCGGCGCGTCGGCTTGGACTTCCGGGTACTGCCGGACCGGGCACCCGAACCAGATACCGAAAGGCCTGACACAGCACTATGGAGGTCGCACAGCCCTTCGTCAATGCAAGACACCGTCCTGGTATGCAAAACGGGCCTGGACACAGCCTTCCTGAAGCGTCAACCCATACGTGGACCACGAACCCATCGGTGACACCCCGGCCGCGGGGCGGTCGCACAGGAGTTGGCGCCTGCGGGAAGACGACTGCAGCACTTCCGACCTCTGCGTATCGCGAGGCCACCCAGGCCGAGGACGTCAATGGTCAAGATCCGGGCCATTCCCGGACCAGCGAGCCGATCGACGTCGAGACGGATGACGTTTGCACTGGTCAGCGCAGCACTGCCACCACACCTCCAGCAGACGAAGAACCTGCTAGCCCCTCTCCGGCGCAGCGATTTTCGGATCGGACACGAGCGGCGCTGCCGACAGACAGCGGTGACATCGGAATCTTGTGGAATCTCAACAAGGCCGCAGTGCGAGCGGCGCCGTCTCTCCGCAACGCCCGACTCGGCAGCCAGCCGGGTCAGCATCGGTCCGGACACCATCGAACCTGCAAACGCCAACACATGCGCTGAAGCTGGGAAAAGGACCTCTCATCCCAGCCTGACAAGGCGTCAGCAAAGTCAGCATTAGGTCAGCAAGAGTCCTGCCACAGCCACCCACAGACAGCCACACCGTGGAATCGCCAACCGCACCGGCCTGAGCCAGCCGGCTGTTTGGACGCCTTCCGGCAAGCAGGTGGAAGCCGGCGAGAACGGCCCGACCGTCTTCCGACCCGCGGCCACCAAAGCTCACGCGTTTCCGCAGGTCAGCGCACCCTTCCCCGCGGTTTCAACGGCACCGGCGGCAGTTCCGGTGCGGGCAGGGGGGCACCGTCGTACCCCTTCACCTCCCCGAACCGCGTGCCCTCCATCCAGTCCCGCCGCGCCTGCTCGATCTCCCCTTGCGACCGTCCGATCCAGTTCCAGAACATGATCAGTTCCTCCTCGAACGGTTCGCCGCCCAGGAGCATCAGGCTCGCGTCCGACTCCGCCCGCAGGGGCAGTTCGCCGCGGCCGCAGCCGAGGTAGAGCATGGAGCCGGGCAGGACGGGGACGCCGTCGACGTGGGCCTCGCCGGACATGGACAGCACGGCGTACTCGAAGTCCGGTTCGAGGGGGAGGCGTACGTCCGCGCCTCGTGTCAGGGTCAGGTCGGCGCCGACGATCGGGGTGTACGCGGTGCCGGGTGAGGTCGCCCCATCGAGGTCGCCGAGGATGAGCGTGGCCGTGACGCCGGGTGCCGTGACGACCGGCAGGTCGGCGTGGTGTTCGAAGCGCGGGTCGGTGTGGCGGTGGGCGTCGGGAAGCGCGACCCACAACTGCGCGCCGTGCAGGAAGCGGGCGTGCGAGCGCGGGCTCTCCTCGGAGTGACTGATGGCCCGGCCGGAGGTCATCAGTCCCAGCTCGCGCGGGCGGATCGTCTGGAGGCTGCCGGTGGAGTCGCGGTGCAGCACCTCCCCCTCGTGCAGCCAGCTCACCGTCTGCAGCCCCATGTGGGGGTGCGGCGGAACCTGCATGCCGGGCTCGTCGGCGATGTCGTCGGGACCGTAATGGTCGACGAAGCACCAGGCTCCGACCATGCGGCGGCCCAGGTTGGGCAGAAGTCGGCGGACCTCACTGGATTCGCCCAGCTTCACCCGGCGAGGGCTGAGGAGTTCACGCACCGGCTCCGCCACCACGAAGCCACGGCCGCCGCACAGGGAGGGGGCCGCTTCGCGCTCAAGATTGCTCATGGCGCACAACCTAGTCCGGCGCACGGGCCTGCGTCAGCGTCATGTCCGGGCCGTGGCGCGAGGGCGCGTCGCGGACGCCCGACAGAGCGGCAGCCGTCACCCGGCGGGCGATCGAGATCGTCCACGGACTCCTCAGGCAGCTCGGCGGCCCCGACAGCCCACGCACCCGGAAGTCCACACGCGAGCGACGCCCGGCTCGACGCACTCCTTGCCCCCCGTCAGCGAGAACGAGACGGAGCAGTCATGACCACCACCACACCCCTCGTCGAGCGGGCCGGTGCCGAGCTGGCCGCCCTGCCCCGCTGGCCTCCCGCCCCGTCCGACCAGCGGAATATCCGGCCGGCACGCTCGGTTGTCGGCCTCGAAGGAGGCACCGAGTGAACACGACCCAGGACACCACCTACTACGCCCACGGAACCCCGGCCGAGCGCTGGGAGCGCGCGCAGCTGTTCTTCGACGCCAAGGACTACGCCGCCGCCGCGCGCGTCCTGGTCGGGCTGGTCGAGGAGGTGCCCGAGCAGACCGGGCCCCGGCTGCTCCTGGCGCGTTCCTACTACCACTCGGCTCAACTGCGTCGGGCCGAGGGCGAGTTGCGCACGATCATCGAGCGGGACCCCGTGGAACATTACGCCCGGCTGATGCTCGGCCGCACCCTCCAGCGGCAGAACCGGCACGAGGAAGCGGAGTCACACCTGCGGATCGCCTCGGCGCTCGCGGGTGACTTCGAGCAGCGCTGACCCACACCGCACCCGACGATGCCCGGCTCCGCACGGAGCCGGGCATCGTCGGCGTCGGCGGTCCCGCTACGAGACCGGCGTCCCGTACGACCGTCGCCCCCGCCGGTGGGCGATCTCCCCCAGCAGGATGTCGACGGCGAGGAAGACCGCCAGCGGGATGCCGAACAGGGGCAGGAAGTATCCGAGTACGGCGACGCCCGCCAGCAGCGGCACCAGGATCTGGGGCGGGACCTGCTGCCAGGCGCCGCGCGGGATCGGACGGCCGAAGGAGGAACCCCGGCCGCGCTGCCACCACATCCGGTAGCCCCAGACGATCAACAGGATCAGGGAGGCCGCGAGCAGCATCAGGGCGATCTGGTTGGCCAGGCCGAACAGGACGCCGGTGTGCAGGTCGATACCCCACCGGGTGAGCTTGGCGAGGACCGGATGGTCCGCGAAACGCACCACGTCGGTGACCTCGCCGTCGGCCGGGTCGATCGCGACGGCGTCCTGCTTGGTGGGCCAGCTGCGCTGCACCTGCTTGACCACGTACGTCGAGTTCGCGTCTGCGGGCGGCACGATCTCCACCGGGTCGCCCAGCCCCTCGGCCCGCGCCGCCGACAGGACCTTGTCCAGGCCCACGCCGTGCGCGGCGTCGCCCGCCTGCCCTGCGGCGGAGCCGTGGCCGGTGTGTTCACCGCCTGCGGCCGCCGACACCGACGGGGTGGCCTGGCCGAGCGAGGTCCGCAGTTCGTCGATGGTGGCCCCGGCGTAGGCGGACCAGGTCAGGCCGGTCGCCGAAAGGAAGAAGAACCCGATCGCCGCCCATACGCCGACGGTGCCGTGCAGTCCGAGGGTGCGGCGCCGGCCCTTCGCCCCCCGCACCTTGCGCAGGGCGCGGCGCCGGGAGAACCACAGCACCAGCCCGCCCGCCGAGATCACCCACAGCCAGCTCGCCGCCAGCTCGCTGTACAGCCGCCCCGGCTCCCCGAGGTGCAGGTCCCGGTGGAACTCGTCGATCCAGGTGCGCAGCGGCAGCGCGCCGGTCGAGCCGTACTGTTCGAGGGAGCCGCGCACCTTCGCGGTGTACGGGTCGACGAACACGGCGAGCGCGTGGCCCTCGTCGACGCCCGGGACGCCGGACAGCATCACCCTGGTCGTCGCATCGGCCTCGGGTGAGGGGCGTACGGCCGAGACGGTGCCCTCGGGATGGGCCTTGCGGGCGGCGGCCACCTGCTCGCTGATCGGCAGCTTCTTCTCGCCCACGGGGACGGTCAGTTCGTGGTCGTACACGAGCTTCTCGGCCTGGAACGAGCCGGCGTACAGCAGGCCGGTGACGGCGGCGACGAGGAGGAACGGCGCCACCAGCACCCCGGCGTAGAAGTGCAGGCGGAGGATCAGCGGGCGCAGGGAGGCCCAGCTGCTCTTCGACGGTGCCGGGGTGGCTGGTTGCGGGGCCTCGTCCGTGGTGGTCGAGGGAGCGGTGGTCATCGGCGGGTTTCTCCGGGGACTTCTTCTGGGCCGTTGCGGTGTGAGCGGTGGCCGTTGCGGTGCAGTAGTCGGGGCGGCGGGGTGTTCAGTTCCCGGGAAACACGTGTGATGTGCGTCACGTAGCCGTGGGGGGAGCCGTGCCATCCTGACGCGATGGGAACACCGAGTGATCGCGCGCCCCTGGCCGAGCGGGTGGGGCAACTCCTCGACGGGGAGCTCCCGTTGACCATCGTCGCGGCCGGCGACCCGGTGCTGCGGCAGGGCACCGAACCCTACGACGGCCAGTTGGGGCCCGCGCTGCTGGCCCGGTTCGTCGAGGCCCTGCGGGTCACCATGCGCGCGGCACCCGGGGTCGGCCTGGCGGCGCCGCAGGTCGGTGTGGAGCTGAGGATCGCGGTGATCGAGGATCCGGCGCCGGTACCGGAGGAGGTACGGCTCGCGCGCGGGCGGGTTCCGCAGCCGTTCCGTGTGCTGGTCAATCCCTCCTACGAGCCGGTCGGGGACGCGCGGGCCGCGTTCTTCGAGGGCTGTCTGAGCGTCCCGGGCTGGCAGGCGGTGGTGGCGCGGGCCGCCTCGGTGCGGCTGACCGGGCAGGATGAGCACGGACGGCCGCTGGACGAGGTGTTCACGGGGTGGCCGGCGCGGATCGTGCAGCACGAGACGGACCATCTTGACGGCGTCCTGTACCTGGACCGCGCCGAGCCGCGTTCGCTGTCGTCCAATCTGGCGATGGCGGAGCGCTGGGCCCAGCCGACACCGCAGGAGGCGGCGCGGGCGCTGGGTTTCGAGCTGCCGTAGCGCGAGCGGAGCCGCCCCGCCGAAATTCGGAGGCGCCCGTGGCGGGGTCTCCGTTTCCGTGATCGCATGTCTACGCCCCGCATTTCCTAGCCGAGGACCCACTCCCACGCCACCCGTGTGTCCTCTTGCTTGTTCGGAGCGTTTGTCATGATCACCGTTCGTGCTGTCGACGTGCGCGTGGGCGCGCGTCTGCTGCTGTCCGGCGTGACCTGATGGACCGGCGGCTCGGCGCGCCGTCGGGCGGTCAGCGCCGGCGTGTGGAGCTGGCGCGCATCCTGTTCGCCGGACACGGCACCCTGCCGCTGGACGAGCCGACGAACCATCTGGACGCGCCTCGATCACGTGGCCGCGCGGCTTCCTGATGAGCCATCAGGGCGGGCTGGTGATGATCAGTCAGGACACGTCCCTGCTGGCCGCCACCGTGAACAGGGTCTTCCACCTGGACCCGGGACGGGCCGCCCTCGACATCCACATCACCGGCTGGGACACCTACCTGGAGCAGCGGGACGCCGACGAGCGGCGCCGGGCGCGCGAACAGGCGAACGCCGAGCGCAAGGCGGCCGCCCTGAACGCCCAGGCCGACAAGATGCGGGCCCGGGTGTCGACCGCGGTGGCCGCACGGAACACGGCGCGTCGTGCGGACCGGCTGCTCGCCGACCTCGAACCGGCCCGGCGCGCCGCGAAGACGGCCAGGCCTCCGGCTCCCCGAGCCGGCGCCGTGCGGCCGGATCCCGCTCGGCGCGGTGAGCCTGACCAGGTCGTACGGCGACCGGCCCGTGCTGCCGGGTGTCGACCCGGCGGTCGACCGGGGCAGCCGCCTGGTGGTGCCGGGGCCCAACGGCGTCATGGTCACGCACGACGAGGGCGCCGTCGAAACGCTGCGGCCGGACCGGGTGCTGCTGCTTCCGGAGACCGAGGAGGACCTGTGGGACGACGACTACCGGGACCTGGTGGTGCCCGCGCACGCGTGAGCCCGGTAGGCGCCGCTCGGGCGCCGACCGATCCGCGGGTCAGGAGTCCCGGTAGGCCTCCAGCAACCTCAGCCACACCTCACTGATCGTCGGGTACGACGGGACGGCGTGCCACAGGCGGCTGATCGGGACCCGGCCTGCGACCGCGATGGTCGCGGAGTGGATGAGTTCGCCGACGCCGGGGCCGACGAGGGTGACGCCGCGCAGGGTCTCTTCCTCGAGGTCGACGACCATGCGGGCGCGGCCCTGGTAGCCGTCGGCGTACAGGCCGGCCCCGGCGACGGTGGACAGGTCGACGTCGACGGCTTTCACCCGGTGACCTGCCTGTTCCGCCTCCGCCAGGGACAGGCCCACGGCCGCCGCCTCCGGGTCGGTGAAGACGACCTGGGGGACGGCCGCGTGGTCGGCCGTCGCGGCGTGGGCGCCCCAGGGGTCGACGACGAGCGACTCCCCCGTGGCGCGTGCGGCGATGGCGGCGCCGGCGATGCGGGCCTGGTACTTGCCCTGGTGGGTGAGGAGGGCACGGTGGTTCACATCGCCGACCGCGTACAGCCAGTCATGGCCGGACACGCGGAGGCTGTCGTCGACCGACAGCCAGGAGCCGGGGTCGAGGCCGATCGACTCCAGCCCGATGTCGTCGGTGCGCGGGGCGCGGCCGGTGGCGAAGAGGATCTCGTCGGCCTCGATGCGGTCGCCCGTGCCCGTGACGGCCACGACCGTCCCGTTGTCCCGGGTCACCGACTCCACGGACGTGCCCGTACGGACGTCCGCGCCGGCCTCCGTGAGCGCCTCGGCGATCAGTTCCCCGGCGAAGGGTTCCATCCGGGGCAGCAGGCCCTTGCCGCGGACCAGCAGGGTGACCTTCGAGCCGAGGGCCTGCCACACCGTTGCCATCTCGGTGGCGACCACGCCGCCGCCGATCACGATCAGCCGGCCGGGCACCGTCCTGGAGCTGGTGGCCTCCCGGCTGGTCCACGGCTTGACCGCGTCGAGCCCGGGCAGGCCGGGCAGGGCGGCGCGGCTGCCGGTGCAGACGGCGACGGCGTGCCGGGCGGTCAGGACGCGCTCGCCGCCGTCGGGGCCGGTGACCGTCACGCTGCGGGGGCCGGTGAGTCGCCCGTGGCCGCGGTACAGGTCGGCGCCGATGGAGTCGAGCCACCCGACCTGACCGTCGTCCTTCCAGTTCGAGGTGTAGTAGTCCCGGTGGGCGAGGACCGCGGAGGCGTCGAGGGGGCCCTGCACCGATCGGCGCAGGCCCGGCACGCGGCGGGCGTCCGCGCGGGCGATGACCGGCCGCAGCAGGGCCTTGCTGGGCATGCACGCCCAGTAGGAGCACTCGCCGCCGACCAGCTCGCTCTCCACGACCGCGGTGGTCAGACCTGCGGCGCGGGTGCGGTCGGCCACGTTCTCCCCCACGGGCCCGGCCCCGAGCACCACGACGTCGTACGCGTTGGTTTCCGATTCCGTCATGGGGTCAGTCTGGTGGGTGGTGTGCGCCCTGGCCACATGGGTAGGGGCGCGGAATACGTGTCCGGTCGGCCGTGTTGTGCCGACGGCTTGACCCCACACCAGGAAGAGGGATTTACGCCATGAGCAGCACCGTGGAGCTCACCAAGGAGAACTTCGACCAGACGGTCACGGACAACGAGTTCGTCCTGATCGACTTCTGGGCCGACTGGTGCGGGCCGTGCAAGCAGTTCGCCCCGGTGTACGAGAAGGCGGCCGGGGAGAACCCGGACCTGGTGTTCGGCAAGGTGGACACCGAGGCGCAGCCCGAGCTGGCCGCGGCCTTCGGTATCCAGTCCATCCCCACGCTGATGATCGTCCGTGACCAGGTCGCCGTGTTCGCGCAGCCGGGCGCCCTGCCGGAGGCCGCCCTGACGGACGTCATCGGGCAGGCCCGCAACCTCGACATGGACGAGGTCCGCAAGGCGGTCGCCGAGCAGCAGGCCCAGCAGCCGGCGGAGTGACCCGGCCCGGGTCCGGACGGCCGGGCCCTCGGGCAAAGAGGGGTGCGGAGCTCCTAGAAGGGGTAGGGAGCGACGTCTCCGCGTACCGTCGTCCAGCGCAGTTCGGTGAAGGCCTCCAGGTTGGCCTCGCCGCCGAAGCGGGCGCCGGTGCCGGAGGCGGCGACCCCGCCGAAGGGTGCCACGGCCTCGTCGTTCACCGTCTGGTCGTTGATGTGGACGATGCCGGTCGGGATGCGCTCGGCGAGGTCGAGGCCGCGGGCCGGGTCCCTGGTGACGATGCCCAGGGAGAGGCCGTACGGGCTCTGCGCGGCCAGGGCCGCCGCCTCGTCCGGGGTGCTGAAGGAGCGGACGGGCGCCACCGGGCCGAAGACCTCCTCCGTGTAGGCGGGGGTGCGGTCGTCGACGTGGGCCAGCACCGTCGGCCGGTAGAAGAGCCTGTCGTGGGTGCCGCCGGCGGCGAGCTTCGCGCCCGCGGCCGTGCTGGCCTCGACCAGGCCCCTGATCTTGGCGAGCTGGCCCGAGTCGATGATGGGACCGAGGTGGACCTGCCCCCGATGCGGGTCGCCGACGGCGAGTGAGTCCGCCTTGGCCGCCAGCCGCTCGACGTACTCGTCGTAGAGGGACGCGTGCACCAGATGGCGTCCGGTGGTCATGCAGATCTGGCCCTGGTGGAAGAACGAGCCCCAGGCGGCCGTGGAGATCACCGCGTCGAGGTCGGCGTCCTCCAGCACGATCATGGCCGAGTTGCCGCCCAGCTCCAGGTGGGCCCGCTTGAGGTGACGGCCGGCGGCCTCGCCCACGGCCCGTCCGGCGGCGGTGGAGCCGGTGAAGGAGATGATCGGCACGCGCGGGTCGCCGACCAGGGCCTGTCCGGCGTCCGGTCCTCCGGGCAGTACGTGCAGCAGGTCCTCCGGCAGACCCGCGGCGGCGAAGACCGCGGCGAGGGACAGCCCTCCGCAGACGGCCGTGCGCGGGTCCGGCTTCAGCAGGACCGCGTTGCCCAGCGCCAGGGCCGGTGCGACAGAGCGAATGGACAGGATCAGGGGCGCGTTGAACGGCGAGATCACGCCGACCACGCCGGCCGGAACGCGGCGCGTGTACGACAGGCGCGGCGCCTCGCTGGGCAGCACCTGTCCGGCCGGGCGGGAGGCGAGCGCGGCGGCCTCGTAGCACTCCTGGGCTGCGACGTGCAGCTCGAAGTCGGCCTTGCCGGGGACGGAACCCGATTCGCGGACGAGCCATTCGCGCAGTTCGGCGGCGTGCGCGGTGAACAGGTCTCCGGCCTTGCGGAGCACGGCGGCACGGGCGAAGTGCGGGGTGCGCGCCCAGGCGATCTGGGCGGTGGCGGCCCTCCCGGCGGCGGCTTGGACGTCCTCGGGGCCGGCGAGGGCGAGAGTGCCGAGGGCTTGGCCGGTGGCGGGCTCGGTGACGGTGTACCCGGGCCCCGCGAGGCTGCGGGGCTGCCAGGTCTTCGTGTCGAGCAACGGCATGACGGCTCTCCGATCGATCGGTCACCGGCTGACGGGCGAGCGGAACTCCCGTGCGTGCGCGGCCGGTTCGGCGGTCACATGGCGGAACGCGCCGAACGGGCACGGCGGTGCGTGCCGCGGCCCGCGCGGTAACGCGTCCCCGTTTTGTTGAGCATGCAACATCCTAGCCCTGCCGCGCCCGCGGACCGGACCGCCTCGCGATTGCCGTCAGCCGATTGCGGATTGGCGTCCGGCGCTCGCCCTCCGCCGGATGGTGGCCGGCGTGTGCCATCCGGCACCTGCCACCTGACACCTGGCAGCCACGTCACACCCGCCCGGGTCAGCTCGATTCGCGATGCAGGACCGTGGCCCCCAGCACCTTGTGCGTCTCGGGCTCGATGGCGGGATCGCGCACCGCCCGGTCGACCAGTTCGGCGAGTTCACGCCCGGACGGCAGCCGCAGGCGGACCGTACTGAGGCGGGGCCGCAGAAGCCGCCCGAGCACCAGGTCGTCGGCCCCGATCACGGCCGTCTCCTCGGGGATGCGGATGCCCTCGTCCAGCAGGGCCCGCATCAGCAGCATCGCGTACTCGTCGTTGTAGGTGAACACGGCGTCCAGGCCGAGCGTGCGCCAGCGGGCGGCGAGGCGCGCCGCGGCCTGCTCGTCGTAGGCGAGGGGCAGTTCGGTGACCGTGGCGGCCGTGCCGCGCACCGACTGGCGCACGCCGTCGAGACGGGGTGCGGAGAACGCCTCGAGACCGGGTTCCTGCGGGACGACGACGCCGATCCGGCGCCTGCCCCGGTCGTAGAGGTGGGCGCCCGCGCTGTGGCCGACGACGTCGTGGTCCATGAGCAGCGCGTGCGCGCCCTCGATGGTCTCGGGTCCGAGGGTGACCACGGCCCGCGCCCCCGAGCGCTTGAGCACCGCCACCCCGCGCGGGCCCAGCCCGGAGCCGGGTACGAGCACGGCCACGGGCCGCAACTCGGCCCAGGCGCGGGCGGCTTCGTCGCCGTGCGGGCCGCCGGTGCCGTGCTGCACGACCGTGTAGTCCAAGGCGGCGAGCGATCCCTGGAGGTCGGTGAGGAACCGGCTGTAGAGCGGGCCGACGGGGAAGGTCGGCGTGGGGATCAGGACCATGCGGCTGTGCCCGGCGCGCAGACTGCGGGCCGCGGCGTGGGGCACGTACCCGAGTTCCTTCGCGGCCTCGTGCACGCGGCGGCGGGTGGGTTCGCTGATCCGTACGGCGCTGGTGTTGTTGAGGACGTAGGAGACGGTCGCGCGCGAGACGCCGGCCAGGCGGGCCACATCGGCGCTCGTGGGCACGGAGCGCGACGGTGCGGGGGACGGGGGCGCGGGCGTTTTCGGTATCTGCACCATGACGTACGGCATCTTGGCAGAAGCCCCAATGCGCCCGTCCGGCGGGGGAGTTGTGAGGAACCCGTGAGCGCTCACGGGGTACGGCGGGCGCCTATCGGGAGGCGGTACCCGCACCTGTCACCCGGTCGACCAGGTCGACCCACCCGGCCTCCAGCCGGGCCAAGGGAACTCCGCACTGCCTGGTCAGGTGATGGATCAGGGCCGGATCCAGCTGGCCCATCAGCGCATGGGAGAGGAGATCGCAGTCCGCGTCGGGGACGGCCTGGCGCAGCAGCATCTCGAGGTGGTGCCGCAGCACGCGGCGGGCGGGGGCGACGAAGCGGCGGTTCGCGCCGGGCTCGGCCGCCAGCTGCAGATCCAGATCGTCGGCGGAGCGGCGCAGCATCGCACAGCCGAACGCCCGCAGCCGCTCCACGGGCGGCGCTCCGGGCCCGAGCGGCGGCGGGCCGCCGAGGAACGCGGCCTGGAACTTCTTCTCGGAGTGGTCGAGCAGCGCCGTCAGCAGGCCGGTGCGGTCGCCGAACCTGCGGAAGACCGTGCCCTTGCCGACACAGGCCTCGGCGGCCACCGCCTCCATCGTGACGGCCTCCGCGCCGCGCTCCGCCACCAGCCGCCCGGCGGCCTCCAGCAGCCGGGCACGGTTGCGCGCGGCGTCGGCCCGCAGGCAGGGCTCGTCGCCCTCCAGGGCGGTGCCCAGCTGAAGCAGCTCGGGATGGTCGACGGGCTCCTGGGGCGTCGGGAAGGGGGGCGGGACGGTGGACATGAAGCCAGCGTAAAGCATCGGGAACAAAACTGGACCGCGGTCCGGTTAGGATGCTAGAACGTTAAACGGACCCCGGTCCGGATCGTCATCAGTGCCTCAGAGCAGCGCCTCAGATGTGGGAGTCAGCATGTCCGTTCGTATCCTCGCCCTCGTCGGCAGCCTCCGTGCCGGTTCGCACAACCGCCAGCTCGCCGAGGCGGCCGTCAAGCTCGCCCCCGAAGGTGCCGAGGTGGACCTGTTCGAGGGTCTGGCCGAGATCCCCTTCTACAACGAGGACATCGACGTGGAGGGTAGCGTCCCGGCCGCCGCCGCGCGGCTGCGTGAGGCCGCGAACGCCGCCGACGGCCTGATCCTGTTCACCCCCGAGTACAACGGCACCATCCCGGCCGTGCTGAAGAACGCCATCGACTGGCTGTCCCGCCCGTACGGTGCCGGTGCCCTCAGCGGCAAGCCGGTCGCCGTGGTCGGCACCGCGTTCGGCCAGTACGGCGGTGTCTGGGCGCACGACGAGACCCGCAAGTCCGTGGGCGTGGCCGGCGGCAAGGTCCTGGAGGACGTCAAGCTGTCCATCCCCGGCTCGATGACCCGCTTCGCCGAGACGCACCCGGCCGACGACGCCGAGGTCGCCGAGCAGCTGACCGAGGTCATCGCCCGTCTGCACGGTCACGCCTCGGAGCCCGCCGCGGCCTGACGCCTCACCTCGCGCCCATGGAGGGGCCGGGTCCGGAATCGGCCCCGGCCCCTCCCGCACGCCGGCGGCAGTCGCTCAGGCCGGCTGCGGCTCGCGGTCAGGACGGTGGATCGGCCTGCCCGAGCCGGTGAGCGGCGCCCCCGTGCCGCCGTGCCGTGCCGCGATGATCTCCGCCGCGATCGACACGGCGGTCTCCTCGGGCGTACGGGCCCCCAGGTCCAGGCCGATCGGAGACCTGAGCCGGGCCAGCTCGCGCTCGCTCACGCCCGCGTCCCGCAAACGCCGTTCGCGGTCCTCGTGGGTGCGGCGGGAGCCCATCGCGCCGACGTAGGCGACGGGCAGCCGCAGCGCCTCCGTCAGGAGGGGGATGTCGAACTTCGCGTCGTGGGTCAGCACGCACAGCACCGTGCGTCCGTCGGTCTCCGCGCGCCGGAGGTAGCGATCGGGCCAGTCGACGACGAGCTCGTCGGCCTCGGGGAAGCGGGCCCGGGTCGCGAAGACGGGGCGGGCGTCGCACACGGTGACGTGGTAGCCGAGGAACTTCCCCGCCCGTACGAGGGCCGCCGCGAAGTCGATCGCGCCGAAGACGATCATGCGGGGTGCTGGAGCGGCCGACTCGACGAGCAGCGTGAGACCGCCGGGGCAGTGTGCCCCCTCCTCGGAGAGTTCCACCGTGCCGGTGCGCCCGGTGGCGAGCAGGGCGCGGGCCCGGTCGAGCGCGGCGCGGTCCAAGTCCGAGGCCCCGCCGAGACCGCCGTCGTACGAGCCGTCAGGGCGGACCAGGAGCGCCCGGCCGAGGAGGCCGGACGGGCCGCGGGCCACCCGGGCCAGGGCGACGGGTTCCTCCCGGGCGGCGGCTGTCAGGGCGGCCGTCTCGGCCGGACGGCCGCCCCGGAACGGGGTGATCATGACGTCGATCGTCCCGCCGCAGGTAAGGCCCACCGCGAACGCGTCCTCGTCGCTGTAGCCGAACCGCTCCACCACGGTCTCGCCGTCCCGGAGGGCCTGGAGGCACAGGTCGTACACCGCTCCTTCCACGCAGCCCCCGGAGACCGAGCCGACGGCCGTGCCGTCGGCGCACACGGCGAGCGCGGCGCCGGGAGGGCGCGGGGCGCTGCCGCCGACGGCGACCACCGTGGCGACGGCGAAGTCCCGGCCCTCCTCGATCCACTCGTGGAGAGGTCCTGCGAGATCAAGCATCGCCGCCCGCCAGCAGCACGCGGTCGGGGCGGATCGGCAGGTTCCGGTGGCGTACGCCGGTCGCGTGCCAGACCGCGTTGGCGACCGCCGCGGCAGCGCCCACGATGCCGACCTCACCGATGCCCTTGATGCCGACCGGATCGTCCGGGTCGGGGTCGTCGACCCAGTCGGCCTCGATGTGCGGGATGTCGGCGTGGGCGGCGACGTGGTAGCCGGCGAGATCGGCGCCGTAGAGGCCACCGCTCGCCCGGTCCCGGACGGCTTCCTCGTGCAGGGCCATGGAGATGCCCCAGATCATGCCGCCGACGAACTGGTTGCGGGCGGTGAGCGGGTTGACGATCCGGCCGGCCGCGAAGATGCCCAGCATGCGGCGCACGCGGACCTCTCCGGTGGCGGGGTCGACGGCGACCTCGGCGAACTGCGCGCCGAAGGCGTGCCGCTCCTTCTGGGCGAGGGCGCCGAGGGCTTCGGCCGTGTCCGACCGTACGGTGACGCCCTCCGGCGGGATGTCCGCGCCCGGCGCGAGGCTCCGGCGCAGTTCCCGGGCGGCGGCCGTGACGGCCCAGCCCCAGGAGCGGGTGCCGGCCGAGCCTCCGGCGATCGCCGCGGCGCCGAGGTCGCTGTCCCCGATCCGCACCCGGACGCGGTCCGCGGGCACCTCCAGTACGTCGGCGGCGACCAGGGCGAGCGCGGTGCGGGCGCCGGTGCCGATGTCCGCGGCGTTGATCCGCACGGTGAAGGTGCCGTCCGCCTCCGCGGTCAGGGCCGCCGTGGACGGCATGGCCAGCGTGGGGAAGGAGGCGGCGGCGGTTCCCGTGCCGAGCAGCCAGCGGCCCTCCCTGCGCACGCCGGGCCGCGGATCCCGGCCGTCCCAGCCGAACCTGCGGGCGCCTTCCCGGAAGCAGGGGATGAGGTTGCGGCTGCCGAACGGCAGCCCGGACACCGGGCCCGCCTCGGGCTCGTTGCGGACCCGCAGCTCGATCGGGTCGACGCCGCACCGCTCGGCGAGCTCGTCGAGCGCCGACTCCAGCGCGAACGAGCCCGGCGCCTCGCCCGGGGCCCGCATCCAGGTCGGGGTGGGGACGTCGAGTTTCACGAGCCGGCTGGCCGTGTGGTGGGCGTCGGCGGCGTACATCGACCGGCTCGACGCCGCGCTCGGCTCGACGAAGTCGTGGAAGGTCGAGGTCTGGTTCAGCGACCGGTGCTCCAGCGCGAGCAGCCGTCCGTCCGCGTCGGCGCCGAGCCTGACCCGCTGGGCGGTGGGGCTGCGGTGACCGGCGAGGGAGAACATCTGCCGGCGGGTCATGACGACCCGGACCGGGCGCTGCAGCACGGTCGCCGCCATCACCGCGGCCACCTGGTGCACGCGAACACCCTTGCTGCCGAACCCGCCGCCCACGTGCTCGGACCGGACCCGCACCGAAGCCGGGTCGAGGGAGAACAGGCTCGCGAGCTCGCCGGCGACCCAGGCGGTTCCCTGGTTGGAGTCGACGACCTCCAGTCGGCCGCCCTCCCACCGGGCCGCCGCCGCGTGCGGCTCCATCGGATTGTGGTGCTCCTCCGGGGTGGTGTACTCGGCGTCCACCACCACGGCGGACGCCGCGAGTCCGGCGTCCAGGTCGCCCTTCTCCACCACGGCCGGCATGTGCCCGTCGAGCGCGTACGACTCGGCCTCGCGTCCGGCGGAGAACGCGACGTCGTGCGGCTCTTGGTCGTAGTGCACCACGAGGGCCTCGGCAGCCTCCCTGGCCTGCTCGGAGGTCTCGGCGACGACCAGGGCGACCGGCCAGCCCATGTGGGGCACGCGGTCGTGCTGGAAGAGGCCGACGGTGGGGTCCGGCGGGGTGCCCATCATGCCGGTGTAGTCGGTGTCGACACGCGGGGCGTTGTGGTGGTGGAGCACGGTGAGCACCCCGGGCATGGCGAGCACGGCCTCGGCGTCCAGGGCTCGGACGCGGCCGCGGGCGACGGTGGAGAGCACCAGCCAGCCGTGGGCGAGCTCTGCGAAGGGGATCTCGCCGGCGTAGCGGGCCGCTCCGGTGACCTTGTCGCGGCCTTCCACGCGCGGGTGCGCGGTGCCGACGGCCCCCCTGGTGGCGGTGGTCATCGGGCGGCCTCCTCGGCGAGTTCGCTCAGCACGGCCACGACGAGGTTGCGCATCAGGGTCACCTTGTATCCGTTGTGGGTCAGGGGCCTGGCCGCCGCCAGTTCGGCATCCGCGGCTGCGGCGAAGTGCTCCGCGTCGGCCGGGCCGCCGGCCAGGACGCGTTCGGCGGCTCGGGCGCGCCAGGGGCGGGAGGCGACCGCGCCGAAGGCCAGGCGCACGTCGTGGACGAGGCCGTCCCGGACGTCGAGCGCGGCGGCGACGGAGCCGATGGCGAAGGCGTACGAGGCCCGCTCGCGCACCTTGCGGTAGCGGGAGTTGGCGGCTGTGTCGTCGGCCGGGAGGGTGACGCCGGTGATGAGCGCGCCCGGCGGCAGGGCGGTCTCCAGATGCGGGGTCTCCCCCACCGGCAGGTATAAGTCGGTGAGCGGCAGCTCTCCCGCCCCGTCGGCCGTCTCGTACGACACCCTCGCGTCGAAGGCGGCAAGTGCCACGCCCATGTCGGAGGGGTGGGTGGCCACGCAGTGGTCCGAGGCGCCCAGGACGGCGTGGTTGTGGTGCTCTCCGGTGATGGCGGGGCAGCCGCTGCCGGGATCGCGCTTGTTGCAGGGGGAGGTGATGTCGGTGAAGTAGCCGCAGCGGGTGCGCTGGAGGAGGTTGCCGCCGACGGTGGCCATGTTGCGCAGCTGTCCGGAGGCTCCGGACAGCACGGCCTGTGCGAGTGCCGGATAGCGGCGCCGGACCTCGGGGTGGGCGGCCAGGTCGCTGTTGGTGACGGTGGCCCCGATGCGCAGCCCGCCGTCCTCGGCCGGCTCGACGCGGTTCAGGGGCAGTTCGCGTACGTCGACGAGCCGGGCGGGCCGTTCGACGCCGGTCTTCATCAGGTCGACGAGATTCGTGCCGCCGCCCAGGAAGCGGGCTTCCCCGTCGCCGTCGAGCAGTGCGACGGCGCCGGCGACATCGTACGCCCGCTGGTAGCCGAACTCCCTCATGCCGCAGCTCCCTTGGTCTCCTCGGCGGCCCGGGCCACGGCCTGGACGATCGACACGTACGCGCCGCAGCGGCACAGGTTGCCGCTCATGCGTTCACGGATCTCCTCCGGGGTCAGCGGCGGTGGTCCCGCCTCGGGCCGGACGTCGCCCGTGACCGCGCTCGGCCAGCCGGCCGCGTGCTCCTCGATCACGGCGATGGCCGAACAGATCTGACCTGGTGTGCAGTAGCCGCACTGGAAGCCGTCCAGGTCGAGGAACGCCTGCTGTACGGGGTGCAGTCGCTTGCCCTCGGCCACGCCTTCGATGGTCGTGACCTCGCGTCCCTCGGCGGCCACGGCGAGCTGGAGGCAGGCCAGGCTGCGGCGGCCGTCGAGCAGGACCGTGCAGGCACCGCACTGGCCCTGGTCGCAGCCCTTCTTGGTGCCCGTCATGTCGAGTCGTTCACGCAGGGCGTCGAGCAGGGTGGTGCGGTGGTCGACGGTCAGCGTGTACTTCTCGCCGTTGACGGACAGGGTGAGGTCGCTGGACGTCGATGGGGGCATGGGTGCCTTCTCTCTCACATCGCCAGGTCAGGCGGCGGGGTCGCTGCGGGTGATGGTGCAGGTCCGCGACCGGGCGGGATGCGGGGCGTGCCCGCGCGCGGCGCGTCCGGCACGGGCTGTCCGCACAGGGGGCCCGCCGATACGATGGAACAAGCGGACAGTTGTCCGCTACTCGGGAAACGTAACGGACAGCTGTCCGCTTAGCAAGGTCCGGTTTCGGCCGCGGCCCGCGAGGAGTACGAGTGCGGCAGAAGAAGGACGCCCCTCTGCGCTCGGACGCGCAGCGCAACCGCGAGCGCATCCTGGAGGTGGCGCTGGAGGAACTGACACGTTCGGCGGACGTCCCGCTGAGCGCGATCGCCAAGAAGGCGGGTGTCGGACAGGGCACCTTCTACCGCCACTTCCCCACCCGCGAGGCGCTCGTGCTGGAGATCTACCGGCACGAGATGCACCAGGTCGCCGACACCGCGGCACCACTGCTGGAGAGCCGGGAGCCCGACCGGGCGCTGCGCGAGTGGATGGACCGGCTGGCGCGGTTCGCCCTGGCCAAGGCGGGCCTGGCCGACGCGATCCGCCAGGCCACCAGCGCACCGGGGCAGCCGGCGAAGCCCGGGCACGCCCCGGTCACCGAGGCGGCCGAACTGCTGCTCAGGGCCGCGGAGGAAGCCGGCACCATCCGCCCGGGGATCACCGCGGACGACCTCTTCCTCCTCATCGGCGGGCTCTGGACGCTGCCCCCCGGCACCGACTGGCAGCCCCGCGCCACCCGCCTGCTGGATTTCGTCATGGACGGGCTGCGCGTGGGGGCACCCGGGAGGTGAGGCGCGAGGCCTCGGGCGGGCGGCCTTCGAGAGACGCACCCCCGGCCCCGGGGCGGACCCAGGACATGAGGAGCTCGGATCGCCCGTCCCGGAATGCGTCCCCGGTCAGGGGCAGTCGTACGTGAAGCCGGTGGTGACCGTGCGCGGGGTCCCGGAGAGGATGCGCAATTCGGCCCGGGCCGTGCGGTGTCCCGTGCCCTGGAAGGTCCAGCGCAGGTGAAGGCGTGCCTGCCGCTGTCCCGGGCCCAGCACTTCCTTCAGCACGCCCGAGGCGGTGCCGTCGCTGCGGATCCAGCGGTACGACAGTGTGCCGGGGCGGCCGTTGGTGGCGACCAGGGCGACGAGGTCCGCGGTGCCGCCGCAGCCCAGGGACGTCGGCCGGGCCGTGACCGTCACCCCGCTCACCGCCAGGGGCGGCCCGAGGCGCTGCCAGGCGAGGAACGCGAGGACGCAGAGCACGACCAGCGCGGGCAGGGCGTGCCTGCGCAGCCGTCGCTCCCGGGGCGCCGGAGGCGGCGGGACGGCGGGGAGTGTCCGGTGGCTGCGGTGGTGAACGGCGGCGCTCACACCCGGGCCGAAGCGCAGCACGGTTCCTTCGACCCGGTCGGGGGGCGTCGGCCGGGCAGGCGCCTTCTCCGTCGCCGCCTGCTCCGCGAGGGTCTCGTCATCTCCGGGCCGCTGGATCCAGTGGCTGGCGAGGGCGGTGGCGCTGTACTCCGCGTCGACTCCGAGCGTCCGGGTCCGGTCGGCGGGACGCCCCGGCGCCTCGGGCCGTTCGCCGGCGCGGCCGAGCACCGCGGTCGGCTCGCCGGCGGAACTCAGCACCTCTGTCCGTTCGCCGTCGGGCTGCGCGGGGCTGTGGTCGTCGTCGTGTGCGGTCATCGCAGGTCGCACCGCCTGGTCAGGAGTTGCTGCGAGGCGCCGCCGTCGGCGGCGGCCGGGGTGGTGGTGGCCTGCACCGTCCAGTAGCAGCCGAGGGTCTGGAAGGTGTGGTCGACGCTGAGCGTGTACTGGGTGGCGCCGCTGCGCTCGAAGGTCTGGGCCGCGCCGTCCGCCGTGCCCGGCTGTCCCGCGGTGTCGCCCGTGAACCAGGAGACCGTGATGGAGACGGGGCCGGGGCCGTCCGTGGTGATGCCGAGGGTCGCCGTGGCGGTCGTGGGGCCGGTCTGCCGGAAGGCCGTCACGATGACGTCCTCGACGGCGGGACCGGCGGGCGGGGCCGGGGCCGTGGTCGTCGGCGTCGTCGCGGTGGGGGGTGCGGTGGTCGTCGCGGCGGGAGCGGTTGTCCCCCCGCCGCCGGGCGGGACTGCCGAGGTCGTGGGCGCCCCGGTGCCGGTGGTCGCCGGGTCCGAGGCCGACAAGGCGGGGGACGGCGACTGGGTGGCCGAGGCCGTCGGTGTGGCGGACGGGGCGGAGGCGGTCGGGGCGGCGGACGCCGCCGGGCCCGCACCGGACTCCGCGCTGGTGGTGGCCAGGACCTGCGCCGCCCGCTGCGCCGCGGTCCCCGGGTCGTGAGGCAGCCCGTACGTCAGGAGGGCACCGAGCAGTACGGCGGCGGCGGAGACGAGCACTCCGGGGCGGCCGGGCAGCCACGGGTGGGCCCGGCCGGGGCGCGGCTCCCGGCCCAGCACCGTGCGAGCGGTGTCCGTGGTGCTCCGCGGGGCCGTGCGGGCCGAGGGAAGGAGCAGCGGCAGCAGGGCCACCAGCGCGGCGAGCCTTCCCCGGCCGCGTTCCTCCCAGTCGGCGCCGTAGGCGGCGCCGGCGACCGACTCCAGTGCGGTGACGAACGCCTCGGCCTGTGCGGGGCGTTCCGCCGGGTCCTTGGCCAGACCGCGCCGTACCAGTTCCCGCACCGCGTCGGGGACCTCCTCGGCGGGGACCGGCGCGTCGAGGTGCCGCAGCGCGAGCTCGGCGAGGTTGTCGCCGTCGTACGGCTTGTGCCCGGTCAGGCACTCGAAGAAGGTGGCCGTGGCCGCGTAGACGTCGGAGGCGGGCGAGGCGGGTGCGCCCGTCCACTGCTCGGGGGCCATGTAGGAGGGGGTTCCGGCCACTCCGGCGCTGGTGCCCGCGTCCACGGCGATGCCGAAGTCGACGAGCTTGGAGGACCCGTCCGGCACGACCAGGACGTTCTCCGGCTTGTAGTCGCGGTGGACGACACCGAGGTGATGCGCGTCGGCCAGACCGAGCAGCGACCCCTTGAGGACGACGAGCGCGGCCTCCGGAGCGAGCGGGCCCTCCCGCCTGAGCAGAGTGCGCAACGGGACGCCGTCCACCAGTTCCATGACGATGGCGGCACCGTCCGGGCTCTCCACATACTCGTAGAGCCCGGCCACATGAGGGCTCTCCAGCCCCCCGAGCAACCGTGCCTCCGCCCGGAAGTCGCGCACGAACCCGGGCCGGGTGCGCAGCGACTCGCTGAGGTACTTCACGGCGACCGGCACACCGGTCTCCTCGTGCACGGCGAGGACGACCCGGCCGCTTGCCCCTGCCCCGAGTTCGAGCGACTCGGTGTATCCGGGAACCGCCCATGCGTTCATTTCCAGCCCCCCAAGGCGGCCGCTCCCCAGCGGCCGGCCACGCTCGGAGACACATTTTTCGGCCACTTCGGTTGCGTGGCCAGAAGGATGCGTGAGGCGTGCTCGGACCGTGACAGAGACGCGGTCGAGCCGCCGACGACAGCGGACCGGTGACGCCCGTGCAGGCGCGGGGCACGTTCGCTGCCGGGCCGGGCACACCGAGCAGGAGCAGCGTCACCGGAACGGGCCACCGGTGCGGTACGGCTCGTCCTCCCTCGCCGGGCGTCTCGGTGTCGGGCCCGCCGTGCCCGTGCTGGAGCTGCCCAGGTCCTGGGCCGGGACCCGTGCCCCCTGCGGTTCACCGCCGAGGACACCCCGCAGGACCCGGGGCCCTCGGTCGCGCGCGGAGGAAAAGCCGCACGTCAGCGGCACTGTCATCCTCCGAAACCGTCCGTCGGCGTGATCCGGATCGCGTCGGCGGCCCGCCCTCACGCTCTTCGCCTGCGGCAGACTGTCCGAGCGCCCTCCGTACACGATCGGGAGCTTGAGGCATGAGCGTGCAGCGGTACCCCCTGGCCGGGGTCACGGTGGTCAGTCTGGAGCAGGCCGTGGCCGCGCCCTACGCCACCCGGCAGCTCGCCGACCTCGGGGCCCGGGTGATCAAGGTGGAGCGGCCGGGCGGCGGCGACTTCGCCCGCCGGTACGACACGACCGTGCACGGGCACTCCAGCTATTTCGTCTGGCTCAACCGCTCCAAGGAGTCCCTCACCCTCGATCTGAAGGACCCGCGCGGTCACGAGATCCTGCACGACCTCCTCGACGGCGCCGACGTCTTCGTACAGAACCTCGCCCCGGGCGCCGCCGCCCGGCTCGGTCTGGACGCCGCCACCGTCACCGACCGCCGGCCCGGCCTGATCCCGTGCACGATCTCCGGCTACGGCACGACCGGCCCCTGGTCCGACCGCAAGGCCTATGACCTGCTCGTGCAGTGCCAGACCGGGCTGGTGTCACTGACCGGGACCCCCGAGGGCACCGCCCGGGCCGGGATCTCCGTCGCCGACATCGCCGCCGGGATGTACGCCTACAGCGGCGTCCTCACGGCCCTGTACACCCGCGCCACCACCGGCGAGGCCCACCCCGTGGAGGTGTCGCTGTTCGAGGCGCTCGCGGAGTGGATGGGCCAGCCCGCCTACTACACCCGGTACGGCGGCACCCAGCCCCCGCGCCTGGGCACCCAGCACGCGACCATCGCGCCGTACGGGACGTACACCGCCGCCGACGGCAAGGACGTGCTGTTCTCCATTCAGAACGAGCGGGAATGGGTGGCGCTGTGCGCCGAGTTCCTCGGCCGTCCGGAGCTGGCCGACGATCCGCGGTTCGCCACCGGCTCCGACCGTGTCGCCCACCGCGAGGAGCTCAACACCATCGTCGCCGAGCGTTGCGCCCGCTCCGGGTCCGACGAGGTCCTCAAGGATCTGGAGCGCAGCGGCATCGCCTGCGCCGGAGTCAACGACGTGGCCGCCTTCCTGGACC
Source organism: Streptomyces sp. NPDC013187 (assembly GCF_042899705.1). Lineage (NCBI taxonomy): Bacteria > Bacillati > Actinomycetota > Actinomycetes > Kitasatosporales > Streptomycetaceae > Streptomyces > Streptomyces sp. NPDC013187. The sequence continues at coordinate 31,861 of NZ_JBIBAF010000024.1, read as the reverse complement.
ACCCCGTGCTGGCCGCCCGGGGCCGCTGGAGCGAGGTCGACGTGCCGGGCGCCACCGTCGAGGCGCTGCTCCCGCCCGCCGAACTCGCCGGTCTGCCCGCGCGCATGGACCCGGTGCCGGCGGTGGGCGAACACACCGAGGCGATCCTCGCCGAACTGGGCCGCACCGGCGAGGAGGTGGCGGCCCTGCGTGCGGACGGGGTCGTCTGACGGCAGCCCCTCCCCCGGCCGCCTATCGGGACTCCGCGGCAGGCTCTCCCGCCGCCTCGGCCTGCTGCTTCGACGCGCGCAGGCTCGTGAACGTCGTGACCGCCAGGACCAGCACGATGAAGCCCAGTGAGAACGGGATGCCGATCTCGGGGACGTGGACGCCGGACTCGTGCAGGGCGTGCAGCACCAGCTTCACGCCGATGAAGCCGAGGATGATCGACAGGCCGTAGGAGAGGTGGACCAGCCTCTTCAGCAGGCCGCCGATGAGGAAGTACAGCTGGCGCAGGCCCATCAGGGCGAAGGCGTTCGCGGTGAACACGATGTACGGGTCCTGCGTCAGGCCGTAGATGGCCGGGATGGAGTCCAGGGCGAACAGTACGTCCGTGGAGCCGATCGCGAGCATCACGACCAGCATCGGGGTCATGATCCGCCTGCCGTTCTCGGTGATGAACAGCTTCGTGCCGTGATAGCGGTCGGCCACGCCGAAGCGCTGCTCCGCCATCTTCAGCAGCTTGTTCTCCTGGTACTCCTCGTCGTGGTCCTGCGTGCGGGCGTCCTGGACCAGCTTCCAGGCGGTCCAGATCAGGAACGCGCCGAAGAGGTAGAAGACCCAGGAGAAGGCGGAGATGATCGCGGCACCTGCGGCGATGAACACCGCCCGCAGGACGAGGGCCACCAGGACGCCGATCATCAGCACCCGCTGCTGGTACTGCGAGGGCACCGCGAACTTCCCCATGATCAGGACGAACACGAAGAGGTTGTCGACGCTGAGTGACTTCTCGGTGATGTACCCGGCGAAGAACTCGCCCGTGGGCCCGCTCCCACCGGCGAACCACAGCCCCGCGCCGAACAGCACGGCCAGGACGACCCACACCACCGTCCACGTCCCGGCTTCCTTGAGGGACACGTCGTGCGGTTTGCGGCCGACGAAGAAATCGACGGCGACGAGCACGCACAGGGCGGCCACGGTCAGCAGCCACACGGACGGCGAGACGTTCACTTGTTACTCCTGATGCAGGTGTGGGGAGGGGACATCCTTGTCCGGTGTGGCTGGTTTCCGCCACCCCTGCCAGGTGAACAACGGGTCAAAGCTGCACGTGCAGCGCTTCCATCACGTCCTCGTCCGTCAGCTGGTCGAAGTTCTCGTACCACAGGCCCACGGCCATGAACGCGGCCGGGCGGTGCAGGCAGATCACCTCGTCGGCCTCGGCGCGCATCGACTCGGCGCCCTCCGGGGAGCAGACGGGCGCGGCCAGCACCACCCGTGCGGGCGCCTGCCGGCGTACGAAGCGCAGCGCGGCACGGGCGGTGGAACCGGTCGCCAGGCCGTCGTCGACGACGATCACGGTCCGTCCGCGCAGGTCCGGGGCCGGTCGGCCCTGCCGGTACAGCCGTTCGCGGCGCCGCAGTTCGGCGCGCTCCCGCTCGATGACGGGCGCGAGGGCTGCCTCGCCGATCCCGAGGTGGCGCAGGGCTTCCGTGTCGAGGAGCGGCACCTCGTCCCCGGCCATCGCCCCGACGCCCAGCTCCTCCTGATGGGGCGCCCCGATCTTCCGGACGACGAGCACGTCGAGCGGGGCGTCCAGCGCGGCGGCGACCTCGCGCGCCACGGCGACCCCGCCCCTGGGCAGGGCGAGGACGAGGGGGTCGGGCAGGTCTCCCGCGCGCTGCCGGGTGCGCAGTGTTTCGGCCAGTTCCCGGCCGGCCTGCCGGCGATCACGGAACCGCATGACGGTCACCTCCGTTTCCCGCACCGAAGAGGCCCCCGGCCGGTCAGGCCGATGGTCCCGCTCGCGCCCAGCCGGCCCGGCGTTCGCCTTCGGACGGTCCGGCTCGCGCCCCCGGCACCCCGTCCGGCTCCCGCGTACCCCTGCGCCCGCCGGACGATGCGCGCCGTGCTGACCCGGCGGTCATCGGCCTGTGGCCGTTCTCAGTTGCTCGTCGCACCACCGCCGGGCGGCGTCGGTGACCTGGGCGAGTGCGCCGGGTTCCTCGAACAGGTGGGTGGCGCCGGGCACGACGTGGAGGGTGTGCGGGGCGGGCAGCCGCCGGGCCGCCTCCTCGTTGAGCCGCAGCACGTGGGGGTCCCGGCCGCCCACGATGAGCAGCACCGGGGCGCGAACGGCGTCCAGGGCATCGCCCGCCAGGTCGGGCCGTCCGCCGCGCGAGACGACCGCCCGTACCCGGTCAGGGCGTTGGGCGGCGGCGACCAGGGCCGCGCCCGCGCCGGTGCTGGCGCCGAACAGGACGACGGACAGGCCCGCGGTGCCGGGATCCTGCGCCAGCCAGTCGAGGGCGGCCACCAGCCGGCGGCCCAGCAGAGGAATGTCGAAACGGAGTTCGGCCGTGACGGCGTCCTGGCGTTCCTCGTCCTCGGTGAGCAGGTCGATGAGCAGGGTGCCGAGCCCGGCGGAGCGCAGGCCGGCGGCGACCTGGCGGTTGCGGGGGCTGTGCCGGGAGCTGCCGCTCCCGTGGGCGAAGAGCACGACCGCGCGGGCGTCCGGTGGCACGGTCAGATCACCGGTGAGGCCCGCGCCGCCGACGGGCAGGGTGACCGTCCGGGAGATCATCGTCAGCCTCCTCTCCCTCTGCTCCCCGTGGTACCCAGGACCGGCCGGACGTCCCATGGCGCGATCTGTGGGATGCGTGTCGTTGACGCCGTACCCGCGTGCCGTGGAGCGTGAGGGGCGTGACCGATCGCCGCATCGTCTTCGTCGTCTTCGACGGCTTCCAGCCGCTCGACCTCACCGGGCCGCACGAGGTGTTCCACAGTGCGGGCGGGTACGCCTGCGAGGTCGTGGGGGCCAGGGCGGGGCCGGTCCGGTCGGTCAGCGGGCTGGTCATGGAGGCCGCGCACGGCGTGGACGGCCTCGACCCGGCCGGCACGGACACCCTGGTGGTCGTCGGCGGCCAGGGCGTCGACCGGGCCCGGCAGGACGCAGACCTGGTCGCCTGGGTCGCCGCGGCGGCGGCCGGTGCCCGGCGGGTGGCCTCGGTGTGCAGCGGTGTCTTTCTGCTGGCGGCGGCGGGGCTGCTGGACGGGCGGCGGGTCACCACGCACTGGGCCCGAGCGGAGCAGCTGACCCGGGAGCATCCCGAGGCGCGGGTGGACTGCGACCCCATCTTCGTCCGGGACGGGCGGGTGTGGACCTCGGCCGGGGTGACGGCGGGGATGGATCTGGCGCTCGCCCTGGTGGAGGACGACCTCGGCCGGGACGCAGCGCACGAGGTGGCCCGTCGGCTGGTGCTGTTCCTGCGCCGCCCGGGCGGCCAGTCGCAGTTCAGCGTGGCGCTGTGGTCGCGGCAGCCGGCGACGGACCCGGTGCGGGCCGCCGTCACCGCGATCCACTCCGACCCCGGTGCCCGGCACGACATCGCCGGCCTCGCCGCGCACGCCGGGCTGAGCCCGCGCCACCTGCAGCGCCGCTTCACCGCCGAACTGGGCGTGCCCCCGGCGGCGTACGTCGAGCGGGTGCGCGTCGAGGCGGCCCAGCGGGCGCTCACGGACGGGGACGAACCGGTCGACGCCATCGCCCGCCGCTGCGGCTTCGTCACCGCCGAGACGCTGCGCCGCACGTTCCACCGCCGGCTCGGTGTCGCGCCGTCGGACTACCGCGCCCGGTTCCGCTCCACCACAGGGCCCTCGGGGTCTTCGGGGCCCGGGTCCGATCCCACAGAGGAAGGACGTACCGCATGACCACCTACGGCCTGCTGGTCTTCGAGGATGCCGAGGAGCTCGACTTCGTGGGGCCCTGGGAGGTCTTCACCGTCTCGGCCCGGCTCCGGGACGGCGCCGACACGGCCGTGCTCGTCTCCGAGCATCCCGGGCCCGTGCGCTGCAACAAGGGCCTGCGTGTCCTGCCCGACCACACCTTTGACGACCATCCGCCGCTGGACGTGCTGCACGTGCCGGGCGGGCTGGGCGCACGAGAGACGCAGCTGCACAACCCGGTGGTCACCGACTGGATCGCGAAGACGGCGGAGCGGGCCGCGTGGGTGCACGGCGTGTGCACCGGCACGTTCCTGCTGCACGCGGCCGGACCCGCCCGGGGGCGCCGGGTGGCCACGCACTGGAGCCGGGAGGACACCTTGGAGGCGCGGGGGGATGTGACCGTGGTCCGGGACGCCCGCTACGTGGTCGACGGCGACCTGGTCACCAGCCAGGGTGTCTCGGCCGGTATCGACAGTGCGTTGTGGCTGGTCGGGCGGTTGCACGGCCGGGAGCACGCGCGGGCCGTGCGGCGCTACATCCAGTACGACCCGGCGCCGCCGTACCTCGCGGACGAGCCCGTCTGATCCACCCGTGCGGCGCGGGCCCGCATGGGTCGGCGAGCCTCGGGCAGTCGATGTTCATGGGCGGTGACACGGGCGACGGCGGGCAAGGGCGGCAGCCGGGCGAGTGCGGGCACCGGGCGGTGCCGCATCCCGGCGACATCCGGATCGAGGCGTGGGCGGCGTGCAGAGAGCACTGTCTGGCGGAGGCCGTCCTGGCGATGGTGGAGTGCTTCGCCGACGTCTCCCGGGTGCGGCCCACCGCCGTGGACCGGGTCCGTCTGCCCGAGGCCAGCGACGACGACCTGCTCGCCGCGCTGCTGGACGAGGTCATCTTCCGCCTGGAGGCGTACGGCCAGGTACCCGTGGACGTGGAGGCCGACGAGGCCGACGGCGGCCTGGACGTACGGCTGGCGGTCACCACCCTCTCCGCCGTGGAGATCACGGGCGCGGTCCCCACGGCGGTGGCCTGGGACACGCTGCGGATGGGGCCGGACCCGTACGGGTGGTCATGTGCGGTGAGGGTCGACGCCTGACCCCCGCAGCCGGGGTGCGCCTACCGTGGAGGGGTGGGCGGCGCACATGTGACGCTGTTCCTCTGCGGTGACGTGATGCTCGGGCGCGGCGTCGACCAGATCCTGGCGCACCCCGGCGACCCGGCACTGCGGGAGGCGTACGTCGAGGACGCCCGGTCCTACGTCCGGCTGGCGGAGTCGGCGCACGGCCCGGTGCCCGTGCCGGTGGGCGCGTCATGGCCGTGGGGTGCGGCGCTGCGGGTGCTGGACGAGGCGGCTCCGGACGTCCGGATCGTGAATCTGGAGACCTCGGTGACGCGCGCCGGTACGTTCGCGCCCGGCAAGGAGATCCACTACCGGATGCACCCGGCGAACCTGCCGGCCCTGGCGGTGGTCCGGCCGGACGTGACCGTCCTCGCCAACAACCACGTCCTGGACTTCGGCCGAAGGGGACTGCTGGAGACCCTGGAAGCCCTGGCCCGGGCGGGCCTGCGGGCGGCGGGCGCGGGACGCGACGCCGACGAGGCGTACGCCCCCGCCGTCGTACCGCTGGCCGGCGGCCGCCGTCTGAGGGTGTTCGCCCTCGGGGCGCACTCCAGCGGCATCCCGTCCGGCTGGGCGGCGACGTCGGACCGGCCGGGCGTCGCGTATCTGCCCGATCTCTCGCCGTCCGCGGCCCAGGCCGTGGTGCGGCGGCTGGGCCGGTCCGGTGACCTCACCGTGGTGTCCGTGCACTGGGGTTCCAACTGGGGGTATCGCGTGCCCCGGGAGCAGGTGCGCTTCGCGCACGCGCTGATCGACGGTGGAGCCGACGTCGTCCACGGGCACTCCTCGCACCATCCCCGCCCGCTGGAGGTGTACCGGGACCGGCTGATCCTCTACGGCTGCGGCGACTTCGTCGACGACTACGAGGGCATCTCCGGCCACGAGCAGTACCGCGACGACCTGCGCCTGGCCTTCCTCGTGTCGGTCGAGGCGGACACCGGGCGGCTGACGGGGCTGCGCATGGTGCCGCTCCGGGTGCGGCGGATGCGGCTGGAGCCCGCCTCCGGGGAGGACGGTGCCTGGCTGCGCGCGACGCTGGACCGGATCAGCATGGGGGTGGCGGTGCGGCAGGCGGCCGACGGTTCGCTGGTCCTCGCTGCACCGGCCGCGTGAGGTGGCGCGCGGTCAGCCCGCCCACGCCACCAGCCGTTCGCGGCTCTCCGGCTCCCGCAGCCGGGCGAGCGACTCCTTCTCGAGCTGGCGCACCCGCTCCCGGGTCAGACCGACCCGTCCGGCCACCTCGTTCAGCGTGCGGGTGTGCCCGTCGTGCAGCCCGTAGCGCAGGCTGAGGATCATGGCCTCGCGGGGCGCGAGCGTGCCGACGGCCTCACGCAGCTCCTCGGCGAGCGCCCGGAACTCGGCCACCTCCGGGGCCTGGAGCACCTCGGTGTCGGCGATGAGGTCGCCGACGACGGTCTCGCCCTTCTCGTCGACCGGGGTGTCCAGACTGACCGCGTCCCGTCCGACATGCCGCAGCCAGGCGATCCGGTCCTCGGCGAGGCCGCTCTCCCGGGCCACCTCCTCGATGCTCGGTTCACGCTCCAGATCGAGCCGCAGCCGCCGCTCGACCTTGGCGATCTTCTGCAGCTGCTCCACGACGTGCATCGGCAGCCGGACGGAGCGCGCGTGCGCGGCCAGGCCCCGTTCGATCGCCTGGCGGATCCACCAGGTGGCATAGGTCGAGAACTTGAAGCCCTTGGTGTGGTCGAACTTCTCCACGGCCCGGATCAACCCCAGGTTGCCCTCCTGGATGACGTCCAGCAGGGGCAGGCCGCGATGGGCGTGCCGTTTGGCCATCGACACCACGAGCCGGAGGTTGGCCCGGACCATGTGGTCCTTGGCAGCCTGCCCGGCGCGGACGGCCTCCTCCAGTTCCCGGCGCCGCTTCGCCGTGAGGTCGTGCTCGCCGGCGTCGGCCCGGTCGAGTTCCTCCAGCGCCTGTACGCCGGTCTCCAGCCGCCGGGCCAGGCGTACCTCGTCCTCCGCCGTGAGCAGCGCCGTCGCCGAGATCTGCGCGAGGTACTGGCCGAGGAGGTCCGGCTCCTCGTCCGGCTCTGGGATGCGGCTGCGCAGCCGGGCGGTGCGGGCGGGGGCGCGCCGGTCCTCCCGGGTGTCCGCCGCGGGGTCTTCTGCCAGGGGAGACATCGTCGGGTTCCTCCCTCTCCCGTCTCGTTCCGGCTCGCTCTGGCGGGTACCCGGGGGAATCGGGACCGAACCGTGTGCCCCGGAGCCCTCGGGGGTACCCCGGGGCCCATGACCGGCATCGAACTCAGCAGCAACGCGTTCAACGACCATTCGTTCATCGCGCGCCGGTACGCGTACGAGGGACCTAACGTCTCTCCGCCGCTGACCTGGAGCGGCGTACCGGACGACGCGGCGGAACTGGTCCTGCTGTGCGAGGACCCCGACGCCCCGTCGGGCACCTTCGCGCACTGGGTCGTGGTCGGCATCGACCCGCACAGCGACGGCGTCGAGGCCGGGCAGATCCCACCGGGCGGTACGGAACTCGTCAACGGCTACGGCCAGCACGGCTGGGGCGGCCCGCATCCCCCGCCGGGTGACGACGCCCATCACTACTTCTTCCGGCTCTACGCGCTGTCCGAGCCGTGTGTCCTGCCCGATGCGCCGCGCGCGGACCAGGTGCACGAGGAGGTCGAGAAGCGCCGCCTCGCGGACGGGACGCTGGTGGGGCTGTACCAGCGCTGAGCCTTCCACCCCATCGCGCCGCGTCACAACGGTCGGTTGTGGCGGGGGTGCCGGGCGGTTGTTTGCCCGGCACCCCCGTTCTCGCTTGGATGACTGCCGGACAGCGCCGGGTTATCCAGGGGAGCGGGGAGTGCGCCGGGTATGGCGGGCAGAGGGTCGCTGGGGCGGCGCTTCGGGTGGTTGTGGGGCGCGTACGCGGTCAGTACGGCCGGCACGTGGCTCGCGTTCGACGCGTTCGCCCTGATCGCGGTGCTGGCGCTGGACGCCGGTCCGGCGCAGGTGTCGTTGCTTGCCGCGGTGGGACCGGCGGTCGGCGCGGCGGTGTCGGTGCCCCTCGGGCCGTGGATGGAGATCCGCCGCAAACGGCCGGTGATGATGACCGCGGACCTGGTCCGGTGCGCGGTACTGCTGAGCATCCCCGTGGCGTTCACGCTCGGGAAGCTCACCTTCGGCCAGTTGCTGCTGGTGTCGGTGGCCGTCGCGGCGGCCGACATCACCTTCAACGCGGCGGCCGGGGCGTTCCTGAAGGACCTGCTGCCGCGGCAGGACCTGCTCGTGGCGAACGGGCGGTTCGAGGCGACGACCTGGACCGCGAGCATGGTCGGCCCGCCGCTGGGCGGGGCCGCGATCAGCCTGTTCGGTCCGGTCACGACGGTGGTGGCCGACGCGGTGAGCTATCTGCTCTCGGCGCTCGGCCTCCGGGCGATCGGCGACGCCGAGCAGCGCCCCGTGCGACCGCACCCCGCGGTGACCCGGCCGGGTGACCTGCTGGAGGGCTGGCGCCACATCCTGGCCGATCCGGCACTGCGCCCGCTCTTGTTCAACTCGCTCCTGGTGAACGCCCTGATCATGGCGGCATCTCCGCCGCTGCTGATCCTGATGGTGGACGACCTGCACTTCGCGCCCTGGCAGTACGCCCTCGCCTTCGCGGTGCCCTGCACCGGCGGCCTGCTCGGCTCCCGCCTGGCCCCGCGCCTCGTCGCGCGACACGGCCGGTACCGGGTCCTGCTCACCGCCGGGGCGCTGCGGGCCTGCTGGTCGATCGGCCTGGCCTTCACCGGCCCCGGCCTGCCCGGTCTGATGCTGGTCATGCTGGTCGAGTTCGGCCTGATCACCTGCTGTGGCGTGTTCAACCCGGTCCTCGCCACCCACCGTCTCGACCGCACCCCCACCGGCCGGGTCACCCGCACCCTGGCCGCCTGGTCGGCCACCGGCAAGGCTGTCACCGCTGCGACCACCGCCCTGTGGGGTGTACTGGCAGCCTGGACCGGTCCCCGGGCGGCCATCGCACTGGCCGGTGCCCTGCTCCTGCTCACGCCGCTGCTGCTGCCCCGCCGGGATCACCCGCCGGGGGCCGAACCCGAACGGGCGGCCGTCGCAGTGGAGTCGGGCGGCGGCTGACCGTCCCGCCCGCTCACCGGGTGGGTCCGGGACGGACGCCGCAGCGCCCCCGCCCCGGACCGACCGGGTCCGGCTCAGACCGCCCCGGGCACGTCCTCCGTGACACCGTTCAGCTCGGAGGACGGGTCCGTGCCGTAGGGGCGGGTGAGGATCTCCAGGCCGTGGCCCGCCGGGTCGAGGAAGTAGACACCCCGGCCGCCGTCGTTGCGGTTGATGCGGCGGGGGTGGTTGCCGTGCGGGTCGGCCTGGATGGGGATGCGGGCCTGTACCAGGCGGGCCAGGGCCTGGTCGAACTCGTCCTCGGAGACGAGGAACGCGTAGTGCTGCATGGGAATGTCGGCGTCGATGGTGAGGAAGTCCAGCGTGACTCCGTTGGCGGTGGTCACCGGCAGGAAGACCCCGGTCGGTGCCCCGACCTCGAGTCCCAGGATCTCGGCGAGGAAACGAGCGGACCTCTCCCGGTCCCGGGACAGGACGATGGTGTGATTGAACTCGACTGACACGGTTGAATGCCTCCACGGGCATCTCCGCGGCGCCTCCATGCCTCACCCGGACGGTGACCGGCACGCGATGCCGCGCGGTGGATCGTAGACAGCGGCGGCCGGGCACGTCGAGCTGTTTTCGGCCGTGTTCGGGTCCGCCGGCAGAGTGCTCCGTCCCTGCCGCCCCAGGCGGTCCTGACAATTGTCAGGACCGCGTCGGCACGCAGCTCCCTACAGTTCTGAACGTCGGCAGGCCGCCCGTCCCGGCGGCCGTCCGAGCCGGACCAGGACCACGTCCGGCACCTCTTTCTCGCCTTCGTCCTTCGGGGGACAGACACATGAAGCGACTGATCAGCCGTACCGCCATGGGCCTCGCCGTGACCGCGCTCGCCGTCGGCGGTCTTTCCACCACCGCCCAGGCGGCCCCGGCCACCGCCGACGGCGGCGACCCGACGCTCACCGACGTCTACATCTGGGCCACCGACGTCAACCTGCGCCAGCAGCCGACCACCGACTCCCCGCGGCTGGCGGTCCGTTCGCAGTGGTGGGCGGACGCCCTGTGCCAGAAGCAGGGCCAGACCGTGCACGACCCGGCGGTCGGCACCAACAACTGGTGGACCGCCGTCATGGAGTTCTCGGGCAGCGACATCGCCTGGGTGAACAACCTGTACATCCGGGGCGGCGAGAAGATCGCCGGGGTCCCGGACTGCTGAGCATCTCCCCTCCACACGCCTGCGGCGGACCACCGTGTGACCGGTGGTCCGCCGCAGGCGTCTACGGGGTCAGCAGCAGCCCATCGGGCCCATGACCGACTCCTCGTCGTGCTGCGGGGTGTGGCGCGTGCGGGTGGTGCGCGGAAAGGGGGCAGGCCGGATTACCGGCCCGCCCCCGTGCGGCGTGCGGTGCGGCTCAGTACCAGCCGGTGTTCACCAGGTCGTGGCCGTCGCAGCTGAGCAGGGCGCGCGAGACGCGGCCGTTGAGGTTGTTGCCCATCTGCGTGTAGGCGTAGTTGATGCCGGCGTCGACGGTCTCGGAGACCCAGCCGTCGTTGCGGCCCGTGCCGTTGTCGGAGCGCTGCAGCACGGCCGCGCAGCCGGGCCGGGAGTTCTCGATCCGGGCGAAGGAGCCGCACTTGTCGGAGTAGAAGTACTTCAGGGCCATGCCCTCGGCGTACTTGGTGGCTCCGATCTGCCGGAAGGTACCCGAGCAGAACGTGGTGGTGGGGTACTGCCCCTCCTGCCCGTAGATGCCGTAGTTGCCGCCCGAGTACGGCTGGGCCTGGGCAGTGGTCGGAAGGAGCGCCATCACCGCGGCGGCGCCCCCCGCGGCCAGCAGTGTCGTGAGTGATCGGCGGCTCATGAGCCCTCTTTCGTGTGTCGGCGGGTGAATCGGTCGTACGCGGCGACCGGCCCCCGGCCGTCGCTCGCTGGTCGTGACCGTACGGGGCATCACCGCACCACCGGCACCTGACATTTATCAGGGTCGGCGCCTCAGGTCTCCGCGCTCCGCCGGAGCCCTGACATTCGTCAGGACCGCCCGCCCCGCCCCCGCTCCTATCGTGGCTCCGCGGGCCAAGGCCCCGTCGGACCACCGGGCGATCCAGGAAGGGCAACCATGCGCATGCTCCTGCGCGGCGCCGCCGCACTCGCGGCCGTCGTCACGGTCGCGTCACTCACGAGCGGTGCGTCGGCACAGCCCCGGACGGGCAGGGCGGTGGAGGGCGCCGGGACCGCCCGGACCGCGGCAGCCGCCCAGATCCCGCCCGGCGTCACCGCCGGTGTGGCCGTTTTCGACCGCCGAACCGGCACGTTCACCGAACAGGTCGACGTCAGCAAGCAGTTCCGGTCCGCCTCGGTCGTCAAGCTCCTGCTGGTGCTGGACTTCCTGTGGGACCGCGGGCCCGACTACACCATCCCGCCGGCCGACCGCGCCCGGCTGGAGCCGATGCTGCGTGGCAGTGACGACGACGCCGCGGATCACTACTGGTCGACGTACGGCGGATCGGCGATCATCGACCGGATGACCGCCGAGCCCGCACTCGGTCTGCGCGACACCGCGCCACCGCCTCCCGGGTACGAGGGCTTCTGGGGCTACACCGCCATCTCCGCCCGGGACACGGTGGCGATCTACCGGTACATCCTGGAGAAGGCCCCCGCGCCCGTCCGGGACTTCATCATGGACAACCTGCGCCGCTCCACTCGCTGCTCCGCCACGGACCACTTCGACCAGCACTTCGGCATCGCAGGGGCGTTCGACAAACCGTGGGCGGTGAAGCAGGGCTGGTCCGGGAAGTACGCGAAGGGCACCTGCGGCGCCCAGACGACGTCCTCGGGAACGCGGGCGTCGTCGGCCGTCCCCTCTCCTCGCGCCGCCGCGGCCGTCGACCTCACCCGACCCGCACTGCACACCACCGGCACGGTGGGCGCGGACGACCGCACGATCGTGGCCGTGCTGACACTGCACCAGGTCGGCACGTCGTACGGCAAGGCGTACACCGACATCGGCCGGCTGACCCGGTCGCTGAACGTGCCGGGCGGGGCACGGCCCGCCGGGACCTGGTTCGGCACATGGGGCGAGTTCGTGAACGTCCGTAGGGGGCCGGCCACGGGCGGTGACCGGATGACGCAACTCCCCGCCGGGGTGGAGGTGCTGGTGGGCTGTCAGATCCGGGGCGAGGTGGTCGATGTGCCGCCCTACACCAACGAGTGGTGGGCCTATCTGCCGCAGTACGGCGGCTACATCTCCAACATCTACATCAGCTCGCCGGACAACCGGCTGCCGAACGTCCCGGAGTGCGGCTGACCGCGGCCGTGACGGGATCGGGGGACGAGCGGTGGGCGGGGCTGCGGCCCTGCCCACCGCTCGCGTGCGTACACCCCCGCCCACCGCTCGCGCGCGTACGGCCCTCCCCGCTCGCCATCGTCTGCCCCACCTCGCTCGCCTTCGCTCGCCTTCGCTCGCCTTCGCTCGGCTCAGCGCTCGTACTCGGCGAGGTAGCGCATCACCTTGTCCACGTGCGGCCGTACCCGCTCCGGTACGCCGCGCTCCTCGATGACCGTGCGGTCACTGGTGCGGTAGCCGGCCGCGACGAGCGCGGGAAGGTCCTTCTTCGGCAGGCCGGCCTGCTTGAAGCGCTGGTCGAGCCAGCACACGTACAGGCTCATGGTGGAGATCGCGTCCGGCGGTGACATGTGGTCCTTGTCGCCGTCGCCGTCCCCGTCCACCGCCCAGGCGCGGAACACCGACGGCGTCCACATGGCGATGCCGTACTCCTCGCTCTGCGGGCGGGAGGCCTTCGGGTCGAAGTTGCTCTCCGCCTTGATCAGGGCGGCGAGCAGGGCGGGCGTGATCTCCTCGTCGGTGCAGCGGTGGGCCGCGCTGGCGATGACGGGGCGCAGCGCCTCGGGCACGTCGGAATCCTCGGGTATCTCACCGGCCGGCGGGCTGGGCGTGCCGGAGACGGCGGGGGTGGCGCGGTCGCGGTCGTCGTCCTGGGTGCCGCGCCCTCCCCCGAGCAGGGCCGCCCCGGCGACCGCGGCGGCGGTCAGGACGACGAGCCCGGCCGCAACCGCCGGTGCGATGCTTCTTCGGCGGCGGTGCGGGCCGCCGGTGACGGCCTCGATCCGGGCGGCGACAGCGGCGGCCGTGTGCGGGAGGCGGGAGGCGTGGTCCGGGGCGAGGCAGTCGGCGATGAGCCGGCGCGTCTCCTCGTCGAGACCGGCGTCGAGCCGCAGGGGTGCGGTGCCGCGTGCGTAGGACTGGGCCGCGAGTGAACGGGCGCGGGCCGTGGCGCCCGGGAAGGGGTGGAGTCCGCCGGTGCGGACCTGGTGGGCGAGGACGCCGAAGGCCCAGATGTCGGCGGTGGGCCGGACGACGGCGCCCTGGGTGCCGGTGCGCTGCGACCACCACTCGGGCGGCAGGTGGTCGAGGGTGCCGAGCGGCGGCAAGTGGGCGTGGGTGCCGTCGAGTTCGACGGCCAGGCCGAAGTCCGCCAGCCACACCTGACCGTCCGGGCCCAGCAGGACGTTGGCGGGTTTGAGGTCGCCGTGCACCCAGCCCGCGTCGTGCATGTGGGCGAGTCCCGCGGCCACTCCGCGCAGAACGCGATCGGCGTCCGCGATCGGCCCGCCGGTCTCCGCGGCGTCCAGTACGTCCTGCAGGCTGGCCTCGGCCCGGTCCATGACCAGCGCGATCGCGCCGTCCAGGGCGGGCAGTTCGGGTGCGTCGACGGTGCACACGGCGTGGGTGCGGACGAGGTGGGGGTGGTCGGCCTCGGCGCTGAAACGGACCTCGCGCGCGACGAGTTCGCCGAGCGCAGCGCGCTGCCCGGGGCCCAGGGCACCGGTCGGGAGCACCTTCACCGCGACGAGCGTGCCGTCGGCGACCGTACGGGCCTCGTACACGGTTCCCCAGCCGCCGGAGCCGATGACCGCGCCCAACTCCCAGCCGTCGATGCGGAAGCCCTCCGGTAGGCCGGTCGGGCGGGGCGTCTCCAGCTCGTCGTCCCGTTCCTCCGGCGTGGTCATGCGTCTGCCTCCTGTGGGTCGGTGAGGCGGGCTGCGCCGCGGGGCGGCAGCAGGCGGAGGTGCTCCTCGCGGACCAGGCCGAAACGCAGCGCGACGGAGGCGAGCCGGGTGCGCTTGGCGCCGGTGCGGCCGCCGTCGGCCGCGGCCGTGGCCTCTTCGCCGAGGTCCAGGCGCAGTTTGGCGAAGGCTAGGTAGTCGATGTGGTAGTTGACGGCTGAGCGCGTCAGGTCCCGGCAGGACTCCAGTGGCCGCAGCCGCTCCACGATCTGACCCACGCCGGGCAGCGCCGAGTCGGAGGGGTCGCGCAGCCGGGGCTCGCACAGGGCCACCAGGACGAGGAAGTACTTCGACGTCGGGTCCAGGGCGAAGGGGTGGACGGTCTGTTCGCCGCCGCCCGGCACGGACTGCTCGCCGAGGTAGGCGTGCTGGGGTGCGAACACCTTGAACGTGGCGGTGCCGGACAGGGCGGGCAGCACCACGCGGGAGGACTCGAAGGGCACGGGCGCCCCGAGCCGCCCGGGCGCGACGGTGAGGTATTCGCCGGCCCCCTCCAGGTTCTCCACCACGTACGACACGCTGCGACTGAAGTTGGACAGCCGCCAGTAGTCCCCCGCGGCTTCCAGCTGACCGGCCCGGCGGGAGATCCCGGGGTCGGCCAGGACGATGCGGACCCCCGCCCCGCCGCGTCCGAAGTCGGCGATGTCCCCCGGCCCCAGGTGGATCAGTTCGGGACTGCCCGTCTCGTCCCCGCCCCACTGGGCGGTACCGGGCAACTGCACGATGATCGTTTCCACGCGGACTCCCCCGCTGATGTCGCCCCCGATTTGGTCGCGAGGATTGTACGGGCGGTTTTCGCGTGCCGCGGAGGCGGCGGGGCCGTGTCAGCGGACGCTTTCCGGGCGTCGCGCGAGGATCACGAACTCCCGGCCCGGCCGGTCCGGTGCGTCACGTACGTCCTCCACGACATGACTCTGCGCGGCGTGTTCCGCCTCCGTCTCCTGCCGCTGGCGAAAGCGCAGCGTCGAGTCCGACGTCAGCGCCTGCCGGTCCACGCCGAACACATAGGTCCACCGGAACGCCACCAGCGGCCCGCTCACGGCGAGCAGGTCGCCCAGGACTCGACGGCGCCGAGGCCCGCTACTTCTGTCACGTCACGCCGTACGTGGCCTCTCGGTTCCACTGCTCCCAGGCGCGTCGGGCCGGTATCCGCCTCTCGAACACCAGGCGCCCTTCCGGGCCGCAGCGCGGCCCGGAAGCCTCGCAGGGTCAGCTGCCAGTCCTCCGGGCCGGTGATCTCCCGGGCGACGTTGCCTGCCCGTCTTCGTCGCGAGGCCGGCGGCGAGCGGCGGCAGGGCCGTCGCGTCGCCGTGGATCCATCGCACCCGCTCGCCGCCCGGCTTGCCGCGTGCCCACCTCCCGGCGGCTGCGCACGGCCACCGACCGTCGGCTCAGCCGCCGAGGCAGATGACGAGCAGGCAGAGCTCCTTCGACTTCGGGTCGGAGGGGGACGTCTCGGGCGGAGTGGTCGCCGCGGGCGGGGGTGTCGAGGGGGACGTCGGCTGCTGTGCGTCCGAGCCGGACGCGGCGGCCGGGGGTGCCGTCGGCTCGGTGGCCGTCGAACCGGATGAACCGGACGACCCGGATGAACCTGATGATCCGACGCTGCCGGTGGCCGCGCCGACGGTGTCCCTGACGGTCTTGCGGGGCGCGGTCGTCAGCGGGAGTTCGCGGGGCGCGGCGGCCGCGTCCGTCCGCGTGTCCGTCGGCGTGGTGCGGGGGTCGGCGGCCCGGGACTGCTGGTGGCGCGAGGCGCGGTCGTCGTGCGACGGGGTCGTGGAGGCGGAGCGCGGGGCGTCCTGCCGGCTCGACGTCGGTTCGGTGATCGTCGGCGCCTCTCCGAGGGCGCCGCCCATGGTGGTGTCCTCCGGCGTCGCGGAGGCCTGCACGCCGGGCTTCGCGTTGCCGTTCATCGCGGCGACCGTCAGACCACCTCCGACGAGCGCGACCGCCGTCGCCACCACGGCCCGGCGCTGGTTCTTCTTCCAGCGGGCCAGCTGACGCCGCCGGGCCGCCCGCCCCGCCAGCCGGGCTTCGTAACCATCGGCCACGTCGGCGTCCGAGGGGTCGTGGGCACCCGAGGAGTCGTGCGCGCCCGAGGAGTCGTCGTGGGCGCCGGACGAGCCGGGGCCGTCCTGCCTACGCGCGGGGGCCTCGT
The DNA here is from genome assembly GCF_042899705.1 of Streptomyces sp. NPDC013187. Taxonomy (NCBI): domain Bacteria; kingdom Bacillati; phylum Actinomycetota; class Actinomycetes; order Kitasatosporales; family Streptomycetaceae; genus Streptomyces; species Streptomyces sp. NPDC013187. The sequence continues at coordinate 15,490 of NZ_JBIBAF010000024.1, read as the reverse complement.
CCCACACGGTGCCGTCGTGCCAGGTGCCGAGGGCTGCCGGGTACTCCCAGGAGGCCGGTCCGCCCGGGTCCATGGCGGGCCCGCGGTCCGGGCCGGGGCGGCCGCCGAGGACGGAGGGGTCGATGTCCGGGGCGTAGGCGCCGCACCCGGGGCAGACCAAGGCGCCGTTGAGGTGCCGACGGCACGACGAGCAGTAGTCCATGTGTGGTGTTCCCGATCTGGCTGTTCCGGCGGCTCGCCGGCCGCGCCCTGGTCACGTTCGCACGTGGGATCGAGCCGTAACGCTAACGAGACTTTGAAAGGGCGGTGTGCAGTCCGTGTGACACCCCTGCACAGATCCTCGGGATCTCGCGTGTGCCATAAGTGACGCGTGAGTAAAAGAGTCGCAACGTGGGAACGCTCGGGCACCCGCCGTCACGGAGCCCGCCCCTCCACTCGTGTCGCCCCTCAACTCCCCCGATTTTCCTGCCGACTGACGCACAACCCTTTGGACATCGGGCGGGTCACACCATGCAGGAGCAACCACCTCGAAGAGTTGCATGGGGGAAATATGCGATTCACCCGTTCCATCCTGGCAGCGTCCGCCGTGGCGGCATTGTCCGTGGGAACCATGACCGCCCTGGCGTCGCCGGCCTCGGCCGCGCCCAACACCACGCCGCAGAAGGTCTGCGGCAGTGGGTACAAGACGGTCAACTCGGCGAAGGTCGGCTCGTTGGGGACCGTCTACCTGACCTACAACGCCTCCAACGGCCAGAACTGCGTCACGACCATCCGCAACAACCCGGGCAATTCCGTGAACATGTCGGCCTGGGTCTCCGTCCCGGACACCGAGGAAAGCCACTACGACGAGGGCCTGTTCTCGTCGTACGCCGGACCGACCTACGTCTACGGCAAGGGCCACTGCGTGGACTGGGGCGGCGGCATCGCCAACACGTACGTGCAGGTGTACGGCTCCAACTGCGGCTCCCTGAAGGAGCACCGGGTCACGTTCACCCGCTGACCCCCTCCGGCCGGGCTCCACGGGCGACCGTGGGGCCCGGCTTCTCCGTGCCGGCCTACGCCCGCCCGCCGCCCGCCGACGGGTCGGCTCAGAAGGCCGGCGCCGACTGCTCGGCGGCGGACTGGCTCTGGCGCCGAGCGCCGAGTACGGCTTCCCGGAGCCGTTCGTGAGCCATCGTCAGGCACGCGTAGACCGCCCCCTGCGCCGTCGAGATACCGATCAGATGCGGAACGGTCCTGATCTCCGGGACGACCGGAAGGCTCCGGTCGAGTCGTCCGCGCACTTCGGGAAGCACCTCGTCGACGAGCGGACGCAGACGGCCCACGAAGTACACCGACTCCGGGTCCAGGGTGACGGCGACGACGCTGACGGCGGTCACTATGGCCGTGGTGAACGCCTCCAGCACCTCGGCGCGGGGCGCCTCGTCGTGCGACTCCTCCCAGAGGTCCTCGACGCGCTCCAGGTCGAGCCCCCGCTTGCGGGCGAACCGCAGGAGGCCGCGCGTGCTCAGCAGCTCGTCGAGGATCTCGTCCCCGACTCCGGAGGAGAGCACACCGATGTCACCGAAGGCGGGCGTGCTCCCCCGGGCGAGTTCATGGTCCGTGCAGCTGGCGAAGTTCAGGATCGTGCTGACGCTGAAGAGCGCGGCGTTGGTGATGGTGGCGTCGTTGGTGAGGACCCCGAGCAGCGATGCGTTGGCATCGCTGTCGAGCAGTACGGGCGCTTCGACCAGGTCCTCTATGGCCCGGTGGAGGCCGGGGCCCGCGAAGATCTTCATCGACTCGGCGGGGCCGAAGATCTCCGTACCGTTACGGACCCGGCCGGGCACGGCGGCGACGATCTGGCGCAGCGGCCCCTGGGCCGACTCGGCGGCCTGTGCGATCAGGCCGACCAGCCATCGCGCGGCGTCCGCGACCTCCTGATGGTCGGCGGTCGGCACCGTCATGTGCTGGATCTCTCGGCCCCTCAGGTCGGTCACCAGCACACCGGTGGTCTGTACGCCGAAGCTGATCCCGACCACGTGCCCGGTCGTGCCGGGCAGGTCGAGATAGGTGGACCGGCGGCCGCGTCCGGTGACCTCGTCGACCCCGCCGTCCACGACGAAACCGTCGGCCCGCAACTCCTCCACCGCTCGGGAGACCGTGGCCTTGCTCAGTCCCGTCAGTTCGATGAGGTCGTTCCGTGTCAGCGGCGCGTGGGTGAGGACCACGTCGAGGACCGACGCCTTGTTGTAGTCGCGAGAGGTGGGGTTGGTGGTCACGTGATGACCATAGCGAGCCCGGTAAGCCGATCGGGCAGTGACCGGCTTGGGGGTGATGATCGCGGGCTGCGACGCGGGGACCGTCGGCCCTTCCCGCACGCCCGCCGCTTTCGCCTGGGCGGGCGGGAGGGGGCCGTTGTCCATGTCTTTCGCCTTGCCGGACGGTTCTCGGCTCATCTGTCATGCACTCCGGAGGGTCCCCGAGGCACTCCGAGGCAGCATCGCCGGGTGCTGCGGACCAGGAGGCTGGGGGTCGACGACCAACTGACTGTCGGCAGCGAGCATCGATCAGACGGTGGACCCCTGCGCGATCAGCCGCCGGTACGTCGTTGACGTCGCTGAGCTGATCGCCCTGCGGTCAGAGCGAGTTGACCGCATGCGGGCGAGCGTATCACTCGCGATCAGCGTCTTTCCGCCGACTCGAACGGTCAGCGGTGGTGCACGTCCCTCGCGCAGGGCGCTGGTCACCTGCCTGTCCGGGACCTACATTGAGGCGTTATCGCAGGAATCAGGCACTCCGCATCGCCACGGACACCCTCCCGCCTCCCCCGGCCGCCTCCTGCCGCCCGACCGGTCAACCGATCGCAAATTATTGTTTCAGGTTGGAACTGGAACGAAGAGTGGTATGGTCTGAGCGCAGCAGCGAGCACCCTTCCGACACCCGACAGATCAGCGAGTCGCCGAACGGCGGCCGGGATCCCTGGTTACGACGCACCTCACAAGGCCTGACTCACGTGCGTTAAGAGCGGCTGACGGCACTGGCAGGAGAGAGAGCAGCGACATGAAGTTCACCCCCTACTGGCTCGACACCGCTCCGCAGGGGCCGGACAGATCCCGGACCGAGATCGGCGGGCGCGTCGACGTGGCGATCATCGGAGCCGGCCTGACCGGCCTCTCGGCAGCGCTGCACCTGGCGCGCAAGGGCGCCAACGTGCACGTCTTCGAGAAGGAGACGGTCGGATTCGGCGCGTCCGGGCGCAACGGCGGTATGGCCACCCTCGGCATGTCGATCGGTTTCCGCTCCGCGGTCTCCCGGTACGGCTTCGACACAGCGAAGCGGTATCTGCTGGCCTACCACGACGCGGTCGACACCATCGAGAACCTCGTCAAGGAAGAGAACATCGACTGCGACTTCGCTCGCACGGGCAAGCTGAACCTGGCGTCCAAGCCTGCCCACTTCGACGGTCTGCGCAAGACCCACGAGATCATGTCCGGTCGGCTCGGGATCGAGACCCGTCTGATCTCCAAGAGCGAGCTGCACACCGAGATCGGCTCCGACCGCTACCACGGCGGCATGGTCGACGCCCGGAGCGCCGGACTGCACGTCGGCAAGTTCACCAAGGGACTCGCCGAGGCGGCGGCGCGGATCGGTGTCACCCTTCACGAGAAGGCACCGGTCGAGCAGATCAACAGACTGGGCGGCACCAAGCACGAGCTGGTCACTCCGCGCGGCACCGTCCAGGCCGACCAGGTCCTGGTCGCGACCAGCGGCCACACCGCCCGGCCGTTCCGCTGGCACCAGGTCAGGATCGCTCCGGTCGGCAGCTTCATCATCGTGACCGAGCCGCTGGGCAAGGACGTCTGCGACATGCTGCTGCCGAACCGGCGGATGGCATCGACGTCCCTGAACCTGCTGAACTACTTCCGGATCACCCCGGACCACCGGCTGCTCTTCGGTGGCCGCGCCCGGTTCGCCATGTCCAACGAGCAGTCGGACGCGAAGAGCGGACGCATCCTGCACAAGGCGATGACCGAGGTCTTCCCGCAGCTCACCCAGACGCGTGTCGACTACTGCTGGGGCGGCCTGGTCGACATGAGCATGGACCGGATGGTGCACGCCGGCGAGCAGGACGGACTGTTCTACTCGCTCGGCTACTCGGGCCACGGCGTCCAGATGGCAACCCACATGGGCAAGCAGATGGCCGAGGTCATGAACGGTGACTCCGACGCCAACCCCTGGAGCGACCTGCCCTTCAAGCGGATCCCCGGCCACTTCGGACCGCCCTGGTTCCTGCCCTTCGCGGGCGGTTTCTACAAGTTCCTCGACGTCATCAAGTAGGCGCAGGACAGAGATGCTGAGCACACGTGTGGAGCGCCGTGGGGTCCTCGTCGCGACCCCGTCGCAGGCAGCGGGCCCATCGAAGGCAGCGGGCCCATCGAAGGCGGCGGGCCGATGACGGCCGCCGTCGACACGCTGGTCGTGCGGCTGGCCGAGCTCGCACCCGGGGTGCGGGTCGAAACCGGGGCAGGGGCGACGGGCCCGTATGCCTATGACGCCTCCAACTACCGTGTGCCGCCGCGGGCGGTGGTCTTCCCGCGGACCGCTGATGACGTGGTGGCGGTGGTGCGGGTCTGCCGTGAGGTGGGTGTGCCGGTCACGGCCCGGGGCGGCGGCACGAGCATGGCCGGCAATGCCGTCGGTCCGGGAGTGGTCCTGGACTTCTCCCGGTACATGAACCGGATCCTGGACATCGATCCCGTGGCGCGTACCGCGCGGGTCGAGGCGGGGGTGGTGCTGGACGGGCTGCGCTCTGCGGCTGCCCTGCACGGTCTGGATTTCGGTCCGGATCCGTCCTCGCACAGCCGGTGCACGCTGGGCGGGATGATCGGCAACGACGCGTGCGGGAACCGTTCGGTGCGCGACGGGCGGACCAGTGGGCATGTGGTGTCGCTGGAGATCGTGACGGCCGACGGCGTGCGGGCCGTGGCCGATCACGCCGGGCTGCACCCGGTGGATCCGGGTGACGCCGGGCCGGTCGCCCGGCTCGAAGCCGATCTCAAGCGGCTGGTCGAGGAGAACCTGGCGCCGATCCGGACCGAGCTGGGCCGGATCCCGCGTCAGGTCTCGGGTTATCAGCTCCACCACCTCCTGCCGGAGAACGGCTTCGACCTGGCCCGTGCTCTGGTGGGTTCTGAGGGCTCCTGTGCGGTCGTCACCGCTGCGACGGTCCGCCTGGTGGCGACCGCACAGGCCTCCACCCTCCTCACGCTCGGCTACGAGGATGTGGTCGCGGCGGCCGAGGACGTGCCGGAGATCCTGCGCTTCTCGCCGAGCGCGGTGGAGGGCATGGACGAGGCGATCGTGGCGACCATGCGCGCCCGCCGAGGCCCTGATTCCGTCACCGGTCTGCCCGAGGGGCGGGCTTGGCTGTACGTGGAGCTCGAGGGTGACGACCCGGCCGAGGTGCATGCCCGGGCCGCCGAGCTGCTCGGCGTGCTGAAGGCCCTGGGGCGGTTGACCGGGGGCCGGGTGGTGGACAGCCCTGCGGAGCGGCGGTCGTTGTGGCGGGTGCGTGAGGACGGGGCGGGGCTGGCCGCCCGGCTGGTGGACGGCGGAGAGTCCTGGCCGGGCTGGGAGGACGCGGCCGTCGCCCCGGAGGACCTGGCCGCCTACCTGCGCGGGTTCCGCAAGCTGCTGGCCACGCACGACCTGACCGGTGTGTTGTACGGGCACTTCGGCGCGGGCTGTGTGCATGTGCGGATCGACTTCGACATGACCACCGATGACGGCCGGGGGGTGATGCGCCGCTTCCTCACCGAGGCCGCCGCCCTGGTCGTGGAGCATGGCGGCACGCTGTCGGGTGAGCACGGTGACGGGCGGGCGCGCAGTGAGCTGCTGAAGGTCATGTACAGCCATCGCATGATCGCCGCGTTCGCCGCCTTCAAGCAGGTCTTCGACCCCGACGGACTGCTCAACCCCGGTGTGATCGTCGACCCGGCCCCGCTGGACGCCGATCTCGCGTTGCGTGAACTGCCGCTGGTGGACACGACGTTCGACTTCCCCCACGACGCGGACGGCTTCGCCGGCGCGGTGCGCCGCTGTGTCGGGGTGGGCCGCTGCCGCAGCGATGCGGGCGGGGTGATGTGCCCCAGCTACCGGGCCACCGGTGAGGAGAACGACTCCACCCGCGGCCGGGCCCGCATGCTCCAGGAAATGGTCCGCGGCGAGACGGTGACAGAGGGCTGGCGCTCCACCGAGGTACGCGACGCCCTCGACCTGTGCCTGTCCTGCAAGGCCTGCTCCAGCGACTGCCCGGTCGGCGTCGACATGGCCACCTACAAGGCCGAGTTCCTCCACCAGCACTACAAGGGCCGCCTGCGCCCCCGCTCCCACTACTCCCTGGGCTGGCTGCCCCTCACCTCGGCCCTGGCCGGATACGCCGCCCGCCCGGTCAACGCACTGCTGCGCGGACCGCTCGGCAAGCTCCTGGCCCGCCTGGGCGGCGTCACCACCAAGCGGCGGATACCGTCCTTCGCCTCCCGCCGCACGCTACGCAAAACGCTGCGCGCTGCAAGGCCCGCGGAGCCCGCGAAGGCCGTGCTCTTCGTCGACAGTTTCACCCGCGCCTTCCGCCCCGAGATCGCGGGAGCGGCCAGCCGGGTCCTCGCCGACGCCGGCATCCCCTGCACCACGCAGGACGACCTGTGCTGCGGACTGACCTGGGTCAGCACCGGACAACTCTCCATCGCCCGCCAGATCATGGCCCGTACCGTCACCGCCCTGGACGACGGCGACACCCGGCCCATCATCGTGGCCGAACCCAGCTGCGCCGCCGCCCTCAAACGCGACCTCCCCGAACTCCTCGGTACCCGTGCCGCCCGGCGCGTGGCCGACCGCGTCCACACCCTCACCGGGGCCCTGACCGACCTCGCCGACCAGGGTTGGAGCCCGCCTGGGCTGCCCCGGAACGTCGTGCTGCAGACCCATTGCCACGAGTACGCCACCTTCAAGGGCCGCCGCCCCGCCGACCTCCTGCGCCGCCTGGGCGTACGCGAGGTCGACGAGGCCGAGGGCTGCTGCGGACTCGCCGGCAACTTCGGCTTCGAGGCCGAGCACTACGACACCTCCATGGCCGTCGCCGACCTGGCCCTCAAGCCACGCCTCGACCACCTCGACGGACGAACCGTCGTCGCCGACGGCTTCAGCTGCGCCACCCAGATCGACCACCTCGCCGGGGACCAGGGCATCCGCGCCCTGCATCTCGCCGAACTGCTCGACCCCGCCGCCGACCGTCCGGAAGAGACGTCTTGACAGAGGTACCCGGACCAGTGGCGCGTCGCACCATCCCCTGACACGCGCCTTCGAACCCCCTTGGTCGGCGTCAGCCGCCTCACCGTGACCGCGTACAGCCCGCCCCCCGTTGGCCGGCGTACAGCCGCTGCGACACCCGGCCGGATACCGCCAAAAAAAGTTTCTAGTTTCAGGTTGGAACTGGAACGAGGAATGGTATGGTCTCAGCCACAGCAGCGAGCAACCTCGAAGAAACAAGACTGAAGGTGTGCCTGCAGATGACTTCGACGCTTAGTCGGGCAATCGCCAACTACCCCAACCGGTTCGACCCGGGGGTACTGGGCGAACTCCCCCAACACCTCCAGGAGACCATCGAGCGCCGCGACAGGGTGCTCGGTCCTGGCTACACACTCATCTACAAGGAGCCGGTCGAGTTCGTCTCCGGTCACGGGGCCCACCTGATCGACCGCGACGGCAACGACTACCTCGACGCGTACAACAACGTCCCCTGCGTCGGGCACGCCCACCCCCACGTGGCCGAAGCCGTCGCCCGTCAGATGACCGCGGTCAACACCAACACCCGCTACGTCCAGGAAGCACTGGTCGACTACGCGGAGCGGCTCCTCGCGACCTTCCCCGAGGAACTGTCGAAGCTGAGCATCGCGTGCAGCGGGTCGGAAGCGAACGACCTGGCTGTGCGGGTGGCGCGATTCCACACGGGCGGCGAGGGCATCATCGTCACGCGCTGGGCCTACCACGGCATCACCCGGGAGGTCGCGAGCTTCTCCCCGCACCTGGGCTCGGGCTCACCGCTGGGTCCGAACGTCCGCCTCATCGATCCGCCCGACCCGCGCCTGGCCGCACCCGGGACCACGCCGGCCGAGCACATGCGGCAGCAGGTGCGCGGGGCGATCGAGGACCTGGAGCGCCACGGCTATCGCCTGGCGGCGCTGATCACCGACTGTGCCTACACCAGCGACGGCATCTTCACGGATCCGGTCGACTACATGCAGGGTGTGGTGGAGGAGGTGCACGCGGCCGGCGGTGTCTACATCGCGGACGAGGTCCAGTCCGGGTTCGCCCGGCTCGGGGAGTCGATGTGGGGCTTCAGCCGCCACGGCGTGCTGCCGGACATCGTCACCATGGGCAAGCCGATGGGCAACGGAATGCCGATCTCGGGCGTGGTCTTCCGCCCCGAGGTCAGCGAGGAGTTCGGACGCAACGTCCGCTACTTCAACACCTTCGGCGGCAGCTCGATCCCCGTCGCCGCCGGTGCCGCGGTGCTGGACGTCCTGGAGAAGGAGAACGTGCAGCAGCGCGTCCTGGACAACGGCAACGCTCTGCGCGCGGGGCTGAGGGAGATCACCAGGAACTCTCCCTACGTCGCCGAGGTGCGCGGCGCCGGTCTGTACGTCGGCGTGGAGATCGTCAAGGACCGGGAGACCCTGGAGCCGGACCGTCTGCTGACCGAGGACGTCATCAATGACATGCGCGACCGCCGCATCCTCATCAACGGCACGGGCAAGTCGGCGAACACGCTGAAGATCCGCCCGCCACTGGCCTTCGACTCCGCCGATGTGACCCGCTTCCTGGAGACCTTCGCCGAGGTCGCGAAGAACCGTCTGTAGCAGCTTGGCCGAAGGGACTGACCGTGAACACCTCACCGGCTACCGACTTCGCTGAACGGCTCCTCGAGGAGAGTGGCCTGACATCGTCCCACGACCCCATCGACGCGGTGCTGGTGAGCATCTTCCTCGAGAAGCACTACCGCCTCAACGGGCGTCTCGGGCGACTGGCAACCGAGAAGGACGACACCTTCAGGCTGAAGACCGACGCCGGCGACTACCTCGTGAAGGTCTCACCACCTGACGAGGCCGAGGCGACCGTCGAGTTCCAGACCGCCGCCATGCGCTTCCTGGAAAGCGCCGCTCCGCAGCTGCCGGTCCAGCGAGTGAAGCCGACCGCCGACGGAGACGACAGCGTGACCATCCGGCTGAACGACGGCAGGACCCGGCTTCTGCGGGTCTTCGACTTCGTCGCGGGTCCGGTGCTGGCGCAGACGAGCCCGGACGCGGAGCAGCTCGCGAAGGCCGGCGCGATGCTGGGACGAGTCGACGTGGCGTTGAAGGGCTTCACACACCCCGCGGACAGACGCGGCCTGGTGTGGGACATCCGCCACTTCCACCGGCTGACCAGCCTGGTGCAGTACACACCGAACCCGGAGCACCGCCGACTGGCCCGAGAGGTCTTCTGGAACTTCGACGAAGCTGTCGTCCCGAGGCTGAGCGATCTCGAGACGCAAGTGATCCACGGTGACTTCAGTCCCTACAACGTCGTGGTGGATCCGAACAGCGACGATCACTTCGTCACCGGTGTGATCGACTTCGGCGACACAGTACGCAGCGCCGTGATTTTCGACCCCGCCGTGCCCATGGCGAACCTGCTCGGCAGGACACCGGAGCAGCCCTGGCGGGACGCCTGCGCCTTCGCCGCCGGATACCAGCGCGAGCGGCCGGTCGAGGACTCGGAACTCCCCCTGCTCCCGGTTGCCGCACTGGCCCGCCTCACGCTGCGCGCGCTTCTCATGAACTGGCGGGCTGAGCGCGCACCCGAACGGCGTGAGTACCTCCTCGCTCACGCCAAGGACGACTGGACCAACATCGAGCGCGCCCTGGCCGTGAGCCTGAGGGACGTCAACGCGCAACTCAGAGAAACCCGACACGGGCATGCCTGAAAAGGCCACGCTCCCATCCAATCCCCGCAGAGAAAGATCGGAAATTCTTCATGAGTAACAAAATCCCCTCTTTGCAGTTCCGTCCGAAGTACGTTTCGTTCGACTGCTACGGCACGCTGATCAACTACCAGATCACTCCCATCACCCGTGAGCTGGTCGGCGACCAGATCCCCGCCGACCAGTGGGACCAGTTCGTCAAGGAATTCCGCGGTTACCGCTACGACCAGGTGCGCGGCACGTACTACTCCTACGAGCAGGTGCTGCACGATTCCTTCGAGCGGATCTGCAACCGGTGGGGCCTGAAGGTGGCCCCGGACGCCGGCAAGCGGTTCGCCGACGGCGTCCGCAGCTGGGGGCCCCACGCCGATGTTCCCGAGCCGCTGAAGAAGATGGGCGAGAAGTACAAGCTCGTCATCCTCTCCAACGCGGACGACTCCTTCCTCGAGGGCAGCGTGCCCAAGCTCGGCGCCGACTTCCACGCGGTCTACACGGCGGAGCAGGCCGGCTACTACAAGCCCCGCTACGCCGCCTTCGAGTACATGCTCGACCAGCTCGGCGCGTCCCCCGAGGACTTCGTGCACGTCTCCTCCCACACGCGCTACGACCTGATGCCGATGCACGACATGGGCTTCCGCAACCTGATCCTCCTGGACCGCGGCTACGACCCGGTGACCCACGGCTACGACTACGTGACCGTGAAGTCCCTCGACGAGCTCAACACCATGCTCGGCATCTGACACGCAGCCGGCACCGGTCCCGCACGGCACCGCTGCATGGGCGTCGCCTGCCAACGGCGTTGCCGTGCGGAGTCGACCGTCCCGAATGCCTCGCGCTGATTGCCTCGTCACGGCTACGCGGCAACACCGCTCATCTCATTTCTTCTCTTTCCCTCCCCCCGGTCACGCTCGGCGGGCCCTTTGAGCCTCGAGCGTTCCCTCCGCCGATCGTCGGCGCCCAAAAGCCCCCCGCACCGGGACCTGTACGTCCCGCATCACGGATTTCCCGCATCCCCAGCGATTTCCCAGGAGGCACCGCCATGGAAGGCAACCTGATAGGACGCAGAACCCTCCTCCGCACCGCAGGCGCTCTGGCCGCTGCCGGCGCCATGACCGGCTGCGGCACCCTCATGGGCTCCGGCGAAAGCCGCGGCTCGACGAGTGGCGGCGGCAAGAAGCGGTTGGTCGTCAGCAACAGCGGTGGCGCCTACAACGACGCCCTGAGCAAGGCGATCTACGAGCCGTTCACCAAGGAGACCGGCATCACGGTCACCACGGTCACCTACCAGTCGGCGCAGGTCATCGCCCAGGTCAAGCAGGGCCGCCCGCAGGTCGACCTGATGGACAACTCGCTGCTGGTCTTCCAGAAGATGGCGCGCCTGGAGTGTCTGGAGCCCATCGACCACGACCGTCTGAAGAGCGTCAAGGGCGCCGGCATCCCGGAGCACCAGCTGCCGGAGCACGCGGTCGGCAAGAACGTGTGGTGCAGCCTGATGGCTTACCGCACGGACAGCCTGAAGCGCGCCCCCAAGAACTGGGCGGACTTCTGGAACACCCACACCTTCGCCGGTCCGCGCTCCCTGCAGAGCGCGGAGGTCGACATCCCGGAGCTGGAGTTCGCCCTGCTCGCCGACGGTGTGCCGCTGGACAGGCTGTACCCGCTGGACGTGGACCGGGCCTTCAAGGCCATGTCCAGGATCCGCGGCGGAGTGAAGAAGTTCTGGAACACCGGCGCCCTGCCGGCCGTCCTGATCGGCCGCAAGGAAGTCGTCGCCACCAGCCTCTACGGCGGCCGCGCCGACGAGTTGATCAAGCAGGGCCAGCCGGTCGCCTACCAGTGGAACGGTGCCCGGCGGCTCACCAACGGCTGGGGCATCCCGAAGGGCGCGGACAACACGGACGCCGCCTACAAGCTGATCGACTTCTCCCTGCGCCCCGAGGTGCAGGCGGCCTTCGCCAAGCTCTACCCCGGCGGCCCGGTCGTTCCCGGCGCCATCAAGCTGCTCTCGGACGACGTCCTGGCCACCCTGCCGACGTCGCCGCAGAACCTGAAGGTCGGGTTCGACGCGGATGTGGCCTGGTGGGACAAGAACCGTGACGCCGTCACCAAGCGCTGGCAGGAGTGGGCGGATGCCTGAGAGGACCAACACGATCAACGCCGGGAAACTGTCGGCTGACGACCTCGCCGCGGTGCTGGCACCACGGTCCAACGCGCCGACGGGCAAGTCGTTGTCGGTGACGGGCCTGCGGAAGTCCTACAGCGGGACGACGGTGGTCGACGGGGTGGACATGGAGATCGCGGCGGGTGAGTTCGTCACCTTCCTCGGCTCCTCCGGCTCCGGCAAGACCACCACGCTGATGATGCTCGCCGGGTTCACCGAACCCGACTCCGGCACCATCGCCGTCGACCGCCGGGACATCACCGAACTCAACCCCGGCAAGCGTGACTTCGGTTTCGTCTTCCAGCAGTACCTGCTCTTCCCGCACATGACGGTCGCCGAGAACGTCGCCTTCCCCCTGCAACTGCGTGGGGTGGCGAAGGAGGAGATCCGCCGCCGCGTGGGGGAGACGCTGGAGGCGGCGGGCCTGTCGAAGTTCGCCGGCCGCAAGCCCCGCGAACTGTCCGGCGGGCAGCAGCAGCGCGTCGCCCTGTGCCGGGTGCTGGTCTACCGCCCGCCGATCGTCCTGATGGACGAACCGCTCGGGGCGCTGGACAAGAAGCTGCGCGACCAGATGCAGACCGAGATCAAATCCATCCAGCGCGAACTGGGCCTGACGGTCATCTACGTGACGCACGATCAGGAAGAGGCGCTGGTCCTGTCGGACCGCATCGCCATCATGAAGGACGGCCGTATCGAGCAGTTCGACACTCCGCGCGGCCTGTTCGAACACCCCCGCACCCCGTTCGTCGCGGACTTCCTCGGCGCCGCCAACTTCCTCACCGGCAAGGTGGAGGAGACGACCGCGGACGGCTGCACGCCGGTGCGACTGGACACCGGTGGCATTCTCAAAGCCCGCGCTCACCCGTGCGCGCCGGGACAGAGGGTGCGGGCCGCGGTCCGGCCGAGCAAGCTCCGCCTGGTCAGCGCCGAGGAGAGCTGCTGTACCGGCATGGTCGAGACGGCTGTGTACTGCGGTTCGCTGACCCGGATCACCGTGCGCCTGGACGGCGCTGCTCCGGAGACGCCGCCGCTGCGTATCGAGACCGCCCACACTCCGCCCCGCCCCGGCGAACGCGTCTGCGTCACCGCCGACCCCGAGGACGTCAGTGTCTTCGACGGAACGGACGGGGGGTGAGCCGTGGCCGGCACCGCTATCGCACCCGGCAAGGTGCGTGTCAAGAAAGCATCCGCCATGCGCGGCCACCGCTCGCGGATCGCGCTGGTCAACGCCGTTCCCGTCACGGTGTTCCTGCTGGTGCTGTTCGTCTACCCGATCATCGGGGTCCTCTCCCTCAGCCTCAAAGGTGACACCGGCGGCTTCACCCTCCACTGGTACGCCGACGCCCTCAGCGGCGTGAACCTGTCGGTGCTGATGTCGACCCTGCGGATCTCCGCCGAAACCGCGGTGCTGAGTCTGCTGGTGGGATTCGTCCTGGCGCACGCCATCGCCCGGATGCGGCCCGTGTTCGCCGCGCTGGCGATGCTGATCGTGGTCGTACCGCACTTCATCAGCGCCCTGGTGCGCACCTACGGGTGGATCATCATGCTCGGTGAACACGGCCTGATCAACACCCTGTTGACCTCCGCGCACGTACCGGGCGCACCGTTCTCGCTGCTCTACAACGAGATCGGTGTGGTCATCGGCACCACCTCGGTGATGCTCCCGTACACCGTCCTGGTTCTGCAGGGCGTGATGCGCGGCGTCGACGGTCGGCTGCTGGCTGCCGCGGCAGGCTTCGGCGCCTCCCGGCTGACGGTCTTCCGCCGCATCTACCTGCCGCTGGTGGCCCCGGGGATCGGCACCGCGGGCCTGCTCAGCTTCATCCTGTGCCTGGGTTACTACATCACCCCGGCCCTGATGGGCGGCGACAAGCAGACCGTCGTCGCAGCGCTGATCGACCAGCAGGTGATGAAGCAGGACCAGTGGAACTCCGCCGCCGCCTTCGGCGTCATCCTCCTCCTGCTCACCTTCGCCGGCCTCGGTGTGCTGGGCCTGGCCAAGCTCCGCCGCAAGAAGACACACGAGCGAAGGAGCAGCTCATGATGGAACTGCCTCCCACCCGGGCCGGACACGTCGGCCGCGCCCTGAGCGCCACCGCGATCCTGCTCTTCCTGGCCATGCCGATCGTGATCATCCTGGTCACCTCCTTCGGCGCCGACGGCATCGGCACCTTCCCGCCCGAGCACTACAGCACCCGCTGGTACGAGCAGATGGCCGCGCCCGGCGGGAACTGGGCCACCTCCATCGCACTGTCCAGCCTCATCGCCTCCCTGACCACGGTGTTCTCCCTCATCCTGGGAACCACCGCCGCCATGGCCCTGGCCCGCGGCCGTCTCCCGCTGCACGCGGCCGTCTACGGCCTGGTCCTGGCCCCCATGCTCATCCCCCAAGTGGTCATCGCGCTCGGGCTGTTCCTGTTCTTCGAACCGGTCGGCATGCTCGGCAGCCCTCTGGCGATCGCCCTCGGGCACACCGTGCTCGCCGCACCCATCGCCGTCCTCATCCTGATCTCCACCCTGCGCGGAATCGACGAGCGGCTGGAGGACGCGGCGGCCAGCATGGGCGCCGGCCGCATGACCGTCTTCCGCCGCATCACGTTCCCGCTGGCGACCCCCGGCCTGATCGCCGCCGCGGTGTTCTCCTTCATCACCAGCTTCGACGAGTTCTTCATCGCCCAGTTCATGTCGACACCCGACACCCGCACCCTGCCCGTACTCGTCTTCAACGCCCTCCAGTTCGACGTGGACCCGACCGTCACCGCTGTCAGCGCCGTCCTCATCGCCCTGGCCATCCTCGCGCTCGCCCTGGTCGCCCTCGTCCGCAAACTCGGCGGCCACCGCAACGGACAGAACGCCAGTGCCCTCCCCGTCGAGCCCCTCACCTGACCCACCTTTCCTGCGGGCGGGCGCCTGGGCGGCGCCGGCGGGGGCGTCCGTTCTCCACAGGCGTCACGCTCAGCGGTCGCCCGTCCGCAACACCACTTGATTCAGAGTTCAGGAGCCACAGCCATGACCACGACTGTCGTCCGTGATGTTCCCAAGCAGTTGTTCATCGGCGGTGCCTGGCAGGACGCGGAGTCCGGCCGGACCCTGCCCGTCGACAACCCCGCCACCGGCGAGGAACTGTGCCGGGTCGCCGACGCCTCCCCCGCCGACGGGCAGCGCGCCGTCGACGCGGCGGTGGCCGCGCAGGCCGCCTGGGCCGCCACACCACCCCGCCAGCGCAGCGAGATCCTGCGCCGCGCCTACGACCTGATCATCGCGCGCACCGAGGACCTCGCGCTGCTGATGACCCTGGAGATGGGCAAGCCGCTGGCCGAGGCCCG
>NZ_JBIBAF010000023.1:0-103293 GCF_042899705.1 Streptomyces sp. NPDC013187 | reverse complement strand
ACTGCAGGGGGGACCCTGTGGGAGAGTAGGACGCCGCCGAACAATTTTTGGGAAAACCCCCGCATCTTCGGATGCGGGGGTTTTCTGCGTTTAGGCTCAAGGCCATGCGCTATGACCTGGTGATCTTCGACAATGACGGTGTGCTCGTCGACAGCGAGCCCATCTCCAACCGGTTGCTCGCGGCGTACCTCACCGAACTGGGGCACCCCACCTCCTATGAAGAGTCCATTCGGGACTACATGGGATCCGCGATGCACCGCATTCACGAGCTGGTCCTCGAGCGCACCGGACAGCGGCTTCCGGAGGACTTCGACGACGTCTTCCACGCGCGGGTGTTCGCGGCGTTCGAGCAGGAGCTGGTGGCCGTGGCCGGGGCTTCCGTGGTGCTGGAGAAGCTGGCCGCCGACGGGGTGCCGTACTGCGTGGCCTCCTCCGGAAGTCATGAGCGGATCCGGGTGGGGCACCGGACGACGGGACTCGACCGGTGGTTCGACGAGGAGCGGATCTTCAGCTCGCAGGACGTGGGGCGGGGGAAGCCGGCCCCCGATCTCTTCCTGTACGCCGCCGGGAAGATGGGGGTCGAGCCGCAGCGGTGCGTCGTCATCGAGGACAGTCCGCTCGGCGTGCAGGCGGCCATCGCGGCGGGCATGGACGTCTACGGGTTCACCGCGATGACGTCGGCGGAGAAGCTGTCCGGGGCGCACCGGCTCTTCTCCGGCATGGAGGAGCTGGCCGACCTGCTGGTGTGAGGAGTTCCCGCGGCTCCGTCGAAGCTGAGGCAAATTCATCTTTGGCTGGATCTACCCACGAGTAAGCCGGGGCCCTACGCTCGCCGCCATGACAGATGTGCTGCGGCGCGGCAGGGCCTCGTTGGCGTTCGGCTTCTTGGTGCAGGGTGTCGCCTTCGCTCTGCTCGTGACGAGGATCCCGGCCATCCAGGACCGCTACGGGGTCTCCGACGCGCTGCTGCCCGCGTTTCTGGCCGCCGTGCCGATCCTCGCCGGAGTCGGGAGTGTGACCACCGAGCGGCTGGTGAAGCGGGTACCGCCGAGCCGGCTGCTGCGATGGTCCCAGCCCGTGGTGCTGCTGGCGCTGCTCGGGGTCGGGGCCGGGGAGCGGATGGTGGAACTCGGGGTCGCGCTCGCGGCGTTCGGCCTTGCCGTAGGGGTGCTGGACGCCTCGATGAACATGCTCGGAGTGAGCCTGCAGCGGTCGTACGGGCGCAGCATCATGCTCAGTTTCCACGCCGCCTACAGCCTGGGCGGGATCGTCGGGGCCTCGTTGGCCTGGGTGGGGGCGCACTGGCATCTGGCGTTGTGGGTGTCGTATCTGCCCGTCGTGCTGGTGCTGCTGCCGGCTGTGCTGGTGGGGAGCCGGTGGTACGTCGACGACCGGGGCGCCGCGTCGGTGCCGGAGGACCAGGCCGGGGAGGGCGGGGCGGTCGTCTTCAAGTGGCTGCTGCCGCTGTGTCTGGTGATGACGGTCGCGTACATCGGGGACTCGACGGTCTCCAACTGGAGTGCCAAGTATCTGCAGGACGTGCTCGGGAGCTCGGAGCAGATGGCGACGGTGCCGTTCAACGTGTACATGGCCACCACGCTGCTCGGGAGGGCGATCGGGGACCTCGGGGTGCGGCGGTTCGGAGCGGTCGCGGTGGTGCGGGGCGGTGCGCTCGTGGCGGCGGGCGGGTTCGCCGTGGTGGCCGCCGCGCCCGGGGCGTGGGTCGGGATGCTGGGGTTCACGCTGCTGGGACTGGGATTGTGCGTGCTGGTGCCGCAGACGTTCGCGGCGGCCGGAAGGCTGTTCCCGGGGGCTTCGGATGCGGCCGTGGCGCGGCTGAACGTCTTCAACTATGTGGGGTTCCTGATCGGTTCGCCGTTGGTCGGGGCGCTCGGGGATCTGTGGAGCTACCGCGGGGCCATGCTGGTGCCGATGGTGTTGGTGCTGGTGACGCTGGTGTACGCCCGGTCGTTCGGGGCTCAACCGGACCGATACGGTGGCGGGCATGAGCGGCCGCGCACAGCTGATGTGGGACGAGGCAGTAACGGGCTATGACTTCGGTCCGGGGCATCCGATGGACCCCGTCCGGCTCGCCCTGACCCGGAAACTGGTCGACGCCTTCGGGCTGGACCGTGAGGTGGACGTGGTCGCCGCGAGGGCGGCCGGGGAGTCGACGCTGCGGCTCGTCCACCGGCAGGACTACATCGGGGCGGTGAAGGCCGCGTCCGCGGATCCGGGGGCGGCGGACCAGTCGTACGGGCTGGGGACGATGGACGATCCGGCGTTCGCGGGGATGCACGAGGTGTCGTCGCTGATCGCCGGGCAGTCGGTCGGGGCGGCGGAGGCGGTGTGGCGGGGTGAGGCGCTGCACGCGGTGAACTTCGCGGGCGGGCTGCACCACGCGATGCCGGGCGGTGCCTCCGGGTTCTGCATCTACAACGACGCGTCGCTGGCGATCGCGCGGCTGCTGGAGCTCGGGGCGGAGCGGGTCGCGTACGTCGACGTCGACGTGCACCACGGGGACGGGGTGCAGGCGGCGTTCTGGGAGGACCCGCGGGTGCTGACGATCTCGCTCCACGAGCATCCCAGGACACTGTTCCCGCAGACCGGGTGGCCGGAGGAGACCGGGGCGGACTCCGCGGAGGGCTCGGCGGTGAACGTGGCGCTGCCGGCCGGGACGGGGGACGCCGGGTGGCTGCGGGCGTTCCACGCGGTCGTGCCGGAGCTGATCGCGGACTTCCGGCCGCAGGTGCTGGTGACGCAGCACGGGGCCGACACGCACTTCGAGGACCCGCTGGCACATCTGGCGGTGTCGCTGGACGCGCAGCGGGCCGTGCAGGTGGCCTGTCACGACCTGGCGCACGAGTACGCCGACGGGCGATGGGTGGCCCTGGGCGGGGGCGGTTACGCGGTGGTGGACGTGGTGCCGCGGTCCTGGACGCATCTGGTCGCGATCGCCGCGGGCCGGGCCGTGGAGCCCGAGGCGATGATCCCCGAGGGCTGGCGGCAGGAAGTGTTCGCGAGGACGCGGCAGTTGGCCCCGGCACGGATGACGGACGGACGCTGGCCCGTGTCCTGGTCCGGCTGGGAGGAGGGCTACGACCCGGCGGACCGGCTGGACCAGGCGGTGCTGGCGGCCCGGCGGGCGGTGTTCCCGCTGCGGGGGCTGCTGGCGTGAGGGGGGGAGGCCGGGCTTTGGGGCCTCGCGTGCGGTCGGCCCCGCAGACGCGGGGCCGACCGCACACTGCCGCTGACGACCGGCCCCGGGCCGGCCGTGCGGTGTTCGCCCGACGCGGGGCCGACCGCATGCTGAGGCGCACGGCACGTACTGGGCCGACCGTGCGGTGTTCGCCGGTTCCCGGGACAGGCCGCGTTCCGGTCACGCACGATCTTCATGTGCTGACCACCGAAGCCCTGCGCGCGCACCTGGTGGGCGCGCGGCTCGCCGGGACCGTGGCGACCTCGCGGGAGGAGAGCCTGCGCAGTTACCGGCTCTTCGCGGCCCGGGACCCCCGGGTGCTGCTCGGGATCGATCCCGAAGGTGCGTGGAGGCAGCGGGAGTTGATCGAGCTGATGGCGGACCGGTGTGGTGTTTCGGCCGATTCCCGACGGGTTTCCGGCCAGGACGTGATCGATCCGGAGCGGACCCTGGCGGCGCTGGACGCCTTCGCGGAACGCCTGGCCGAGGCCGCCCGGCGGGGTGCTCCCGTGCTTCTCGGCACCGGGCACCCGCACCGGCTGCTCGGTTTCTACGGCGCTCTCGCAGACGCTCTGTCGGCGGCGGGATGTGCCGTCCTCACTCCCGCGCAGGGTCGCCGTGTCGACATAACGACCCGGTTCGGTCTACGTACGTACAACCTCGACTACGTACGAGGAGTCGCGCTGGTGCGGACCCCCGGCCCCGAACGCCCCGGTTGTGAGCCCGGCGCACATACGCACTCACCTCTCCCGGTTCGTACCGTACTGGCCGCTTGCGCGGAGGCCGGCGGGCCTCTGCCCGAGCTGGTGATCGGAGACCACGGGTGGGTCTGCGGGGCAGGTCAGCTGGGGTTCGAGGCCATCGGGCCGGCCGATACGGACGACCCGGCGCTGTTCGTGGGGGAGGCCGAGGGGTCCGTCTCCGTCGTCGTTCCACTTGATGACGGCGTGCGGTCCCATTACTACCTGCCGCTTACCCGCTACGTACTCAATCGGGCGTGTCTGTCACAGTAGGCCGCCGATGGGTGCACCTCTTCCCCACTCGCATCACTGGCCCCTACATTGGGGAGTGAGCACGCAGCGACGAAGAGTCACCGGAAGGGGAAGCCGGTGGCCGTCGAGTGCGGAAGGTTCAGGTGTGTCATGGCTGCAGCTGGCGAGAGGCCTCTGAACGAGGTTCAGTTCCTTACCGTGGCGGAAGTCGCCTCGGTGATGCGAGTGTCGAAGATGACCGTGTACCGGTTGGTGCACAGCGGTCATCTGCCCGCGATCCGTGTGGGGCGGTCCTTCCGCGTCCCGGAGCAAGCGGTTCACGAGTACCTCCGCGAGAGTTACGTGGGGGTGGAAACCGCCTGACGGCAGGGCCGGGGCGATCCCCCACAGGGCACTTGGGGATCCCTCCGGCCTCCTCGATTACGACCTCAGCGCTCGGACGGGTAGGCTGGCCCCTCGTAGGTCGTATGGGCCCATGGCGCCCAAACACCGAGTGATGAGAAGTGAGCGAGGGTAGTCGTGGGCTCTGTTATCAAGAAGCGGCGCAAGCGGATGGCGAAGAAGAAGCACCGCAAGCTGCTCAAGCGCACGCGCGTTCAGCGTCGCAACAAGAAGTAAGTTCGCGACGCGGACGCCGCGAGAGCGTTGCTGTGGCCCCCCACCACCGGTGGGGGGCCACACGCATATGTGCGCCGGGCGGCGTCATGCGGCCCGGCGTCCTACGGCCGCGCTCCTGCGTCCGGCTGGCTTCGGTCACTTCGCGCATCGGGCGGTCATCACAGCGCGACAACAACCCGCTAAGTTGGCCCCACGGGGGAACGCGGCGGGGACGAGAGGTTCTGGAAGGAAGGCGCTGATCTTGGGCAAGGTCGTGCTCGTGACCGGAGTGGCCCGCCAGCTGGGGGGCCGGTTCGTCCGGCGGATCCAGCGGGACCCCGACGTCGACCGGGTCGTCGCCGTGGACGCGGTGCCGCCCGAGCATCATCTGGGCGGTGCGGACTTCGTCCAGGCCGACATCCGGCAGCCCGGCATCGCACGGGTGCTCGCCGAGACCGGCGCCGACACGATCGTCCACCTCGACGTGACGGGCACACCGCTGGGCAGCGGCAACCGGGCCTCCCTGAAGGAGACCAACGTCATCGGCACCATGCAGCTGCTCGGTGCCTGCCAGAAGTCCCCGGCCGTGCAGCGACTGGTCGTGAAGTCCAGTACGAACGTCTACGGCTCCGCGCCCCGCGACCCGGCCGTGTTCACCGAGACGACCCCGCCCAAGTCCCTGCCCAGCGGCGGCTTCGCCAAGGACACCGTCGAGGTCGAGGGCTACGTCCGCGGCTTCGCGCGCCGCCGGCCCGACGTGGCCGTGTGCGTGCTGCGGTTCGCCAACATCCTGGGCCCGACCGCGGACACCCCGCTCGCCTCGTACTTCGCGCTGCCGGTCCTGCCGACCGTGTTCGGCTACGACCCCAGGCTGCAGTTCGTACACGAGGACGACGTGATCGAGGTGCTGCGGATCGGCTCGCACGAACCCCGGCGGGGCACACTCAACAGCGGCACCTTCAACATCGCCGGCGACGGTGTGCTGCTGCTCTCGCAGTGCTCCCGGCGCCTCGGCCGCCCCACCGTGCCCCTGCTGCTCCCGGCCGTCACCTGGGCGGGCTCGCTGGTGCGTACGCTGGGGATGACGGACTTCTCGCCCGAGCAGATCCGGCTGCTCACGCACGGCCGGGTGGTGGCCACGGGCCAGATGCGAGAGACGCTGGGATTCCAGCCCAAGTACACGACCGCGGAGACGTTCGCGGACTTCGCCCGCAGCCAGGGCCCCGGACTCCTTCCACCGGAGGCCCTCGCGGGGGCCGTCGACCGGATCGCCGGTCTGCCCCTGGCGGGCGGCGGACACTCCCCGACGCAGAGCGCCAACTGAGGAGCGCATCAACGATGGCGGACGCCAAGGTCATTCCGTTCGACGACGACCGGTCCCGGGGGAGCGCCGCGCAGCGTCCCCAGCGGCGCCGGAGCGCCGGGAACCGCCGCCCGGACGCGGAGTCGGTGCCGGTGCGTGAGGTGCAGCCCCTGCCCACCAGGGCTGTCCCGCAGGATGATGTTCCTGTGACTTCTGAGGAACAGCCGCCGGAGCCTTCCCGGGACGGTGGGGGCGGGCTGGAACGGCGGATCGCGGGCGGCCTCGCCTTCCTGCGCCGCCGCCTCACCGGGGACTACGAGGTCGACGACTTCGGCTACGACGAGGAACTCACCGACCAGGTCCTGATGTCGCTGCTGCGCCCGCTGTACGACACGTACTTCCGGGTCGAGGTGAAGGGCATCGAGAACATCCCGTCCGAGGGCGGGGCCCTGATCGTCGCCAACCACTCCGGCACCCTGCCGATGGACGGCCTGATGATGCAGGTCGCCGTGCACGACAACCACCCGGCGGGCCGGCATCTGCGGCTGCTGGCCGCCGACCTGGTGTTCATGCTGCCGGTGGTCAACGAGCTGGCCCGCAAGCTGGGCCACACCCTGGCCTGCGCCGAGGACGCGTCCCGGCTGCTGGAGCAGGGCGAACTGGTCGGGGTGATGCCGGAGGGCTTCAAGGGCCTCGGCAAGCCCTTCGCGGACCGCTACAAGCTGCAGCGCTTCGGCCGCGGCGGTTTCGTCTCGACGGCGCTGCGCGCGGGGACGCCGATCGTGCCCTGCTCGATCGTCGGGGCGGAGGAGATCTACCCGATGATCGGCAACGCCAGGACGGTCGCGCGGCTGCTGGGCTTCCCGTACTTCCCGATCACACCGACGTTCCCGTGGCTGGGGCCGCTCGGGGCGATTCCGCTGCCGACCAAGTGGACGATCCAGTTCGGCGAGCCGATCCCCACGGACGGCTATCCGCCGGAGGCGGCGGAGGACCCGATGCTGATGTTCAACCTGACCGACCAGGTCAGGGAGCAGATCCAGCACACGCTTTACAAGTTGCTGGTGCAGCGGCGGTCGGTGTTCTTCTGAGGCCGACGTTCGCGACAGCCCGTCGGTCGCTCGGAACCGCCGGACGGGGTCCGGCGCAGCTGTCCGAAGCCTGCGGAGCAGTGCGAGGGCGGCAGACAGCAGGGGCCAAGTTGCTGGTGCAGCGGCGGTCGGTGTTCTTCTGACCAGTCCGGTACGACGGTGGGGCGCTCCCTCAGCTGAGGGAGCGCCCCACCGTCGCCGTCTAGTCCGCGTCCTCGCTGTCGATGCCCAGGCCGGGCAGCAGACCGGGCAGGAGGGGCGGGAGTGTCACATCCGGCTCGGGGACGGGTGTGTGGCCCTCCGCCGACGGGGAGGTGCTGGCCTCGTTGTCCTTCGGCGGGTCGAGCAGGCCGCCGGTGTTGCCGCCGAGCAGGCCGTCGCTGTCGCTGCCGGAGCCGGCCGAGCGGCTGGGGCTGCCGCTGCCACTGCCGGTGCTGTGCTCGTCGCTGTGCCTGCCGCCGCCGTCGCTGGGACGGGTCGAGCGGCCCGGGCCCGAGGAGCCGCTGGGAGCCGACTCGGAGGCGCCCTGCCGCTTGCCGTCGCCGCCGCTCGTGGCCGGGGGCTCGGGCAGCAGGGAGCGCAGCGGGGCGACGTCCTCCTCTATGGCGTCGAAGACGGACGACACCTCCCGGCTGACGTCCCCGAGCTGGACGGGCAGTCGCTCGCGCAGTTCGCCCCAGGCCTCGCGGTGGGAGCGGGAGAACGCGGACAGGGCCTGGATGGGGCCGAGTGAGTCCGGGTCACGCTCGTACGCCTCGCTCAGCAGCCGGTGGCCCTCCGACGCGTCGTGCCGCATGCCGGACAGGGCGCGTCGGATCTCGCCGAGGGACTCGTGGTCCAGGGGGCCGCTGCGGCCTCGCTCCATCAGGCGGCGGGCTTCACTGAGCCGGGTGGAGGCGTGGTCGAGATAGACCCGGCCGCGCTCGTCCGCCCCGTCGGCGAGGCCGAGCTTGACGTCCTCGATGCCGCGCTTCAGGCCGTAGAGCGAGTCGCCGGGAAGGGCGTCCGAGCTGGCGGCGGAGACTCCGCCGAAGGCGCTCGCGGCGACCCCGACGCTGAGTCCGCCCGCGGTGAGGCCCTTGGCGAGCCGGGAACGCGGCCGGAACTTCTTCAGTGAACCCGCGCGGTGCGCCCCGCGGGCCCGGGATCGCTGTTCGGGAACCGCACTGTCCGTCGCCCCGCCCGCGGTGCCCTCCTGGAGCATGGCCTCGAAGGCGGCCACCAGCTGGGCCCGCTGGACGACCTTGACCTCCGGGTCGAGCTCCGGCTTGGGCAACGCGCCGAGCCCCGAGGCGAGCGCCAGATGGCGGGCCTGTTCGCTCGTTTCCGCGGTGGCCGGGGCCGGTGCCGATCCTTCGGGCTGCTCGGCCGCCGGGCCCTGCTCGGACTGCTCCTCGAGGGCCTGGGCGAAGGCGTTCGCCCGCCGGTGCGCCGATACGTTCGCGATCACTGGCGGCACCTCCTCTCGTCATGACGGTCGACTCCCCAGGGGGTCCTGAGGGTTGCACACCCTGAACACGACCACACGATCGAGTGACCTGAGTCGGCCAGGGGGTGACCACAGGGAGCCTGCATTCCGCACAACGAGCGGCGTGGCACATGGGTTACGGACTCCGGCTGATCGGATGCCGAAGTCAACGGACTTTCACGGTCCGTGAGTTGGGTGTCGCCGAGCGTGCCGGTCGGTCAGCGGGCGTCTTCCGGGAGCAGCCGGGCGAGGGTGCGGACGGCCCGGTACTGGAGGGTCTTGATGGCGCCCTCGTTCTTGCCCATCACCCGGGCGGTCTCGGCCACGGAGAGGCCTTGGAGGAAGCGGAGCGTCACGCACTCCTGCTGCTGGGGGTTGAGCCGCCGTACGGCGTCGAGCAGGGCGGCGTTGGAGAGGGACTCCAGGACGGAGTCCTCGGGGGAGCGCTCGACCTCGTTGGCGTCGAGCATCTCGCCGGTGGTGACCTCCAGCCGGAACCGGCTGGACTTGAAGTGGTCCGCGACGAGGTTGCGGGCGATGGTCACGAGCCAGGCGCCGAAGTCGCGGCCCTGCCAGGTGAAGGTGCCGATGCGGCGCAGGGCACGCAGAAAGGTCTCGCTGGTCAGGTCCTCGGCGGTCGCCTTTCCTCCGACCCGGTAGTAGATGTACCGGTAGACGGTGTCGCTGTACTGGTCGTAGAGGCGGCCGAAGGCGTCGGACTCGCCGGCCTGGGCGCGCTCCACGAGGTCCATCATCCGGGCGCTGTCGCTGTCCGCCGCCGGACGGCGGGCGGTGGCCGCCCCGGACGGGCGGCCTCGTCTGCCGACCGCAGCGCTGCCGTCGGCCAGTGCGTAGCACGGGCCGACGGGCGCGGCGGTGGCGAATGCGGGGACGGCGTACGCGGTGGGGACGAAGCCGCGCAACAGGTCTTGGACCGTTGCGCGCAGCGTAGCCAGGCCCGAGGCGTCAACCCCGACGTGTGGGTACACGGGACTCCCAGAGGCAGAGCTTCCATCACGTGCAGTGCGGGACCTTTCACCCGTCGTAGCGACGGAGGGGTACCGGTTTGCGTCTGAGGAGAATAACGCTTCGTGCAGGCGCTGCTACACCGAGTTGCTCAAATCGTCGATTACGTCGCTTCCGTAACCGATTGACGCCGGATCAAGTGCCGGAGCGTGACCGATTGTTGATCGGAAAGCTTCGGATTGCGGCTGAGTGCAGGGCGTGTTGTGGCCGTGTGCAGCCAAGAGGACTGGAGAGGAGGTTGTGGGGGTACGCCAGTTGGATTTACGGCGATTGTCAGGCCGCAAACATCCGTGTTCCGGTTTGATCAGGTGGTCAGCGGCGACGGCGGTGCAGGGCGATGGCGGCCGCCGTGCCGCCCGCGACCGCGCCGACGCCCGCCGCGGCCGGGATGCCGACCTTGGCCGCTTTGCGGCCCGTGCGGTAGTCGCGCAGACGCCAGTCCAGCTGCCGGGCGTGCTTGCGCAGCTTGCTGTCCGGGTTGATGGCGTAGGGGTGGCCGACCAGGGAGAGCATCGGGATGTCGTTGTGCGAGTCGCTGTAGGCGGCGCAGCGGCCGAGGTCCAGGCCCTCGGCGGCGGCCAGGGCGCGGACGGCCTCGGCCTTCGCGGGGCCGTGCAGCGGTTCGCCGACGAGCTTGCCGGTGTAGACGCCGTCGACGGACTCGGCGACCGTGCCGAGGGCGCCGGTCAGGCCGAGGCGGCGGGCGATGACCGTGGCGATCTCGACGGGGGCGGCCGTCACCAGCCAGACCTTCTGGCCGGCGTCCAGATGGGCCTGGGCGAGGGCGCGGGTGCCGGGCCAGATGCGCTCGGCCATGTACTCGTCGTAGATCTCCTCGCCGATCGACTGCAGCTCGGCGACGCGGTGGCCCTGGACGATCGACAAGGCCGACTCGCGGGCCTCCTGCATGTGCTCGGGGTCCTCGACGCCGGCGAGGCGGAACCACGCCTGCTGCCAGGCGAACTTGGCGAGGTCGCGTGTCTCGAAGAACTTCCGCTTGTACAGGCCCCGCCCGAAGTGGAAGATCGCCGCGCCCTGCATGACGGTGTTGTCCAGGTCGAAGAAGGCGGCGGCCTGGTCGTCGCCGTGGACCGGGAACTGCGGTTCCTCGGTCGTGCCGGCGGCTTCCTGCGTGGACTTGCGGGCTGCCTCCGCCGAGGCCTCGCCTGCCAAAACGCTCCGCGCCGTGGCGGAGCGCCTACGGGGAGTGAGCCATCCGAGAGCGGCCATGGCGTGAGCATAGCCAGTTTGTTCGGGGGTTCCGGAGTCGGAAGGTTGGGGGCGTGTGAACTCTCGGCAAGCATGTCGTCAAAAGACGCCGTGCGGGACGGACGCGGCCGGCGTGTCCGCCGGGGCTTTCGCGGGGGTTCCGCTTGTCCGCGGGCGCGCGACAATGGCCGACATGAGTTCCCTCTTCCGCCGTAGGCCCTCCGGCGACCGGCTCGTCACCCTGATCCGCAAGCCCGGCTGTCATCTGTGTGATGACGCACAGGTCGTTGTGGAGAAGGTGTGCGGTGATCTGGGAGTCCCCTGGGAGCAGAAGGACATCACCGAGGATCGGGAACTGCACGACCAGTACTGGGAGCAGATCCCGGTCGTGCTGGTGGACGGCAGGCAGCACACGTTCTGGCGCGTGAACGAGGGTCGCCTGCGCAAGGCGCTGACCGACTGATCCCGCCCGGTGAGTGACTGACCGATCAGTCCAAAGGGGCCGCCAGGTCGCTTAGGATCGATGGCGGCTTGGTCTCGGGGGCGGGATTCACTGAGGAGAGTGTGCGGTTTTGCCCCCAGAAGACAAGGAACGGTGGCGCTCAGGTGCCGGTTCCCTGCGCGTGCGCCGGGGGCGCGTGACCCCGGTCACGTTGGCCGGGCAAATCGGACACCATCTTTGTGCACGCGTTCACAAAGACATAGCCTGCTTTCGACGGGGCGGTCATGTAGGGACGTATGACCGCCTACAGCCCCGCTCTACCCGCAGGAGCACCGTGGCAACTGGCCGAACTCACCGACCGGCGACCCGCAGCCGAGGGATTCCCGAGGCCACCGTCGCCCGGCTTCCGCTGTACCTCCGCGCTCTGACCGCGTTGTCGGAGCGCTCGGTTCCCACGGTCTCCTCCGAGGAGCTCGCGGCCGCGGCGGGGGTCAACTCCGCGAAGCTGCGCAAGGACTTCTCCTACCTCGGCTCCTACGGGACCAGGGGTGTCGGCTACGACGTCGAGTATCTCGTGTACCAGATCTCCCGCGAACTGGGGCTCACCCAGGACTGGCCGGTCGTGATCGTCGGTATCGGCAACCTCGGCGCCGCCCTCGCCAACTACGGCGGTTTCGCCTCCCGCGGGTTCCGGGTCGCCGCGCTGATCGACGCCGACCCGGCCATGGCCGGCAAGCCCGTCGCCGGCATCCCCGTGCAGCACTCCGACGACCTGGAGAAGATCATCCAGGACAACGGCGTGTCGATCGGTGTCATCGCCACCCCCGCCGGTGCCGCCCAGGCGGTCTGCGACCGGCTCGTGGCCGCCGGTGTCACTTCCATCCTGAACTTCGCGCCGACGGTGCTGTCCGTCCCGGACGGCGTCGACGTGCGCAAGGTCGACCTCTCCATCGAGCTGCAGATCCTCGCCTTCCACGAGCAGCGCAAGGCCGGGGAGGAGGCCGCCGCCTCCGACGGGGGCGTCCCCACCGCCGCCGCCCGCAGCGACTCCGCCGATCAGGGACCCGACGGGGACATGCCCGCCGTGATGCCGGCATGAGCCTCCTCGTCGTCGGACTCAGCCACCGCAGCGCCCCGGTCAGCGTGCTGGAGCGGGCCGCGCTGAACGCGGACGCGCAGGTCAAGCTGCTCCAGGACACGGTCGCCGCGGAACCGGCCTCCGAGGCCGCGGTGCTCGCCACCTGCAACCGCATCGAGCTCTACGCCGACGTGGACAAGTTCCACGCCGGTGTCGCCGAGCTGTCCACGCTGCTCGCCCAGCACAGCGGCGTCGGCCTGGAGGAACTCACTCCCTATCTCTACGTGCACTACGAGGACCGGGCCGTCCACCACCTGTTCTCGGTGGCCTGCGGGCTCGACTCGATGGTCGTCGGCGAGGGGCAGATCCTCGGGCAGATCAAGGACTCCCTGGCCCGGGCGCAGGACCTGCACTCCGCGGGCCGCCTGCTGAACGACCTGTTCCAGCAGGCCCTGCGGGTGGGCAAGCGCGCCCACTCCGAGACCGGCATCGACCGCGCCGGCCAGTCCCTGGTCACCTTCGGCCTGGAGCAGCTGGCCCGGGGCGGGGACGTACAGCAGTGGGCGCGGGGCAAGAAGGCCCTGGTCATCGGGGCCGGGTCGATGTCCTCCCTGGCCGCGGCCACGCTCGCGCGGGCCGGGGTCGCCGAGATCGTCGTCGCCAACCGCACCTTCGACCGCGCCGAGCGCCTGGCTCAGATCCTCATGGAGGGCGACGACACGGACGTGGCGGCCCGCGCGGTACCGATGGAGTCGGTGCCGGCCGAGCTGACACGTGCCGACGTCACCGTCTCCTGCACCGGCGCGACGGGCCTGGTCCTGACGGCCGACTCGGTCGCCGAGGCGATCGGGGGCCGTACGCCCGCGCCGTCGGCCGCGCCCGGCGAGGACGGGCCGGGGGCGCCGGGCGGCCGGTCCGGAGCCGCGGCCGGAGCACCGCGCGAGGGCGCGTCGGGCACCGGCCTCGGCAGCGAGGACGGTTGTCCGCTGGACCTGTCCGCGGTGCAGGGCACGGCCGGGTTCTCCGTGCTGGGCGAGGCCGCCGTGGCCGGGATGGCCGCCGCCGACCTCGAACAGCACGCGGCGTGGGTCGACAACGGCACGGTGGGCGGCGACCGGCGTGCGGGCGGTCCGGCCCGGCCGGGACAGACCGGCACGCTCGACCCGGCCGCGGACACCGACGCCATCGCCGCGCTCGCCGCGACCGTCGCCACCGTCGGGCGGATCCCCGAGCGGCGCCGGCCCGAGCCCGTCGAGGAGCCGTGGCGGCCCGAGCCCGTGCTCTTCCTGCTGGACCTCGCGATGCCGCGCGACATCGACGCGGCCGTGCACCGGTTGGCCGGGGTGCGGCTGGTGGACATCGAATCGCTGGCGGAGGCCTCCGCGGGCGCTCCGATGGCTGCCGATGTGGACCAGGTCCGGCGTATCGTCTCAGACGAGGTCGCGGCCTTCGGGGCAGCACTGCGGGCGGCGCACATCACGCCGACCGTGGTCGCCCTGCGCACCATGGCCGCCGACGTCGTGGCCGGCGAGATCGCCCGGCTGGACGGGCGGCTGCCCGGTCTCGACGACAAACACCGAGCGGAGATCACCCAGACCGTGCGGCGCGTGGTCGACAAACTGCTCCACGCGCCGACCGTGCGGGTCAAGCAACTCGCGGCCGAACCCGGCGGCGCCGGGTACGCGGACGCGCTGCGGACCCTGTTCGACCTCGACCCCGAGACGGTGGCCGCCGTCTCCCGGGCCGAGGACAGCACCACCGAGAAAGACCGAGGGCCGGCATGAACGACACGCGTGAGCCGCGGGGGCGCGCCGGCGCCGAGGGCACGAGCGCGCGGAGGCCCGACGGGCTGAGCACGGTCGGCTCCTCGGCACCGGCTGAGGCGCCCCTGCGGGGAACGGATGCAAAAGGGGCGCTGAGGCTCGGCACCCGCCGCAGCAGGCTCGCCATGGCCCAGTCCGGGCAGGTGGCGGAAGCCGTGAGCCGGGTGACCGGGCGGCCCGTCGAGCTCGTCGAGATCACCACGTACGGCGATGTCTCGCGCGAGCAGCTCGCCCAGATCGGCGGCACCGGCGTGTTCGTGACCGCCCTGCGCGACGCACTGCTCAAGGGTGAGGTCGACTTCGCGGTGCACTCGCTGAAGGACCTGCCGACCACGCAGCCCGACGAACTGGTCGTGGCCGCCGTGCCGGTGCGCGAGGACCCGCGGGACGTGATCGTCGCCCGGGACGACCTGAAGTTCACCGACCTGCCCTCCGGGGCCCGCATCGGTACGGGTTCGCCGCGCCGCATGGCGCAGCTCAACGCGTACGCCCGCAGCCACGGCCTGGACATAGCGACCGTCCCGATCCGCGGCAACGTCGACACCCGCATCGGGTTCGTCCGCAGCGGGGAGCTCGACGCCGTCGTGCTGGCCGCCGCCGGACTGAACCGGATCGGCCGCGGCGACGAAGCGACCGACTTCCTGTCGGTCGACACGGTTTTGCCCGCCCCCGGCCAGGGGGCCCTGGCGATCGAGTGCACCGCGGGCAACGCGGACCTCATCGCCGCGCTCGCCGAACTCGACGACCCGTTCACGCGGATCGCCGTGACGGCCGAGCGATCACTGCTCGCCGCCCTGGAGGCCGGCTGCAGCGCTCCCGTGGGCGCTTTGGCCGACTTGCTGGCCGACGGGCAGACTGTCAAGGAAATGCGCCTGCGCGCCGTCGTCGGGACGACCGACGGCACGCGCATGGTGCAGCTGTCCACCACCGGTCCCGTGCCCGAGACGCACGACGGGGCAATGGCGCTCGGTCGCGAACTCGCGGCCGAGATGCTCGCCCAGGGCGCGGCCGGTCTGATGGGGGAGCGAGCACATTGAGCCCCACCACCCTTTCCGCCGGTCCTGAACACGGGCACGTCACCTTCCTGGGTGCCGGACCCGGAGATCCGGGACTGCTTACTCTGCGCGCCGTGGAGGCGCTGGCGAGCGCGGACGTCCTCGTCGCCGAGCACGAGGTGCTCGACGTCGTACGTCAGCACGCCAGGCAGGGCGTCTCCGAGGTGCACACGGACCCGGGTCCTTCCCAGGATCCGGCTCCGGGCACAGGAGCGCCCCAGCTGACGGTAGTTGACGGCACGTCAACCGCCGTCGCCGCCCCCGCGGTGCGGGATGCCGCACATCTTGTCATGGAGGCCGCGCGGGGCGGCAGGCGGGTCGTGCGTGCGGTGTCCGGGGACCCGGGCCTCGACACGTACGCCGCCGAGGAGATGCTGGCGTGCGCCGCCGCCGGGGTGCCCTTCGAGGTCGTCCCCGGCATCGCGAGCGCCGTCGGTGTGCCCGCGTACGCCGGTGTGCCGCTGCGGGACGCGCAGGGCGCGGACGTGCGGTTCGTGGACGCGCGGACGGCGTCGGACCGGTGCTGGACGGAGGTCGGGGCGTCGGACGGCACGGTCGTCGTCTCCACGACGCTGGACTCCGTCGCGGCGGCCGCCGGCGAGCTCGTCTCCGCCGGGCGCAAGCCGGACACCCCGATGACGGTCACCGTCGCCGGTACGACCACCCGGCAGCGCACCTGGTCCGCCACGCTCGGCACGATCGCGCAGACGCTGAAGCAGGCCAAGGTGCTGCCCTCGCCGGAGGGCGGCCGGCCGGTGATAGCCGTGGTCGGTGAGCGTTCCGCCGCCGCCCAGCGCGACCAGCTCGCGTGGTTCGAGTCCAAGCCGCTGTTCGGCTGGAAGGTGCTCGTGCCGCGTACGAAGGAGCAGGCGGCGTCGCTCTCCGACCAGCTGCGGTCGTACGGGGCCGTGCCGCACGAGGTGCCGACGATCGCCGTCGAACCGCCGCGCACGCCCCAGCAGATGGAGCGCGCGGTCAAGGGGCTCGTCACGGGCCGCTACGAGTGGATCGCCTTCACCTCGGTCAACGCGGTCAAGGCCGTACGGGAGAAGTTCGAGGAGTACGGGCTCGACGCGCGTGCCTTCGCGGGCATCAAGGTCGCGGCCGTGGGCGAGCAGACGGCGAACGCGCTGATCGCGTTCGGTGTGAAGCCGGACCTGGTGCCCAGCGGTGAGCAGTCGGCCGCCGGTCTGCTGGAGGACTGGCCGCCCTACGACCCGGTCTTCGACCCGATCGACAGAGTGTTCCTGCCGCGTGCCGACATCGCCACGGAGACGCTGGTGGCGGGGCTGATCGAGCTCGGCTGGGAGGTCGACGACGTCACGGCCTACCGGACCGTGCGGGCCTCGCCGCCGCCGGCGGAGACCCGTGAGGCGATCAAGGGCGGCGGTTTCGACGCCGTTCTCTTCACGTCGTCCTCCACCGTGCGGAACCTGGTCGGCATCGCCGGCAAGCCGCACAACGTCACGGTGATCGCGTGTATCGGCCCGGCCACGGCGAAGACCGCCGAGGAGCACGGGCTGAGGGTGGACGTCATGGCTCCCGAGCCGTCCGTCCACAAGCTGGCCGAAGCCCTGGCCGACTTCGGCGCGAAGCGCCGGGTGGCGGCCGTGGAGGCCGGGGACCCGGTGACGCGGCCGAGCGAGCGGCGGCCGGGGGCGCGGCGGCGGCGGTCGACGACCTGAGCGGCACCGGCTGAGCCACTGCCGCTACCGGCGCTGCGGCTACGCGGGAGTCACCGCGTGGCCGTAGCGCAGCAGGTTGTCCGGGTCGTAGACGGCCTTGTCGTGGCGCAGGCGTGCGTAGACCTCGGGGGTCCAGGCGCGGGCGCGGTCCTGGTCGTCGCCGGGGGTTCCGTGGATGTTGACCATGGTGCGGCCCGTGCCGTACGGGGTCATGGCGGTGTAGAGGCGGCGCGTCGCCTGTTCGACGGCCTCGGCGACGGGCGGGGCGGGCATGATGCCGACCGACTCCATGAAGTAGCGGGCGTCTCGGGCGCAGACGGCGTCCTCGACGGCCGAGGGGCGGGACAGGGCGCCGCCCATGTGCCGCAGTGAGGCGACCAGCAGCGGGTGGTCGGCGCCGGCCCCGGGGCCGACCTGCTCCAGGAACGTGCCGACGGCCTCGGGGGGCAGGTCGCTCAGGAGCATGCAGCACTCCCGTGCCGGGAGCGGGTCCTGCGGTTCCATGTGGATGCGGTCCAGGTCCGCGTGTTCCATCTCCTCGACCAGGTCGACGGCCACGGGTGCGACGTCCCGCAGTGGTGCGATCAGGGTCTCCCCTTCGGCCGGGTCGCCCGGCCAGGCGATCGCGACCCGAGCCCAGAAGCCTCCGCGTAGGGGCTCGGGGATCTGCGGGATCGGCGGCAGGCGCAGGACCGAGAACATGCTGCACATCGCGTCGGGGACGGTGAGGGTCCAGTCCTTCCAGGCGCGCAGCAGGGCTTCCGTGTGCTCGGCGTGGCAGTACAGGCCGCCGCCGTAGAGGCGGGGCAGCGGCAGCAGTTCGGTCACCAGCGACGTGACGACGCCTACGTTGCCCTTGCCGCCGCGCAGCGCCCAGAACAGTTCCGGTTCGTGCCGGGGGTCCGACTCGCGCAGGTGCCCGTCCGGGGTGACGACCTGGAAGGAGCGGACCAGGTCGGCGGCGTATCCGTAGGCCCGGCCGAGGACCGGGAGCCCGCCGCCGAGGGTGTAGCCGACGACGCCCGCGTCCGTGGAGGTGCCGCACAGGCCCGCCAGGCCGTGAGGGGCGGCCGCGGCCATGACGTGGCTCCACTTGGCGCCGGCAGCGATGGTTGCGGTGCGGGTGGTGGGGTCTACGTGGACGTCCGTCATGCGGGACGTGTTGATCAGCAGGCCGTGTTCGATCGGGAAGTTGGCGCCGTGGCCGGTGGCCTGGACGGCTACGGGGGTGCGGGTGGCGTGCGCCCAGCGCATCGCGGTGACGATGTCGTCGGGCCCGGTGGCGCCTATGGCCACGTCGGGGGTGTGCAGGGAAGCCAGGTTGAAGCCGGTGACTTCGTCGGCGTAGGCGCGTTCGCCGGGGCGGACGACGGGACCGTTGATCTCCGAGAGGGCGAAGAGGTCGGGCATGTGGGGGGCGGTCATCGCGTCCTCCGTGGGGGGCGTACGGAGGGACGGCGGCGAGCGAGCGGCCCGTCGGGGTCCGTGTCCTTGTTGATTTCAGGATGGACCTGGGGAGGGGCGGGCGCATCGCGGGACCGTGGGTGCACCCATCGGGGACGCTCGGGCGCCGACATCGCGTCGGCATCGGGGCTTTTCGGGCGGGCGTAGCGTAGAGGGCATGACGACGTACGGATCTTTCCCCGGTACTCGGCCGCGGCGGTTGCGGACCAACCCCGTGATGCGTCGGATGGTCGCCGAGACCCGACTGCACCCCGCCGATCTCATCCTCCCGGCCTTCGTGCGCGAGGGCGTCAGCGAGCCCGTGCCGATCGCCGCCATGCCGGGGGTCGTGCAGCACACCCGGGACAGTCTGAAGAAGGCCGCAGCGGAGGCGGTCGCGGCGGGGATCTCCGGGATCATGCTGTTCGGCGTGCCGGAGGAGTCCAAGAAGGACGCGCTCGGGACGCCGGGGACCGACCCGGACGGGATCCTCCAGGTCGCCCTGCGGGACGTGCGGGCCGAGGTGGGCGACGACCTGCTCGTCATGTCCGACCTGTGCCTCGACGAGACGACCGACCACGGGCACTGCGGCGTGCTCGACGCGCAGGGGCGGGTCGACAACGACGCGACCCTGGAGCGGTACGCCGAGATGGCCCAGGTGCAGGCCGACGCCGGCGCCCATGTCGTCGGGCCCAGCGGGATGATGGACGGGCAGGTCGGGGTCGTCCGCGACGCGCTCGACCAGATCGGCCGGGAGGACGTCGCGATCCTCGCCTACACCGTCAAGTACGCCTCCGCCTTCTACGGGCCGTTCCGGGAGGCCGTCGGCTCGTCGTTGCAGGGTGACCGGAAGACCTACCAGCAGGACCCCGCGAACATCCGGGAGTCGTTGCGCGAGCTCGCCCTCGACCTGGAGGAGGGCGCCGACATGGTGATGGTCAAGCCGGCCGGGCCCTACCTGGACATCCTCGCCCGGGTCGCGGACGCCGTGGACGTGCCGGTTGCCGCGTACCAGATCTCCGGCGAGTACTCGATGATCGAGGCCGCCGCGGAGAAGGGCTGGATCGACCGGGACCGCGCGATCCTGGAGGCGCTGACCGGCATCCGGCGGGCCGGTGCGCGCAGCATCCTCACCTACTGGGCCACCGAAGTGGCCCAGAAGCTCAAGGAACAGTAGGTCCCGGGCGTCAGCGGTTCTCGGGTGCCTGCCGGCCCTGGGCGTCAGTAGGACAGGGCGTCAGTCGGCCCCGGGCGTCAGTCGGCCCCGGGCGTCAGTAGGACAGGGCGTCGTCCATGTCCCGCAGCCAGTAGGTGACCGTCAGCGTGCTGTCGTAGTACACGCCCTTGGCCGGCAGGGTCGGGACCGCCGAGGGGCCGCCGTCGCTGTTCGGCGTGCGGCCCTGGAAGCCGACCGTGAGTTTGTGACTGGTGGTGCCCCACTCGCCGCTGCCGTCGGCCGCCGACAGCGAGACGCCCGCGTAGCCGGATTCGCCGGGGGCCAGGGTCACCACCGCCTGCGGCTGGGAGTCCTCGATCGGCCGCGGCGCCCACTGCATCTCGTCGAAGCGCAGCAGCGGGTAGTAGGTGAGATCGCACGTCTTCGAGCCGGTGTTCTTCACCGTGAGCAGCATGTGGTTGACGGGGCGGCGGACGGGCCGAGCGGTGACGGTGGTGTTGGAGCCGTTGCAGGAGACCCGGGTGGCCGTGGTGCCCTTCGCCTCCTTCGCCTCCTTCACGCCTTTCACGCTCTTCGTGCCCTTGTTGGCCTTCGTGGCCTTCGTGGCCTTCGTGGCCTTCGTGGCCTGCTGGGCCGCGACGGTCGCCGAGGCCGGCTCGGGGTGGGCGGCTCCCCCGTCCTTCGTGCCTGTGCCGTCCTGGCATGCCGTCAGGGCGAGGGCGGCCAGGAGGGCGACGGGCAGGGCGCGGTACTTGCGCATGCTTGCGTTTCCTTTCGGACAAAGGCGGTGGGTAAGCAGGCCCGGGTGGGTCGCGCTGCCGGTGGGCCGGCAACGGCGTGCTTGGATGACCAGAGCTTGTGCGGTGATTCGTCCCCGCCACCAGACCAGGCGGCACATCAAGGACGTTGGAACGCCCGCACATGCTCTGACCAGGGAGAACAGTCATTCCCTGGAACGGGGGAACGGGACACGGGGCGTGGAGGGGCAGTGTCGGAGGGCACGACCGCGGCGGAGTTCGCCGCGCTGTTGGGGGAGTTGAAGGAGCGCTCGGGGCTGAGCTACGGGGTGCTCGCCAAGCGGCTCCACATGAGTACGTCGACGCTGCACCGGTACTGCAACGGGGATGCCGTGCCGACTGATTACGCGCCGGTGGAGCGGCTCGCCCGGCTGTGCAAGGCGTCACCCACGGAACTCGTCGAGCTCCACCGGCGGTGGGTCCTGGCGGACGCCGGGCGGGCGCGCAAGGGGAGCGGCGGTACGAGGAGTGCCGATGCAGGGAGCGGTGGTACAGGGAGCGGTGGTACAGGGAGCACCGGTACGAGGCGTGGCGCTGCGGAGGTGACCTCTGCTGCGGGGGCCGACGTCCCGGCGTCGGGCACGGCTGAGTCCGCGGACGCCGACGTCCCCGCGCCGGAGGAGTCCCAGGACGCCGACGCACCCGAGCCGGAGGAGTCCCAGGACGCCGACGCACCCGAGCCGGGGCAGCCCGCGGGCCAGCGCCGCCGCCGTGCCGTCCTCGCCGGTGTCGCCGCAGCCGTGGTCCTCGGTGGGGTCGGCCTCGCCGTGGCCGTCCCCTCGGGCGGGGACGACGAGGGGCGGCGCGGACCGGCCGTGGCCTCCGGCGGTGCCCGAGCGCCGGAGAGGCAGGACACGGCGGCCTCCGTGTCGCCCTCGGCCGTCTCGCCCTCCAAGGACGGCGAGGACAAGAACGTGGGCAGGGACCGGGAGAAGGAGGAGAAGGCGAGTCCCTCCGCGCCCCCCGCCTCGGCCTCCGCCACCGGCGGGGCCGGCCGCCCGGGCCGTGACGCCGCCCCCGCCGCCGCTCCTCTCACCGTGACCACGGAACCGCACGCCTGGGAGAGCCCCTGCTCCCAGCGCTATCTGGTGAATCTGCCGCCGGGGCAGGTCAAGCCGCCGCCGCCGGAGCCGGGCGCGCCCGGCTGGGTGGCGGCGATGGGGGCCGTGCCGTCCGGGGAGCAGTTCCTGAAGCTGACCGTCCAGGGGGCGGGCAAGGAGACCGTGGTCGTCAAGGGGCTGACGGTCCGGATGGCCGGCAAGCGCGCGCCGCTGGCGTGGAACGACTACGCCATGGGGTATCCGGGCGTCGGCTGCGGCGGTGGCATGCCGACCAGGTTCTTCACGGTCGCCCTCGACGCCGCGCGCCCCGGGGTCGTGCCGGACGCGGGGCACGCGAACTTCCCCTTCACGGTGAGTGAGAGCGACCCCGAGATGTACTACATCCGGGCCGACGCCTCCGCGTACGACGTCAGTTGGTACCTGGAGCTGGCCTGGTCCAGCGGGGGCCGGACGGGCACGCTGACCGTGGACGACCACGGGCGGCCCTTCCGTACGAGCGGCAACAACGGGCGTCCGGCCTACGAGTTCCCGCTGGGTGGTGAGAAGTGGGTCGAGGAGGGGACGACGCAGTAGTCGCCCGGGGGCGGCTCAGTGGAACTCGTGGACCAGCTCGATCTTTCCGGCGATGTGGGCGTTGAACTCGTCGAGTTCCTCGGCCGGGACCCACAGCTCCAGGATGGTGCGGCCGCCGGCCTGCTGGACCGGGTAGCGGGTCAGGAACTCGGTGTCGACCTCGAAGCGGGTGACGAAGCCGGCGCCGTCGTGCTTGACGTTCCAGTCGCGGGCGATCTTGATGGCGTAGTCCTCGTCGAGGACCGGGTAGAAGATCGGCTGCTCGGGGAGCCGGGGCGGCCAGGCGCGCCAGTCGAGGTCCCGGACCAGGTCCAGCTCCTTGGGGCCGGTGGGGCGCCAGAGGGTCGTGGTCGGTCGGCTGTCGTTCTGCACGGGCACCATCAAATCAGTTGAACCGTTAGGTTGTTGACCGTCGTAGTGGTTGTTGATTGAACTACACACTCTTCAGGGAGACGTCCATGTCCGGTGACGCCCTCAGCCAGGATCCCGCCGAGCTGCAGAGGAGGATCGACAGCAGCAAGGCGCACCCGGCCCGGGTCTACGACGTATTCCTCGGCGGCAAGGACCACTACCCCGCCGACCGGGACGCGGCGGCCGCCGCGCTGGCCGCCAACCCGCGCGGGTACCTCGACGTCCGGCACAACCGCGACTTCCTCCGGCGCGCGGTGACCGCGCTCGTGGAGCAGGACGGCATCCGGCAGTTCCTCGACATCGGGACCGGGCTGCCGACCGCCGAGAACGTGCACCAGATCGCGCAGCGCGTCGCGCCCGAGTCGCGGGTCGTGTACGTCGACAACGACCCGGTGGTGCTCGCGCACGCGCGCGCCCTGCTGACCAGCGGCCCCGAGGGGCGCACGGACTACATCGACGCCGACCTCCGCGACCCGGACCGCATCCTCGAACAGGCCGCCAAGACCCTGGACTTCGACCAGCCCGTCGCGCTCTGCCTGGTCGCGATCCTGCACTTCGTCGCCGACGAGGAGGCCTATCCGCTGGTGAGCGGGCTGCTGGACGAACTGCCCGTCGGCAGTCGGCTGGTGCTGAGTCACCTCACCGAGGACCTCAACCCCGAGAACATCCGCGCGGTCCAACGGACGTACACCGAACGCGGCTTCACCTTCGTGCTGCGGTCCCGGGCCGACGTCGAGCGGTTCTTCACCGAGAACCGGCTGGAGATCGCCGACCCTGGAGTCGTCCCCGCGCACCGCTGGCGGCCCGACCACGCCGCCCCCGTCCCCGAGCAGCCGGAGGAGTCCTTCCTCGCCGGGCTGGAGGAGATCGAGAAGGTGCGGTACCGCGACATCAACGACGTCACGGACGCGGACATCAACGTGTACGCGGCGATCGGCGCGAAGGGGTGAGCCGCGGGTTCCGGGGGCTCGCAGGGTTGGCGTGAAGGGGTGAGCCGCGGGTTCCGGGGGCCCGCAGGGTTGGCGCGAAGGGGGTGAGCCGCGGGTTCCGGGGGCCCGCAGGGTTGGCGCGAAGGGGGTGAGCCGCGGGTTCCGGGGCCGCGTCCGTGTGCGCACGGCGTCCGGATCCCGGAAACCTGCTTGTAGGCGGCACGTACTTCCCTAGGCTGCGGGGCACCAGGCGTCACCGCAGCCGAAGGAGCCGTGTCATGACCGTCGCCGAGCCCCTGCCCACCCACTCTCCCGTGCCGCCCCTGGCCGCGCGGGCGCGGGCCGTCGGCGGCTCTCCGGTACGGGACATCCTCGCCGTCACCGCCCGCCCCGAGGTGATCAACTTCGCGGGCGGACTCCCGGCACCGGAGCTGTTCGACGCCCAGGGCATCGCCGCCGCGTACGAGGCCGTGCTCGCCGAGGCGCCCGCGCGGGCGTTGCAGTACTCCACCACCGAGGGCGAACCCGCGCTGCGGGACGCGCTCGCCGCCCGCACCACCGCGCGCGGTCTGCCGACCGGCCCCGACGACCTGCTCGTCACCACCGGCTCCCAGCAGGCGCTTTCGCTCCTGGCCACCGCGCTCCTCGAACCCGGGGACACCGTCCTCGTCGAGAATCCCTGCTATCTGGCGGCCCTCCAGGCCTTCGGCTTCGCAGGGGCGCGGATCGTGGCCGTGCCCGGCGACGAAAACGGCATCGACCCCGGGGCACTGGAGGAACTCGTCGTGCGGGAGCGGCCCAAGCTGCTCTACACCGTGCCGACCTTCCAGAACCCCACCGGCCGGACCCTGCCCGCAGGGCGACGCGCCGCCGTGGCCGCCGTCGCCGCCCGGCGCGGCCTGTGGATCGTCGAGGACGACCCCTACGGCGAGCTGCGCTACGACGGTGAGCGCGTGCCGTGGATCGCCGCCCACCCGGGCGCCGAGGACCGGACCGTGCTGCTCGGCAGCTTCTCCAAGGTCATGGCACCCGGGCTGCGGCTGGGCTGGCTGCGGGCGCCCGGGGAGCTGAGGCGGGCCTGTGCCGTCGCCAAGCAGGCCGCCGACCTGCACACCCCGACCGTCAACCAGCTCGCCGCGGCCCGCTACCTCACCGACAACGACCTGGACGCCCATGTCGCCCGCGTCGCCGGCGTGTACCGCGAACGTCGCGACGCGATGCTCTCCGGACTGGCCGGGGCACTGCCCGACGGGTCGGTCTGGAACCGGCCCGAGGGCGGCATGTTCCTCTGGGCGCGCCTGCCCGAGCCGTACGACACGACGGCCCTGCTGCCGCAGGTGGTCCGCCAGAACGTGGCCTACGTCCCCGGCGCGCCCTTCTACGCCGGCACGCCCGACCGGACGACCCTGCGGCTGTGCTTCGTGACCCAGACGCCCGAGGAGATCACCGAGGGGCTGCGCCGGCTGGGGGAGGGGCTCAGTCCCACCAGAAGTGCCACGTCCGCTGGTTGAGGACCTGGTGATCGGCGTAGGCCCCAAGGGTCGGATGCGTGCCCTGGTGGATGTTGTCGGGGCAGAACGCGAAGTGCTCGGCGGCGACGGCTTGCGCGGCGGCCGCGGTGGTGGGCGGGCTCGCCACGGACACCAGCAGGTGATCGAAGCCGAGGGCCACGACGCGTATGCCGAAGCGGTCCTCCCAGGAGCGCAGCACCGCGCTGAGCCGGGCCGTGTCGCCCTCGTGGTTCGCCGGGCCCGTCCAGCCGATCGCCGCCGGGAGGTCCGCGCTGCGCCGGGCCGGGACCAGGGCGAGGCGGGGCTCCTTGAACGGGCCGCCGTCGCCGAGCAGGGCGTCCGCGACGTCGGCGGCCAGGGCGTCCGGGTCCCGGCCCCGGCCGGAAGGCCCGGCCGGTCCTGGCCATGCCTCGCCCTGTGCGGCGTACTCCTCCCAGTACTCGGCGAGCACCTCCTCCGCGTCGTGGTCCCCCGGGTAGGACACCTTGCCGGGCATCAACTCCCAGCGGTCCGGCCCGCCATGGCCGTCGCCCGTCTCCAGCACGAGGGGCAGCAGGCCCGACCGGCGGCCCGGCTCCAGTGCCGCCCAGCCGCCCGGAAGGGCCCGTCCGTCCGCGCACCACAGCAGAGGCTCGTGCCAGGGGCCCTCGTCGGTGGTGTCGAGGAGCGTCCCGGCGGGGAGCCGAAGGCCGAGCGAGCCGCCGCTCGGGTCCGCCGCCAGCGTCGGCAGGGGATTGGGAAGAGTCGCCATGGTGGTGACTGTAGAGCCGGCCACTGACATCCCGACCGGCCCCGCGACCGTCATGGCGGACAGAACCTGACCTAGTGGCGCCCTACCGTTCGGGGCATGACCACTTCCTCGGAGAAGACGGACCTGCTGGCGGCGTTCGCGGAGCAGCGCGCCCTGCTGCTTCTCACCGTGCAGGGACTCACCGGCGCGCAGGCCGCGGAGCGTACGACCGTGAGCGAGCTGACCCTCGGCGGCATCGTGAAGCACCTGGCCCAGGGTCAGGAGACGTGGACGCAGATCATGACCAGGGCCGACGGTGAACTGCCCGACGGCATGCTGGACATGACGCAGTACCGGATGGCCGAGAGCGACACGCTCCCCGCACTGCTGGAGCGCTACGAGTCGGCCGCACGGGCCACCGAGGAGGCGGTGGCCGCGCTGCCGGACCTGGACGTGCGCGTGC
This sequence comes from Streptomyces sp. NPDC013187, assembly GCF_042899705.1. Taxonomy (NCBI): domain Bacteria; kingdom Bacillati; phylum Actinomycetota; class Actinomycetes; order Kitasatosporales; family Streptomycetaceae; genus Streptomyces; species Streptomyces sp. NPDC013187. The sequence continues at coordinate 77,230 of NZ_JBIBAF010000023.1, read as the reverse complement.
CGCTGCCGCGCACGCCCTGGTCCCCGCCGGACCCCGGGCACTGGTCCGCGCGCCGGATCCTGCTGCACCTGATCAGGGAGACCGCCCAGCACGCCGGGCACGCGGACATCATCTGGGAGGCCCTGGACGGCGCGAACACCACAGCCCGGCGCTGACCCGGGGCGGCACCGGACCAGGGCGTCGAAGCACTCACGGCCCTCGCCCGTCGGTGCAGCAGTGCTTCCGTGACGCCCGAGGGCGGCACTCCACAGGGGAGTGCCGCCCTCGGGGCTGCCGGCCGGAACCCGGGCTCAGAGGCGCTCGGGTGTCCGGATGCCCAGCAGGTTCATGCCCTGGTGGAGCGTGCGGGCCGTGATGTCGCAGAGGAACAGACGGTTCTCGATCTGCTCGGGCGTCTCGGCCTTGAGGACCGGGCACTTGTCGTAGAACGTGGTGTACAGCGACGCCAGCTGGTACAGGTACGCCGCCAGCTTGTGCGGGGCGTACTCCGTCGCCGCCTCCGCCACCGTCGCCGCGAACGAGTCCGCGTGCAGGCCGAGCGCGCGCTCCGCCTCGTGCAGGTCCAGCTCGGGGTGCGCGGCCGGGCGGGCCTCGCCGGCCTTGCGCAGGATCGACTGGATACGGGCGTAGGCGTACTGGAGGTAGACGGAGGTGTCGCCGTTGAGCGAGACCATCTGGTCCAGGTCGAACTTGTAGTCGCGGTTCGCCGACGTCGACAGGTCCGCGTACTTCACCGCGCCGACGCCCACCTGGGCGCCCCGCTCGGCGATCTCCTCCTCGGAGAGGTCCTGGGCCTTCTCCCGGACGACGGCCGAGGCACGGTCGATCGCCTCGTCGAGGAGGTCGACCAGGCGGACGGTTTCGCCCTCACGGGTCTTGAACGGCTTGCCGTCCTTGCCGAGGACCGTGCCGAAGGCCAGCTGGTACGCCTTCACGTCGTCGTTCAGCCAGCCCGCCTTCCGGGCCGTCTCGAAGACCATCTTGAAGTGGAGCGACTGGCGGGCGTCCACGACGTAGACCAGGCTGTCGGCCTTGAGGTTGAAGACGCGGTCGCGGATGGCCGAGAGGTCGGTCGCCGCGTAGCCGTAGCCGCCGTCCGACTTCTGCACGATCAGCGGGACCGGATTGCCGTCCGGGCCCTTGATGTCGTCGAAGAAGACGCAGAGGGCGCCCTCGGAGCGGACCGCGACCCCCGACTCCTCCAGGAGGCGGCAGGTCTCGGCGAGCATGTCGTTGTAACCCGACTCGCCGACGATGTCCGCGTCGTGGATCTCCATGTCCAGCTTCTCGAAGACGGAGAAGAAGTAGATCTTCGACTCGTCGACGAACTTCTGCCACGTGGCCAGCGTCTGCGGGTCGCCCGCCTGGAGGTCCACCACCCGGCGCCGGGCGCGGGTCTTGAACTCCTCGTCGGAGTCGAACAGCTTGCGGGCGGCCTTGTAGAGGCGGTCGAGGTTCGACATCGCCTCTTCGCCGGATGCCTCGTCGGCCTTGTGGTCCAGCTCGTGCGGGTGCTCCTCCAGGTACTGGATGAGCATGCCGAACTGGGTGCCCCAGTCGCCGATGTGGTGACGCCGGACGACGGACTCGCCGGTGAACTCCAGCAGCTGCCTCACCGCGTCACCGATCACCGCGGAGCGCAGGTGGCCGACGTGCATCTCCTTGGCCACGTTCGGCTGGGCGTAGTCGATGACCGAGGTGCCCGGCCGCTCGGCCAGCGGCACGCCGAGGCGGCCGGTGTCGTCCGCGTAGCGCGCGGCGAGGGTCTCGGTGATCGCCCGGTCGGTGATCGTGACGTTCAGGAAGCCGGGGCCGGAGACCTCGACGTCCTTGATCAGCTCACCCGACTCGACCCGGGAGACGACCTGCGTGGCCAGCTCGCGCGGGTTGGCCTTCTCCTTCTTGGCGAGGGCCAGGATCCCGTTGGCCTGGAAGTCGGCCCGGTCGCTTCGTCGCAGCAGCGGGTCCGCGGAGCCGGCCTGCGGCAGAGCTGCCGACAGGGCCGCCGCGAGGCGCTGGTGGACGGAGTCGCTGAGGGACGTGACCGAGGCCATGGGCGAGGGTGCCGTTCTCCTAGGGGAAATCGATGGACCCGCCCAGTATCCCATGGGGGTAAAGCCGTTTTTCCGGGCGCGAGGTGGTCTGGGACAATGATGCGGTCAGCCGTGCGACCGTACCGGCTGCCCGATGCAGAAAGAAGGACGTGCCGATCGTGGCTCAGAGCACCGAGACCACCGACTGGGTCTCCCGTTTCGCGGATGAGGTCATCGAGGAGTCGGAGCGCCGGGCCCCGGGCAAACCCGTCGTCGTCGCGTCCGGACTCTCCCCGTCCGGCCCCATCCACCTCGGCAACCTGCGCGAGGTCATGACCCCGCACCTCGTCGCCGACGAGATCCGCCGCCGCGGCCACCAGGTGCGGCACCTGATCTCCTGGGACGACTACGACCGCTACCGCAAGGTGCCCGAGGGCATCCCCGGTGTCGACAAGGCGGAGTGGGCCGAGCACATCGGCAAGCCGCTGACGTCGGTGCCCGCACCCAAGGGCTCCTCGCACCCGAACTGGGCCGAGCACTTCAAGGCCGCGATGATCGAGTCGCTGGCCGAGCTGGGCGTGGAGTTCGACGGCATCAGCCAGACCGCGCAGTACACCTCCGGTGTGTACCGCGAGCAGATCCTGCACGCCATCAAGCACCGCGGCGACATCGACGCGATCCTCGACCAGTACCGCACGAAGAAGGCCCCGGCCAAGAAGCAGCAGGGGCAGAAGCCGGTCGACGAGGCCGAGCTGGAGGCCGCCGAGGGCTCCGGCGCGGCCGGTGAGGACGACGGCAGCTCCACCGCCGCCGGGTACTTCCCGTACAAGCCGTACTGCGGCAACTGCGAGAAGGACCTGACCACCGTCACCTCCTACGACGACGACTCCACCGAGCTGACCTACGCCTGCACCGCGTGCGGCTTTTCGGAGACGGTCCGGCTGAACGAGTTCAACCGCGGCAAGCTGGTCTGGAAGGTCGACTGGCCGATGCGGTGGGCGTACGAAGGGGTCGTGTTCGAGCCGAGCGGCGTCGACCACTCGTCCCCCGGGTCGTCGTTCCAGGTCGGCGGGCAGATCGTCGGGATCTTCGGCGGGAAGCAGCCGATCGGGCCGATGTACGCCTTCGTCGGCATCTCCGGCATGGCGAAGATGTCGTCCTCCAAGGGCGGTGTGCCCACCCCGGCCGACGCCCTGCAGATCATGGAGCCGCAGCTGCTGCGCTGGCTGTACGCCCGCCGCAGGCCCAACCAGTCCTTCAAGGTCGCCTTCGACCAGGAGATCCAGCGGCTCTACGACGAGTGGGACCGCCTGGACGCCAAGGTCGCCGACGGCAGCGCCCTGCCGGCCGACGTCGCCGCGCACTCCCGTGCGGTGCGCACGGCCGCCGGTGAGCTGCCCCGGACGGGCCGGCCGCTGCCGTACCGGACGCTGGCGTCCGTCGCGGACATCACCGCCGGGCACGAGGACCAGGCGCTGCGCATCCTCAGCGAGCTCGACCCCGAGCAGCCGCTGACCTCGCTCGACGAGGCGCGCCCGCGCTACGACAAGGCCGAGGCCTGGATCAACACGCACGTCCCGGCCGACCAGCGGACGATCGTGCGGGACGAGCCGGACGCCGAGCTGCTGAAGTCGCTCGACGAGCAGGGCCGCGAGTCGCTGCGGCTGCTGCTCGACGGGCTGGCCGATCACTGGTCGCTCGACGGGCTGACGCACCTGGTGTACGGCGTGCCGAAGGTGCAGGCCGGGTTCCCCGCCGACGCCACGCCGAAGGAGCTGCCGCCGGAGATCAAGACCGCCCAGCGGTCGTTCTTCGCGCTGCTGTACCACCTGCTGGTGGGCCGGGACACCGGGCCGCGGCTGCCCACGCTGCTGCTGGCGGTCGGGCAGGACCGGGTGCGGGCGCTGCTCGCGGTGTAGCGGAGCCGTCGCCGTGACGACGGAAAAGGGGCCCTCGGGTGAGGGCCCCTTTTCCGTGTGCGGGTGCGTGTGCGGGTGCGGGTGCGGGTTCTGAGCCTGTGCGTGCTGATGCGGAAGTGGGTCAGGCGATGTGCTCGTCCGTCAGCTCTGCGTTGAGACGGTTGGAGAATCGGTTCACCATGCGCTTGGACTCGGCCTCTTCCAGGGTGACGCCGTACGTCGCCTCGACGTCGGCGATGAACCCGCGTGGGGTGGGAGCGCCGTTCCCGCTCTTTATCGACTCGCGGAAGATCTGGTAGTACGCCTCCTCGTCCGGCTCCGGAGTGGGGGGTGTGCCGCCGCCGTCCCCCAGTTCGCGGGTGCGGTTGGGGCCCACCGGGATCGGGAAGCCGCCGGTGTCCTCCGGGGAGAAGGTCTCCTGCGAGGGGGCGAGGTGCTGCTCGGCCTGCGGGGGCTCGGCGATCCACTGGGCGTACTGGTCGGGGTCGAAGGCCGGGTCGTAGCCGCCCTGGTACTCGACCTCGCGAGGGGTGTTGAACCAGGGGCTCTGGTCCGGTTCGGATTCGTGGCCGGGCCGCTGTGCCTGCGGGTTGCCGTCGAGCTCCGGACGCTGCCCGCCGTGGGGTGCCGCCGCGCCCACCGATTCCGCCGCCCCGGCGGCGCGAGCGCCCGCGGCGAGGGCGGCGTCCGCGGCGAGGGCGGCGTCCGCGGCGAGCGTCTTCGGTTCCGCCGCGTCCAACGCCTGCTGCGGAGGCGGCGGTATCAAGGCCGGCTCTATCCCTGCCGCCGCCAGCCCCGCCGGAGCCGTCTCCGCCAACGGCACCCCGTACTTCGCCAGCCGCAGCGGCATCAGCGACTCCACCGGCGCCTTCCTGCGCCACGCCCGCCCGAACCGGGACCGCAGCCGCGCCTGGTAGACCAGCCGCTCCTGCTCCAGCTTGATGACCTGCTCGTAGGAGCGGAGCTCCCAGAGCTTCATACGGCGCCACAGGAGGAACGTGGGGACGGGGGAGAGCAGCCAGCGGGTGAGCCGGACACCCTCCATGTGCTTGTCGGCCGTGATGTCGGCGATCCGGCCGATCGCGTGCCGGGCCGCCTCGACCGAGACCACGAACAGCACCGGTATCACCGCGTGCATGCCCACACCGAGCGGATCCGGCCACGCGGCCGCGCCGTTGAAGGCGATCGTCGCCGCCGTCAGCAGCCAGGCCGTCTGACGCAGGAGGGGGAACGGGATCCTGATCCAGGTGAGGAGCAGATCCAGGGCCAGCAGGACGCAGATGCCCGCGTCGATGCCGATCGGGAAGACGTAGGAGAAGTTCCCGAAGCCCTTCTTGAGGGCCAACTCGCGGACCGCCGCGTACGAACCGGCGAAGCCGATACCGGCGATGATCACGGCGCCGGCCACGACCACGCCGATGAGAACGCGGTGCATCCGAGTCAGCTGCAGTGGCGCGGCCACCCGTACTCCCCTCCCCTTGCGTGTTGTTGCGCGCAACAGGGTGGCACATGTGTACGGGGAACGGGTGGCCGGATCCCGTCGGGCCTGCTCAGCTCTTCGAAGCGGGCTTCTTCGACGGCGAGGCCGAGGCGTCCTCCGAGGACTCGTCCGACGCCTCCTTGGAGGCGGACTTCGACGGCGACTTCGACGGCTTCGACGACTCCGACGCGGCTCCGGACGGGGCGCCGCCCGCCGTGCCGCCGCCCTTGCCGTTCGCGGTCGACACCGCCTCCACGGCCTCCTTGACGGCGTTCTTCGCGTCCTTCAGCAGGTCGCCCTCGTCCGGCGTCTTGTCGCCGGCCAGACCGGCGCCGTTGTAGTCGAGCGTGACCACGACGTTCTCCACGCGCGCCACGATCGTCTGCTGCTTGAAGGTGCCTTCCTTCTTCTTCAGGTCGTAGTGCACGGCCGTCGCCTGGTCGCCCGTACCGGCCACCGGCTCCGACTTGACGCCCTTCGCGCCCTCGGCGGCCTGGGCCTCCTGGACCTGCTTCTCGTAGTACTCCTGGGCCAGCTTGTCGGCCGGGCCACGGGTGACGTCCGACTCGAAGCGCAGCATCGACACGTTCAGCCAGCGGAACTGCGAGCCCTTCACGCCGTTGTTGTCGAGGCTGTTCCAGGAGCAGCTGGCACGCGTCGAGATGTCGTCCGACTTGCCCTCCTTGCCGGACTTGCTCTTCGGCGCGAGGTCCTTCAGCGTCTTCTTCGAGAGCGCCTTGCACGGCTCCGGAAGCTTGTCGTACGCCGCCGCCTCCACCGTCGGTGACGGGCTCGCCGACGCCGACGCCGCGGCCTTGGCGGCCTTGTCCGTGCTGTCGCCGGAGCCGGAGTCCGAGGAGCAGCCGGCGGCGACCAGCATCACGGGGACGGCGGCCGCGCAGACAAGGACGCGGTTGAGGCGCTTCGCTCGCTGGTCTCGCTCTACTCGTCGCTGCATGGTTCCTTCACTCATGACGCTCGTGGTTCCCTGCGGTCGGAACGGGTCCGAATGGTCACCGTACGCGGTGAGGCAGCGGCGTGTTCTTCCTTCGCGTGCTTTGCGGGTGGGCGTGAAGAGGCCGTGAAGGGGCCTCAGTCGCCCAGCGAATCCGCCAGCTGGGAGGCCAGTTTCTGCGCCCTGTCCTGCATTTCCTTGCTGTCCGGGACGACACCGACGGTCGCCGGCTGCTCCGCGTACTCGATGGTCACGATGACGTTGGACGTGCGGAACGCCACAGTCACGGTCCGCTGCTTGGCCGTCGAACCGGAACTGTTCAGCCCGTCGTCGAGGAAGGCCTCGTCGCCGAGGTCCTCCAGCACCCGCGGCCGCAGATCGGTCGGGGTCGCGGAAGGGGGAGCCGAGGGCGAGGAGGAGCCGGAGGGGGCCGGGGAGCCGCTCGGCGACGCGGCCGCACCGCCCGCCGGGGTGCTGCCGGATGCCGCCGTCTCGGTGGCCGTCGGCTCGGGCAGGTGGGCCGAGGCCTCCCGCTCCGCGAAGAGCTGCTCGGCCTGGCTGTCGTCGCTGACGGCGTTGTCGTAGGAGACGACGCGCTCGAAGTCGATCAGCAGATGGTCGGTGGCCGTCGGGGAGTCCACCTTCCAGCGGCAGCCGACCTTGCGGTCGGTGTCGAAGGTGCTCGTCGGCTCGCCCTCGTAGGCCTGGTCGCGCTGCTCCTGGTCGCTGATCTGCCGGATGCCGGGGAGGAGTTCGTCGAGCGTGCTCTCGCCGACCTCGGCGCAGGGCTCGGGCAGGGTGCGGTAGCGGCCGGGCTCGGCGGCGGGAGATGCCGTGCCGGTGTCGCCGGGGTTGGAGTCGTCCGTCGGGCCGTCGTCGGCCGAGCCGCCGGTGCAGCCGGCCAGTACCGCTGCGAGGAGCACGGCGATCCCGGGTACCCACGCCTTCCGTCGCACGTGGTGGCTCCTCTCGACACGGAATATTGGCTTGCCGCCGTACAGCGGGCGATGGACACAATGTGTATCGCACGCACTGCCGTGGACGCCGGTCCGATTTCCTTTTCGTCGACCTTGGCTCCGGTATTTGCTGTTGAAGACTTCTGTTCGTTTACGGGGGATTGAGGGCGTTATGTCGTACGTAGAGATACCGGGCGCGAAGGTACCGATCCGGATGTGGACCGACCCGGCGTCGGTCGAGGAGGGCGCGCTCCAGCAGCTGCGGAACGTCGCCACGCTGCCGTGGATCAAGGGCCTCGCGGTCATGCCCGACGTGCACTACGGCAAGGGCGCGACGGTCGGTTCGGTCATCGCCATGCAGGGTGCGGTGTGCCCGGCGGCGGTGGGTGTGGACATCGGCTGCGGAATGTCGGCGGTGAAGACGTCCCTGACGGCGAACGACCTGCCGGGCGATCTGTCCCGGCTGCGGTCGAGGATCGAGCAGGTGATTCCGGTGGGCCGGGGGATGCATGACGACCCGGTGGATCCGGGGCGGTTCCACGGAATGGCCACTGCCGGGTGGGACGACTTCTGGTCGCGGTTCGGTGGGGTGGCGGAGGCGGTCAAGTTCCGTCAGGAACGTGCCACCAAGCAGATGGGAACGCTCGGCGGGGGCAACCATTTTGTCGAAGTGTGCACGGATACAACCGGTTCTGTCTGGCTGATGCTGCACTCCGGTTCCCGGAACATCGGCAAGGAGCTCGCCGAGCACCACATCGGCGTGGCCCAGAAGCTCCCGCACAACCAGGACCTGGTCGACCGCGACCTCGCGGTGTTCGTCGCGGACACCCCGCAGATGGCGGCCTACCGAAACGACCTGTTCTGGGCGCAGGAGTACGCGAAGCACAACCGCTCGATCATGATGGCGCTCCTCAAGGACGTGATCCGCAAGGAGTTCAAGAAGGCAAAGCCCACCTTCGAGCCGGAGATCAGCGCGCACCACAACTACGTGGCCGAGGAGCGCTACGACGGGATGGATCTGCTCGTGACCCGCAAGGGCGCGATCCGGGCCGGTTCCGGGGAGTACGGGATCATCCCCGGCTCCATGGGCACGGGTTCGTACATCGTGAAGGGCCTCGGCAACGCCAAGTCCTTCAACTCGGCCTCGCACGGCGCGGGCCGGCGCATGAGCCGCAACGCGGCCAAGCGCCGGTTCACCACGAAGGACCTGGAGCAGCAGACCCAGGGTGTGGAGTGCCGCAAGGACTCCGGCGTCGTGGACGAGATCCCGGGCGCATACAAGCCGATCGAGCAGGTCATCGACCAGCAGCGCGACCTGGTGGAGGTCGTGGCGCGGATCAAGCAGGTCGTCTGCGTGAAGGGCTGACCGGCAGCCTCTACAGCTCCCGGTGCACCTTCGTGTTCGACGCCTGGGCGCGGGGGCGCAGGACCAGGAGGTCGACGTTGACGTGGGCGGGGCGGGTGACCGCCCACGTGATCGTGTCGGCCACGTCGTCGGCCGTGAGGGGCTCGGCGACGCCCTGGTAGACCTTGGCGGCCTTGGCCTCGTCGCCGCCGAAGCGGGTCAGGGCGAACTCGTCCGTCTTGACCATGCCGGGGGCGATCTCGATGACGCGGACCGGCTGTCCGACGATCTCCAGGCGCAGGGTCTCGGCGAGGACGTGGGCGCCGTGCTTGGCGGCGACGTAGCCTCCGCCGCCCTCGTAGGTGCCGTGGCCGGCGGTGGAGGAGACGACCACGACCGTGCCGTCGCCGCTCGCGATCAGCTTGGGCAGCAGGGCCTGGGTGAGGTTGAGGGTGCCGAGGACGTTCGTCTCGTACATCCGGCGCCAGTCGTCCGGGTCGCCGGTGGCGACCGGGTCGGCGCCGAGCGCGCCGCCCGCGTTGTTGACCAGCACGCCGATCGTCTTGAAGGCCGTGGCGAAATCGTCGACCGCCGCGCGGTCCGTGACGTCGAGGGCGTACGCCGTGGCCTGGTGGCCCGCCGTGTTGATCTCCTCGGCCAGGGCCTCGATGCGGTCCTTGCGGCGCGCGGTGAGGACGACGCGGTAGCCCGCCGCGGCGAGCTGCCGGGCCGTGGCGGCGCCGATTCCGCTGCTCGCACCCGTGACGACGGCGATGCGGGAGGCTGCGGACGGGGCGGCGGTGGCCATGGGGGCTCCTCGGGCGTGGGGGTGCGGGGCGGGCGGTGCGCAGGCGCTTCCGGCCAGGATAGGTGGGCCCGGCGGTGGGAGAATGAGGCTGGGTGGTCCCCTGTTCTCCCGGAGGTGGATCATGGGTGAGGCGCGTGAGGTCATGGACCGGCTCACGGACGCGGTCACCGGACACGCCGATCTGAAGGTCATCGCCGATCTGTACGCCGAGGACGCGGTCGCCTTCACTCCCGACGAGGGTGAGCTGCGCGGACGCGACGCCATCGTCGAGTACTGGCGGACCATGACGGAGGCGGTTCCCGAGGCGACGTTCCAGACGCTGCACTCCTACGAGGCCGGTGACACGGCGATCGACGAGGGCGTCTACCGCGGCCGGAACACCGGGCCGCTGGAGCTGCCCAACGGGGAGACGCTGCCGCCGACGCAGAAGGAGGTCAGGATCCGCGGGGTGGACATCGCCACCGTGAAGGACGGGCGGATCGTCGACTACCGGCTGTACTTCGACGAGATGGACTTCCTGGGGCAGTTGGGCCTGCTCCCGCCCGACGAGCCGTTCTGAGTTCCCCCGACCGTTCCGAGCCGCCCGAGGGCCTGGTCAGTTTCCTCGCGGGGCGTACATGATGACGGCCATGCCCGCGAGGCAGACCAGTGCGCCCGTGATGTCCCAGCGGTCCGGGCGGTAGCCGTCCGCGACCACGCCCCACAGGATCGAACCGGCGACGAAGATCCCGCCGTACGCGGCGAGGACGCGGCCGAAGTGTGCGTCGGGCTGGAACGTCGCGACGAAGCCGTAGGCGCCGAGGGCGAGGACGCCGCCCGCTGCCCAGAGCCAGCCCTTGTGCTCGCGTAGGCCCTGCCAGACCAGCCACGCGCCGCCGATCTCCAGCAGGGCGGCGAGGACGAAGAGGGCGGCGGAGCGGAGTACGGACATGGCGGCCAGCTTCGCATGCCCGCTGTGCCCTGGTCGTGCCGCCGGTGTCAGTCGTCCTGGGTCTGACGCCGTCAAGGCGCATGCCCGGCTCGACGGGGGTGGTGTACGGGGCGGCTGGTGCTCGTGCCGTGACATCCGGGCCGGGTCCCGGGGGCCGGCCCGGGCCCTCGGGACGGCCACGAGGTCCCGCCCGGACCCTGCGGCGCCGGCCGCGGCGGCCGCTCCCGGGAACAGCCCCACGGAGCCGTTCGTTCCCAGGTATGGTTGAACGGTAAACAACCTGGAGGGTGAGCGAGCATGCAGTTCGGAATCTTCAGCGTCGGCGACGTCACGCCCGACCCCACCACCGGCCGGACGCCCACGGAGCGCGAACGCATCAAGGCCATGGTCGCCATCGCGCTGAAGGCCGAGGAGGTGGGCCTCGACGTCTTCGCCACCGGTGAGCACCACAACCCGCCCTTCGTGCCCTCGTCCCCCACGACGATGCTCGGCTACGTCGCGGCCCGCACCGAGCGGCTGATCCTCTCCACGGCCACGACCTTGATCACCACCAACGACCCGGTGAAGATCGCCGAGGACTTCGCGATGCTCCAGCACCTGGCCGACGGCCGGGTGGACCTGATGCTGGGCCGCGGTAACACCGGCCCGGTCTACCCCTGGTTCGGGCAGGACATCCGGCAGGGCATCAACCTCGCCGTCGAGAACTACGCCCTGCTCCACCGCCTCTGGCGCGAGGACGTCGTCGACTGGGAGGGGAAGTTCCGCACCCCCCTGCAGGGCTTCACGGCCACGCCCCGCCCGCTGGACGGCGTACCGCCCTTCGTCTGGCACGGGTCGATCCGCTCCCCGGAGATCGCCGAGCAGGCCGCGTTCTACGGCGACGGCTTCTTCCACAACAACATCTTCTGGCCGGCCGACCACACCAAGCGCATGGTCGAGCTGTACCGCGAGCGGTACGCCCACTACGGCCACGGCACTCCCGAGCAGGCGATCGTCGGCCTCGGCGGGCACGTGTTCATGCGGAAGAACGCCCAGGACGCGGTGCGCGAGTTCCGTCCCTACTTCGACGTCGCCCCGGTGTACGGGCACGGGCCGTCGCTGGAGGACTTCACGGAGCAGACGCCCCTGACCGTCGGCTCCCCGCAGCAGGTCGTCGAGAAGACCCTGGCCTTCCGCGAGTACGCCGGCGACTACCAGCGCCAGCTGTTCCTGATCGACCACGCCGGGCTGCCGCTCAAGACCGTGCTGGAGCAGATCGACCTGCTCGGCGAGGAGGTCGTGCCGGTGCTGCGCAAGGAGTTCGCCGTGGACCGCCCGGCGGACGTCCCGGACGCCCCGACGCACGCGGCCCGGCTCGCCCGGGGCCGAGGGTGAGGGGACGGTAGGGCCCGGCTCCGAGGTTGCCCGGCCGCTGGTGAGAGGGGAGTAAGAAGGACGCCCCGGCGCAGCGCATACGGCCTGGGGAGCCGGGCGGCTTGGCACACTGGACGCGTGCCCCACACCGTGCTGCTCGCCGAAGACGACCGCGCCATCCGCAACGCCCTGGAGCGGGCCCTGACCCTGGAGGGCTACCAGGTCATGGCGGTCGCCGACGGGGTCGAGGCGCTGGCGCAGGCCCACCGCAACCGTCCGGACGTGCTCGTCCTGGACGTGATGATGCCCGGCATCGACGGGCTCCAGGTCTGCCGGGTGCTGCGCGCCGAGGGCGACCGGACGCCCGTGCTGATGCTGACGGCCCTCGTGGAGACCGCCGACCGGATCGCCGGGCTGGACGCGGGCGCCGACGACTACGTGGTCAAGCCCTTCGACGTGGAGGAGGTCTTCGCCCGGCTGCGCGCCCTGCTGCGCCGCACCAGCCCGGTGGGGGCCGGGAGCGCACCCGCGGCCGAGGCGCCCCGGCCGCTCCCGGAGCGGTTCATCGACGCCGCCGGCATCCGCATGGACCCGCAGGCCCGCCGGGCCTGGCGGGGTGCGCGCGAGCTGGAGCTGACCCGCACCGAGTTCGAGCTGCTGGAGCTGCTGGTGCGCAACGCGGGCATCGTCCTCGACCACTCGACGATCTACGACCGCATCTGGGGCTACGACTTCGGGCCCGGCTCGAAGAACCTCGCCGTCTACGTCGGGTATCTGCGCCGCAAGCTCGACGAGCCGGACGCGCCGCAGCTGATCCACACGGTGCGCGGCGTGGGTTACGTGCTGCGGGAGGACTGAGTGGGCCGCCTCCGCCGCCTGGCCGCCGGGCGGCGGCCGAAGCTCGTGTCGCTGCGCACCACGTTCGCGGTGTCGTTCGCGGCGGTGACGGCGGCCGTGGCGGTCCTCGTCGGCATCCTGTCCTACAGCGCCGCCGCCCGGCTGGTGCGGGTGGACCAGCAGACGGTGTTCGACGAGGTCGTGCAGGATCTGCGCGACGAGGTGCGGCAGAACCACATGACGCCCGGTGACTTCTCGTCCGCCGCGCCCGGCCATGACCTCGTACGGCCCGCCCGCACGGACGTGCAGGTCCTCGGGCCGGACGGGCACGTCGTCGACCCGGGCAGTCCGGGACTGCCGGTCACCGCCACCGACGCGCGGATCGCCGCCGCGGCCGACTCCGGTCAGGTGGCCGAGCACAAGGACGTCGACGTGGGCAACGACGTCTACCGCGTCGCCACCGTCTCCCTCGGCGACGGCCGGGGCGCGGTGCAGGTCGCCCAGGAGTTCAGCGACGTCGAGGACCTGCTGCGCGCGCTCCAGCAGCGGACGCTGCTGCTGATGGCCGCCGTGGTGATCGGCGCCGGACTGTTCGGCTGGTGGCTGGCCCGGCGGATCACGCGCCGCCTGGTCGTGCTGACCGACGCCGCCGAGGACGTCGCCCGCACCCGCCGGCTGGGCATCCAGGTGCCCGTGGCCGGCCATGACGAGGTGGGCCGCCTCGGCCGGGCCTTCGACCGCATGCTGGGCCGGCTCGCGCAGTCCGAGGAGGACCAGCGCCGCCTGGTCCAGGACGCGGGCCACGAGCTGCGCACGCCGCTGACCTCGCTGCGCACCAACATCTCCCTGCTGCGCCGGATCGACGAGCTCCCGCCGAAGGCGCGCGAGGAGCTGGTCGCCGACCTGGGCCAGGAGGCCCGGGAGCTGACCGACCTGGTCAACGAGCTGGTGGATCTGGCGGCCGGGCAGTCCGACACCGAGCCGCCGCGGCGGGTGGACGTCGCCGGCATCGCCGAGGAGGTCGCGGGGGCGGCCCGGCGCCGCAGCGGCCGGGAGATCGTGCTGCGCGCGAGCGGCGACACCACGACCGACGGACGGCCCGGGATGCTGACCCGGGCGCTGTCCAACCTCGTCGAGAACGCCGTCAAGTTCGACCAGGGCGGCCGGGCCCCCATCGAGATCGTCGTCTCGGGGCCCGCCCGGCCCGGCCGGATCCGGGTCGAGGTCCTCGACCGGGGCCCGGGCATCGCCGAGCGCGACCTCACCCGGGTCTTCGACCGCTTCTACCGCGCCGCCGACGCCCGCTCCCTGCCGGGCTCCGGCCTGGGCCTGTCCATCGTCCGCGAGGTGGCCCTCGCCCACGGGGGAACACCGTTCGCGTTCCGGCGGGAAGGGGGCGGGACGGTCACCGGGTTCACGGTGGGCGGGGGGATCGACTGACACGGCGGCGGGCCCGCGACGGGTGTCTGCCGGTCCCGAGCGGGATGGTGCGCGGCGATCGGTCCAGGGACGGGTCAGTCAGCCAGGGCGTAGAAGCCGATCGGCGAGTTCGGCCGGAATCCGATCCGCGGGTACACGGGCGCCCCGGCGGCGGTCGCGTGCAGTGTCGCCCGGCTCAGGCCGGTGGCCCGGGCGCCCTCGTACAGCGCCTTGCGCGTCACGGCCTCCCCGTACCCTCGCCGCTCCCACGCCGGATCGGTGGCGACGAGTACGACGAAGAGCCGCCCGTCCGCCTCGACGGAGGCCGCACAGGTCACGGGGACCCCGTCGCGCAGCCCCAGATAGGCGAACACCCCGCTCTTCCACAGCGAGGACCCGGCGAGCCCGTCCCGCCCGTCCTCGAGCGGGAACCCGTAGGCGCGCGAGTTGATGTCCGCGTACGCCCGCAGCAGTGCGTCGCTGTCCACGCGTACGAAGGTCAGCTCGGGGTGGACGGGTTCGGGAACCGGCAGCAGATCTCCCGCCATGCCGGTGCCGGGGAAGGCGTACCGCAGGCCCGCCTGCTCGGCGGCCGCTCCGAGCGCGGTCTGCGCCTGGTCGTCGAGCAGGGCCTCGAAGACCCACAGGAACCCGGGGTGGGACTTCGAGCGCATGATCTCGGCGGCTTCGGTCAGCCGCTGCTTCAGCACCCCGGCGTCCGCACCGACGTCCGTCAGGGTCACGCAGTTCCAGAAGGCGAACCGGCAGTCGGCCCACCGCACGGCGATGCCCGGCAGGTCCCGCACATCGGCTTGCGGGTCCCGGTCGAGCACCATGGTCCGCCACACCGTGGCGAGCTGTTCCACCGATTCGATCGCGTCCGCGAGATCACGCACGGGGTCCCCCTCAGGTCACCGACTGCTGCCGCACCGGTCCTGCCCGTTCGGGGCCCGACTCATCCCCCCCCGCCCGGTTCGACCGGCCGAGGCAGCCGAACAAGACCCCGCCACGCGTAGGCCTGACGCGGTGTCCCGCCCGACGGCCCGCCCAGCCCCCTGTCCCCGACCGGCGCGGACGTCTCAGGGGGCTGCAGCGAGGTCGGCCGGGTCTTGACGGAGGCTTCAGTTCCCGGGCGCGCGCCCGTAGGTGACGATGGCCGCGCCGCTGTCGAGCACGGTGTGGTCGGTGAGTTCCCAGCCGCGCGGATCGAAGGCGGCCTTGGGGGAGAAGAGCGGGATTCCGGCGCCGATGGTCAACGGTGCCATCTTGAGGACGAGCTGGTCGATCTCGCCGTACAGGGCACCGGCCAGCTCCGCGCCGCCCAGCAGCCAGATGTCCTTGCCGTCCTCCTGCTTCAACTGCCGCACCTTCTCCACGGCGTTGTCGGCGACCAGTTCGACGGCAGGGGCCGGGGCCTCGGCGAGGGTCCGGGAGAAGACCAGGTGACGCAGGTGGGGGTAGGCGTCGTCGATGCCGGCCTTGAGGCCGATCTCGTAGCTGCGCCGTCCTTCCAGGACGGTGTCGAAGCGCGTGCCCTCCGCGGTGACGGACAGGGCCGCCCGGGCCTGGACGGGCAAGGTCTCGGGGTACTCCGTCACAAGGTGCTGGATGTAGTCCCCAGGGATCGGCCAGAAGCCGTCCGGGCCCGTGGGGTCGGCGCCGTCCGGGCCCGCGATGAAACCGTCCAGCGTGGTGGCGATGTAGTACACGAGCTTTCGCATGCGGTGCTCTCTCTTCCGGGTCTGCTGGATGGGTGAGGGGCTCAGGAGTGGTCCGGTGTGGCCCATTCGACGAGCTGGACGACGACGCCGTTGGGGTCGGTGACCTGGAACAGGCGCTCTCCCCATGGCTCTTCGCGCAGGGGCATCGTGATGTCGACGCCTTCGGAACGCAGTCGTCTCTCCTCGGCTTCGAGGCCGGTGACGGTGAAGGCGAGGATCAGTCCGCCGGCGTGCCGGTCGCGCTGGTCGGCGGGCAGGACGTCGGTGCCCCTTTGCAGCAGGACGATATCGACGGCGGCATCGTCGCGGGTGAGGGAGGCGAATCCTTCGGCCGCGGCCTGTTCCCGGTAGCCGAAGTGCGCGGTGAAGAAACTGCGGGAGGCCGCGATGTCTTCGACGGTGAGGGAGACGGTGGAGGCAGTGATCCTCAAGTGGGTTCCTTGTCCGGGCTGTGAGGTCGGGGTGATGGCCCCTGGGAACTGATCTTACGTCGGTAGTAAGATTACTACCATGCACCCGCTGCTGTAAACGTACTTTTACCACCGGAGTAAGATTCCCCTCATGGAAACCGAGACGAGCGCCGCGGAGAGTGCCGCCACAGCAGGGGCCTCCGCCCCGCTGGGCCTGCGGGAAGCGAAGAAGCAGGAGACGCGACAGCTGATCTCCGACCACGCGACACGGCTCTTCATCGAGCAGGGCTTCGAGAACACCACCATCGCCGAGATCGCAGCGGCTTCCCGCGTCGCGAAGAAGACGGTGACCAACTACTTCGCGCGCAAAGAGGACTTGGCCCTCGACCACCAGGACGAGTTCGCAGCCGCGCCGGCGCGGGTCGTGACGTCACGCCGCCCGGGGGAGTCCGCCCTCGCGGCGCTGCGCCGTGCCTTCGAGGCCGCCGTCGCGGCGCAGGACCCGGTCGCCGGATTCGCCGGCCCCGACTTCTCCCGCATGATCGCCGACAGCCCCACTCTGTCGGCGTGCCTGCGCAGCCTGCACGACCAGCGCGAACTCCTGCTGGCCGAAGCCCTCGCCGAGGCCGTCGGTGCGCAGCCGGGCGACATCACCGTCCGCACGGTCGCCGGCCTCCTCGGCGCCGTGCACCGCGTCCTGTTCCAGCGCATCCAGGACCTGACCCTGGCCGGGCACACCAACGACGAGATCGCCCGGACGATCGCGCAGGAGGCGGCACACGCCTTCGACCTCCTCGAACCGGCCGTCGGTGACTATGCGATCGCCTGAGGCCTCCCGCGAGGCCGGGCCGCCCACGCGAGGAGGCCGTCGCGCACGCCGTCTCGGGGCGCGGACCGCATCACACGTGCCCGGACGGAACAGGGCACATGTCAACGGCGCAGCCCGAGAGCCCCGCCCGGTGCTACTGAATGGCCGACGGGGTTTCCCCTGCTCATGTGCCCCGGAAGTGCCCTCGTGGCCGCCTGGGTCTGAGTGCGCCCGTACACCTGCGGCTCCGGGAGGCGGGTGAGGGTCCGTGGG
Source organism: Streptomyces sp. NPDC013187 (assembly GCF_042899705.1). Classification (NCBI taxonomy): domain Bacteria; kingdom Bacillati; phylum Actinomycetota; class Actinomycetes; order Kitasatosporales; family Streptomycetaceae; genus Streptomyces; species Streptomyces sp. NPDC013187. The sequence continues at coordinate 59,982 of NZ_JBIBAF010000023.1, read as the reverse complement.
AAGCCGTACGGATCTTCCTCCTCCGGCAGGTCGTCGTCGGACCTTGCTGCCCGTCGAGGTGAATTCCGAGGGACTGCCCCACTGAGGTGGCCGGGCGAACGCGCCTCCCGGATCCGGTCCATGAGGGGACGTGGCGCGAAGGTTCCTCCCTCCTCGATGGCCCGCCGACGGCGCGACCACAAGCTCCTCACCAAGCGGACGGAGCCGAGGAGGAGCAGGCAGCCAACGGCCAGGTAGATCCACGTCGAGGTGGGCGGCATCTGCGGCGGACGCCCCTGGGGGCTGCCCGCCGGGGGCTGCATGGCCCTCAGGAGACGGCTCCCTTTGAGGGACAGCACGATGATCCCCGTCACGAGCAGGGCGGCCAGATGGATCCGGAGTGCGGCCACGGCCCGCACGACATGGGTGGCGACCGTCCCCGGCTTCTTCTTCATGGCCTCGGCCGTCTCCGCCTGGGTGTAGTCCAGTGCTTTGGTCGCCCACACCGCAGTCCTCTGCTGAGGAGGCGAGTCGTACAGGGCCTTGTAGACCGCCAGGCGATTGGCCACCAGATCGCTGAAGTCCGCGATGTGCACGTCCGGCGCTTGCGTCGTGACGACGGGTGCCACGGCCGGGGCCGCCCGCCGTGCGTACTGCCGACTCGCAGCTCGTACGTCGCTGCGGATCACAGCGTAGAGGTAGGCACGGGGTTCGCGGATCTGTGCCGGGGCGCGCAGGGCCTTGGCGAACGCGGTCTGTACGACGTCCTCTGCGGACAGCGCGGATTCCGGCAGCCGCTCGTCGGCCAGCAGCCGGCGGGCATACGCTTGCATTTCCCCGAGATGATCCTGGTACAGGACTCCCATGGCCTCGGCAGACACTTCGCCGGAATCACTGGTCACGGTTCTTCCCCCACCCGCGGGCATGCCTGGCGCCCCCGCAGTCATCCCCTTGCCCACGTCGAGCCCGAATCACAGCCGCCCTGCCCTGCGCTCGGTTGCGGTAGGACACGCTGTCCACCCACCCCTTCAGGCTCGGCGCCAGGACGATGACGATGGACAACAACGCGCCCGCAATCTCCACGGAACACCTCCTCGAAACCGGGACCGCGCTCTGCCCTGTCGCCCAGGGCCGCGGCCTTACATGTCTGAAGAGGTTCGGCAAGCCCGATCTCATGACACGGCCGGAGGTTTTTTTACTCCGTCCCCTGCGAAGCTCTGGCGGTTTCGGTTCAGGTCTGCGCTGCGGGGCGTGGATCGCCATGAAAGACCTGACGGGTGTGCCAGGAGCGGTGGCCGGCAGCGACAGGGCGTGAGCCCGGTTGTGGGCCGAGGAGCGGACGCCCCGCAAGCGCTGTGACCTGGCCCCGGGCGGCGGGGCTGTGGCCGACGAAGCGCTGCGAGACCAGGATGCGGTGACCGTCATCCACGCCGAGGACGCCCTTGTCGAAGAGTTTGTGATGCAGCGAGCACAGGCAGAGCCCGTTGTCGACGTCGTCAGGTCCGTCGAAGGCCCACCAACGGACGTGTGCGGCCTCCAGTCCCACCGGAACGGTGCCGATCCTGCCGTCGTAACCGCAGAACGCGCACCGGTACTCGTAAGCGGTCAGCACCAGCTCACGCATGCGCCGGTCACGCTGCCTCCGGGCTGCGGAAAGCCGCTCGGTCGCCGCCGGTTCCAGATCCAGACCGACTGCTTCACACAGCTCGCTGTGGAGCGAGGGAGGGAAATGCAGTTCGAGTAACGCCCGTGCCACCCGGTGCAGCAGCAGTGGTTCGCGCCTCAGAGCATCCCTGAGCTCCGGGACAAGTCGTCCGGTGGCACCCGATTCCCGGAGATCCCGTGGGCCACTGCCCGGACTCCCATGGCCATGGGCGGTACGGACTTCCCATACACCGTCACTGATCAGATGGTGGAAAGGGTAGGCAGGCGTGGTCCTGTTGGGCGGTCCGTACTCGGCCAGCAGTCGCAGCAGGTCCTTCTCCACCGCGCTGTACCGCAATTCACTGTCGGCGTCCTCTTGGAACCGGCCGAGAGCGTAGAGCAGCAGCAGAGGCTTGTGGGGTGCCCGTGCCCCGTTTCTGGTCCACTGCCTCAACTTCGCGGTGCGCTCCAACCAGTCCATGCGCAGCGATCGTAGTGACGGCGGGTGTGCTCGACTCCGGTCGCTACGTCACGGCCGTCAACGAACTGTGCGACCACATACCGGCCTTGCCTCCCGAGCTGCTGCGCCCCGTCGTCGACGAGGCTGGGCACGAGGTGGTCGGTGTGTTCGTCCTCCTGGACCGCCGCCAAGGCGCCGCCGAAGCGCTCGCGCGCTCTGGTGTGATACTCACCCCGCTCTTCCGTTTGGCAGATCTCGTACCGAGTCGAACCTGAAAGGCGCTGGCGCATGACCACGATCCTGGAAGCCCTTCGAGACAACCCCTATCCCGGCCGACTCATTTTGCTGGCACGCACCTTGAACGAGGAACTGACCGCCGGCTACGCACTCACCGGACGGAGTGAGGCATCCCGTGCTCGTCGGTTGGAACACACCACGTCCGGTGAGCTGAACGTGGTGCCGGTCGGCGCCACGGGCCACGACAGCCTGCGGCACTACTCCGCCGCGACCGCGGACGAGCGATGGGCCGTCTATGGCAACGGGGAACAGGTGACTGAGGTTGCTGCTCGGCTGGCGAAGGGCCTTGCGCCCGGCAGCGCGTTGGAGGACCTCAGCTACGAGCCGGACCCGCCGATCTACACGCCGCGGATCACCGCAGTCGTGGACCGCGTCGGTCAGCGGTCCTGGTTCGGCGCGGCACGCCGTCCGGAGGGTGAGCGGGAGAGCGCGGACACCACCGTTGTCGCGCTGGGCAATCTGGCTCCAGGCCAGGCGGTGGTGCTCAGCACCTACCAGTCGGATGGAGACACCATTTCGACAGCCCGGCGCCACCTGGAGGTGAGCACTGACGCCCAGGACGCGGACGCGCTGTTGGAGGGCCTGTGGGCGGCGCTGGACCCGCGCTTCGTGGTCGCCGCGACCGCTTTCGCACCGATCACAGGCGTCCAGGGACCCACTCGCCATGCGTGACTCGATTGAATGACACCGCACTGGTGGGAGCCGATGCGCTGCACCGGCCAGCCGCAGTCGTAAGGCGATCGATGATGCTTTCCGGGAACCGGAGTCGGTACACGCGAAGGGCGGGGTCCGAAAACCCCGCCTAACCCATGAAACCCCAGCTCAGGGCCACACCAGGCAATACGGCTGATGCCCCGCCTCATGCAGCCGGTGCGAGAAGTCCTGCCACTCGTGCAGCAGTTGGTAGACGTTGAACGCGTCCCGGGGGCCGCCGCGGTCCGGGACCGTCGACCAGATGAAGGCCGCCGCGCCGACCGCCTCCTCGCCGATGCCGCGCAGGGGGTCGACGACCGTCATGGGGAGTTTGACCACGGCGTAGTCGGGGTGCAGGACGACGAGCTCCAGGGGCGGGACCTTGTGCAGGGGGACGCCCTCGATGCCCGTGAGGACCATCGCCGCCATGGTCTCCGGCTTGATCTTCGTGAACATGCCGTTCATGCCGAGCTCGTCACCGCCGAGCTCCTCGGGGCGCATCGAGATCGGGACGCGGGCCGCAGTCGCACCGTCGGGCGCGCCGAAGTACTTGTACGTCACCCCCACCCGACCACCATTCCCGCTGCTCCCGGCCCGAAGATCATCGACCTGACGTTCAGGAAGATCGTCCACCTGACGTTCAGTACGTCCGGCGGCCCGCTCCGGTTCACTCGCTGAACCCTGTGTCCGACGCGGTTCCTGAGCGTCCTCCGCCTCGCGCCGGTGTCGTCCCCGCCGGGCACGTCGAGGACCCAGGTCATCGGTCCCCTCGCCCAGTCCGCCACCGCGATGCATATCTCCACCCGACTGCTTTCCCAGAACGCGTCGCCCCCGCCGCGCAACCCGATCATCGTGTCAGTGACCTCCCCCACGGCCGCCCGCCGAAACGTGCGCTGAAACAACTGTCCGCAGGATGTCCGCAGCCTCCGACCACGCCGGGCCGTGCGAGCTGTGTGTATCAGGGTCCAGTCTCGCAGACGACGGCGACCCCGGGGTCGGTTGTCCCGCGCCCCGCCCGCCCGCGCCCCTGGCCTACCCTGAACAGGTCACTGGCACCCGGAGCCCGACAGCGTCGGAGAAGGTCGGAGAAGTCGCAGGTCATGAGTGAACTGGCATATCCGTATGAAGCACCGGCCTCGCAGGCTCTGTTCGACCGCGCGGCGGCCGTCACGCCCGGCGGCGTGAACTCACCGGTGCGGGCCTTCCGAGCCGTCGGCGGCACGCCGCGGTTCATGGTGTCCGGCACCGGCCCCTATCTGACCGACGCCGACGGCAGGGAATACGTCGACCTCGTGTGCTCCTGGGGGCCCATGATCCTCGGGCACTCCCACCCCGAGGTGATCGCCGCCGTGCAGGACGCCGTCTCCCGCGGCACGTCCTTCGGTACGCCCGGTGAGGGCGAGGTCGCGCTCGCCGAGGAGATGGTCGCCCGTGTCGCGCCGCTGGAGCAGGTGCGGCTCGTATCCAGCGGCACCGAGGCGACCATGTCCGCGATCCGGCTCGCCCGCGGCTTCACCCGGCGCACCAAGGTGATCAAGTTCGCCGGGTGCTACCACGGGCACGTCGACTCGCTGCTCGCCGCGGCCGGCAGCGGCGTCGCCACCTTCGCGCTGCCCGACACCCCGGGTGTCACCAGCGCCCAGGCCGGCGACACGATCGTGCTGCCGTACAACGACCTCGACGCCGTACGCGAGGCCTTCCTGGCCCACCCCGGCGAGGTCGCCTGCGTGATCACCGAGGCCTCCCCGGGCAACATGGGCGTCGTACCGCCCGCCGACGGGTTCAACCAGGGCCTGAAGGACCTCTGCGCCGAGAACGGCGCGCTCTACATCTCCGACGAGGTCATGACCGGCTTCCGGACCAGCCGGGCCGGGTGGTTCGGGGTCGACGGCGTCGTCCCGGACCTGATGACCTTCGGCAAGGTCATGGGCGGCGGCTTCCCCGCGGCGGCCTTCGGCGGGCGCGCGGACGTCATGGCCCACCTCGCCCCGGCCGGGCCCGTCTACCAGGCCGGCACCCTCTCCGGTAACCCCGTCGCCACCGCCGCCGGGCTCGCCCAGCTGAGGCTCCTCGACGACGCCGCCTACGCCAAGGTCGACGCGGTGTCGAAGCAGATCCAGGGCCTGGTCACCGACGCCCTGACCAAGGAGGGCGTGGCGCACACGCTCCAGAACGCCTCCAACATGTTCTCGGTGTTCTTCACGGACCGGCCGGTGCGCAACTACGAGGACGCCAAGACGCAGGAGTCCTTCCGCTTCACCGCGTTCTTCCACTCGCTGCTCGCCGACGGCGTCTACCTGCCGCCGTCCTCCTTCGAGTCCTGGTTCGTGTCCACCGCGCACGACGAGCGGGCCGTGCAGCGGATCGCCGACGCCCTTCCGGCGGCGGCCCGGGCGGCTGCGGAGGCCACGGCATGAGCGACCAGCGGAACAACAGCGCCGAGGACATCACCGTCGTCCACGTCATGCGGCACGGCGAGGTCGCCAACCCGGACGGCATCCTCTACGGCCGCCTCCCCGGCTACCACCTCTCCGACCTGGGGCGCCGCATGGCCGACCGGGTCGCCGAGCACCTGTCCGGCCGCGATGTGACGCACGTCGTCGCCTCGCCGCTGGAGCGTGCGCAGGAGACGGCCGAGCCGATCGCCAAGGCGCATGGGCTGGACCTGGCGACCGACGAGCGGCTGATCGAGGCCGACAACATCTTCCAGGGCAAGACCTTCGGTGTCGGGGACGGGGCGCTGCGCAACCCCGGCAACTGGAAGCACCTGGTCAACCCGTTCCGGCCGTCCTGGGGCGAGCCGTACGTCGACCAGGTCGTCCGCATGATGAGCGCGCTGAGCGCGGCGAAGGACAAGGCCCGCGGGCACGAGGCGGTCGTGGTCAGCCACCAGCTGCCCATCTGGATCGTCCGGTCCTACGTCGAGCGCCGCCGCCTCTGGCACGACCCGCGCAAGCGCCAGTGCACGCTGGCGTCGCTGACGACGTTCACGTATCGCGGCGACCGGATCGTCTCCGTCGGCTACAGCGAGCCGGCCCGCGATCTCGTCCCGGCCCATCTCCTCGCCGGTGCCAGGCCGGTGAAGGGGCAGGCCAAGGCCTTCGGGGCGTAATTTCCCGGACCCGCCTACAGGGGGCGTTCGGCAGGCACGCAAAGCCTTTCGTTCGCCCCCTTATGAGCGCTTACGACTGCTTCGTTACGGAATCTGCGCATTTGAGCGGAACCCCGTTCTTCGTCACGGCCTCTGACTGGGTGACCAGCACGACGTGACGAATCGGGGATGCCATGCGCGCTCTCTCCCGCAGGGGAATGCTCGGACTCGGCGCGGGAGCCGCCGCCGTCTCACTCGCCGGATGCGGCGGGCTCACGGGCTCGGACGACTCCGGCCACGCCGACGGTTCCGGCGGCGACTCCGTCCAGGGCGGATCGAAGCCGAAGCCGAAGCCCACCGCCCGCCCCATCGGCGACGGATCCACCAGCCACACCGGCAAGCAGCCCCACCAGCCCGCCAGGCCCGAGCCGCTGGAGCCGGGGCAGACCCCGCCCCAGTTCGTGGTGTTCTCCTGGGACGGCGCCGGCGAGGTCGGCAACGGCCTCTTCCCGCGCTTCCTGGACCTCGCCAAGGAGCACGGCGCGAGTATGACCTTCTTCCTGTCCGGGCTGTACCTGCTGCCCGAGTCGAAGAAGCGCCTGTACAACCCGCCGAACAACCCGCGCGGTGCCTCCGACATCGGCTACCTCACCGACGACCACGTCAAGGCGACCCTGAAGAACGTCCGCCGGGCCTGGCTGGAGGGCCACGAGATCGGCACCCACTTCAACGGGCACTTCTGCGGCGAGTCCCACGGCTCGGTCAAGAACTGGACGCCCCGGCAGTGGCGCAGCGAGATCGACCAGGCGAAGTCCTTCGTGAAGGAGTGGCGCACCAACACCGGGTGGACCGACCTGCCGTCGCTGCCGTTCGACTACGACAAGGAACTCGTCGGCGGCCGTACGCCCTGCCTGCTCGGCCAGGACAACCTGCTGCCCACCGCCCGCGAACTCGGCTGGCGCTACGACGCCTCCTCGCCCGGCGGCCTCCAGGTCTGGCCGGCGAAGAAGCAGGGGATCTGGGACCTGCCCCTCCAGCAGATACCTTTCCCCGGCCGCGGCTTCGAGGTCCTGTCGATGGACTACAACATGCTCGCCAACCAGTCCCTCGCGACCACGAAGGCACCCGCCCACAACTACCCGGGCTGGCGCAAGCAGTCGGCGCAGGCGTACATCCAGGGATTCAAGCGGGCATACGAGACAAACCGGGCACCCCTCTTCATAGGCAACCACTTCGAGCAGTGGAACGGCGGCATCTACATGGACGCCGTCGAAGAGGCCTTCAAGCACATCGCCCGCGAGAAGGAGAAGGGCGCGGATGTGCGTCTCGTCTCGTTCCGGCAGTTCACCGACTGGCTCGACGTGCAGAAGCCCGAGGTGCTCGACAAGCTCCGTACCCTCGGGGTCGGGCAGCAGCCGGCCGGTGGCTGGCGGGAGTTCACCGGCAAGGCCTCCACGTCCGGCGGAGACGCCTCGAAGAACGCCGCCTGAAATGCGGTTTTCCGCCCGCAAGGGGGGTGGGCGAGACCCCCAGAACGGGCATGCGAAACTTTTCACATGAGTGCCGACAGCGCCCCCCAGCGTTCGAACCGCACGACCCGTGCCACCGAGCGCACCCGCCGTGTCCGCCGCAGCGCCGCCCTGACCGCGGGTCTCGCCGCGACCGCGCTGCTCGTCTCCGCGTGCGGCTCCGGCGGCACCTCCGGCGGGGGCGGCAACACCAACTTCGTCACCGGCACCGACGGCGTCGCCACGGTCGCCGAGGGCAAGCGCACTCAGGCACCCGACCTGTCCGGCAAGACCATCGCGGGCAAGACCCTCGACGTCGCCGACTACAAGGGCAAGGTCGTCGTCCTCAACGTCTGGGGTTCCTGGTGCAACCCCTGCCGCGCCGAGGCCAAGTACTTCGCGAAGGTCTCCAAGGACTACGCGGACAAGGGCGTGCAGTTCGTCGGCATCAACACCCGCGACACCTCCACCGGCGCCGCCCTCGCCTTCGAGAAGGACTGGGGCATCACCTACCCCAGCCTCTACGACCCGACCGGCAAGCTGCTGCTGCGCTTCAAGAAGGGCACGCTCAACCCGCAGGCGATCCCCTCCACGCTCATCCTCGACCGGGACGGCAAGATCGCGGCCCGCTCCCTGTCCGCGCTCAGCGAGGAACGGCTGCTGAAGATGCTCAAGCCCGTCGTCGCCGAGAAGTGAGCGGAGCAGCGACGTGAGCGCAGTCACCACGCTCGCCGCGGTGGCGGACCCCAACGGCACGGTGCTCAACGGCGCCCTGCTCGTGGCCCTGCCGATCGCGCTGCTCGGCGGACTCGTCTCCTTCTTCTCGCCCTGCGTCCTGCCGCTGGTGCCCGGTTACCTGTCCTACGTGACGGGTGTCGCGGGCACCGACCTCGCCGAGGCCCGGCGCGGCCGGATGGTCGCGGGCGCCTCCCTGTTCGTGCTCGGCTTCACCGCCGTGTTCGTCTCCACCGGGGCGCTGTTCGGCTACTTCGGACAGACGCTCCAGGAACAGCAGGGCGTCCTGTCGAAGGTGCTCGGCGTCCTCATGATCCTCATGGGCGTCTTCTTCATGGGCCTGATGCCCTGGCTCACCCAGCGGGAGTTCCGCTTCCACCGGCGGCCCGTGGCCGGGCTGGTCGGCGCGCCCCTGCTCGGCGCGCTGTTCGGCATCGGCTGGACGCCCTGCATCGGGCCCACCCTCGCCTCCGTGCTGGCCCTCTCCTCCGACCAGGGGAGCGCCGGACGCGGTGCCGTCCTCACCGTCGCGTACTGTCTGGGCCTGGGCGTGCCGTTCGTGCTCGCCGCGGTCGCCTTCCGCAAGGCCCTCGGAGCCTTCGGCTGGATCAAGCGCCACTACGTCTGGGTGATGCGGATCGGCGGCACCATGATGATCGTGACCGGTCTGCTGCTGCTGACCGGCGCGTGGGACCGCATCGTGCAGGAGATGCAGGTCTGGTCCGACGGCTTCACTGTGGGGATCTGATCGATGAGCAAGACCACCGCCTCCGACCCGGCCCCGTCCGCCGCCGAGGACCAGGAGCTGGGCGAAGCCGGCTCCCAGCTGTCCACCGCCCCCAAGGAGGAGGCGCCCAGCCTGCCGTCCCTGGGCGTCATCGGCTGGGTCCGCTGGTTCTGGCGGCAGCTCACCTCCATGCGGGTCGCCCTGCTGCTGCTCCTGCTGCTCTCCCTCGGCGCGATCCCCGGTTCCCTCATCCCGCAGTCCGGCCAGGACGAGACGAAGGTCGCCGACTTCCGCAGGGCCCACCCGACCCTCGGGGACGTCTACGACAAGATCGGCATGTTCCACGTCTACAGCTCGGTGTGGTTCTCCGCGATCTACATCCTGCTGTTCGTCTCCCTCATCGGCTGCATCGTGCCCCGCACCTGGCAGTTCGTCGGCCAGCTGCGCGGCCTGCCGCCCGGCGCGCCCCGGCGGCTGACCCGGCTGCCCGCCCACACCACCTGGCGCACCACGGCCGAACCCGAGCAGGTCCGCGAGGCCGCCCTGGCCCTGCTGAAGAAGCGCCGCTTCCGCACCCACCTCACCGGGGACGCCGTCGCCGCCGAGAAGGGCTACCTGCGCGAGGTGGGCAACCTCGTCTTCCACATCGCCCTCATCGTGATGCTGACCGCCTTCGCCTGGGGCCAGCTGTACAAGTCCGAGGGCAACAAGCTGGTCGTCGAGGGTGACGGCTTCTCCAACACCCTCACCCAGTACGACGACTTCAAGTCCGGCAACCTCTTCACGTCGGACGACCTGGTGCCGTTCAGCTTCAACCTGAAGAAGTTCACCGGCACCTACGAGCGCACCGGCCCCAACAAGGGCACCCCGCGCGTCTACAAGGCGGACATCACCTACAGCTCCGGCGCCTACGGCAAGGACGAGAACGACACCGTCGAGGTGAACCACCCGCTGGAGATCGGCGACTCCAAGGTCTACCTCGTCAGCCACGGCTACGCGCCGGTCATCACCGTCCGCGACGCCAACGGCAAGGTCGTCTTCGACGACGCCGTACCGCTGCTGCCGCTGGACGCCAACGTCACGTCCTCCGGTGTCGTCAAGGTCCTCGACGGCTACCGCAACGCCCAGGGCAAGAAGGAGCAGCTCGGCTTCAACGCCTTCTTCGTGCCGACCTTCGGCGGCTCCGCCAGCGGCACGATGCTGTCGCAGTTCCCGGCGCTGGACAACCCGCTGCTCGCGCTGTCCGCCTACCACGGCGACCTCGGGGCCGACTCGGGCATCCCGCAGAGCGTGTACCAGATGGACCGCACCAACATGAAGGAGTTCAAGGACTCCCAGGGCAAGCTCTTCAAGAAGCTGCTGAAGCCCGGGGAGACCATGAAGCTCCCGAACGGTGCCGGTTCGGTCACCTTCGGCAAGGACATCAAGGAGTGGGCCGGCTTCCAGGTCGTCCAGCAGCCCGGCAGCGGCTGGGCCCTCGCCGGTGCCCTCGCCGCGATCGGCGGCCTCGCCGCCTCCCTGTTCATCCAGCGCCGCCGCGTCTGGGTGCGCGCGGTCAAGGGCGCCGACGGCGTCACCGTCGTCGAGATGGCCGGCCTCGGCCGCAGCGAGTCCGCCAAGGTCCCCGAGGAGCTGGGCCACCTCGCCGGCGACCTCTACGAGCAGGCGCCGGGTGCCCCCGGCCCCGACGGCCCCGCAGATTCCCCCGACCCCGCTCAGGAGCCGGGTACCGAACCCCCCGTACCTGCCGAAGGGGCTGAGAAGCAGTGACTCTCGCCGCCGCCACGAACGAAAATCTCGCGAACATCAGCAATGTGCTGATCTACTCCGCGATGGCCGTCTACACCCTGGCCTTCTTCGCGTACATCGCCGAATGGCTCTTCGGCAGCCGCAGCAAGGTCGCCAGGACCGCCGCCGCGCTCACCAGCAAGGCGGACGCCCAGAAGGCGGCCCCGGCCGTCACCGTGAACCAGGCCGGCGGCACCGCCGTGCTGGAGCGGCCGAAGGTCACCGTGCGGGCCGCGTCCGGTCAGCGTGACGTGCCCGACGGCCCCGGGGCGCACGGCGGTGACGAGCAGGGCGACCTGTACGGCCGGATCGCCATCTCCCTGACGGTGCTCGCCTTCCTGGTCGAGTTCGCCGGTGTCCTCACCCGCGCCCTGTCGGTGGAGCGCGCCCCGTGGGGCAACATGTACGAGTTCAACATCACGTTCTCCACGGTCGCGGTCGGCGTGTACCTCGGACTGCTGGCGCTGAAGAAGAACGTGCGCTGGCTCGGCCTGTTCCTGATCACCTCGGTCCTGCTCGACCTGGGCCTCGCGGTCACGGTCCTCTACACCGCCAGCGACCAGCTGGTCCCGGCCCTGCACTCGTACTGGCTGTACATCCACGTCTCGACGGCGATCTTCTGCGGGGCGGTCTTCTACGTCGGCGCGGTCGGCACGATCCTGTACCTGTTCAAGGACTCCTACGAGAGCAAGCTCGCGAGCGGCGGCACGCCCGGCACCTTCGCGACCTCCGTCCTGGAGCGGCTGCCCTCCTCCGCCTCCCTCGACAAGTTCTCCTACCGCGTCAACGCGGCCGTCTTCCCGCTGTGGACGTTCACGATCATCGCGGGCGCCATCTGGGCCGGTGACGCCTGGGGCCGCTACTGGGGCTGGGACCCCAAGGAGACCTGGTCGTTCATCACCTGGGTCGCCTACGCCGGCTACCTGCACGCCCGCGCCACCGCCGGCTGGAAGGGCCGCAAGGCCGCCTACCTGGCCCTCATCGCCTTCGGCTGCTGGCTGTTCAACTACTACGGCGTGAACATCTTCGTCTCCGGCAAGCACTCCTACGCGGGCGTGTAGCTCCCGCCGGTGTGTCCCGCCCCGACCCCGCCGGCGTGTCTCACCGCCGGGGGGCGGGGGCGTGGTCCGCGACCGACGCGATGATGTCGCGCAGCCGGTCGGCGTACAGCCGCATGTTCTTGTGCGCGACATCCGTGTCCGGGTAGCGGGCCGCGAACCACAGGCCCTCGTGGAGGCGGGTGACCCAGGCGCAGACCTGGTCGCCGTACGACACCCGGATCAGGCCGTAGGCGTTGCGTTCGGTCCAGCTCGTGGACTCGGGAATGCCGCGGGCGTCGGCGAACGACACGATCGAGTACATGTCGGGGGAGGTCGGCCGGAAGTCCGCGCCGAGCAGGCGCAGCACCCGGGCCAGTGGCATGCGGGCCAGCGACCGGGTGGCATGCAGCGCGGCGCGTACGGTCTTCAGCGCGGCGGGGAAGTCGGGCGCCTGGGAGACGGGCACCTCGATCGGCGCGCCGCCGACGTACCAGCCCACCGAGTCCGAGTACGCGGACTTCGCCCGCGTGTGGAAGGGCACCACCGTCCGGTAGACGGGTTCACCGCCGATCTCGTGGACGATCAGGGCGGTCGCCGCCAGCACCCCGACGAGCGAACCGCCATAGGGGCGGCAGTACGCCTCGAACGCGGCGGCGGCGTCCGCGTCGACGAGCATCTCGCGCATGAGCTTCTGCGTCGGCAGCCCGGCCCCGGGATCCAGCCCGAGGTCCACGGGGAAGCTCGGCAGCCGCCCGTCGCAGCGCCGGATGAACTCCCGCCAGCGGGCGACGATCTCGTGGTCCGCGTCGAGCCGGTCCGCGTCGGCCCGCTCGGCCTCGCAGAAGTCGACGTAGCTGGAGACCGGCGACTGCTCCGGGGCGCGGCCGGTGAGATGAGCGGCGTACAGCTCCTGGATCTCCGCCGGGATGCGGTAGATGGAGAACGCGTCGACGTTGCTGTGGTCGAAGGCCATGTACACGCTGGTGCTGTCGTCCCGGACGACGGCCGTGTAGATGAGGTTCGGCCAGCGCAGCGCGTCGGCGGTGGTGTCGAAGCGGTCCTGGAGGTGCTGGGCCAGGGCCTCGGGATCGGTGAACTCGCCGGCGTCCTCGCGGTGCAGGGAGACGGAGGCCTCATCGAGGGTGAAGCGGCGGATCGAGTCGCCCGGCCCGCCCGCCCAGCGAAAGCCGCTGCGCAGGGTCTCGTGCCGCAGGGTCCAGCCGCGCAGCGCCTCGCCCAGCGCGTCCAGGTCGACCCGCCCCGGGATGTCGAACGCCGCGCCGAGCCAGGTGGGTACGAACAGACCGTCCTCGCGCACGGACCGCGCCGTCCGCAGATGCGACTCCTGGATGTAGGCGGGCGGCCTGGAGTCCTCCGGCAGGGCCTTCGCCGTCGCGACGGTGGCAGGGCTCAGCGTCCATTCGACGAGTCGCCCAGGTCGTACGTCGCAGCGCTGGATGTCAGTCATTCGCACAGGGCGTCTCCGTTCGCAGGTGGGATAGACCCGACCAAACGAATGGCGAACCCGCCACCGGCGACACCGGGTGTCGCTACATTTCAGGGGATCGGATGGCATCCCGAACGGTGATGCGAACCCCGGGCGGTGCGCTCAGTTGACGCCGATGTCCTCGTTCCACAGATCCGGGCTGCTCGCGATGAAGCCCCGCATCAGGCCGATGCACTCGTCGTCGTCCAGCAGCACGATCTTCACACCGTGCTCGGCCAGCCAGTCGTGGCCGCCGTGGAAGGTCACGTCCTCCCCGATCACGACGCGGGAGATGCCGAACTGCCGCACCAGCCCGGAGCAGTACCAGCACGGCGACAGGGTCGTCACCATCGTCGTGCCCCGGTAGGAGCGTTGCCGCCCGGCCGCGCGGAAGGCCGCCGTCTCCGCGTGCAGGGACGGATCACCGTCCTGGACGCGGCGGTTGCGGCCGCGGCCCAGCAGGGTGCCGTCGGCGCCGTACAGCGCGGCACCGATCGGGATGCCGCCCTCGGCGAGCCCGGTGCGGGCCTCCTCGACGGCGGTCGTGAGCCATGTGCGTGCCTGTGCCCGGTCCATGACCTCATCCATGACCCCGCCCCGCCCCCTCATAACCCGGCCCCGCTGCGGCGAGCCGGTCGAGATGAGCGTGCAGGGCGCCCGCGCCCTCGATCATGACTCTGGTGCGCGCCGTGAGCGCCTCGCCGCGCGCCGCGACGGCCGCCCGCAGCGCCGCACTGCCGCCCTCCCGCCGCAGCCCCTCCAGCACCGGTCTGATCTGGTCGAACAGGTAGTGGCTGCGGCGCAGGGTGTGCACGAGCCGGGCGTCGCGCACATCGGCCGGCTCGTACACCCGGTACCCCGTCCCGCGCTCGCGTCCCGGTGTGAGCAGCCCGGCCCCCTCCCACACCCGCAGCGCCGACGTCCGCACGCCCAGCAGCGCGGCCACCTCCCCGATGCGCAGCCCGCCCGAACGCGGCAGCGGGGCGGGCGGCCCGGCCGCGAGCAGTTCCAGGGCCTCGCTCGCCGCCCGCAGGGACACCCGCTCCTCGTGCAGCGCCGCATGCGCGGCGTCGAGCAGCGCGAGCGCGCCCGGCACGTCCCCCTCGTGCACGGTCCGCATGATGTGCGTCGCCGTCACCGGCCCGTACCCGCGCATCAGCGTCCGGTACGCCAGCAGCGCGCCGCGGTGCACCTCGCCGAAGACGCGGTAGCCGGACGCGGTCCGCGCGGCCGGCGGGAGCACACCGGCGTCCTCGTAGTTGCGGATCTGCTGCGTCGAGACACCGGCGAGCCGGGCCAGGTCGACGGGACGGAGGCGGCGGTCGTTCGTCATCGATTTGAAGGTTACGGCAGACGTCAAGCTCAGGGACCCTTGAAAGTCTCAACACCACACTTCAATGGAAGACTTGAAGGAATGGACGACTGCATCCGCGTCACCGGCGCACGCCTCCACAACCTCAAGAACGTCTCCCTCTCCCTGCCGAAGAACAAGCTGGTCGTCCTGACCGGCCTCTCCGGCTCCGGCAAGTCCACCCTCGCCTTCGACACCCTCCACCAGGAGGGCCAGCGGCAGTACCTGGAGTCGCTGGGCATGGTCACCGGCTTCGCCGGCAAGCCCGCCGTCGACTCGATCACCGGCCTGTCCCCGTCCATCAGCGTCGACCAGCACCTCACCAACCGCAGCCCCCGCTCCACGGTCGGCACGGTCACCGAGGTCTTCACCTACCTGCGTCTGCTGTGGTCCCGCATCGGCATCCGCCCCTGCCCCGGCTGCGGCGAGGACATCCCGCCGTCCCACACCGACGGCACCGAGGCCGACGAGGACGCCGAGGCGGAGCAGCGGCCCTGCCCGCACTGCGGCACGCCCGTGCCCGAACTGGTCATGGGCTCCTTCTCCTTCAACAAGCCCGCCGGAGCCTGCCCGGCCTGCACCGGCCTGGGCGAGGTGATCCGGCCCGACGTACGGCGCCTGCTCGACGACGCGAAGCCGGTCGCGCACGGGGCGGTGAAGGGCTGGAACGCCAAGTTCACCGCCTGGAGCCTCCCCGTGCTGCGGGCCGCCGCCGGCCACTACGGCTTCACCTTCGACCCGGACACACCGGTCGGCGAACTGGACGACAGGGCACGAGACCTGCTGCTGCACGGCGTCGAAAGCCCCCACTTCCGGCGGCACTTCCCCGAGACCGCCCCACCGGCGACCGTCGCGGCGGGCCGCTTCGAAGGGGTCGCGACGGCGCTGCTGCGCCGCTACAGCGAGCGCGCCGACAACCCCGAGTACCGCGAACGGGCCGAGCGCCAGGGCCTGGTGAAGCAGCCCTGCGCCGACTGCGACGGGACCCGGCTGGGCGTGCGGGCACGGGCGGTGACCGTGCACGGCCTCGGCATCGTCGAGGCCGCCCGGCTTCCGCTGACCGACCTCGGCACCTGGCTGAGCGGCCTGCGCGAGCGGTCGGGCGGGGACGAGTGGCTGCTCGTGGAGCCGGTCGTCGCCGACCTGGAGGAGCGGGTACGGCGCCTGCTGGACGTCGGAGTCGGCTACCTCACCCTGGGCCAGGCCACGCCCAGCCTCTCCGCCGGCGAGACCCAGCGGCTGCGACTGGCCGCCCTGCTCGGCTCCGGCCTGACCGGTGTCCTCTACGTCCTGGACGAGCCGACCATCGGCCTGCACCCCTCGGACACCGCCCGCCTGATCGGCGTCCTGCGCCGCCTGCGCGACCTGGGCAACACCGTCCTCGTCGTCGAGCACGACCTGGAGGTGCTGCGGGCGGCGGACCACGTGGTGGACGTCGGCCCGGGGGCGGGCCGGGACGGCGGCCGGATCGTCGCGGCGGGCACCCCGCAGGAAGTGGCGCGAACGGCGGGCTCGGTCACCGGCGCATACCTCTCGGGCAGGCTCCCGGCCCCCCGGTCACGCGGCCGCGGCGACGCCGGTACGGCGCTGCTGATCAGGGGAGCGCGGGCGCACAACCTCAAGGACGTCACCGTACGGATCCCGCTGGGGCGACTGGTGACGGTCACCGGCCCGTCCGGCTCGGGCAAGTCGACACTGCTGCTGGACATCCTCGGCCGGGCGGCCCGCCGGCGCTTCGACGGGGCCGGCGAGCTGCCCGCCGAGCACGACGGCATCGACGGCTGGGAGCACCTGTCCAAGGCCGTCCTCATCGACCAGGAGCCGGTCGGCCGCGTGCCCCGTTCCAACGCGGCGACGTACTCGGACGTCTTCACCCCGATCCGCGAGGCCTTCGCGGCGGCCGGACGTCTGCCCGCGGGCCGCTTCTCCTTCAACGTGCCGGGCGGGCGCTGCGAACGCTGCGAGGGCGCCGGTGTGCTGACCGTACGGATGCACTTCCTCCCGGCGGTCCAGGTGCGCTGCCCGGCCTGCCACGGGCGGCGCTTCCGGCCCGAGGTGCTCGCCGTCCGGTACGAGGGCAACGACATCGCGGAGGTGCTGGAGGCGACGGTGGACGAGGCGCTGGGCGTCTTCCGGGACGTGCCCGCCGTGGCCGGCCGCCTGCGCCGCCTGGCGGACGTGGGCCTCGGTTACCTGCCGCTGGGCCAGCCCGCGACCACCTTGTCCGGCGGCGAGGCGCAACGCCTCAAGCTGGCGAAGGAGCTGGGCCGCAGGGCGAGCGACCGCACGCTGTACGTCCTCGACGAGCCGACGACCGGACTGCACGCGGCGGACACGGCCCGGCTCCTCGGGGTGCTGCAACGGCTGGTGGACGCGGGCCACTCCGTCGTCACCATCGAACACAACGCGGAGGTGATGCAGGCGTCGGACTGGCTGATCGACCTCGGGCCGGTAGGCGGGGCGGGAGGGGGCCGGGTCATGGCCGAGGGCGCCCCGGGGGAGGTCGCGGAGGTACGGGCGCCCCGGACGGGCGGGTTGCCGACAGGGTGACTCGAGACGTGCTGTCGGGGCCGCCCGCTTCTTGCCAGTGTCGTGCTTCCACGGCCTGCCTCAAGGGCGCTCCGGGTCGGCTCCGCCGATCGGCCTGCGGCCGACCCTTGACCCAGCCCGCTCCAGCACGGGAGAGAAGCGAGCGGACGGCCCGGAAAGGCGGGTGGCCGAACCCCGTGTGCGGTCATCGGCCCGTCGCATCGCCGATCGGCATCGGGCGGACGCACCCGCGCCTCGCCTGCACGCCGGGCAGGCTCAGCGGCGACCGGTGGACCGGTGGACCGGTGGACCGGTTCGTTCGGTGTGGCGGTGGCGGTGGCGGTGGCGGTGGCGGTGGCGCGTGCGCAGGGCGGCGGCCCCGACGGTTGCCCCGTCAGCCCTGCCGCTCCAGCACCGCGTAGTCCGCGAAGCTGCGGCGGTAGCGCAGGTGCCTCGTCTCCTGGGTGTGCCTGCGCTGCCACTCCTCCACCTCGCCGGGCGCCTGGCACGGGCCCGAACCCGCCCCGCAGTCCTCCTCCTCACCCGAGACGCACCGCGCCTCGTACTCGGGCTGCGCCGACACGTCCTGCACGATCGTGTACGGCACGTACCGGAAGAGCCTGCGGCCGGTCGACTCCCCGCCGTGCTCGTCGCGTTGGTGCTGGCGCAGCAGCACGTTCGCGTCCGTCACCGCACTGCCGTCGAACGCCGCCCGCGCCCTGTCCCGCCGCAGCGCCAGCTCCTCACAGCCCGCGCACCCGGGCACCGGGGAGGGCGGCCGGGTCGGATCGGCCGACAAGCCCTCCCTGGAACGCTCGTTGAGCGCGCGTACGCCGGCACTGAGCCGCTCGTCCGGGGTCGCCTCCCGGATCCTCGCCGGGTCCGCCTGCCATTCCCGGCCGCCACCGACCGGGCGCAGCATCACGTACGGGCCGGTTCTGTCCTGGTACTCGCCGACCTTGCGCGTCTGGGGGTCGTAGACGAGCGTTCCCGGTTCCATTCCGTGCACCTCCGTCACTCTGGGTGTATCGAGCGTTGCGCACGGGAACAGTCCGGTTCAATGCTTGGCGTGTGACACCGGTGCACTGTCACGGAGGGGGAGCCGTGGGCCGACGGAACGGCGGAGCGGAGTCGGGGGCGAGTACGGCCGCCGTGTTCGGAGAGGTGCTGCGGCATTTCCGTGAGGCGGCGCTGCTCACGCAGGAGGCGTTGGCGAGGCAGATCCCGTGCGACCGTTCGCATGTGGCGCGGGTGGAGGCCGGTACGAGGGTTCCGCAGGACACGTTCGCCAAGACTTGTGACGACCTTCTGGGCACGGGTGGGGTGTTGCTTCGCCTGTGGGGCCGGATCGACTGGTATCCGCAGGTGGAGCATCCGGATTGGTTCGAGCGGCGCGTGCGGATGGACGCGGAGGCAGTCTCGCTGCTGGCGTACCAGACCAACGTCATTCCCGGGTTGTTGCAGACGCAGGACTATGCGTGGGCGCTGTTCGCCCGTCACATCGCCGACCAAGACGAGGTGGAAGAGCGTGTGAAGGCGCGGATGAGTCGACAGCAACGCTTCCTCGCCCCGGCCGGTCCCCTGTTCGTGGTCGTACTTGACGAGAGCTGCCTACGCACCAGGGTGGGTAGCCCGGCGATCATGCGCGATCAGTTCGCCCACTTGCTGGAGGCGGGGCGACGTCCCAACATCCGCATCCAGGTAGTGCCGGCCGACGACCCCGGCGTCGACCGCCCCAACACATCCATGTCGCTGATCACGCTGCCGGACGGCCACCAGTGGGTGTACTCCGAGTCGCTGGATCAGGGCCATTTCAACGACAATCCGGCCCTCTTCGCGAGGCATCGCCACACCTATGATGTGCTCAGGGCTGACGCGCTGTCCGCCCGCCAATCAGCCGCTCTGATCAGCGACTTGATGAAGGGGTATGAGCACGATGAGCAGCCATCAACTCAGCGCGGCGACCTGGATCAAGAGCAGTTACAGCGGCACAAACGGCGGGGACTGCATCGAAATAGCCCCCGCTTACCCCGAAACCGTCCCCGTCCGCGACAGCAAGAACCCTGACGGACCGGTCCTGGTCGTGACCCGGTCCGCCTGGTCCGCGTTCGTCGGATCCCTGCGCTGACCTACTGCCCGCTCACCATCTGCAGGATCCGGTTGGCCGCCTCGGCCACCGGCTGGCCCACCGCCCCGACGGCCGCGGCGATCGCGGCGACGGCAAGCAGCGCCCGGTGCCGCTCCTGCGCGGGCGCCGCGTCCGCGGCCAGCACCGGCAGGGACTCGTCGATGAGCTGCGCGCTCGGCTGCGGCAGCTGGTCGCGCAACTGCCGCACCTCGCGGATCAGCTCGGCGAGGGCCAGCCGCAGGGCGGGGTCCGTGTCGCCCGTGGCGCCGTGCTTCACGATGCCCGTGTTGCCGCTGCCGCCGTGCATGTTGACGTTGTCGCCGTAGTAATAGTTGTTGCCGCTCATGCCGCGATCCCCGTGTTCCCGTTGCCGCCGTACATGTTCACGCTGTCGCCGAAGTGGTAGTTCGTGGGCGAGTTGATCGTCAGGCGCTCCACCGTCACCTGGAACTCGGTGTCGGGGTTCTCCAGCGCGCCCGCGACGTAGCCCACGAGCTGGTCGAGGTGCTGCGGGTTCCGGCTGGTGACCATCGCGGTGGACGGGCCGGCCGTCTCGACGGCGAGGACGTAGTGCGACTGGGCCGTGACGACGGAGAGCATGTCCACGAAGAAGTAGATCAGCGCCGCGCCCGTGCCGAGCCACACGAAAGTGAGGACTCCGGTGCCCGTGGACTGGCCGTCGAGGAACGTCAGACTGCCGATGATCGACAGACCGACCCCCACGGCCAGGGTGATCAAAGCGCGGGTCAGGAAGCGGAAGACCGCCTCCTTGCGCTTGGGGTGCAGGGTGAACGTGTACACCCGGGCGATGTTGCGGAGGGGGTACGCGGCCGTGCCGACCCATAACAGACGTTTGTGGACGCGCAGTTCGACGTCCGTCATGGCGCGCGGCGGAGTGGAGGGCGGGGGCGGTACGTCCCACTGCCCCGGTGGCTGCTGTGTCTCCATGGACACCATTGGCGACCATGCGCTTACCGAGGGCAAGTGGTTTCACGCGGCCGGTGAGGCCGGTGTCTTCAGGACTCGTCGCGCCTCGGGTCGTCGTCCTTGTTCTTGTCCTCGTCGAGCGACTTCAGGAAGTCGGGATTGTCGTCCGGGGCCACCCACTGCCGGGGGCGCTCCGCCGCGGGCACCCGCTTCTTGCCGGCGATCAGCCAGGAGATCGACCCGACGAGCGGGAACACCAGCACCAGGAGCGCCCACAGCGGCTTGGGCATGTGGCGGATCTCGTCGTCCCTCGTGCTGATGCAGTCGATGAACGCGTACACGCTGAGCGCCAGCGGCACGAGGAACATCAGTACCCGAAGCATGGGGCCTCTCAGCGAAAACGGTGGGTGGTTCCAGGCCAGGGTAGCGGCTCGGGGATACTGGACCCCATGGCTTACGACGATCTTCGCTCCCTGCTCAGGGCGCTGGAGCGCGAGGGTGACCTCAAGCGCATCAAGGCCGAGGTCGACCCGTATCTGGAGGTCGGGGAGATCGTCGACCGGGTGCAGAAGTCCGGCGGTCCCGCCCTGCTCTTCGAGAACGTGCGCGGGTCGAGCATGCCCCTCGCGATGAACGTGTTCGGCACGGACCGGCGGCTGCTGAAGGCCCTGGGTCTGAAGTCGTACGCCGAGATCACCGAACGGATCGGCGGGCTGCTCAAGCCCGAGCTGCCGCACGGCTTCGTCGGCGTCCGGGAGGCCTTCGGCAAGCTCGGCGCGATGACACACGTACCGCCGAAGAAGGTGAAGGACGGGCCCGTGCAGGAGGTCGTCCTGACCGGGGACGACGTCGACCTCGACCAGCTGCCCGCCCTCTTCACCTGGCCGAAGGACGGCGGGTCGTTCTTCAACCTGGGGCTGACCCACACCAAGGACCCGGAGAGCGGCGTCCGCAACCTCGGGCTGTACCGGCTCCAGCGGCACGACAAGCGCACCATCGGCATGCACTGGCAGATCCACAAGGACAGCCGGAACCACTACCAGGTGGCCGCGCGCCGGGGCGAGCGGCTGCCCGTCGCGATCGCCTTTGGGTGTCCGCCCGCCGTGACCTACGCCTCGACCGCCCCGCTGCCCGGGGACATCGACGAGTATCTGTTCGCCGGGTTCCTCGCGGGCAAGCGGATCGAGATGGTCGACTGCAAGACCGTGCCGCTCCAGGTGCCGGCGCAGGCCGAGGTCGTGATCGAGGGCTGGCTGGAGCCGGGCGAGATGCTGCCCGAGGGGCCGTTCGGCGACCACACCGGCTTCTACACGCCGCAGGAGCCCTTCCCGGCGCTGAAGATCGACTGCATCACGATGCGGAAGCGGCCGCTGCTCCAGTCCATCGTCGTGGGCCGCCCGCCGACGGAGGACGGGCCGCTGGGCCGGGCGACGGAACGCTTCTTCCTGCCGCTGCTGAAGATCATCGTGCCGGACATCGTGGACTACCACCTGCCGGAGGCGGGCGGCTTCCACAACTGCGCGATCGTCTCGATCGACAAGAAGTACCCCAAGCACGCGCAGAAGGTCATGCACGCGATCTGGGGCGCGCACATGATGTCGCTGACCAAGCTGATCGTGGTCGTCGACTCCGACTGTGACGTGCACGATCTGCACGAGGTCGCCTGGCGGGCGCTGGGCAACACGGACTACGCCCGGGACCTGAGCATCGTCGAGGGCCCGGTCGACCATCTGGACCACGCCTCCTACCAGCAGTTCTGGGGCGGCAAGGCCGGTATCGACGCGACGAAGAAGTGGCCCGAGGAGGGCTACACGCGCGACGGCGGCTGGCCCGACATGGTCGAGTCGGACCCGGAGACGGCGGCGAAGGTGGACCGCCGCTGGAAGGAGTACGGACTGTGACCTCCGCTTCCGCCGCGATCCCCCAGCCGGGACGCACCAAGGCGTTCCTCCGGCTGGTGATGATCGAGCACTCGGTCTTCGCGCTGCCCTTCGCCTACATCGCCGCGCTCACCGCGATGTTCCAGTGGGACAAGAACATCCACTGGGGCAGGCTGCTGCTGGTCACCGTCTGCATGGTGGGGCTGCGCACCTTCGCGATGGCGGTCAACCGGATCATCGACCGGGAGATCGACGCGCGGAACCCGCGCACGGCGCAGCGCGAGCTGGTGACCGGCGCCATGTCGGTGAAGCACGCCTGGACGGGTGCGCTGATCGCCCTGGCCGTCTTCCTGGGTGCCGCCGCCCTGCTGAACCCCCTGTGCCTGGCGCTGGCCCCGATCGCGGTGATCCCGATGGTGGTCTACCCGTACGGCAAGCGGTTCACGAACTTCCCGCAGGCCATCCTCGGCCTCGCCCAGGCCATGGGCCCGGTCGGCGGCTGGCTGGCGATCTCGGGGGAGTGGTCCTGGGACGCGGTGATACTCGGTCTCGCCGTAGGCATCTGGATCGGCGGCTTCGACCTGATCTACGCCTGCCAGGACGTGGAGACCGACCGGGAGATCGGCGTCATGTCCGTCCCGGCGCGGTTCGGCATCCCGGCCGCGATCTGGGGCGCCCGGGTCTGCCACACCCTCACCACGGCCCTCTTCGTCTGGTACGCC
The DNA here is from genome assembly GCF_042899705.1 of Streptomyces sp. NPDC013187. Lineage (NCBI taxonomy): Bacteria > Bacillati > Actinomycetota > Actinomycetes > Kitasatosporales > Streptomycetaceae > Streptomyces > Streptomyces sp. NPDC013187. The sequence continues at coordinate 36,997 of NZ_JBIBAF010000023.1, read as the reverse complement.
CTCGCCACCGGCGCCGGCGCCTTCTTCTGGCTGGGCCTGCTGATCATCGCCGCCGCGTTCCTCTACGAGCACTCGATCGTGCGCCCCCACGACCTCTCCCGGGTGAACCGCGCCTTCTTCAGCGTCAACGGCTTCATCGGCATCGCCCTGTTCGTGTGCGCGCTGCTTGACCTGCTGGTGCGCGGCCTCACCGTGTGAGCGCGGGCGGTGCCGCCCGGTCGCGGCGGAACACGAACGCCGCCGCCACCCCCGCCAGCAGGCCCAGCAGATGGCCCTGCCAGCTGACGCCCGTCTGGGTCGGAGCCAGGCCCGCCAGGATCGAGCCGCCCCAGATCGCGGCGACCAGGACGCCCGCCAGGACGCCCCAGGGGCGGCGCTCGACGAAGCCGCTGACCAGGAGGAAGCCGAAGAGGCCGAAGATCACGCCGGACGCGCCCGCGGTGTTGGTGCCGTCCGGGGCTATGAGCCAGACGCCCAGGCCGTCGACGACGATGATCAGCGCACAGACGAGCAGGAACCGGCGCAGGCCCGCGAGCGCGGCGAGGAAGCCGAGGACCAGCAGCGGCACGGAGTTCGCCACCAGATGGGCGAAACCGAAGTGGATGAAGGACGAGGGGACGACATCGACCAGCTCGGACGGGTCGCGCGGGGTGACGCCCAAGCCGTCCAGCGCGTGGCCCGTGGCCACGTCGACCACTTCCAGCAGCCACAGCAGCGCGACCCAGGCGAGCATCAGCTTGCCCGCGGCCAGCGCACGATCGCTGTTCGACCACCCGGCGCGCGTATCCGACATGGCGACCCCCAGTGCTCGCTCGTCCCCTCCGTGCAACGGCCCGCACCCCTTGGCCGGTTCCCACCCTGCGGCTCCGGATAGGCTCGGTGTTGTGAACCCAGTCAAGCCAGGCGAGATGCCGCGTACGCCTTGGATCGTAGGGGTGTCCGGGGCTTCCGGCACCCCGTATGCCGCTGCCGTGCTGCGGGCTCTTCTGGAGGCCGGCGAGAGCGTCGATCTCGTGGTGTCCCGGGCGTCCCGGCTGACCCTGCTGGACGAGACCGGCATCTCCTTCCGGGACGCCCACTGGCAGGCCGACCTGCGGGAATGGCTGTCCCGGGGCGCCGACGGCAAGCCGGACACCTTCTCCGTCGACATCGACGCCGTACGGCACTGGAGCGCCGGCGACCTGGCCGCCGGGCCCTCCTCGGGGTCGTACCCCACCAAGGGCATGCTCATCGTGCCCGCCTCGACGGCGAGCGTGGCCGGGGTCGCACTCGGGCTGTCGAAGGACCTGCTGCAACGGGCGGCGAGCGTGACCCTCAAGGAGGGCCGCAAGCTGATCGTGGCCGTGCGGGAGACTCCGCTGAACGGCCAGACCTTGCGCCATCTGGTCACCCTCGATGACGCGGGCGCGACGGTCGTGCCCGCCTCACCCGCCTTCTACGCGGGCGCGACGCACATTCAGGACCTGGTGGACTTCGTCGCCGGACGCGTACTCGACGCGGCGGGCGTGCCGCACCGGCTCTACCGCCGTTGGCAGGGTGAGCTCGGCGGCGGTGCGCACCGCGACGGCTGAGCAGCACCCGAACTCATCGGACTCAACGACAACTTCAGCGGAAGGCTTCGATCGCAATGGACGCGGTGGACAGGCAGCTCATCCAGGCCCTGAGGGAGAACGGCCGGGCCTCCTACGCGGAGCTGGGACGCCTCGTCGGACTGTCGGGACCCAGTGTCACCGACCGCATCAACCGGCTGGAGGCGGCCGGGGTCATCACCGGCTACCGGGCCACCGTCGACGCGGCCTCGCTCGGCCTCGGCGTCACCGCCCTGATCGGCATCTCGCTCTCCGACGCCACCGACCACGAGGACGTGGCGCAGCGGCTGAAGGACCTCTCGGAGATCGAGGACTGCTGGTTCATCGCGGGCGACGACTCGTACATGCTCAAGGTGCGGGCGGCGGACGTCGACGGCCTGGAGAAGATGATCCGGCGGCTCAGCGGGATCGAGGGCGTCTCCCGCACGCGGACGACCATCGTGCTCTCCACGAAGTGGGAGAACCGGGTCGGGGAGCTGCCCGAAGAGGAGTAGAGCGGTAGCCGTACGGTTGGGACGTCGTCGTAGAAAGGTGTGGGCATGGATCTCGGGCTCAAGCGCGAGCTGGAGGAGAAGGTCAGGGCGGGTGAGCGCCTGACCCGTGAGGACGGCATCGCGCTGTACGAGTCGGACGACCTGGCCTGGCTCGGCGGCCTCGCGCACGAGGTGCGCACCCGCAAGAACGGCGACGTCGTGCACTTCAACGTCAACCGGCACCTCAACATGACCAACGTGTGTACGGCCTCCTGCGCGTACTGCTCCTTCCAGCGCAAGCCGGGGGAGAAGGACGCGTACACGATGCGCATCGAGGAGGCCGTGAAGCTCGCGAAGGCGATGGAGTCGGAGAACCTCACCGAGCTGCACATCGTCAACGGGCTGCACCCGAACCTGCCGTGGCGGTACTACCCGCGGTCGCTGCGGGAGCTGAAGGCGGCGCTGCCGGACGTCTCGCTGAAGGCGTTCACGGCCACGGAGATCCACCACTTCGAGACGATCTCGGGGATGAGCGCGTCGGAGATCCTCGACGAGCTGATCGACGCCGGTCTTGAGTCCCTCACCGGTGGTGGCGCCGAGATCTTCGACTGGGAGGTCCGCCGGCACATCGTGGACCACCGGACCCACTGGGAGGACTGGTCTCGGATCCACCGCCTCGCGCACGAGAAGGGTCTGAAGACCCCGTGCACGATGCTGTACGGGCACATCGAGGAGCCCCGTCACCGCGTGGACCACGTGCTGCGGCTGCGTGAGCTGCAGGACGAGACCGGTGGGTTCCAGGTCTTCATTCCGCTGCGGTACCAGCACGACTTCGTCGACATGCAGGACGGCAAGGTGCGCAATCGCCTTCAGGCGCGGACGCAGATGGCGACGGGGGCGGAGGCGTTGAAGACCTTCGCTGTGTCGCGGCTGCTGTTCGACAACGTGCCGCATGTGAAGGTGTTCTGGGTGATGCACGGGGTGCAGACGGCGCAGCTGGCGCTGCAGCACGGGGCGGACGACATGGACGGGTCTGTCGTCGAGTACAAGATCACGCATGACGCGGACAATTACGGGACGCCGAACAAGCTGACGCGTGAGGATCTGCTCGATCTGATCCGTGATGCCGGGTTCCGGCCTGTGGAGCGGAACACCAGGTACGAGATCATCCGTGAGTACGAGGGGCCTGACCCGGAGCGTCGCGAGTCGCCGCAGCCTATGCGGGTGTGATTGCGGCGCTCGGTGTGTGGGGTTGTTCGCGCAGTTCCCCGCGCCCCTGAAGGGGGTACTCGGTCGGCATGGTCGGGACCTCGGCGTCTGAGGATGCCTATACCGCTGAGCCCTTTCTTCCTGGTCGCGGTGGGCTCACCGCTCTGCGGCGGGCCGCCGCCGACTGTCGGGGGTGTCCCCTGCACCGGGACGCCACGCAGACCGTGTTCGGGGACGGTGACGCGGATGCCCGGGTCATGCTCGTGGGGGAGCAGCCCGGGGATCAGGAGGACCGGCAGGGGAAGCCGTTCGTGGGGCCTGCCGGGAAGCTGCTGGACCGGGCCCTGGAGGAGGCCGGCATCGATCCCTCCGATGCCTATGTCACCAACGCCGTGAAGCACTTCAAGTTCACGCAGGCCGAGCCCCGCAAGCGGCGGATCCACAAGGCTCCGAACCTGCGGGAGATGACCGCCTGCGGGCCCTGGCTGGCCGCGGAGCTCGCGGTCGTGGAGCCGGAGCTGATCGTCGTGCTGGGGGCCACCGCCGGGAAGGCCCTGCTCGGGTCCTCCTTCCGGGTCACGCAGGTGCGCGGGACGGTGCTGGAGGAGGAGATCCACGGGCGGCCGGAGCGGCTGGTGCCGACCGTGCATCCGTCGTCGGTGCTGCGGTCCGACGACCGGGAAGCGGCGTACCGGGGGCTGGTGTCGGACCTGAAGGTGGCGGCCGACGCCCTGTCGTAATAGCTACAATTCCGACATGCCCCTTACCCTCACGCTCGAACCCGCCGTCACCCCCGCGCTGCGTGACGGTCTGCTCGATCTGTGGACCGACGTCTCCAACGCCGGAGGGGCCGTCGGGTACGTGCCGCCGGTGACGCGGGAGGAGATCCGCCCGGCGCTCGTGCAGCACTTCGCGGCGATGGCGGACGGCCGGGTCAAGCTCCTCGTCGGGCACGACGAGGAGGGACGGGTCGCGGCGACCGCCTTCCTGACCTTCAACACGCATCACCTGATGACGCACTGGCTGTGGCTGTACACGGTGATGGTGCACCCGAGGCACCAGGGCAAGGGCTGGGGGCGGGACCTGCTGCGCGCCGCCGCGGACGCGGCCCGGGGGATGGACGGGATCGAGGCGATCCGGCTGACCTGCCGGGGCGGACTCGGTCTCGAGCGGTTCTACGAGGCCTGCGGCTACAAGGAGGTCGGGCGGGTCCCCGGGGCGATCCGGGTGGCACCGGGGGACGACCGCGAGGACGTCATCATGCTGCTGCCGCTGGTCTGACCCCCGTGCAAGATCGACCGCTCGGCGTGCTTCACTGGACGGTGCCCCTTTGGGTGCGTTCCGGCCGTTCGAAACGGAAGAGTGGATTGAGATGCTCCGCTACACACTGATGCGCCTCGGAGTCTTCGTGGGCTGCCTCGTGGTCGTCTGGGGCGCCGTCTACTCCGGCATCGCCCCGCGCGGGCTGGGCAACAGCAACGGGCTGTGGGTCGTCCTCCTCGCCCTGCTGATCTCCGCGCCGATCAGCTTCGTCGTGCTGCGCAAGGAGCGGGACCGGGCGTCCGTGCGGGTCGCGCAGCGCGTCGACCGGATGAAGGCCAACCTGGACGCCAACCGCAGCCAGGAGGACGCCGCCGACGACACCGCCCGCACCCAGGGGCAGACCTCGTAGGGACCCCCTCGCGCGTTCACAGCGCCCCGTTTCCGTACATGCTCGGAAACGGGGCGCATTGCGTTGTATGGGCGTGTGTGCGTCGTCACCTGTCAAAGAAAGGCTTTGGGGTCCTCAAAGTTCAGGTGTTAAGGTCGTGGTATGAAGTCAGCAGTCGCGCCCCATTCGCCCCTGAGCGCTCCGCTCGTGGCGCGGCTGCACGTGGATCTCTGTCGGTGCGCGTCCGCTTTCTGTCGTTCCTGACGTAACGCAACCCCCCGCCGTCCCGCCCACGTCAGCTTTCCTACGCGTCCCCCCCAACGGAGTAGTCCGTGTCCTCACACACGAAGTCCTTCAAGGTGCCCTTCTGGGCCCAGATAATCGCCGGTCTCGTCCTGGGTGTGCTGCTCGGCTGGCTCGCCCGCGACCAGGACGTGTCCTGGTTGGTCACGACACTGGAAAAGGTCGGCGACACGTTCATCGGGCTGCTGAAGCTCGCGGTCGCCCCGCTCGTCTTCTTCGCGATCCTGGTCTCGATCACCAACCTGCGGAAGGTCAACAACGCGGCCCGCCTGGCCTCGCGCACCCTCCTCTGGTTCATGATCACGTCGCTGATCGCGGTCAGCATCGGCCTGGTCATCGGCCTGCTGACCAACCCCGGCGCCGGTACCGGCCTCACGCCCAAGGACGGCGGGAAGCCCGAGGACACCGGCTCCTGGATCGACTTCCTGACGGGCATCGTCCCGACCGACGTCATCACGCCGTTCACCGAGCTGAACGTGCTGCAGATCGTCTTCATGGCGGCCGTCGCCGGTATCGCCGCACTCCAGCTCGGCGAGAAGGCCCAGCCGATCCTCACCCTGAGCGAGTCCGTCCTCAGCCTCCTCCAGAAGGCGCTGTGGTGGGTCATCCGGCTCGCCCCGATCGGCACGATCGGCCTCATCGGCCACGCCATCGCCACCTACGGCTGGGACCTGATCGGCAAGTACGCGACGTTCACCGCCGACATCTACGTCGGCTGCCTCATCGTGCTGTTCGGCGTCTACCCGACGCTGCTCGCGACCGTCGCCAAGGTCAACCCGGTGCAGTTCTTCAAGGGTGCCTGGCCCGCGATCCAGCTGGCCTTCGTCTCCCGCTCCTCCGTCGGGACCATGCCGCTGACGCAGAAGGTCACCGAGCGGCTCGGCGTGCCGAAGGAGTACGCCTCCTTCGCCGTGCCGTTCGGCGCGACGACCAAGATGGACGGCTGCGCCGCGATCTACCCGGCCATCGCCGCGATCTTCGTCGCCCAGATCTTCGACATCCAGCTGGGCGTCGGCGACTACCTGCTGATCGCGTTCGTCTCGGTGGTCGGCTCCGCCGCCACCGCCGGTCTCACCGGCGCGACGGTCATGCTGACCCTCACCCTCTCCACCCTCGGCCTGCCGATGGAGGGCGTCGGTCTGCTCCTGGCGATCGACCCGATCCTGGACATGATCCGCACCGCGACCAACGTCGCCGGGCAGGCACTGATCCCGGTCCTGGTCTCGGCCCGCGAGAACCTGCTCGACCGCGACGCCTACGCCACGGCCGACGGCTCCTCCCTGGACGAGCCGCTCGACGAGCCGCGTGACGAGCCGCGCGACCGGACCGAGCCGGTCACCGCGACCGCCTGACGGCTGGACCAGCCGCACGCGTCGACGGGCCCCCTGAGCGGTCCTTCCCCGGTTTCCCGGGAGAGGGCCGACCAAGGGGCCCGTACGCTAAGCGGTATGGGTGCCGTGAAGACCAAGCGGATGCCGCGCGCGGTCCGTGAACAGCAGATGCTGGACGCCGCCGTGCAGATCTTCGGCCAACGGGGGTACATGGCCGCGTCGATGGACGAGATCGCCGAACTCGCGGGCGTGTCCAAGCCGTTGGTGTACCTGTACCTCAACTCGAAGGAAGACCTCTTCACCGCCTGCATCCGACGCGAGGCGGGGGCCCTCGTCGAGGCGGTGCGGGCCGGGGTCCGCCGCGACCTGCCGGCCGACCGGCAACTCTGGGAAGGCCTCGGTGCCTTCTTCGCGCACACCGGCGAGAACCCGGACGCGTGGTCGGTCCTGCACCTCCAGGCCCGTACGCACGGCGAGCCGTTCGCCGCCGAGGTCACAGGGATGCGCGAGGAGATCGTCGCGTTCGTGACCCAGCTGATCCTCGCCGGTGCCCGGGAAGCCCACCGCAACCCCGACCTGCCCGAGCGCGAGGTCGCCGGGCTCGCCGAAGCGCTGGTCGGCGCCGCCGAGTCGCTCGCGGCCTGGGCCAACGCCACTCCGGGTGTCACGGCCCGCCAGGCCGCGGCCACGCTGATGAACTTCGCCTGGGCGGGGCTCGGCGACCTGATGGAGGGGCGGCCCTGGGCGCCCCCGGAGGAGCCGCCGGGCCCTCACGTCGGATAGACGTCCCCCGTCACGTGGATCCGGTCCTCACGGCCACGCAGCTCGAACCGGCCGTCCCGCGCCGCGTACGTCACCGTCGCGGGCAGCAGGACCGGTGCCCGGAACTCCGCGCGCACATGGCAGTGCTGGGGGACGCCGTGCGCGGCGAGGCAGCGGGCCACGGTCCACATGCCGTGCGCGATGGCCCGGGGGAAGCCGAACAGCCGGGCCGTGAGCGGGTACAGATGGATCGGGTTGCGGTCCCCGGAGGCGGCCCCGTAGCGGCGCCCGACATCCCCGGCGAGCCGCCACTCCTCGACCGGGGGCAGCGGCCCCCGCGCCTCCGGCTCCCGGGGGACCGCGGTCAGCCGGTTCGTGCGGTGCCGGGCCAGGTACGTGCTCCTCGACTCCCATACGACGGCACCGCCGCGGCGCACCTCGGTGACGACCGTGGCCTCCGTGCCGCGCCGGTGCGGGGCCAAGCCCTCGACGTGCACGGAGAGTTCGTAGCTGCCGCCGGGCGACATCCGCTCGTGCCGGGTGACGGTGATCGACGTGTGGACCAGGCCGAGCAGCGGCAGCGGGAAGTCCCGGCCGCTCATCAGCCGCATGGCCAGGGGGAACCCGAGCACATGCGGATACGTCACCGGCAGCGCGTCCTCCCCGACGGGGAACCCGCAGACCCGCTCGTACGCCGCGAGCCGCGCGAGGTCGACGCGCACGCCGGGCAGGACGAGCCGGGTGCGGGGGAACTCCGCGTCGGAACGGGGGCTTCTGAAGGGGGAGAGCAGGGCGCCGCGGGCCAGGAGCGGGGCGAGGGCGGGTGGCCCGGTGAGGACGAGGGCGTCGGGGCCGGTCATCACGCCCCCAGCAGGCTCTGGCCGCAGACGCGGACGACCTGGCCGTTGACCGCGCCCGAGGCCGGGTGGGCCAGCCAGGCGGTGGTCTCGGCGACATCGACCGGGAGACCGCCCTGGGCGAGGGAGTTCATCCGGCGGCCCGCCTCGCGGATGAACAGCGGGACGGCGGCCGTCATCTTCGTCTCGATGAAGCCCGGCGCGACCGCGTTGACCGCCACGCCGTGCTCCGCCAGCGCGCGCGGCGCGAGGGAGCGGACCAGGCCGACGACGCCCGCCTTGCTCGCCCCGTAGTTGGTCTGACCGGCGTTGCCCGCGAGCCCCGCGATCGAGGCGGTGGCGACGATCCGGCCGCCGCGCTTCAGCGTCCCGTCCTTGAGCAGGGCGTCCGTGGTGCGCAGCACGCTCGCCAGGTTCACTTCGAGGACGGAGATCCAGCGTTCGGACGGCATGTTCACCAGGCGCCGGTCGCGGGTGATGCCCGCGTTGTGGATCAGCACATCCAGGCCGTCGGGCAGGGCCTCGGCGATCCGCGTGCCCGCGTCAGCGGCCGTCATGTCGAGCAGCAGCGCGGTGCCGCCGAGCCGCTCGGCGACCCGCCGGGCGTCCTGCTCGGCCTGCGGCACGTCGAGCACCACGACCCGGGCACCGTCCCGCGCGAGGGTCTCGGCGACCGCCTCACCGATGCCCCGGGCGGCGCCGGTGACGAGGGCGGTGCGGCCGGCCAGGGGGCGCTCCGGGTCGGCGGCGGTCGTCTCCCGGGCGGCTCCCACCTCGATGACCTGCCCGCTCACGTAGGCCGACTTGGGTGACAGCAGGAAGCGCAGGGTGGACTCCGCGGCGGCCGCTTCCGTGAGCCGGACCAGGTTCACCGTCCTGCCCCGGCCGATCTCCTTGCCGAGCGAGCGCGTGAAGCCCTCCAGGGCCTGCTGGGCCGCGGCCTGGTGGTGGTCGGCGGGGTCGAGCGGCGCGCCGAGCACGACCACGCGTCCGCTCGAGGCGACCGACCGTACGACGGGGTGCAGGGCGGAGTGCACCTCCGCCAGGGCCTCGACGTCCCGCACCCCGGTGGCGTCCAGGACGGCGGCGGCCGCGCGGTCGGAGCCGGCCGGGCCGAGTCCCGTACGGGCCAGGACCGGCGCCAGGTCGAGGGCGGACCGGCCGGCGGTGAGGTGCAGCAGCCCGCCGTCCAGGCCGGGCCGCTCGGGGGACCAGCGGGTCAGCGCCGCGGGCTGGGGCAGTCCCAGCCGATGGGTGAGGAAGCGGCCGGGCGCGGTACCGGTGAAGCGCAGATAGCGGTCGGCCATGGACGACTCCCAGTTCCCGAGGACGGTTCGCTGACGCCCCACTCCTGCTTACTCTGGAGTAAGGTTACCGGGGGTAAGGCTACGTCACGGACGAGGGCCTGGTCGAGATGAGCCGGTCGGGATGACTGGTCGAAAGTGAGCTGGTCGAGATGAGTTGGTCGAGATGAGCCGGTTGAAAGTGAGCTGGTCGAGATGAGTTGGTCGAGATGAGCCGGTCGAAAGTGAGCTGGTCGAGATGAGCCGTCAGCTGCTGTCGCCGTCGGTGCGGCGCGTGGCCGTCGTCGGCGGAGCGCGCATCCCCTTCGCCCGTTCCGACGGCCCCTACGCCACCGCCTCCAACCAGCAGATGCTCACCGCCGCCCTCGACGGCCTGGTCGACCGGTACGGACTCCAGGGGCCGGGCGTGGTCGGCGAGTTCGTCGCCGGGGCCGTGCTCAAGCACGCCCGCGACTTCAACCTCGCCCGCGAGACCGTTCTCGGCTCGCGACTCCACCCGACCACCCCCGCCTACGACATCCAGCAGGCCTGCGGCACCGGACTCCAGGCCGTCATCGCCGCCGCCAACAAGATCGCCCTCGGTCAGACCGAGTCGGCCGTCGCGGGCGGCGCCGACACGGCCAGCGACGCACCCCTCGGCGTCAACGACACCCTGCGCCGCATCCTGCTGGAGGCCCGCCGCGCGAAGTCGCCCGGCGCCCGTCTGAAAGCCCTGGCGAAGCTGCGCCCGGGCCACCTCGTCCCCGACATCCCGCGCAACGCCGAGCCGCGCACGGGCCTGTCCATGGGCGAGCACGCGGCCGTCACCGCCCGCACCCGGGGCATCCCCCGCGAGGCGCAGGACGAACTCGCGGCCACGAGCCACCGGCGGCTGGCGGCGGCGTACGAACGTGGCTTCTTCCACGACCTGGTGGTCCCCTTCCGCGGCCTGGCCCGCGACCAGAACCTGCGCCCCGGCTCGACGGTGGAGAAACTGGCCGCCCTGAAGCCGGTGTTCGGGCTCGATCACCCCGACCCGACCATGACCGCCGGGAACTCCACACCGCTGACGGACGGCGCCGCGACCGTGCTGCTGGCGAGCGAGGAGTGGGCCCGCGAGCGCGGGCTGGAACCGCTGGCGTACCTCACCGCGTACGAGACGGCGGCCGTCGACTTCGTCGGCGGTGACGTGGCCGGCGGCGAGGACGGACTGCTCATGGCACCCGCGTACGCCGTCCCGCGCATGCTGGAGCGGGCCGGGCTGGGCCTGGACGACTTCGACCTCGTCGAGATCCACGAGGCGTTCGCCTCCCAGGTGCTGGCGACCCTCGCCGCCTGGGAGAAGCGAGGCCTCGGGACGGTGGACCGGGCCCGGCTGAACGTCGCCGGCTCCTCCCTCGCCACCGGCCACCCCTTCGCCGCCACCGGCGCCCGGATCGTCGCCACCCTGGCCAAGCTCCTCACCGAACGGGACGCCCCCGCCCGCGGGCTGATCTCCGTCTGCGCGGCGGGCGGGCAGGGGGTGACGGCCATCCTGGAGCGTGCCTGAGGGCATCGTGTGCAGAACCTGAAATCCCCTCACGTAATCCCCGAGATTGCACAGGCCTGGCTCCGGACCATCCCCGAACCCGCACAAACCCGCCACGTCAGCGCCGTACGATCCCGTTCCTACCGTCAGTAACCCCTTAGAGACCTCTCAGGGGGGATTGAGCCGGTTGAGCGCCTCGGCGTGCGAGGCACGTACGTCATGCAGCAAGCAGTCCTTCGCTGCACGCCCCAGGAGCCGCCCGTGTCCACTGCGTATCCCTCCTCCGCCTACGGCGACGCGTACGAGGGGCCGAGGCTCGTCGAGCCCGAGGTACGGCGGCTGGACGGGGCGGTGCGGGAGGCCTCCGTCCCGCCGCTGGCCCCGCCGTGGACCCACGGGTCGCTCGCCGACCTGCCCTTCGACAACGCGACCGCGCACCCCGATGCCGTGGCACTCAGCCGCAAGGACGCCGACGGCAACTGGAGCGACGTCACCGCCGCACGGTTCGCCGACCAGGTGCGGGCCGTGGCGAAGGGCCTGATCGCCGAGGGCCTGATGCCGGGCGACCGGATCGCCGTGATGGCCCGCACCATCTACGAGTGGACCGTCCTGGACTTCGCCGCCTGGGCGGCCGGACTGGTCACCGTCCCCGTCTACCCCACCTCCTCCGTCTTCCAGGCCCGCTGGATCCTCCAGGACTCCGGCGCGGTCGCCCTGGTCACCGAGACCGCAGCGCAGGCCGCCGCCCTCGGCCCCGAGCGGGAGCGGCTGCCCGACCTCCAGCACATGTGGGTCGTGGAGAAGGGGCACGTGAACCGGCTCGCGGAAGCCGGGGCGCACCTGCCCGACCAGGAGGTCGAGGTGCGGCGCGGCATGCTCGGCCCCGACACCCTCGCCACCCTCGTCTACACCTCGGGCACCACGGGCCGCCCCAAGGGCTGCGCGCTCACCCACGGCAACTTCTTCGCCGAGGTCGACAACGCCATCGAGCTGCTCTACCCCGTCTTCCGGGCCAAGACCAGCGAAGAGGCCTCGGTCCTGCTGTTCCTGCCGATGTCCCACGTCTTCGGCCGCATGGTGGCCATCGCCTGCATCCGCGCCCGCGTCCGGCTCGGTCACGCGCCGAGCATCAAGGCCGACCATTTGCTGCCGGACCTGGCCAGCTTCCGGCCGACCTGTCTGCTGGCCATCCCGTACATGCTGGAGAAGGTCTTCAACTCGGCCCGTGCCAAGGCCGAGGCAGGCGGCAGGGCCTCGTCGTTCGACCGCGCGGTGGCCGTGGCGCAGCGCTATGGAGAGGCCCTGGAGGCCCAGCAGACGGGCACCGGACCCGGCCCCTCCCGCGCCCTCAAGACCGCTCGGGCCTTCTACGACCCCCTGGTCTACCGCCGCCTCCGCAACGCCATGGGCGGCAGAGTCCGCTACGCCATCTGCGGCGGCTCCCCGCTCGGCCGCCGCCTCGCCGCGTTCTACGCCGGTGCCGGCATCGAGATCTTCGAGGGCTACGGCCTGACGGAGACCACCGGCGCGAGCACCGTCACCCCGCCCCTGAAACCCCGGCTCGGCACCGTCGGCTGGCCGCTGCCCGGCACCCGCGTCCGCATCGCCGCCGACGGGGAGATCCTGGTCGGCGGCGACCACGTGCTGCGCGGCTACTGGGACCCGCAGGCCGGCGGCGTCGTCCCCGCCGCCCCCGACGGCTGGCTCGCCACCGGTGACCTCGGCGAACTGGACGACGAGGGCTACCTGACGATCACCGGCCGCAAGAAGGAACTGCTGATCACCGCGGGCGGCAAGTCCGTCGCCCCGGCCCCGCTGGAGAACTGGCTGCGCTCGCACCCGCTGATCTCCCAGTGCCTGGTCCTGGGCGACGGCCGCCCCTTCGTCTCGGCCCTGATCACCCTCGACCCGGAGGGCATCACCCACTGGCGCCAGATGAACGGCAAACACCCCGTACCGGCCACGCTGCTCGTCGACGACGAGGAACTGCGCGCCGTCCTGCAACGTGCCGTCGACGAGGCCAACAAGCTGGTCTCCCGCCCGGAGTCGATCCGCCGCTTCGTCATCCTCCCCGAGGACTTCACGGAGGAGGCGGGCCATCTCACCCCGTCGATGAAGCTCCGCCGGGAGGCCGTGCTGCGCGCGTTCGCCACGGAAGTAGAGGGTCTGTACGCCCCGTGATTCACCTTTGCGATGTCTTCACACGTGGTTCTTGACGACGCACGGCGTCTGCCCGTTGGCTTTCGACCACCTCGTCACGATGCTCCCCCCATCGGAAGGCACCACCAGTGATACCGCGTAACACCCGTCAGGCCGCCGTGCGGCGCATCTCCATCGCCCTGGCGGTCTCCGTGTCGGCCCTGTCCCTCGCCGCCTGCGGCGGCGGGAGTGACGACGCCGCCGCGAAGAAGGGCAACGACATCACGGTGGGCCTGCTGCTGCCCGACCGGGACACGGCACGCTTCGAGAAGTTCGACTACCCGCTGATCAAGCAGGAGGTCGCGTCCCTCACGGAGGGCAAGGGCACGGTCCGCTACGCCAACGCCGAGGCCAGCGTGGCCAGACAGAGCGAGCAGTTCCAGAAGATGATCGCCGACAGGGTGGACGTCATCCTCGTCGACGCGCTGAACTCCAAGAGCATCGCAGGCGACGTGCAGAAGGCCAAGGACGCCGGCATCCCGGTCATCGCCTACGACCGGCTCGCCGAGGGCCCCATCGACGCCTATGTCTCCCACGACAACGAACTCGTCGGCCAGGTGCAGGGCCGCGCCATCATGGGGGAACTCGGCGACAAGGCCAAGAAGAGCAAGGTCGTCATGATGAACGGCGACCCCGCGGACCCCAACACCGCACGCTTCAAGGAGGGCGCGCTCAGCGAACTCCAGGGCCAGGTCGACATCGTCGCGCAGTACGACACCAAGGAGTGGAAGCCCGCGATCGCCAAGGCCAACATGAAGAAGGCGATCCAGAAGGTCGGGCTGAACAACATCGCCGCCGTCTACTCGGCCAACGACGGCATGGCGGGCGCCGTCATAGAGGCACTGAAGGAGGCCGGAGCCACCAAGATGCCGCCGGTCACCGGGCAGGACGCCAACCTCGACGCGGTGCAGCGGGTCGTCTCCGGCGAGCAGTACATGACCGTGTACAAGTCCTTCCTGCTGGAGGCGACCAACGCCGCGAAGATCGCGGTGGCCAAGGTCCAGGGCCGGGACATCGAGTTCGCCGCGCTGACCCGGGAGACGGTCGACAGCCCGACGCAGAAGAACATTCCGGCGATGCTGGTGCCGGTGGTCGCCCTCACCAAGGACAACATCAAGGACACCGTGATCACCGACGGCGTGTACACCGTCAAGGACATCTGCACCGCGAAGTACAAGGCGGACTGCGCGGCCATCGGCCTGGAGTAGCGGCCAAGCGCGGCGCGGCTGGTGTGCGCTCCGGGCTCGGGTGGAGGAGGCGCGGGGCCGGGCTGCCGTGCGCTCGGCTCGTGGGCTCGGTTCGCGGGCTCGGTTCGCGGGCTCGTGGGGCGGGCTGCGCGGGGCAGGTGGCTGACACGTGCGCTTCGGGCTCGGGTGGAGGAGGCGCGGGGCCGGGCTGCACGCGGCCGGGCTGTGTGGGCTCGGCTCGCGGGCTCGTGGGGCGGGCTGCGCGGGGCAGGTGGCTGACGTGCGCTTCGGGCTCGGGTGGAGGAGGCGGCGCGGGGCCGGGCTGCCGTGGGCTCGGTTCGCGGGCTCGTGGGGCGTTCGCGGGGCCGGGCTGCGTGGGCTCCAGCGGCGGGCCGCGCGGCCTCAGGGCACGGACGCGTGGTGGGTTGCGCGGGTGCCGGCCCGGAGCGGCCGGTGCGCGCGGGCCGGCTCGGGCGCGCGGTGGGTGCCGCACGGGTCTTGACTTCGCGAGAGCCCCGCGCGACATTCCCCACCCCTTTCGCGTTCTCGTCGGGCTGGAGCGGCCATGACCACACGCACGGACACCCCGGGCACCGCCGGAGCCCCGTCCCGAAGACGACTGCTGGCCGGGGCGGCCGGTGCCGGGCTCGCGGTCGCCACCGGAGTGCAACAAGGCGCCCGGGCGGCCGACTTACCCCCGCTCGGCACGTACGACGTCGTCGTCATCGGCTCCGGCGCCGCCGGCATGACCGCGGCGCTGACGGCCGCGCGCCAGGGCCTGAGCTGCGTCGTTGTGGAGAAGGCCCCGACCTTCGGCGGCTCGGCCGCCCGCTCCGGTGCCGGAATCTGGATCCCCAACAACTCCGTGATCCTTGCGGCCGGAGTCCCTGACACCCCCGCGAAGGCCGCCGCCTACCTCGCCGCCGTCGTCGGCCCGGACGTCCCCGCGGACCGGCAGCGGGCCTTCCTCACCCACGGCCCGGCGACGATCTCCTTCGTCATGGCGAACAGCCCCCTCCGGTTCCGCTGGATGGAGGGCTACAGCGACTACTACCCCGAACTGCCCGGCGGCCTGCCGAACGGCCGCTCCATCGAGCCGGACCAGCTCGACGGCAACCTCCTGGGAGCCGAACTGGCGCACCTCAACCCGCCCTACATGGACGTCCCCGCCGGCATGGTCGTCTTCAGCGCCGACTACAAGTGGGTCGCCCTGGCCGCGGTGAACGCCCGGGGCGCGGCGGTCGCCGCCCAGTGCCTCGCCCGCGGCGCGAAGGCGGCGACGCTCGGCCAGAAACCCCTGACGATGGGCCAGGCGCTGGCCGCGGGCCTACGGGCGGGCCTGCGTTCGGCCGGGGTCCCGGTCTGGCTGAACACGCCGCTGACGGACCTGCACGTCGAGAACGGCAGGGTGACGGGAGCCGTCGTCACCCGCGACGGCACCCCCGGGCTGCTCCGCGCCCGCCGGGGCGTGATCGTCGGCTCGGGCGGCTTCGAGCACGACACGGCGATGCGGCAGCGCTTCCAGCGGCAGCCCATCGGCACGGAGTGGACCGTCGGGGCGAAGGAGAACACCGGCGACGGCATCCGGGCGGGAGAGCGGCTGGGCGCGGCGCTCGACCTGATGGACGACGCCTGGTGGGGCCCGGCGATCCCGATCCCCGGACAGCCGTACTTCTGCCTCGCCGAACGCACCCTGCCCGGCGGGCTGCTGGTGAACGGCTTGGGCCGGCGCTTCGTCAACGAGGCCGCGCCCTACAGCGACGTCGTGCACACCATGTACGACGTCCACGACACCGACCCGGCCATCCCGTGCTGGCTGATCACCGACCAGAACTACCGCAACCGGTACCTCTTCAAGGACGTGCTGCCGACCCTGCCCTTCCCCGACTCCTGGTACGACTCCGGGGCCGCGCACAAGGAGTGGACCCTGGACGCGCTGGCGGCCTCCATCGGCGTCCCGGCGGCGGCCCTGCGCACCAGCGTGAACCGCTTCAACGCCCAGGCGCTCCAGGGCGAGGACCCCGACTTCCACCGGGGCGACAGCGCCTACGACCACTACTACACGGACCCGTCGGTCCTCCCCAACTCCTGTCTGGCGCCCCTCTGGCTCCCCCCGTACCACGCCTTCCGCATCGTCCCCGGCGACCTCGGCACCAAGGGCGGCCTCCGCACGGACGCCCGGGCCCGGGTGCTGCGGGAGGACGGCTCGGTGATCCCGGGCCTGTACGCGGCGGGGAACGCCAGCGCGGCGGTGATGGGCCGCAGCTACGCGGGCGCGGGGTCGACGATCGGCCCGGCGATGACGTTCGGGTACATCGCGGCGAGGCATGCCGCGGGGGTGCTCTAGCCGTGTGTCCCTTGGTCAAAGGGCGTGGTGGGGGATGCCGCGGGGGTGCTCCAGCCCGTGTGTCCCTCGGTCGGAGGGCGTTGTGAGGCTGAGCGTGAACCGGCCGCGGTGCGCCTGGGGGCATCCATGGCCGGTCACGGAGCCGCCCGGGGCGTCGCGCGTGGGGCTGCGGCGATGCGCCGGGCGGCTTACTCCACCGGCTTACTCCACCGGCTTGCGGGCCACGAGGCTCGCCTGGGCGACGGGCTCGCCCTGTGCCTCGTCGGGCTCCCGTACCGTCGTGGCGCGGACGGTGAAGCCGGCGCCGCTCAGCAGGGCGGCGATGCGCTCCGGCCGGCGCCGTCGGAAGGTCAGGGACGCCTGGTGCCCGAAGGCCTCCTCGTAGCGGCGGGGCTCGTCACCGCACTGGAAGCCGAGGAGCAGATGGCCGCCGGGGCGCAGGACGCGGTGGAAACCGGCCAGGAGGGTGGGGAGGTGCTCGTCGGGCGTGTGGATGATCGAGTACCAGGCCACGACACCGTCGAGCGAGCCGTCCGGCAGGTCCAGCTCCAGCATCGAGCCCTTCACGAACCGCAGACCCGGGTGCTCGCGGCGGGCGATCGTGAGCATCGACTCCGACAGGTCGAGCCCGAACACCGACAGCCCCTGGGACGCCAGGTACGCCGTCACCCGCCCGGGCCCGCACCCCAGGTCCGCGACCTCGCCGCCCTCACCCACGAGCTCCGCGAAACCGTGGAGCACGCCCCGGTCGAGTGGCGACCCGGGCCGCAGGTCAGCGAAGTGCGCGGCGTACTCCTCGGCCACGGTGTCGTAGAACACGCGGGTCTCGGTCACGAAGTCAGCCGTGTCGGTCATGGTCGGAGACCCTAGCGCGGCGCCGTCTCTCAGAGGCGGTTCCTCCGGGCGCCGATACCCACACCCGCTCCGATCGCCGTGCCGAACCCGAGGCCCAGGGCCAGGCCCAGGGCGAGGTTGTCCAAGACGGTCATGCCGAGCACGATCCCTATGGCCGTGCCGAGGGACAGGCCGACCGACAGGCCTGTGGCCATGGCCTTGTCGGCGGGTGTGCCGCCGTCCTCCCCGCTGTTCTCCTGATCATTCTGCGTCCGCCCATCGTCCCACGGCCGGAATTCACCTGGAATTCATCGGGCGGAAGGGCCCCGAAAGGGCAGGAGCCCCGTCGCCTTGCGGCGCGGGGCTCCTTGGGTACTACAAATCAGACCGGCGTGACGTTCTCAGCCTGCGGGCCCTTCGGACCCTGCGTGACGTCGAAAGACACCTGCTGGTTCTCCTCGAGCGAGCGGAAGCCGCTCGCGTTGATCGCGGAGTAGTGGACGAAGACGTCGGGGCCGCCGCCCTCCTGGGCGATGAAACCAAAGCCCTTTTCGGCGTTGAACCACTTCACGGTTCCGGTAGCCATAAGCCCTCCTTGGGCTTCAAAAGGGTTGCCCTGCTCCAGAACCAGCAAGTGTGAAGATGAATTCCGCACAAGTGCATATGTCTGAGAATGACGAGAGCCCGCGGTCACATGCTCCGCAGGCTCTGTACTGCAAGGGAAACCAAACTGCAACTTGCGACGAGCCTAGCACGCAGGCTCCGGAATGCAATAGGGGTCAAGATCACGTCACCCGAATGTTTGAACAACCCCCCGCCGACTGGCGGAGGGGGCGCCCGCTACGGGCTCGCACCCCGACGGCGGGGTCGCGCGCCGGTCCGTACGCCATGAGGGCTAGCCTCACGATGTGGACAATCCTCGCACCCGGCCGCGCGTCGGCCACATCCAGTTCCTGAACTGCCTGCCCCTGTACTGGGGGCTCGCGAGAACGGGCACGCTCCTCGACTTCGAGCTCTCCAAGGACACCCCCGAGAAGCTCAGCGAGAAGCTGGTGCAGGGCGAACTCGACATCGGTCCGATCACCCTCGTCGAGTTCCTCCGGCACGCCGACGACCTGGTCGCCTTCCCCGACATCGCCGTCGGCTGCGACGGCCCGGTCATGTCCTGCGTGATCGTCTCGCAGGTCCCGCTGGACCGGCTGGACGGCGCCCGCGTCGCCCTCGGGTCGACCTCCCGCACCTCCGTCCGCCTCGCCCAGCTGCTCCTCGCCGAGCGCTACGGCGTCCAGCCGGACTACTACACCTGCCCGCCCGACCTCAGCCTGATGATGCAGGAGGCCGACGCCGCCGTCCTCATCGGCGACGCGGCACTGCGCGCGAACATGCTCGACGGGCCGCGCTTCGGCCTGGAGGTGCACGACCTGGGCGCGCTGTGGAAGGAGTGGACGGGCCTGCCGTTCGTCTTCGCGGTCTGGGCGGCCCGCCGCGACTACCTGGAGCGCGAGCCGGTCATCACCCGCCGGGTGCACGAGGCCTTCCTCGACTCCCGCAACCTCTCCCTGGAGGAGGTCGGCAAGGTCGCCGAGCAGGCCGCCCGCTGGGAGGCCTTCGACGAGGAGACCCTGGCCCGCTACTTCACGACCCTCGACTTCCGCTTCGGCGACCCGCAGCTGGCCGCGGTCGCCGAGTTCGCACGGCGGGTCGGCCCGACGACCGGTTTCCCGGCGGACGTGAAGGTGGACCTGCTCCAGCCGTGAGCCGGGCGGTGCTCCCGCACTGCTCCGCTGGAGAGCGCAGGCGCACCGAGACCGGGGCCCTCCCCCAAGCTCTCGGCTGCGCTCGAGCAGGGGCCCCCATCGCCGCGGGGTCGAGGTCGAGGCCGCGCGCCGGGTGGGCGGCGCCTGGCCGACACCCTCCTGGACGCCGAACCGGGGGCACGGGTGCCGTGGGTGGCGACGGCGTACGCGGTCGGCCCGTCGCTGTCGGCCGCGCTCGCCGACACCGGACCCCTGCCGGCCCACACCGTACGAGCGGGCGGATGGCTGCCCGGGGTGCTGGTGGAGCAGGTGAGCCGCAGCGCTGTGCAGCTGCTGAATCTGGAGGTGACGGGGCGGGGCCGGGGCTGGGCCCGGGGCTGAGGCTTCGGCCGGGGCCGGGGTCGGGGCCGGGACTGGGGCCGGGGCTGGGGCTGGGGCTGGGGCCGGGAACCGGGGATTCCTCGGGGCCCGTCGGCTTCAGCAAGCCCTTCGGTGGGGGAGTCGCAAGCGGTCGGGGGAGAGGCGCTCGGGACGTTCGGACCACCGCCTCTGGTGCAGTCGCCCACCGCGCCTGCATCCCCGGTACCCACTGCACCCACTGCGCCCACTGCACCCACTGCGCCCCCAGCACCTCATGTACCTCCTGTACCTCCTGCTACGTCTGCGACGGCAGGGGCGCAGGGGGCGCTGCGGGCGGAGCTGGGCGACCGCAACCAGGACGCGATCGAGGCCGCCGTAGCCCGGCACGCCCTGGCACCTCATGGCGCAGCCGTACCCGAGCTCCGCCCCGGGACACCGGCACCCCATGGCGCCGCCGTACTCGAGCTCCGCCCGGGACGGCGATCAGCCGCAGGACACCGCCCCGACCTCCGGGCGCCGCCCGGGCAAGGCGCGGGCTCCGCCCCGTTCGGTTCGGTGCCCGCCGCGTACCTCGGTACCTGGGAGGGCCAGGGCGTCGCCCTCGACGGCAGACTCCCCCTCGGCACGTTCCGGGTCACCGTCGAAGAGGCCGCCGTCGGACGGGAGTCGGGCAAGCTCCGCCAGACGGAGCAGAGCGGCGGGGTCTGCGTCGACGTACTCACCCTGAAGCAGGTGACGAAGAAGGAGCTCGTCGCGACGTCGGTCGGCGCGAAGACCAACCACAGCGGCTGCAACCCCGCGAAGACGACCGTGCAGCTCAAGCCGGTGGGAGATGACCTTCAGTACCGGTCGGAGAGCGTGGAGTCGGGGCGGCCGCAGGCTCGGATGTCGAGGGTGGGGCAGCCCGGGCAGCCGCCCCTCCTCGGACGGCTGCCCCTGCTCGCCGTCTCACCCCGGGATGACGACCGTGCGCAGCTCCCCGTCGCCGAGGTGGAGCATGCCCTTGCCGGGGGCGACCTGGCCGCCGACCATGCCGCGGTTGAGGCGGACGCCGATGAGGTCGCCGCTGGAGGACTCCTGGGGGGAGAGCAGGATGCCGCGGCGGGCCTTCTTCGCGTCGACCTGCCAGCCCGAGAAGCCGCTGCACACGTCCTCCTCGTCACCGGCGATGACGAGCGCGAGCCCGCGTTCGGCGCCGCGCGAGACCAGCTTCTTCATCTGGCTCTCGGCGTCGCAGTCCTCCAGGATCTCGCCGTCGTCGACCAGGACCGCGATCGGCTCCTCCAGGGACGCCTGGTCGATCAGCTCCTCGAACTCGTCCTCGTCGATGTCGTCACCGGTGAAGACCTTCAGCACGCCGTCCGTGCCGTCGAGCCCGCGGAGCGGGGACTGGCGCGGGGCCGCGATGACCAGGCGCGTGCCCTGGGACAGGAACGAGTGGGCGAAGTTCAGCAGGACCGTCGAGCGGCCCGACTTGGCCGGACCCGCGATGACGAACGCCGGTACGCCCTCTGCCAGATCGGGGCCGAAGCCGACGATCTCGTCGCCGCCGATACCCGCAAGACCGAACAGCCGCGAGCGGGACGCGTCCGGGTCGCGCATCTCCCACGCCTCCGGGAAGGAGATGCGGCTGGGCAGGCTGTCCACCCGGAAGGGACGGCGTGAGCGCGGGACGGAGGCGTCCCGGGCCGTGGCCGCCTCACCGATCGCCGCCAGCGCCGCGGCCTGCCCCTGACCGGTCGTGTCAGGCGCGAGCAGCGCGAACTGCGTCTCCGTACCGAACTCGTTGCGGAACGCACGCCCCGGCGGAATCTCCTCCGGCACCTTCCGCGCCGGGATGCCCAGCACCGAGAAGTCGCTGCGGTCGGCGAGCCGCAGACCGTACTTGTCCTCGGTGAGCGTCGCGATCCGGCCCACCAGCAGGGTGCGGTCACCCGTCAGGACCAGGTGGATGCCGACGCTCGCGCCCTCGCGCATCATCGTCTGCAACTCGTCGGTCAGCGACCCGTGGTCGACCTCGCCGAGGGTGGGCACCCAGCCCTCCCAGCGGTCCAGCAGCACCACGATGTGCGGCAGCCGCTCGTCCTCGGCGACCGAGGCCCGCTGCTCGCCGATGTCCGCGAAGCCCTTGTCCGCGAGCACGTCCTGGCGGCGGCTCATCTCGTTCTTGAGCCGGTTGACCAGCCGCACGACCCGCTCGGTCTGGTTACGGCTCACGACCGCGCCGCAGTGCGGCAGCCGCGTCAGCGCGTTGAGCGCGCCGTTGCCGCAGTCGATGCCGTAGAGGTGCACGTCGGCGACCGAGTGCGTACGGGCGATGGAGCCCGCGAGGGTGCGCAGCACCTGGGAGCGGCCGCTGCGCGGGGCGCCGCCGATCATCAGGTGGCCGAAGGAGGAGAAGTCCACGGCGACCGGGCGGCGCGACTGGCTCGCGGGCAGGTCCTCGATGCCGTACGGCGCCGGCGGCAGCTTGCCCGGGCCCCCGGCGAACACCGGCAGCTCGATCTCGTCCAGCAGCAGCGTCTCGTCCAGGGCGGGCAGCCACGGGCTGTGCTGCGGCGGGATGCCGAGGGAACTGTTGGCGTCGCGGATGGTGTCGACGAGGACCTTCAGGTCGGTGATCTCCTCGTCCTCACGGGACTCCGCCTTGGGCTTGACCAGGGCCGCCCGGCCCAGGTCCTCCCAGGTCAGCGGGCCCACCCAGGGCATCAGCACGGCAGGGTCGGCGGCGCCCGGCCGACGGCCGCCGACGCGGCCGGACTGGAACGGCACCAGGGAGGCGTGCCCGAGCCGGGCGTACGCGCGACCCGGGGTGTTCTTGGAGATGTGCCCGGCCTCGGGCGAGTCGATGACGTCCGACGACTCGCCGCCGTCCGTCACCCGCAGCGCGATACGGAGGTTGGTGTTGGCGCGGATCTCGGGCGACACGACACCGGACGGCCGCTGCGTCGCCAGCAGCAGGTGGATGCCGAGGGAACGACCACGCTGGGCGATGTTCACGAGACCGGTGACGAAGTCCGGCAGGTCACGCACCATCGAGGCGAACTCGTCGATCACGATGAGCAGCCGGGGCACCGGCCGGTGCGACGACGGGTCGCGGCGCACCAGGTCCTGGTAGTCCTCGATGTCCTTGGCGTCGGCGGCGGCCAGGATGTGTTCGCGCCGGTGCAGCTCCGCGCCCAGCGACTCCAGCGCGCGCTCCACCAGATGGGCGTCGAGGTCGGTCACCATGCCGACCGTGTGCGGCAGATGCACACAGTCCTTGAACGCGGCGCCGCCCTTGTAGTCGACCAGCACGAACGTCATGTTCTCGGGCGTGTTCGCCACCGCCAGCGCCGCCACGATGGTCTGCAGCAGCTCCGACTTGCCCGAACCGGTCGTACCGGCGATCAGACCGTGCGGCCCGTCCTTGCGGATGTCGATGCCGAACGGCCCGTCGTACGACTCACCGATGACGGCCAGCGTCGACTGCCCGCCCATCCGCCACCGGGCCACGATCGCGTCACTGGTCGGCGGCTCCAGCTGGAGCACGTCCAGCAGCCGGCTCGACCCGGGCAGCGCCGAGTCCTCGGTCTCGCCGCTGATGTCCCGCAGCGGCGACAGCGACCGGGCCAGCCGCAGACACCAGGCGGCGGAGACGAAGTCGGGCCGCACGTCCTTCAGGCGCTCCGCCCCGGCCTCCTCCACGCGCAGCCTCAACTTCTCGCTGCGCTCGGCCTGTTCGGGCTGCTGCGCGGCGGTGTGCCAGGCCTGGAAAGAGGGGAAGGCGCCGGCGGCCTGCTGGGACTGCTGCTGCACCTGCTGGGCGGCCGGCTGGTACTCCTCGGCCTTCGGCTCGGCCACGACGTACGCCTGGCACTCACCGGGCAGGAACCGCTCCTCGGCGTCCAGGCAGATCGCGAACATGGACACGGACGGCCCCTCGCGCAGCAGCCGTACGACGCCGGGAAGGGACCGCAGCCGCCGCGACCCGTCCCACACCACCACGATGTCGGGATCGCTGAAGCTCGAATTGCCCTGCGACTTGTTCTCCTCGGCGGCCTTCTTGCGCGCGTCGAGGATCTGCGTCAGTTCGCCGATGCGGGCGCCGACGGTCTCGGCGTCGGTCCCGATGAGCGCGTTGACGTCCTGCCCGCCGGACGGCCGGGCGTGCGGCAGCCAGCGCACCCAGTCCCAGGACTCCCGCGCGGCGTTGTCGCTCAGCACGTAGAACTGCACGTCCATCGGGCTGTGCAGCGCCGCGGTCTGCGCGACGGCCCAGCGCCCGAGGGCCCGGGCGGAGTCCCCGGGCCCGGCCATACCGACGACACCGAGGGTGCGCAGGTGCAGCGCGACCGGGGCGTCCTCGATCTTCCAGGTCACCTGGCGGCGGTGGTCGTCCTGCTCGGGGTCGTCGAGCACCACCTCGGAGGGCAACTGCCCGGTCCCGAAACGGATCAGGAGGTGATCGCGGTCGGTCCGCCGCCGCTCCCACAGGCGGGTACGGGGCCCGGTCCCGAGGGCGAGCACGGTCGCCGGGTCGGGGATGGCCTGCCGCCGGTCGTTCCGCTCGGCGACGAGCGCGTCCTGGGCGTCCTTCTCGATCCGCTCCTTCTGCTCCTCGTACTCCTGGACCTGCTTGGCGTGCGACTTACGCCCGTGCTTCTTGTCGTTGTAGTAGTTGGCGAAGAGCAGGACCGGGCTGAGGGCCGCCATGATCAGGTAGTACCAGCGCTGGAAGATCATCACCGACACGACGGCACCGACGAGCGGCGTCAGCGCCATCAGCCAGGGCAGCGGTCTGGCCTCGTACTCGCGTGGCGACGAGGGAAGCCGGAAGTTGGTCTGCCGCTCGGGCGGACGCAGCCGCGGGGGCCGGTTGTAGTCGAGGCCCACGCCGTCGTCGGACCACTTGAGGGCGGCGTTCGGGGGTGTGTAACGGGTCAGTTCGAGAAGGGTGTTGCCGACGCCGATCTGAGCGCCGAGGGGCCACTCGACGGGGCCGTCCTTCTTCTCTTCCTTCTTCTCCGGGCTCTTCTTCCTGCCGCGCTTCTTGCCGCCGGGCTCGCCCTTGTCCTTGTCCTTGTCCTTGTCCTTGTCCTCCGCGAGGGAGGCGCCGTCGAGGGTGACGTGCTCCTTGTCCATGTGCACGGCGACCTGGCAGGTGCCGTCGGTGGCGACGGAGAGGGTGAGGGCCCGGGCGTCGACCTCGGGATCGTCGATACGGACGTACGACGCCGCCCCGCTGCCGATGTCGTACCGCCCGACCCCGAGCCGGTGCACGAACCCGGCGGCGGGCCCGCCGACGACCCGCAACTCGACGAGCCCGGTGGGCTCACCCGGCAGACACCCGGACGGATCCTGCAAACTGACGACGGCGCCTTCGCGCAGCGGCGACCCCACGACAGTGGCGCCGGGATCGACGGCGTACCCGTCCACGTACACGAGGGGCGCGTTGTTGGCCGGCGCGTGCCGGTGCTGCCCGAGCGGGATGACCTGCGCCCCGCTGTGCCCCACCTGCTTGGCCAGCTCCTGCGCGATGTCCCCCACGGTGGACTCAGGATCGGCATCGAGCACGACGTCGGCGGTGCCACCGCCGTACGGGTCGACGACGGTCAGAGTCAGGCGCACGACTTGTCCTCCCCGTGCCACTGGGCCGTTGTGGCCGCTGTGGTGTCTGTCGCTGGTCGCCGCGGTGCTGATCGCTTGCTGTGCTGCTCGCCGTCCTGCTCGCTCGCTTCAGTCACGCGGGTCCCAGTGGTACAGGGACGATATCCGTTCGGTGTGACGGCGGGGCAATGGGGAGGCCGTGATGTTCCCGATGGCAACGCCGTACACGCTTTCATGACGGCTCGTTCACAAGGCGGGTATGGGGCACCACAGGCCTCCCCCGTAAGCTGCTGACGCAAGAGCGGACGATCACACCGGGTGCCACGCGCGACCGGCAACTCGGCTTCAGGGCCGACGAGTCCGCAAACAGGGAAGCCACGGGGGTTGGCCCTGCGGCGTTGCGAGAGGGAGCGGCTTCATGGCCAAGGACCTTGATGTCACATATCAGGACATGCGGGATGCAGCCAAGCATGTCGTGAAGGAGAAGGAAAAGCTTCAGGAGAAGCTCGAGGGCCTGAAGAAGTACATCAACAACCTTGTGCAGGGCGGCTACGTCACGAAGAGCTCGTCGAAGGCGTTCGACGAGAACTTCGACGAGTTCGTGCGCGGCATGAAGGACACGCTGGACGGTCTGGACGGCATGGGTGACTACCTGACCATGGCTGCGGACAAGTTCGAGCAGATCGACGAGGAGCTGGCCAAGCAGGCTCGGAAGTGACCTTCCGCTAGAGGTCCTTGGACGGTTGCAGTGAGGCTCCGCGCCCCACCGCAACCGTCCAAATTTGATGCTCCGGAGAATGCTGCATAGTGGGGGAGCCGTGTCTGGTCAGGGTGGGCACACTCGTGCTGATCTCGATGTGATCAGAGAGATGGGAACCGGACTCAGCAATGTGAGGAAGGCTTTTGAAGGCCTGGAGAACCTCAGTGGAACATACGGGGAGGACTTCGGGCATGGCGGTCTAGCCGATAAATTTGAGGAATTCGCCGAAAACTGGGAAATCAGTCGCGAGAAATTGACTGAGGAAGTCAAGGCATTGGCCAAGATCGCCAAAGGGGCGGCCAAAGCCTACGAGGACATCGATCACCAGTTGGCAGAGGCTATCCGCGGTTCCAAGGGATCCAAGAAGTCGCCGAGGGGGAGGTAGGTATGGCAGGGAGACCTCGCGATTGGCATCCCATCGCAGACGGCGACCCGGTCCCCGGTGATCCTGATCGGGTAGCAGCGCTGGGACGACAACTCCGGAAAACAGCCGATGAGTTGGAGCGGCAGATCCGTAGCCTCAAAGCTGTCTCTCGAGTCGACTCCTGGGACAGCGAAGCAGGTAAGGAGTTCCGGCAGAAGGCAAAAGGTAATGTCGGTAAGCTCGAAGCGGCATTGAAACGATACGAAACTGCGGCGGATGCGCTCGGCACCCGAGTGGCGGAGGTTAGCGGCGGATATCAGGATCAGCTTCATGCAAAGCCGTCGAATTATGCGACGGACCTGAATCGGGCTCAGCGGATCGCGGACGCTGCTCTCAGAGATGCCAAGGAAGCGGAGGATCGCAAGGATGCGGCCCAGCGTAGTCTGGACAGCTCCTCGGATAAAGGTAAAGACGAAAAAAAGAAATTTGAGGAGCAGCGGGGTGCTGCCGGAGACGAGATCGCTGCCGCACAGGAGAAGCTTTCTCAAGCCAAGGAGATCCGCGATAAAGCGGCCAAGCGGGCATCCGATGCAATCGAGGCTGTCATCAGTGATGATTCACTGAAGGACGGCTTCTGGGATAAGTTCGACAAGTGGGTCGACGACATCGGATCATGGGCGGAAGAATATGCCACCTACTTCGGTGTCGCAGCCCTTGCAGTCGGTTGGATTCCCGTCATCGGGCAAGCGCTGGCCGGCGTTCTCGGAGCAGTAGCCACCATCCTGACCTTGGTGAGCACCGTTGCCACTATAATCCAGGTCGTTCGCGGCGACAAGGGGTTGAAGGATCTTGCGTTCACTGTCCTCGGTCTTGCCATGATGGGCGTCGGGAAGGCCTTCGCAAAGATTGCCGGGAAATACGTCCAGCGAGCCATTAAGTCGATGGACAAGGCGAGCGCCGCGAATACCCCGAGCCAGCGACGTCGGGCAGTAAAGGCGATAAATAAGGTTGCGGGATCTACGGCGACGACCCTCAGGGAAAAGTTCGAGAATAAGATGGGCACCTTCAAACTGGAGCCTGGAGAGTGGCGTAAGTCTATGATCGAGCCCTTCACTGAGCCCTTCTCGAAGGCTTGGGGCGAAAATCTTAGAGCGCTGAATCCCTTCGGCGGCAACTATCAGGCGGCATGGAGCAAGACGGTAATCCGCGGTGACGGCAATGCTCTGCTAGGTATCGGACGGTCCCTCTCTATGGCGGATCCGGGCGTTGCCTCTGATCTGAAGGATATTAAATTTGCATCCCAAGGCTTGGACAGTCTTGGTGCCGTCAATAAAATCTCACGCAATGCCACCGGACTCTCCTTGGTAGGTGCAGGAGTCACGTCCGTAGGGATGGCATTGGATAGCAACCTGAACCCATTCTTGGATTGAGAGGAAGCGGTGGTGGACGCTCACGAAGTAGGCTCGTCGGTCGACGACTACGAAACCCGGTTTGATTTCCAGCCAGGATGGGTCGACCTGTTTCTGGAGAATCGGATCCATGCTGAGGCGCTTGGAGTGGCCGGTGCGGCCCTCGAACGTTTCAATCCCCTTGAGCGGACAGTGAATGACCGTGACTTGCTGAAGGATCTGGTGGATAGAGCACTTTCTCTCAATACGGATCAGCCTGATTTGGCGGCTGCCTACTACACTCGTGGTGGAGTCGGAATCGCCGATCTACGAGTTGACTCGTACGCAGATGAGGATGCTCCCAGGCCGACTGCGGCAGAGATCACGCCACTTCTTCTGGACTGGTCGAACGCCAAGGTGGTCGGCGATCCGAATGTCCGATACCTGGACCTGGACGCTGGCCCTGCCGTTCGGGTCCAAGCCATGCTGAAGTCCAAACGCATCTTGGGGTTTGGGTCTCAGCTGACCGAGTTCATCAAATATGCGGTGTTTCCCCCGGATGTGGGATACGTAGTTGTGGTCACCGTTACCTGGCGGAGCATGAATGAGTCCGAGGAAATCGTCCGGCTGACCGATGAGTTGGTTTCCACGATGAGGCAAGTGCCACGGGGCCCCGAGGGGGCCGAGATGGGCTCAACCGACTGATTGGGACGCATGTGAAGACTGCCGACGACTTTTCTTCGCCTCCGACGGACTACAATCTGCTCGTTCCTGACGGATGGTTTGAGATCTCCCTCGATCCAGAGGAGCGTGATCAAAGCATCCTCGCCTTGGTCGACCTGCAGTTTCGAGGCGTGGACAATGCGCCGCACCTCAAGCGAGAGCTGATGACCGATCTGCAGAAGAGGGCCAAGAGGGCATACGGAATCGGTGGCACACAGCTCTACCTCTCATTGCTCACTGCTGGGCCTGTGCCGTTGGCTTCCTCCTTGCTCATCAGTGTCCCTGCCACGGCCGAATGGTCCGCGTGCTCAAACGCGGATGAGTTGGCTGCACACCTAGCCGACCGGTGGCCCGGGGAAAATGCCGAACTAGGCGTAAAAAGGCTTGAAGCAGCGGGCGACGCAGTACGAGTGCGCCGCCGTGATGCGCCGAATCCTGATAGTCAGATGGGTAATACGCTTCCGGTCACGACACTTACTTACTACGTGCCGATCCCGACCGCCAGGCGCTGGCTGATGCTGAACTTTTCGACCCCCATGGATCCCCTGGCGGATCAGATGGTTCACCTCTTCGACACGGTGGCCGGCACTCTGCACTGGATGTAGCAGCGGTTGGCGGCGCCCTATGTGCTGATGTTCATGTCGACGTGTGCCCCTGGTCAAGGCTACGACGGGCCTCAGGTTCAGCTGCTGGCTTGTGGCGGCGATAGTAGGTAACGCACAGCCAGACGATCACACAGGTGGTGGCCAAAGAGGTAAGAAGGCCGACGGCCCATAGCCATGGGTAGTTGCTGAACACCCAGCTGGGAGAAGAGGCTGCCCCACGGCCCCACTTCCCAGTGTCCTGGGCGTTGTAGACCAGGCTCGCCCACGGCACGAGTGCCGCCATGGCCGAGGCGCCCACCATAGTGTTGGTCAGGGTACGCACTGGATGCGCCCTCCAGGACTTCCATTTCATGTGCCTCAGGCACAGGGCCGACAGCACTACGAGGCATGGTCCGCCTGTGCCGACGAGCGCAGCGAAACCGTAGGCACCGCCCGGCCATCCCTCGGCGGCCCACTGCCACGTGTCGTCGCCCCAGAGCATGTCAAGGGTGGCTAGGAGGACGATGAGACCGGCAATCCCCAAGCCGATCGCGCAGCCGGAAGCGGAAACTTCACTGCTGTTCGACTTGTTCCTGCGCGGGCCCCTTCTTCCCGCCTTCCGGTCATAGTTCAGTGCCGATGCGGAGGCCCGGCGGCGTCGTGGTTTGGCGGATTGTCCCATGGCGTGAAGCCTTCCCTTTTGATTTCCCTTTTTAGATCGAATCAGCGACCTCGCTCCGTACGGTCGCTCAGCCGACGACATCGGCTGAGGTCTGAGGGTGCTGGCCCCAGGCCGATAGCCGACAAGCTGACAGGCTATCCACGGCTGTCCCTCGGCCCTCGTTGGCCGTGGTCCTCCTGCACACGGCTGGGCTGTCCCGAGGATGAGGTTGCGCGGTGGGAAGCGCAGCGGTAGGAGGCAGATCGATGTCACGGCGCGCGGTCAGCCGTTGCGGCATTTGGGATGGTTTGGCCGAGAGCGGGCCGTTGGAAGCAGCGCTACGGTTTGGGATGCGGTGCTGACGTTTTTGGCTAGAGGCCGCCCTATTTCCGTAGAGCTTGACGATCTGCTTGATGCCATAGCCCGTGCCGCCGCCGAATTCATATACGTCCTCGACGAGTTAGTTGGCTCTCGCCGACGGTCGAGGCACCGGCGCCTCAAGGTGCGCGGCGGGCATCCCACGCGATCGCCACCTGCTAAGCAGGGCGCTGACTAGGAGGACGGTCTAGGAGCGGGGCAAGGTTGGCCAGGGCGGTCTGTGGTTCGCTCGCGACGAGCAGACTTGTCCCTCGTTCTTCCAGACCTACATTCTTGGGCGGCGCGCAGAATGCACTGAATCTCAACTCACCATGATATCTGCAGCCGTGTTCCCGGGCGATGACCCGAAGGACACGGTTTCCAGAACCGCAGCCGTCATGTCGCAGATTTCTCCCCAGTACTCCATGGCGGCGGTGTCCAGCGTGAAAACTGCGATGAAGGGGGCATCCGGGAAGGGCACGAACACCTGGATCTGGCCCGTGAGAAGCTTTGCTTCGTCGCCCGTCGCGGTGAGCTCCGCACCAACTGTGATCTCGCGAACGCTGATGTTCGATACGGCCGGTCCACAAGGCAGGGTGATGCGGCGGCTGTCGTTCCCCGGGTCTCGGCCGAGGGACCGCCCGATCGCCTCAGTGGCCTCGTCTCTCGTCGCGTACGGCGACACGATCGCGCCCACGGTGAAGGAGAAGTGCACGACGCCGCCGTTGCCGTCGCCGAAGACGCCCATGGCCGAGTAGGCCAACCCGGAGTCTGCGAAGACTTCAGTGAGTCCGGCGTAGAAGGGCGCCGCCGACTCCCAGAGATGGGCATCGCCGTCGGGGAAGAGTTCACGAGTGAACTCGGTGGCGGCCGATATCCGGGTGTCCGAGTCCGCGTCGACGGGCAGGGCGTGGAAGCCCTCCGGGGCGACGAACTGCAGGGGAGGAATGGCCGGGTCGTCGATGACGGTCGGGATCCCGGAGGACTTCGGGTTGTTGGTGCTCACGTTCACGCCTTGCTGGGTTCGATGTCTCCGGGGGCGGGTGTCGCGTCCTGGCCGGCTTCGTCCATAACGAAGCCCCGTGACTCGGAGACGCCGTTCCGTCCTTGGCCCGGACCTGTGGATTGCACCCGTACCAGTCCGCTCGGCAACCGCGTGATGACAGTGTTCGGGTCATCGGAGGACAGGGAGGCGGCGAAGTCGGAGAGTCGTTCGCGTTGCTCTGCTGAGAGGTCACTCTCGGACAGTCGACGGTGGCTTCCTGTCAGCAGTCCGACCAGCTCGGTGGTGTGAGCCGAGACGTTCGTCGTCAGCCGTGACCATGAACCATCCTGAAAGGTGATCCGAAAGTCCTTACGGCTGATGCTGAATGCCTTGGGAGCCGCTTCAGCGATGTCCTCCCGCGGAGCCTCCCACAGCGCCTTGCTGTCCCCGACCACAAGCAGACGCCGAGTGGTCAGCACGATCTCGGTGACATATCCGTGCGGGCGCCTGGAAGGATCAAGCTGCCATGGCAGTCCACGGGCGGTATCGCCGGCGTCGGCCCACATGACAGGGAAATCGTCGATCTCGTTTTCCCGCTCTTCCAGTTTTCCGCGTCCCGGCTCGGGATTGGTCGTGCTTCCGCCTAGGAGGTCGGAGAGGATACCGCCAGCCACAGCGAAGACGCCTGTTACCGCAGTTCGCACATACACGCCGATTCGGCCGGGTAGGCGGCGAACCGCGAAGGTGCTCCCCTCCGGCCAGCCGGGCAACTCTGCCTCGATGTCGTTTCGCAGGCGGTCACGGAAGGAGCGTCGTCCCTCTACGGACGCGGCCGTTCCGGTCGCGAATGAGACCGGATAGCGTGCCAGTTCCTTCTCACCGGGGTCCGGGTGCCAGTTCACAGGGGTTCCGTCCTCGTCAGGATGCGACCGATTCCTGGAAGCGGTCGCCAGGGTTGATGAGATCGCCGACATGTGTAGGGATCGACACCAGCTTGGGAGCGATCTTGATGCCGGCGTCGATTCCGCGACCCAGGTTGCTCATCGGGTCGATGGCCCAGCGGTTGCCGCTGGCCAATTTGAGTCCACGGGTTCCGAGCCATTGGCCGTTGTGAACAGTCTGCTCGGCCACCAGCGTCATCCTGCCCATGAGGCCCTCGGCCTTGATGAGACCGCCGTGCTTCAGGCCCCACAGGCCGATGGTCTTGCCCTTGATCGTGCGGCTCACAGCTCCCGCGACATTATCGCCGACCCCGACGATGTTCCGCTCGATCGTTGTGACGCCACGAAACCCTCTGCCGAGTTGCGTCGCACGCGTAGCCGCGACGGCGCCATCAGCGACCTTGACGCCCTTCGCGAATGCGCCGATGCCCGGAATCGCCCCGAGCGCCTCAAGGCCCATACTGAACCAACTGACGTCGGCGCCGCCTGCCTTCGCCGCAAGATGGCTGAGCAGTGCGATACCGCTGGTCACGACCGCAGCCGTGGCGAAGATTGCTCCCAGGGGCGGGAAGGGCATCGTGATGATGGCCAGCATGCCCAGGATGCCGCTCAGGTCTCCGACCAGGTCGCCGATGGTCTTGAAGAGATCGGCGTTGTCATGGAGCCATCCCTTCGCATCGTCCCAGAAGCTGTCCTCGATGGCATCATCGAGTTCGTCGCGGATCTTGTCCGCGTAGTGTGAGGCGCGCTCGTCCCGCTCGGAGGTGATGCGGATGAGCTGGAGCCGATACTCCGAGAGAGGGTCGTGGTCCGTACCGCTCGGGGACGGACTCGGCTCGCCTGGGCCCGGCTTGTTGGTGGAAGCCTTCTTCTTATCGGCGTCTGCCTCTTCCTGGGCCTTCTTCGCGTTCGCGAGAACCTTGTCGGCCTGGATCTGGAAGTCCTCCAGTTCGCCGGCCCAACTGGTCAGGTAGCCGTGTACGTTTCCGTAGCGGTCCGCGACTTCGCGAAGCTTCTTCTCCAGGCCCTCGGACTCCTCCCGCAGAGCGCCCGCGTACTTGCCCTTGAGCTCGTTGTCGTCCCCGATGCCTCGAAGCAGGCGAGCTTGCTCACGAAGAGAACTCGCTACGCTTTTCATACGCTTTACTTCGGAGCGTATCTCGTCCGGGTCTCCTGGGACCGGGTCCGATTCCGCCAGAGGGTGCCAGTCGCGGGGCCGGGCTTTCGGAGCCGTTGTCACTTCTTCTTTTCCTTCTTGCGGAGTTCCTTGGCCAAGTCGGCATCCAAGCCGGTGAACCCGTCGATGGTGGCCTTGATCAGCTTGCCGACGGTGTCGATATGCGTGAGCAGGCTTTCACGGTAGTCATCCCAGTTATCCACGAACTCGTCCATGGCTCCTGTGACGTCACCGCTGCCCCAGTACTCGCGCATGTCGTCGCGATGATTGCCTAGGTTCTTGAACTCTTTCTTGATTTTTCGGAGCCGGGACTCCGACTCGACAAGAAGGTCGACGTTCACCCTGAGATCTGAGTCGTTCGCCACGCTTACTCTCCGGCCGGGCTGGTGGTTCTGGGCTGGAGCCGTGCTCTCAGCGATTGACGGCTTGGCCTTCCCGGCCGACGCGTCACTAGCCGGTCGGCCGCGGCCGACCGGCTAGCACGGCGTGGCAGTGCTGTGGGCCGGCCGTCGAGCTCGTCCGGGATGCTGTAGCGCTCTTCGCCGCGAAGCCGCATTCCCCTGACTTGCGTGGCCGCACCCGTGGCGAGAGCCAGAGGGGCAGGGGTGATGAGGGTCTGTCCCGACCCGGGCCATCCAGCACTCATGTCAGACTCCCCCGAGGAACGAGAACGGTGTGCCAGGTACGCCGACGGTATCTGCTGGGTTCTGCAGTCCGTCGGGCAGAGCCTGTCGGCGAAGTGGGGTGATTCCTGCGCTTGCGGGTGGAGTTGGGGGTGTGCATAAGTGACGCGTCATTTCCAAGTGGTGAAGCTGGTGAAGGTTCGTCGACGCGGGTGATCTCCAATGTGAAGAGGTCTCCACAAAGATCACACGACCGCATCGGTCCTGATAGGCGTTTCGGTCGGCGGCTGTCCCTCATGCCATCATCCGTTGTCACGCCGACCATCTACCTCTGAGGACGAGCGCCATGCTGACCACGCGCCGGAGGGTGGCTGCGGCCTGCCTCCTTGCTGCTGTCACCTTCTCTGTGGCTGGTTGCAGCAGCGATTCGGGCGACGGAACGAACAGCGACGAGATCGCAGGAGCCGGTGGGGGAGGGGAGGAATCGCCGTCACCGTCCGCATCCGCCGCGCCGGAGAAAGGCGCGCCGACATTCGACTTCCCGTCGGATGTTAAGGCTGCCGTCGAGAACGAGCAGACCGGAGACGCTACGAAGGACGCGATCCTGCGAGACGTGGCGTACTCGGCTCAGGCGCGTCTGGAGGCCTTCGGTAAGGGCAAGGGTCAGACGGCGAACATGAACCGCTACTTTGCGGCCTCGGCCCTCACTTACTGGACCAATCGGATCGCGACGGTCAAGGAGAACGGGCTCACCGTCAGTGGTGACTACCGATACTTCGGCTTCGAGGTCACGGACGTGACGAACGGCAAGACCGCGGCGGTCCGTTACTGCGAGGACCAGAGCAAGGGGTACAGCAAGGAAATCAGCACGAAGAAAGTGCTGCGTACCCAGCCGAGCGACAAGGACTTCATCCTGTACACGCTTCAGGCCGCGAAGGGCTCGCGGGGCGACTGGCAGGTGCAGAAGCAGAGCTGGAAGAAGGGGGACGCGTCGTGTGTCCAGGGGTAGAGGCACAGGCGGTTCGGCAGACCCGTCGTCCGGTTCTCCGCGTGGCCGCGGCCGCGGGGCTCATTGTGACGCTGGGCCTCGGTTCCCCGGCGTACGCGGGTGACGGCCAGGTCGATGGAGACGGCGGCACCACTGAGACCGACCAGCCGGGTGCCGACTCGGGCTCCGGCACCGATGCCGGCGCCGAGTCCGGCAAGGGCTCCATCGGTGCCCACATCCGCATCCACCAGAGCACCCCGGCCTCCAGCGGCTCCACCGCGTCCGCCACCTCCTCGGACGCCGACTGGGAACCGCCCGTGTGCTGGTACGAGCCCATGTACACGCCGGAGGAGTACGAGAAGTTCATCGAGGACGCCTACGGAGGCGCGGGGGAACCCGCCGCGAGTTACGCGCGGAAGCGGGACAAGGAGAAGTACCACAAGGGCGACAAGGGTTTGTGGTGGCAGGTCCAGTTCCGCGATGACAACTTCAGCAAAGCCTGTCCCGTCACCACGGACAACTGGGAGATCTGGGTCCCGCCCGCCGATCCGCAGCCGGATCCGAACAAGGTGACGCCCGAGATCCTCTCCGAGCTCGCCTTCAACTCGACCAAGTTGCCCAGCCCGCCCGTGGAGTTGCAGCCCCGCGCGGACCGGCTGCTCGTGAACCTCGGTACGCGGGTCGCGTTCAAGGGCGACCTCGACCGCGTGTGGACGACAGCCAGCCTCGACTACAAGGGCGTCCAGCTCGCCGCCACCACCGTGGCCACACCCGTGGCGCTCAAGGTCGAAGCGGGTACGGCCGACGCCGACCCGCAGAGCTGTACGTATGACCTGGTCAAGGGCAAGGGCGGCTACAAGGCCGACAGTGAGGGTGCTGGCTGCAACGTCACGTATCTCCGGGCGTCCGGCAACGGCACCTACCCCTTCAAGGCGTCGATCACCTGGAAGGTGACCTGGACAGACTCGGCCGACCCGGACGGTCCTGCTCGGCAGCCGGGACTGCCGGACGGGCTGTCCACGTTCGAGCAGGATGTGACGGTCAAGGAAGCTCAGGCAGTGATCCGTTCGACCGGCGGAGACCATGTCTGAGACCGCGGTGAGGGGAGCGCCGGGCGGTCAAGGGGCCTGATGGCGCTTCGACTTGGTGCGGTGGGGGGTGTTGAGCGTCGCGTGTGCCGGCGGTTCGTTCGGGCTCGCTTGGCTCGGGCCCGTCGTGCCGTTGCCGAGTCCGGTGGGCGGGGTGGCCCTGCTTGGGGCCACCCCCCCCGCCGTGGTGCTGGTGTACCTGATCATGGAGACGAGGTCGCTTCCGGACCTCTTGCCGCTCGTGTCGACCTCGGCCTCGGACGCGCCAGTAGCCCTTCGCTGTTGCTGTGCCGGCGGTCATTCCGAATGCCACGAGGCAAGCACTCACTGCGGTGATGCCGCGAGTCAGGGAACGCACGTCTTGTCCCCTCTCTTCGACAGCACCTGTGTGGTTTGCCAGACCCCCTTGCTGTTCTTCTTGAGCTGCGTGCTGTACGTGACGTACGGGCTCTCGTCTGACGGTGACTTGTCCACCGTTCCGGTCTTGCGGTTCTTGTTGAAGGCCTTGCTCTCGTCGGCGCAGTAGACCACCGCAGCCGTGTCGTCGTCCGCGACCTTGACCTTGGGGTCGAAGTAGCGCGTGACGCCTGTCCACGTCAGGTCCTCGTCCAGCCAGGCCCGGACCCATTTCTGCGCGCTCACGAGTGCTTTGCCCTGGCGGTAGTACGCGAGTGTTGCCGAGTTCGTGTCGCCGCGGAGGATCGCATCGTCCACCGCGTTCACCGTCTGCGTTACGTCGGACAGCACTGCGTCTTCGACCGGATCACCCGTCTTCCAACCCTCGAACTTGTTCTCCACGCCTTCGGGAAACGTGATCTCGGGCCGGTCGGCAGGGCCGGCTTCGCTGGCGCTTGGTGAAGCCGAGGTCGCTGTGTCACCTGCATCGGCCCCTGCGATCTTGTCGTTGCTCTTCGAACTGCCGTCCCCGCTAACGCAGGCCGTCAACAGCAGTGCTGCCGTCGCCGCCAACGCGGCAGCAACGGGCAATGAGCGGCGCTTCACAGTGAGCATTTTCAGCGTGACCACCTATCAGGTGACAGCTCCGGCGCCTCTGGCGCAAGCACTTGCCGGGGAGGCAGTCAGTTGAAAGCGTCGGTCA
>NZ_JBIBAF010000022.1:0-124022 GCF_042899705.1 Streptomyces sp. NPDC013187 | reverse complement strand
AGTACCAGCTCCGCCACCGCGACTGGGAGAACGCCGAACGCGAGGGCCGCACCATCGTCCCGCTGCTGACCCGGCTCAACACCGTCCGGCGGGAGAACCCGGCCCTCCAGCAGCTGCGCGACCTGCACTTCCACCACGCCGACCAGGAGGCGGTGATCGCCTACTCGAAGCGGAAGGGTTCGAACACGGTTCTGGTGGTCGCCAACCTCGACCCCCACCACACCCAGGAGGCCACGGTCTCGTTGGACATGCCGCAACTCGGCCTGGACTGGCACGAGTCGGTGCCGGTGCGCGACGAGCTCACCGGCGAGACCTACCACTGGGGCAGGGCCAACTATGTGCGCCTCGAACCGGGCCGGCGGCCCGCGCACGTCTTCACGGTTCTGCGACCGTCCACCCCGGAGATCGGAGGGTCACCCACAACATGATCGTCAACGAACCCGTTCCGGACACCTTCGAGGACACTCCTGCCAGGGACCGTGACCCGGAGTGGTTCAAGCGCGCCGTCTTCTACGAGGTGCTCGTCCGCTCGTTCCAGGACAGCAACGGCGACGGCGTCGGCGACCTCAAGGGTCTGACCGCGAAGCTCGACTACCTCCAGTGGCTGGGCGTCGACTGCCTGTGGCTGCCACCGTTCTTCAAGTCGCCCTTGCGCGACGGCGGCTACGACGTCTCCGACTACACGGCGGTGCTGCCGGAGTTCGGCGACCTGGCGGACTTCGTGGAGTTCGTCGACGCCGCCCACCAGCGTGGCATGCGCGTGATCATCGACTTCGTCATGAACCACACCAGCGACCAGCACCCGTGGTTCCAGGAGTCGCGCAAGGACCCCGACGGGCCCTACGGCGACTACTACGTGTGGGCGGACGACGACAAGCAGTACCAGGACGCGCGGATCATCTTCGTCGACACCGAGGCCTCCAACTGGACCTACGACCCGGTCCGCAAGCAGTACTACTGGCACCGCTTCTTCTCCCACCAGCCGGACCTCAACTACGAGAACCCGGCCGTGCAGGAGGAGATGATCTCCGCGCTGAAGTTCTGGCTGGACCTGGGCATCGACGGGTTCCGGCTGGACGCGGTGCCCTACCTGTACCAGCAGGAGGGCACGAACTGCGAGAATCTCCCGGAGACGCACGACTTCCTGAAGCGGGTCCGCAAGGAGATCGACGCGCAGTACCCGGACACCGTGCTGCTGGCGGAGGCCAACCAGTGGCCCGAGGACGTCGTCGACTACTTCGGCGACTACCCGAGCGGTGGCGACGAGTGCCACATGGCGTTCCACTTCCCGGTCATGCCGCGCATCTTCATGGCCGTACGCCGGGAATCCCGCTACCCCGTCTCCGAGATCCTGGCGAAGACCCCGGCGATTCCGTCGAACTGCCAGTGGGGCATCTTCCTGCGCAACCACGACGAGCTCACGCTCGAAATGGTCACCGACGAAGAGCGCGACTACATGTGGGCCGAGTACGCCAAGGACCCCCGCATGCGCGCCAACATCGGCATCCGCCGCAGGCTCGCGCCCCTGCTGGACAACGACCGCAACCAGATCGAGCTGTTCACCGCCCTGCTGCTGTCGCTGCCGGGCTCGCCGATCCTGTACTACGGCGACGAGATCGGCATGGGCGACAACATCTGGCTCGGCGACCGGGACGCGGTGCGCACGCCGATGCAGTGGACGCCCGACCGCAACGCGGGGTTCTCCTCGTGCGATCCGGGGCGGCTGTTCCTGCCCACGATCATGGACCCGGTCTACGGCTACCAGGTCACGAGCGTCGAGGCGTCCATGGCCTCGCCGTCGTCGCTGCTGCACTGGACCCGTCGCATGATCGAGATCCGCAAGCAGAACCCGGCCTTCGGACTCGGCTCGTACACCGAGCTGCCCTCCTCCAACCCCGCGGTGCTGGCATTCCTGCGGGAGTACGAGGACGACCTGGTGCTGTGCGTGAACAACTTCTCGCGTTTCGCGCAGCCCACCGAGCTGGACCTGAGCGCCTTCGAGGGGCGGCACCCTGTGGAGCTGTTCGGCGGGGTCCGCTTCCCGGCCATCGGCGAGCTGCCGTACCTGCTGACCCTCGGGGGCCACGGGTTCTACTGGTTCAGGCTCCGCAAGGAGACCGTGTGAGGTCTGAAAAGGCCTGTTGAGGCCCGATCCGCGGGACGGGCCGCAAACCCCGGCGGCGGGGCGTTTCCTCCGCCCCGCCCGGGGCACGCATCAGTAACACCCCGCCCACCCGCGTGAGCCGGAGGGGCGCCGTCCGGGGCCGGATGCAGGCCTCGGAGGCGCACCACAAATGGGTGAAAGGACGCGACGCCATGTCGGAAGCCGTCACACGCACCGTCACCACCCCGCCCGGCCTTCTGGTCTCCCTGGATCCGCTGCTGCGGGAATGGCTGCCGCGGCAGCGCTGGTTCGCGGGCAAGGGACGGCCGGTCACCGGGTTCACGCTGGTCGAGGCCACCGAACTGCTCCCGGCCACGTCCAAGCTGGGGCTGTACCACCTGCTCGTACGCGCCCATCAGCCCGTCGCGCCGACCCATGGCGCGCCCGGTCACCCCGGTGACTGCTACCAGCTGCTGATAGGCGTGCGCGAGGCGCTGCCGCCTCGGCTGGCGCCCGCGCTCATCGGACATGTGCCGACGGGACCGCTCGCCGGCCGGACCGTCTACGACGCCCTGCACGACACCCGGCCCGCCGAGCTGCTCCTGGAGGCGCTGCGCGCGCAGGCCCGGGTCGGCAGGCTCCGCTTCGAGCGGGACCCCGGCCAGGACATCCGCTCCGGGCTGGTGCCCCGCGTGGTGACCGCCGAGCAGTCCAACTCGTCGATCGTCTACGGAGATACGTTCATTCTGAAGCTGCTCCGCCGGATCGTGCCCGGGGTCAACCCGGATCTGGAGCTGCCGCTCGCGCTGGCCCGGGAGAACTGCCCCCGGGTGCCGGCGCCGACGGCCTGGATGGTCGCGGACATCGCCCCCACGGCGGACCCGGTCGTCGCGGCGGGCCCGGTGGACCTCGCCGGCCAGCCCTACGTCCTGGGAGTGCTCCAGCCGTTCCTGCAGGGCGCCTCCGACGGCTGGGAGCTGGCGCTGCGCGAGCTGGCCAAGGGTGAGGACTTCGGCGCCGAGGCGCGGGCACTGGGGCGGGCCACCGCCGAGGTGCACACCGCGCTGGCCCGGGCGTTGCCGACCGTCACGCTCGGTCACACACAGCTCGAGCTCATGGTCGACGGCATGATCGAGCGGCTGGACGCGGCCGTCCAGTCGGTGCCCGCGCTGCGGCAGTACGCCCGCGGGCTGCGGTCGGCGTTCACGGCGCTGGGCGATCTGGCCGCCGAGGGCCGCACCTGGACCGCTCAGCGGGTGCACGGCGATCTGCATCTCGGGCAGTGCCTGCGCTCGCCGTCCGGCGAGTGGCGGCTGATCGACTTCGAGGGAGAGCCGGCCCGGCCGCTGGCCGAGCGCCGCATGCCGCAGCCGGCGGTGCGCGACGTCGCCGGCATGCTGCGGTCCTTCGACTACGCGGCACGCTCGGCCGACCCGCCCCAGCCGGACTGGGCCGAGACCTGCCGCTCCGCGTACTGCTCCGGCTACGCGGAGGCCTCCGGCCGCGATCCGCGCACCGACCCGGTGCTGCTGCGTGCCTACGAGACGGACAAGGCGATCTACGAGGTGGTGTACGAGGCCCGGCACCGCCCCGACTGGCTGCCGGTGCCCCTGGCCGCCATAGACCGGCTCGCCTCGACCGGCCACCTGACCTGACCGACCCCTCGCTCTGGAGGCTCCGCCCGTGACCCCCCGCCCTGAGTCCAGCGGTTCGCGCCCTAAGGGGACCGCCGGGGAGAAGATCCCCGAGCAGCCCACGGCCGCCCAGCAGAAGAGCGCCGCGAAGAAGACGGCGGTGCCCAAA
Source organism: Streptomyces sp. NPDC013187 (assembly GCF_042899705.1). NCBI lineage: Bacteria > Bacillati > Actinomycetota > Actinomycetes > Kitasatosporales > Streptomycetaceae > Streptomyces > Streptomyces sp. NPDC013187. The sequence continues at coordinate 120,115 of NZ_JBIBAF010000022.1, read as the reverse complement.
CAGGCAGCGGCAAAGAAGGGGACGGCGGCCGCGAAGAAGGCAGCAGCCAAGAAGACGCCCGCTGCACCGTCACCCGCGGCGAAGACCACCGCCAAGAAGGCGGCCCCGGCGAAGACGACCGCCGCGAAGAAGGCCGTCGCGAAGAAGTCGCCTCCCGCGAAGGCGCCCGCGGCGAAGGCCACCGCCAAGAAGGTGGCCGCGACCAAGGCAGCCGCCGAGCAGACAGCCGTCAAGAAAACGGCGGCGAGCAAGACGGTCGCGAAGAAGACGACCGCGAAGAAGACGACCGAGAGGAAGGCGGTCGCGAAGAAGACGGCGGTCACGAAGACCGCCGCGGAGAAGGCCACCACGGCGAAGACGGCGGCCACCAAGGCCGCCGCGAAGGCCCTCACCAGGGCCACCACGAAGGCCGCTGCCGCCAAGTCTTCCGCTGAGAAGGCTCCGGCGAAGAAGACGCCGGCGAAGAAGACGACCGCCAAGGAAGCCGCCCCCCGTAGGACCACCGCCGGGAAGGCCTCCACCGCAGCCCAGGTCGTCCCGCCGGAGATGGAGGTGGCCGTCTCGCCCGCCGTCGCCGCGGCGGACCGGGAGCGGCTGCTCGGCGGCACGCACCACGACCCGCACTCCGTGCTCGGCGCGCACCCCGTGCCCGGCGGCGTCGCCTTCCGGGCGTTCCGGCCGTACGCCCTGGCGGTGACCGTCGTCGCCGGGGAGCTGCGAGCCGAGCTGCACGACGACGGGGAAGGGTTCTTCTCGGGGCTGCTGCCGCTGCGGGAGGTCCCGGCGTACCGGCTGATCGTGGAGTACGAGGGCACGGTCCTGGAGACCGAGGACGCCTACCGCTTCCTGCCCACCCTGGGCGACCTCGATCTGCACCTGATCGGCGAGGGCCGGCACGAGGAGCTGTGGACGGCGCTGGGTGCGCATCCGATGACCCACGAGGGCGTGACCGGCACCCGGTTCGCGGTGTGGGCGCCGAACGCGCGCGGGGTCCGCGTGGCCGGCACCTTCAACTTCTGGGACGGCACCGGGCACGTCATGCGGTCGCTGGGCTCGTCCGGGGTGTGGGAGCTGTTCCTGCCGGACATCGGCGAGGGCGAGCTGTACAAGTTCGAGATCACCCGCCCCGACGGCTCGAAGACGATGCGCGCCGACCCGCTGGCCCGCCGCACGGAGGTACCGCCCGCCACCTCGTCGGTGATCACGTCCTCGGAGTACGAGTGGGGTGACGCCGACTGGGTGGCCCAGCGGGCCGAAGTCCCCGCGCACGAGGCGCCGTTCTCGGTGTACGAGGTCCACCTGCCCTCCTGGCGACCGGGCCTGACGTACCGCCAGCTCGCCGAGCAGCTCCCCGGTTACGTGAAGAACCTGGGATTCACGCACGTCGAGCTGATGCCGGTCGCGGAGCACCCGTTCGGCGGCTCCTGGGGCTATCAGGTGACCGGCTTCTACGCGCCGACGGCCCGGCTGGGCACGCCGGACGACTTCCGGTACCTGGTCGACAAGCTGCACCAGGCCGGCATCGGCGTTCTCATGGACTGGGTGCCGGCGCACTTCCCGCGGGACGCGTGGGCGCTGGCCGAGTTCGACGGCCGCCCGCTGTACGAGCACGAGGATCCGCTGCGGGCCGCGCACCCCGACTGGGGCACGCTGGAGTTCGACTTCGGTCGCAACGAGGTGCGCAACTTCCTCGTGGCGAACGCCGTGTACTGGTGCGAGGAGTTCCATATCGACGGCCTGCGCGTGGACGCCGTCGCCTCGATGCTCTACCTGGACTACTCGCGCGAGGCGGGCCAGTGGACGCCCAACGAGCACGGCGGCCGGGAGAACCTGGACGCGGTGGCGTTCCTGCAGGAGATGAACGCGACGGTGTACCGCAGGGTGCCCGGCGTGGTCACCATCGCCGAGGAGTCCACCGCCTGGGACGGGGTCACCCGGGCCACCCACCACAAGGGCCCGAGCGGTTTCGGCGGGCTCGGGTTCGGGCTGAAGTGGAACATGGGCTGGATGCACGACTCGCTGCAGTACATGAGCCACGAGCCGGTGCACCGCAAGTACCACCACGGGGAGATGACCTTCTCCATGGTGTACGCCTACAGCGAGAACTACGTGCTGCCGATCTCGCACGACGAGGTCGTGCACGGCAAGCGGTCCCTGGTGTCGAAGATGCCGGGCGACTGGTGGCAGCAGCGCGCCGGGGTGCGGGCCTACCTCGGCTTCATGTGGGCCCACCCGGGCAAGCAACTGCTGTTCATGGGACAGGAGTTCGCGCAGGGCGCCGAGTGGTCCGAGGCGCACGGCCCCGACTGGTGGCTGCTGGACCCGGGGTACGGGGCGGAGGCCGACCACCGGGGCGTGCGTGACCTGGTCCGCGACCTGAACACCGTCTACCGGGCGACCCCGGCGCTGTGGCGCCTGGACACGGACCCGGCCGGTTTCGAGTGGATCGTCGGGGACGCCGCCGACGACAACGTCCTCGCGTTCCTGCGGCTGGACCCGGAGGGCGTCCCGGTGCTGGCGGTGTCCAACTTCGCGCCGGTCACCCGCCAGGACTACCGCTTGGGCGTCCCCGAGGACGTGCCCGCCTGGCACGAGGCCGTCAACACCGACGCGGCCCGCTACGGCGGCAGCGACGTCACCCACCCCGACCCGGTCAAACCCGAGCCGCAGCCCTGGCACGGCCGCCCGGCGAGCATCCGCCTGACCCTGCCGCCGCTGGCGACGGTGTGGCTGCGGCCGGCCTGAGAAGCCGGGGACGCGACAGGGAGCTCGAGGAGCGTTTTCGGGGGCGGCTCATCCCGCCGCTCCCGTCAGCGCCTCCGCGATGTGGTCTGCGAGCGGGAACAGCCAGTCAGCTCGCGCGTTGCCGAGCAGGTGGTCGCCGTGCGGCACCGGCAGGTGGGTGCCGTGCGGTGCCAGGCGGGCGAGCGGCTCGCCGTTCGTCACGCCGGGGATGACGTCCCGGCCGCCGTCCACGACCAGCAGGGGTGCCGTGATGCGCGGTGCCAGGCCGGTGAGGTCCACCCGGTCGGCGAAGGCGCGGGCGGCGTCGGCCCCTCCGGCCCGCTCGGTCATGATGTCCCGTACGGGCCGGGGCAGTTGGGTCCAGTCGAGGCGGAAGGGACCGCTGACGGTGGCGACGGCCGCCACGCGCGGTTCCAGTGCCGCCGTCCGCGCCGCGTAGTAGCCGCCCAGGCTGAGACCGACGAGCCCGGCGCGAGCGACGCCCAGGGCGTCGAGGACCCGGCCGACGACCTGCTCGTAGTCCGGCGTGAGGGTGGTCGTGGCCGTGAGGGCGCCCTGACCGGGGCCGTCCATCGCGTAGACCGCGAGCCCCCTGGCCAGCAGCGCGGACGTCAGGCCGAGGAACTCCTCCTTGGCCGAGTCCAGGCCGGGAACGACGACGACCGTGCCGCGGGCGTCCGCGGGGCCGCGCAGCCAGCCGGTGAAGCCCTCGCCGTCGACGCGCCGCGCATCGGGCTCCAGGACGGTCAGCGCCCGGCTCAGGGCCCGGTCCGCCCGGGCGGCGGCACGGTCCGCCTCCGCGTACGGCGCGAGCGTGGCGAGGTGGTACCACCGGGCCGCCATCAGGAGGTGTTCACCCGCGGAGACGGACGATCCAGCCCGCTCCGCCCGCTCGACGCAGGTGTCTCCGGTGCGGGAGAGGGACGGTCCCCAGTCGGCGACGGAGGTGAGGCCGGCGGTGACGCACCGGTACTCGTGGGGGTCGACGCCCGCGCCGGTGGCGCGCGTCCACTGGGCGGCGGCGAACTCGGGGGCGTTCACCGGGTTCCTCCGGTCAGCAGGACGGCCTTGCCACGGATCCGGCGCTGCCGCAGGTCGATCAGCGTGTCGGCGGTGTCCGCCCAGTCGGCGATCCGGCCGATCTCCGGGTGCAGCCGCTCCTGTTCCACCAGGCGCACCAACGTCCTGAGGTCGGGGGCGTAGGGCGCGCCCGCGTAGTGGAAGTGCCGGAGGGTGACGCGCTCGGGCCCGCCCAGGAGTTCGAAGAAGTCGAGGGTCGCCGGGGTGCGGCTCGCCTGGCCGAACCAGACGACCAGGCCGCCCGGGCGGGCCTTGGACAGGGCCACCGGCAGATCCGGGCCGCCTGTGGACTCCAGTACGACGTCGAACGGCCCCTGGGCCGCCGCCACCTCGTGCACCACCTCGGCGCCCAGCACCGCCAGCCGTTCGCCGCGCTCCGGTGTGGCCGTCACCGCGGTCGGCTCGGCCCCGGCGGCGACTGCCAGTTCGGTGACGTAGTGACCGACCCCGCCCGAGGCGCCGGTCAGCAGCACCCGCGTGCCGGCCAGGGGACCCGCGGCGCGCAGCAGGCGCAGAGCGGTGATGCCGGCGAGGGGCAGGGCCGCCGCCCGGACGCTGTCGACGCCGTCCGGGAGCGGTGCGAGGGAGTGCGTCGGCACCGCCGCGTACTCGGCCCAGCCACCGTGCGGCGGGTGTCCGGCCACGCGGGTTCCGATGGCGGGACCCGACCCGTCGGCCGCGGCCTGCACCACGAGCCCCGCGACGTCCTTGCCGGGCAACAACCCCGGGCGGGGGTCTTCGAGGAGGAACGTCTCGCCCCGGTTCGGTGCGAACGCCTCGACCTTGACCAGTGCCTCGTCCGGTGCCGGGACGGGCGGGGGGACCTCGGCGAAGGCGACCGGGCGGGCCGCCTCCCCCGTGGGAATCAGTCTTCGCATGCCGACATGCAACCCGCGCGGCCACTCCGCGATCCAACAACGGACGAGCAGGACCGACAACGTTCGGTTGTCGCCTAGGGTGGGAGGCCATGGATCTCGACATGGCGCAGGTGCGGACCTTCGTGCGCGCCGCCGAGGAACTGCACTTCGGGCGGGCGGCCGGCACGCTCGGCCTCTCCCAGCAGGCGCTGTCCAAGCGGATCGCGCGGCTCGAATCTCTCCTCGGCACCGAGTTGTTCGAGCGCGGAGGCAAGGCGGTCGGCCTCACGGAAGCGGGGCGGCGTTTCCTCGCGCCGGCCCGTCAGGCCCTGGCCGCGGCCGAGTCGGCGGTTGCGGCCGCGGTCGGACCGGACCGCCCTCTGCGGCTCGACGTCTGGGGGCATCTCTACGCGCCGATGCGGACGGTGGCCCGGGCCGCCGGGCATGCCGGGGAACTGACGCTGGGGCACGGACGCGATCTGCCGTCGGTGACGGCGTCCCTGCTGCGGGGCGACATCGACGCGGCCTTCGGCCGGGTCCACCCACCCCTGCACGGCGGGCTGGCCCACCGTCTGGTCCGCCTGGAGCCGGTGGACGCCGTGCTCAGCGCGGACCATCCGCTCGCGGCCGAACCCGCGCTACGGCCACAGCAACTGGGCGGCAGTGTGCTGTGGGCGCCGGGCGCTCTGGACCGGCTCGACTTCCTCCACCGGTTCGCCCACCGCTTCGGCATCCCCACCACGACCACGACCCTCAACCTGGGCCTCGCCCACTTCCTCGCCGAGGTGGTGGACGACCCGCGACGGTTCTCGCTGCTGCCCGCCGACGTCCCCCTGCCGGACGTGCCCGGCCTGCGTAGCGTCCCGCTGGTCGACCCCACACCGCTCTACGCCTGGTCGCTGCTGTGGCGCACGGGCAGCGGGCACCCGGGGCTGGACACCCTCACCACCGCCTTCGCCACGCAGGCAGGGCGGAACCGATGGCTGGAGTACGATCCGGCGCGCGACTGGCTGCCCGAGCCGCCCGGCGACCCGACCGCGGACAAGCCGGGGTGAGACCTTCCTCCTGTGACACGGCTGTGACCGGAGGAGTGGCCTCCACCACTGCCCGCACGGTGGGGCCCTGGTGGGGTGGTGGCATGGAAGCCTCCGTGCTCACCTCGCAGGTCCCGCCGTGCTGATGCGTCCGGTCTCGGTGGCCTGTGCCGTCGGCGCGCCCATCGCCGGGCTCGGTGTCGTCGCGTTGGCGTTGCCCGGGCGGCCCGAGCCATGGCAGGCCCACTTGATGTGCCGCGCAGGGGCGACGGCCGGGTGGGCGGCGGCGGCCGTGTACTCCCTGGGCTTCTTCGGTGTGCCGGCGTCGGAGCACGCGTTCGGTGACGGGGCGGACTCGATCCCGGCCCGGGCCCTGGCAGCCGCCCTGCTCTTCATCGGCGTTGGCTACGCGATCGAACTGCGGGCCCGGAAGGCCGCCACCGCGTCATGACGCTGCTCCCGGTGTTCGTCGGGCTCGTGGTCGCGTGGGTCGCGCTGCGGGGGTTGCTGGCGCATCCGCTGCTGCCTCTGTGGGTGAAGACGTCGGTCTTCTGGGCGGTGCCACTCACCGCGGCCACCTGGTTGTTCATCATGGCGGCGGACGATCCCGTGCTGTTCCCGGAGACCGCACCCTGCCCCAGAGAGCCGTACGAGGAGGGCGTCATCGGGAGCGGGAAGGTGACGGGGGTCTCCACCCCGTTCCCGCCGCGCGCCTACTGCCTTTGGGAGGACGGCACCGTCTACGAGCTCGCGCCCGGGGCCGAGTTCCTGTTCTGGGTCTTCTTCGCCCTGACCGTCGTACCGCTCGCGGCCGGGCTGTGGCACGCCTTGCGGGATCCGAGGTCGCTCCTGCGGTAGGCGGGCCCCGCACCCGGGCGGGTACGGGGCCGCTCCGCTACCCGAACGCGTCCGCCAGGGGCGTCGGCAGCTCCCCGGTGTGCAGCACGCCCAGCCTCTGGGTGGCCCGGGTCAGGGCCACGTACAGGTCGCTGGTGCCGTAGCGGCCGGGCTCGACCACGAGGACGGAGTCGAACTCCAGGCCCTTGGCCTGGCGCGGGTCGAGCAGGACGACCGCCTGGGTGAGGTCGGGTTCGGCGCCCGCCGTGACGCCGTCCAGCCGGGCAGCCAGGGAGCGGTGGAGGTCGCGCGGGGCGATCACCGCGAGCCGGCCCTCGGCGGGGGTGAGTTCCCCGACCGCCTTGGCCACCGCGCCCGGGAGGTCGTCGGTGGCGCGGGCCCAGGGGCGCACGCCCGTGGAGCGGACCGAGCTGGGCGGTTCGAACCCCGGCTGCTCGGCGCGCACCACGGCCGCCGCGACGTCCATGATCTCGGCCGGGGTGCGGTAGTTGACGCCCAGCCGGGTGTGCTCCCAGCGGTCCTCGACGTACGGGGAGAGGATGCCCGACCAGGAGCCGACCCCGGCCGCCTCCGACGTCTGGGCCGGGTCGCCGACCAGGGTCATCGAGCGGGTCGGGCTGCGCCGCATCAGCAGCCGCCACGCCATCGGCGACAGCTCCTGCGCCTCGTCGACGATGATGTGCCCGAACGCCCAGGTGCGGTCGGCGGCGGCGCGCTCTGCGGCACTGCGGTGGTCGTCCTCCTCGTGCCGCTCGGCGAACCGCTCGGCGTCGATGATGTCGTGCGCGGACAGCACCTCCGAGCTCTCGGGGTCGTCCTCCTCCTTGTCCTCGAACTCGTAGGTCCGGGACGCGTAGGACACGTCGAGCACGCCCTGCGCGTAGGCGATCTGCCGCTGCCGCTCGCGCTCGGCGCGGTCGCGGGCGAGCCGGTCGTCGTCGCCGAGGAGTTCGGCGGCCTCGTCGAGCAGCGGCACGTCCGCGACCGTCCAGCGCCGGGTCACCGGGCGGCGTACGGCGTCGGCGTCACCGGCGGGCAGGAATTCGTCCGGCGCGGCGAGGAAGTCCGCGACGAGCCGCTGCGGGGTCAGCAGCGGCCACAATTGGTCGACGGCCGACCAGACCTCGGGGTTCTCGGCGAGGTCGTCGCGGATCTGGGTGATGTCGCTGGGGTCGAGCAGGCTGGACCCGTCGAAGGGGTCGGTGCCGATCCGCTCGGCGTACAGGTCGGTGAGGGCGTTGAGGATGTGGCCCTCGAAGTGCTCGCGGGCGGCGTTGTGCGGCAGCTTGGCGGCACGGGTGCGCTCGCGGGCGACGTTGACCAGGCCGTCGTCGAGCATGAGGACCTCACGGTCGTGCTCGATGGCGATCACCGGGTCGGGCAGCGCCTGCCGGCTGCGCACGACCTCGGCGAGCACGTCGGCCATGCCGGCCCGGCCCTTCACGGCGGCGGCCTCGGGCGTGTCGGCCGCGGTCGCCTTGACGCCGGGGAACAGCTCGCCGACGGTCGCGAGGAGCACGCCCGTCTCGCCCAGGGAGGGCAGCACCTCGCCGATGTAGCCGAGGAACGCCGGGTTGGGCCCGACGATCAGCACGGCCCGCTTGGCGAGCAGCTCCCGGTGCTCGTAGAGCAGGTAGGCGGCGCGGTGCAGGGCGACGGCCGTCTTGCCGGTGCCCGGGCCGCCCTCCACCACCATGACGCCGCGGTGCGGAGCGCGGATGATGCGGTCCTGGTCGGCCTGGATGGTCTGCACGATGTCGCCCATGCGGCCGGTGCGCGCGGAGTTGAGGGCGGCGAGCAGTACGGCGTCGCCCGTCGGGTCCTCGTGGCCGGTGCGGGTCTCGTCGCCGAGGTCGAGGATCTCGTCGTGCAGATGGGTGACCCGGCGGCCGTCGGTCGCGATGTGCCGCCGGCGCCTGAGGCCCATCGGGGTGTGGCCGGTGGCCAGGTAGAAGGGGCGTGCGACATCGGCGCGCCAGTCGATGAGGACCGGGGTGCGTTCGGCGTCGTCGGTGCGCAGGCCGATGCGGCCGATGCGGTGGGTGACGCCCGAGGTGAGGTCGATCCGGCCGAAGCACAGGGAGCCGTCCACCGCGTTCAGCGCGGCGAGCAGCCCGGAGCGCTCGGCGACGAGGATGTCCCGCTCCAGTCTGGCCTGCATGGGGGTGTTGCCCTGCGCGAGCGCGTCCGTGACGGAGGTCTCGGCGTCGCCGCGCAGCGCGTCGACACGCGCGTACAACCCGTCGATGAATTCCTGTTCCTGTCGCAATTCATCGTCCGGAAATTCGGTGTTTGACAATTCCGCTCCCGCCCGGATATACTGTGCTCACTGAAACTTCCGTGACTGCAATAGACTTGAAGTCACGAACAGACAAATATACGCAAGGAAATCCCCCGAGCGCAATTGCTCGGGGGATTTCTTGTTGTCCGGGCGGGTCGCCTAGATCACGTCCGCGAGCTCCTCCAGCAGCTTCCGCTTGGCCCGCGCCCCCACCATCGCCTTCACGGGCTCGCCGCCGCGGAACACCATGAACGTCGGCACGGAGAGCACCTTGTAGGCGTTGGTCGTCGCCGGGTTGGAGTCGACATCGAGCTGCACCACCTTCAGCCGGTCGCCCTCCTCGGCGGCGAGGGCCTTGAGCACCGGGCCCATCTGGCGGCAGGGCGGGCACCAGCCGGCGGTGAACTCCACGAGCACCGGGAGTTCCGCGCCGAGCACCTTCACCTCGGAATCCGCGTCGGTCACATCGGTCACTCCGGTCACTCCGGTCACCATGGATCCCCTCCCAGTTCGCACACGGGCTCCGGACCGCCCGGAACCTCCGCCTCGGCGGCCAGCTCGGCCCGGGCCAGCTGCCGGGAGACCGTCTCCCTCACGGTGCTCAGCTGGCCGATCAGCGCGTCGAGTTCGCCCAGCTTGCGCCGGTAGACCGCGAGCGACGCCGGGCAGGAGTCGCCCTCAGGATGCCCGGCGCGCAGGCACTCCACGAAGGGCCGCGTCTCCTCCAGGTCGAACCCGAAGTCCTGGAGCGTCCTGATCTGCCGCAGCAGCCGCAGGTCGCTCTCGTCATAGGACCGATACCCTCCCCCAAGCTCTCGGCTTCGCTCGAGCAGGGGGGACCCCCATCCGCTGCGCCGCGCGGGCAGCAGCCCTCGCGACTCGTAGTACCGCAGCGTCCGCGTCGTGGTCCCGGCCCGTGCGGCCAGCTCGCCGATTCGCATGTGCTCGAACGTAATCCTTGACCCCGGCGTCAAGGCAACAGCGGTTTCCGCTCCACCGGGGAGGTCAGCACGATCGAGGTCGTGGTGCGGCCGAGTGCGGACACGGCCTCCAGGACCTCCTCCAGGTGGACGGTGTCCCGCACCGCGACCTTGAGGATCCAGCAGTCCTCCCCCACCACGTGGTGCACCTCGGTGATCTCGGGCCTCTCGATCAGTTCCAGGGTCCTGGGGTGCTTGAGGTTGTAGCCGCCGTGCGGGTTGACGCGGATGAACGCCTGGATGCCGTAGCCGAGCCGGGACGGCACGACGTGGGCGCCGTAGCCGCTGATCACGCCCGCCGCCTCCAGCCGCCGCACCCGCTCGGTGACGGCCGCGGGGCTCAGCCTGACCCGGCGGCCCAGCTCGCTGAGCTTGATCCGGCCGTCGGTCTGGAGCAGCTGCAGGATCTGCCGGTCCAGCGCGTCGAAGGCCACCGATGTTTCGTCGGCGGCGGTCCGCAACTGCCGTGGTTCTTTCGGCGCGGCGGCCTGAACTCCCATGGTTCCCCCTTCAGAGCGTGGATGTACGCCGGGAGAATTATGGCCATGGAAAAGGTTCTGGACGTCCTGGTCATCGGCGGCAACCGGTACGTCGGAAAGCGGCTGATCGCACGGCTGCTCGCCGAAGGCCACCGCGTCACCGTGCTCAACCGCGGGTCCTCCCCGCCGCCCGCCGGGGTGGAGCACCTGCGCGCCGACCGGGACGACGAACGGTCGCTGACCGACGCGCTCGGCTCCCGTGTCTTCGACGTCGTCGTCGACCAGGTCTGCTACACCCCGCGCCAGGCCGCGATCGCCCGCCGTGTCTTCACCGGCCGTACGCGCCGCTACGTGATGACGTCGACGGTCGAGGTGTACGAGTACGAGGACTCCCCCGCCCCCGTGCGTGAGGAGGCCGTCGATCCGTCCACCGTCACCGTCGACCTGGGCCTGCCCTGGGACGACCCGGCATTTCTGGAGGCCCATTACGGGGAGGGCAAACGGCAGGCCGAGGCGGTCCTCTCGGCCGGACCGGAGTTCGCGTCCACGGTGGTGCGGGTCGCCCATGTGCTGGGCGGGGCCGACGACTTCACGGGCCGGCTGGCCCACTACGCCGAGCGGATACGCACCGGCGAGCCGATCGCCGTGCCGGCGGTGAACCGGCCCGCCACCTACGCGTACGTCGAGGAGATCGCCCGGTTCCTGGCCTGGACGGCGGGCGAGGACTTCACCGGGCCGGTGAACGCCGCCTCCCGCGGGGCGCTGAGCACCGAGGAGCTGTGCGCGGCGGTGGCCGCTCATGTGCCCGGCGGCCGGGTCGAGTTCCGGGCCGTGGAGGTCGGTGAGGTCTCGCCGTTCTCCTTCCGCCGCTCCTACGGCATGGACAACACCCGGGCCACCCGGCTCGGCTTCACCTTCGGCGAGGCCCGGCAGTGGCTGCCGCGGGCCGTCGCGGAGACGCTCGGGAAGGGCGACTGACATGCGGTACAGGGCACTTGGCGGACTGCGGGTGAGCGCGGTCGGGCTCGGCGCGATGCCGCTGTCCATCGAGGGCCGGCCGGACGAGGAGCGTGCCCTGGCCACCGTGCACGCCGCGCTCGACGCGGGCGTGACCCTCCTGGACACGGCCGACTCGTACCATCTGCCGGGCGCGGAGCCCGGGCACAACGAACGTCTGGTGGCCCGGGCGCTGGCCTCGTACGGCGGCGACACCTCCGGCGTCCTGGTGGCGACGAAGGGCGGACGCGGCCGGCCGGTGGGCGGTGACTGGACGGTGAACGGCTCGCCTCGCCACCTCAAGGCCGCCGCCGAGGCGTCGCGCAAGCGGCTCGGGGTGGAGGCGATCGGCCTCTACCAGCTGCACAAGCCGGACCCCGCCGTGCCCTTCGAGGAATCGGTCGGCGCGCTGCGCGAGCTGCTCGACGCGGGCACGATCCGGCTGGCCGGTGTGTCCAACGCGGACGCCGACCAGATCCGCACGGCCCGCGGGATCCTCGGAGACCGGCTGGTGTCGGTGCAGAACCGGTACTCCCCGGCCGTCCGGGACAGTGAGCCGGAGCTGCGGCTGTGCGGGAAACTGGGGCTCGCCTTCCTGCCGTGGAGCCCGCTGGGCGGCCTGGCCCGCAGCTCCCTGGACGGGCCGTCGCGCACGGAGGGGGAGCAGCGCTTCGCGGCGTTCCACGCGGTGGCGGCGGAGCGCGGTGTCAGCCCCCAGCAGATCGCCCTGGCCTGGCTGCTGTCCCGGTCCCCGGCGGTTCTCCCAATCCCGGGAGCGAGCCGGCCACGGACGATCAGGGACTCGGCGGCCGCGGCGGACCTGCTGCTCACCGCGGAGGAGCTGGCCCGGCTGAACGGGACGGCGGAGCCGGTGCGCGCCTAGGGGGACCCCGGGCGCGTGCGTGGCGCCTGCCGCCCATCGGCGGAGGCGCCACTCCCGCAACCGGCCCTAGCGGGTCCCGGACGACTCCAGTTCCCTGTTCTCCTCGACGGGCTCGGCCGCCGTCTTCTCCTTGCCGGGCAGCAGCAGCGCCACCACCACCGTGCCGACGCCCAGGATCACGGCCCCGATCAGGCTGGTGTGGGCGACCGCGTCGGAGAAGGAGGATCCGACCGCGTCGGCCATCTGCCTGGCCCCGCCGCCGAGTTGTTCGGCCTGCGCCCGGAGTCGCTCGGCCTGCTGGGGGTCGCTCGTGTGCGCGGCCTGCTCGGCGAGCTGCCGGGCCTTGTCGCCGATGCCCCGGGCGACGGCGTACCCGGCCCCGACGGAGTCCTGGGCCGTGGCGAGGGAGGACGCGGGGAGCTTGCTGCCGGCCGTCGCGTCCGAGAGGTGGCCGGAGTACGAGGTCGCCAGCAGCGAGCCGAGGATTGCGATGCCCAGCGAACCGCCGAGCTCCAGCGACGTGTCGTTCACCGCGCCGCCGACGCCCAGCTTGGATTCCGGGAACGCCCCCATGATCGCGTCCGTGCAGGGCGACAGCGCGAGCCCGATCGACAGACCGAGGACGATCAGCGGCGCGACGAAGTCGCCGTACGACGCGCCGGAGTCGACCTGGGTGAGCAGGGCCAGGGCCGCCGTGCCGCCGACCATGCCGGCCGTGACGGTCCACTTCATGCCGACCCGGGGGGTGAGCAGACCGGTGAGGGCCGCCCCGACGAACACGGCACCCGCCAGCGGCAGCATGCGCAGGCCCGTGTCCAGGGCGTCGTAGCCGAGGACGAACTGGAGGTGCTGCGTCAGGTAGTAGAACGCGCCGAAGACCGCCAGGAAGAACAGGGCGACGGCGAGGTTGGAGCCGGCGAAGCCGCGGTTCGTGAAGCGGCGGACGTCGAGCAGCGGGCGCGGGTGGCGCAGCTCCCACAGGACGAAGGCTACGAGCCCGGCTCCTGCGACGACCGCCGCCGTGACCGCCTTCACGCCCCAGCCGAAGTGCGGACCCTCGATGATCATGTAGACCAGCGCGGCGATCCACACCACCGACAGCAGCCCGCCCCCGTAGTCGATGCGACCGCGGTCAGCGGCCTGGGACGGCGGTACGAGGACGAAGGCGCCGACGAGGGCCAGGACGGCGACGGGGACGTTGATGAGGAACGTCGACGACCAGCCGTGGTCCTCCAGCAGCGCCCCGGCGACCAGCGGTCCGGCCGCGATGGCGAGTCCGGCCGTGGCGGTCCACAGGGTGATGGCCTTGGCGCGTTCGGCGCGCGGGAAGGTCGCGGCGAGCAGCGACAGCGTGGCGGGCATGATCATCGCCGCGCCCGCGCCCATCACGGCCCGGGCGGCGATGACCGTCGTGGAGCTGTCGGCGAGGTAGCCGAAGACGGAGCCGCCCGCGAACACGACCAGGCCGAGGACGAGCGCGCCCCGGCGGCTGTACTTGTCGCCGATCGCGCCGAGCAGCAGCATCAGCGCGGCGTACGGGACGGTGTAGCCGTCGATCACCCACTGCAGGTCGGCGCTGGACAGGCCGAGGTCCTCGGTCATGGCGGGCGCGGCGACGGTGAGGGCGGTGTTGGCCATCACGATGATCAGCAGGCTGAGGCAGAGCACGAGGAGCGCCCACCAGCGGCGCGGGTAGGGGCGGTCCATCCTCTCGGCCGGTTCGTTCATGACGAGTCGCATGGCAGGGGTCGCCTTCCCAGCTCGTAGTTGCACATGGGTGTGCATTTACACAACGCTGTGCAATCTACGCCGTTGCACAGCACTGTGCAACTTCATGAGGGAAGGGGCACAATGGCCTCCATGACCACGGGAACCAGCCGCGCCGACGCCAACCGCCGGCGCATCCTCGACGTCGCCCTCGCCGAGCTGCTGCGTGACCCCGACGCGTCCATGGACCAGATCGCACGGGCCGCGGGCGTCGTACGGCGGACGGTGTACGGGCACTTCCCGAGCCGCGAGGCGCTGATCAGCACACTCGTCGACGAGGCCGTGGAGGCGCTGTCGGCCGCGCACGCAGCGGGCCGCGCGGACGTGCGGGAACCGGCGGAGGCGGTGGCGCGCTCGGTGCTGGCGGTGTGGGCGATCGCCGACCGCTACCGGCTGCTGGTCGCCCTCGCCCAGCGCACGGTCACCATGCAGGGCATCCGGGAGCGGCTCGCCCCGGTCCGGGAAGCGAGCATCGAGCTGCTGCGGCAAGGGCTGGACCAGAAGGTCTTCAGCTCGCCGCTGCCGGCTCCGGCCCTGGCGTATGTGCACGAGCAGATGCTGTTCGCCGTGATGGAGGCCGTGAACGACGGACTGCTGGAAGCGCGAGAGGCGGGCCGCTGCGCCGCGGTCACCGTACTGACCGCGGCGGGCGTGCCCGCCTCTGAGGCCACCGAACTGGTGGCGAAGCTGAACGCGTGAACTTCTCGATGTGACGCTTGGACTTCCCGCTGTGTGGACCGGGCGGCTGAGCGACGGGGGGACACCCAGCCGCCCGGATTCTGCGGGGGCGGCGCGGCCGTCAGGCCTTCGCCAGCTCCTTCTCGCCGCCCTGCTCGGGCACCTCGGCCTCGACGTGGTCGTCGGCCGGGCCGCCGTGGCCGTCGTCCAGCAGCGTCTTCTCGTCGAAGGGCAGCTGACCGGCGAGGACCTGGTTCACGCGGTCCTTGTCGATCTCCTTGGTCCAGGTGCCGATCAGCACCGTGGCGACGGCGTTGCCGGCGAAGTTGGTCAGGGCGCGGGCCTCGCTCATGAAGCGGTCGATGCCGACGATGAGGCCGATGCCGTCCACCAGGGCCGGCTTGTGCGACTGCAGACCACCGGCCAGCGTGGCCAGACCCGCGCCGGTGACACCGGCGGCGCCCTTGGAGGCGACCAGCAGGAAGAGCAGCAGCGGGATCTGCTCGCCGAGCGACATCGGCGTGCCCATGGCGTCGGCGATGAACAGCGAGGCCATGGTCATGTAGATCATGGTGCCGTCGAGGTTGAACGAGTAGCCGGTCGGGACGGTGATGCCGACCACCGGCTTGCTGACGCCCAGGTGCTCCATCTTCGCGATGAGCCGCGGCAGCGCGGACTCGGAGGACGACGTGGACAGGATCAGCAGGAACTCCCGGCCCAGGTACTTGAACAGCGTGAAGATGTTCAGGCCGGAGATGACGCGCAGCAGGGCGCCGAGCACGATGAAGACGAACAGGAAACAGGTGACGTAGAAGCCGAGCATCAGCACGGCGAGGCTCTTGAGCGCGTCCAGTCCGGCGGAGCCGGTGACGGCGGCGATGGCGCCGAAGGCACCGATCGGGGCGGCCCACATGACCATCGCGAGGATGCGGAAGACGAGCCGCTGGATGTGCTCGATGCCGCGCAGGATGGGCTGGCCGGCCGACCCCATGCCCTGGAGGGCGAAGCCCGCGAGGAGCGCGATCAGCAGGGTCTGCAGGACCGACTCGTTGGTGAACGCCGAGACGATCGTGGTCGGGATGATGCCGAGCAGGAACTCGGTGGTGTCCTTGGCCTCGGCGTCGACCTGGGCGTGGCCGGCGTCCTTGATCGCGTCGGTCACCGCGAGGCCGGTGCCCGGCTCCAGGATGTTGCCGACGACCAGGCCGATGCCCAGCGCCACCAGCGACATCACCATGAAGTAGCTGAGGGCGATGCCGCCGACGGCACCGACCTTGGCGGCCTTGCGCACCGAGCCGATGCCCAGCACGATCGTGCAGAAGATGATCGGCGAGATCATCATCTTGATCAGGGCCACGAAGCCGGTGCCGATGGGCTTCAGCCCGACAGCGAAGTCCGGCGCGGCCAGGCCCACCGCGATACCGGCGGCGACCGCGATGATCACCGCGATGTAGAGATAGTGCGTGCGGTCCCTCTTGGCCTTGGGTGCGGCAGGTGCCGTATCGGCTGCGCTGGTCACGGCGGCCCTCCTTGACGACGTCGTCGGCATCACCGGCGTGCGGCTCACGTCCGGGGGAAAAGGGAGCGGGGAGCTCCCGGAGATGCGTTATGGGGAATGCCGTGACTATGTCCTGCTCTGTGAGCGCGGTCACCCTTCCGTTCATTTAGTTCACAATCAGCCACGAGGCAGACTGACGACATGCGCTTCACCGTCCCCGGCCCCCGCAGTCTGGCGGGCCAGCTCTTCGCCATGCAGGCCGTTCTGATAGCGGTCGTCGTGGCCGGATACGCGCTGTTCTCCTACGTCAGCGACCGCAGCCAGGCGGAAGAGGCCGCGACCCGCCAGGCCAGGGCGGTGGCGCGGTCCGTCGCGGACTCCCCGTCGGTGCTGGCGGCGACCCGCACCCCCGACCCGACGGCCGAGCTCCAGCCGTACGCGCTGAAGGTGATGCGGGACACCGAGGTCGACTTCATCACGATCATGGACCCGCGGGGCATCCGCTGGACGCACCCGGACCCCCGGCAGATCGGCCAGACCTTCCAGGGGCACACCGAGCGGGCCCTGAAGGGCGAGACCTTCACCGAGACCTACACGGGCACGCTCGGCCCGTCGGTCCGCGCGGTCACCCCGATCCAGGACGGCGGCAGGGTCGTCGGCATGGTCAGCGCGGGGATCCGGGTCGAGCAGATCACCCAGCGGGTCCAGGACCAGCTGACGGCCCTGCTCGGCGTCGCGGCCGGCGCGCTGGTGCTGGGCGCGGTCGGCACGTACGTCATCAACGCCCGGCTGCGCCGCCACACCCACGGCATGAACGCCGCCGAGCTGAGCCGGATGCACGACTACCATCAGGCCGCCCTGCACGCCGTGCGCGAGGGGCTGCTGATGCTGGACGGGCAGTACCGTGTGGCGCTGATCAACGACGGAGGTCGGGAGTTGCTCGGCGTGGCCGGGGACGTGGTGGGCAGGTCGGTGGCGGAGCTGGGGCTGCCGGCCCCGCTGACGGGTGCCCTGCTGGCGTCGGAGCCGCGGGTGGACGAGGTGCATCTCACGGCGTCCCGGGTCCTGGTGATCAACACCTCGCCGGTGTCCGGCGGTGAGCGGCGCGGTACCGTCGTCACCCTGCGCGATGTCACCGAACTCCAGTCGCTGATGGGCGAGTTGGACTCGGAGCGGGGCTTCACACAGGCGCTGCGCTCGCAGGCGCACGAGGCGGCGAACCGGCTGCACACGGTGGTCTCGCTGATCGAGCTGGGCCGGGCGGCGGAAGCGGTGGAGTTCGCGACGGCCGAGCTGGAGCTGGCACAGGCACTGACCGACCAGGTCGTGGCGGCGGTGAGCGAGCCGGTACTGGCGGCGCTGCTGCTGGGCAAGACGGCCCAGGCGAACGAGCGGGGCGTGGAGCTGATGGTGTCGGAGGACAGCAGCCTGGACGACGGCCTGCTGCCCGAGTCCCTGCCGGCGCGGGACCTGGTGACGATCCTGGGCAACCTGATCGACAACGCCGTGGACGCGGCGCAGGGCAGCGCACGGGCCCGGGTGACGGTGGCGGCGTACACCCGCGGCTCCGGCGACGTCCCGGAGCTGGTGCTGCGGGTCTCGGACACGGGGCCGGGCGTGGACCCCGAGCACGCGGAGGCGGTCTTCCAGCGTGGCTTCTCGACGAAGCCGGCGGGCCCCGGCGGGCGGGGCCTCGGGCTGGCGCTCGTCCGTCAGGCGGCCCAGCGGCACGAGGGCTCCCTGACGGTCGCGGAGGCCGACGGGGGCGGGGCGGAGTTCGAGGTGCGGCTGCCGCTGCGGGAGCCGGGGACGCCGGCGGACGCCGTGCCCTCCGGGGCCGCCTCGGTGGCCAGAGGCGCTGGAGGCGACGCATGACGAGCAACGAGAAGGCCATCCGCGTCCTCGTGGTGGAGGACGACCCGGTCGCCGCCGACGCGCACGTCCTGTACGTCGGGCGGGTGCCCGGGTTCGTGGCGGTGGGCAAGGCGCACTCGGGCGCGGAGGCCCGCCGGGCCCTGGAGCGCACCCCGGTGGACCTCCTCCTGCTCGACCTGCACCTGCCGGACGGGCACGGACTGCACCTGGCCCGGTCCCTCAGGGCGGCCGGCCACCACGCGGACGTGATAGCGGTGACGTCGGCCCGCGACCTGGCCGTCGTACGCGAGGGCGTCTCCCTCGGAGTCGTGCAGTACGTCCTGAAGCCGTTCACCTTCGCGACCCTGCGCGACCGCCTCGTACGCTACGCCGAGTTCCACGCGGCGGTCGGCGAGGCGAGCGGCCAGGACGAGGTGGACCGGGCGCTCGCCGCCTTGCGCGCGCCGGGCCCGGCCGCGCTGCCCAAGGGGCTGAGCGCGCCGACGCTGGAGCGGGTGACGGTGACCCTGCGCGACAGCGCGGAGGGCCTGACGGCCGCCGGAGTCGCCGAGACCGTGGGCATCTCCCGCATCACGGCCCGCCGTTACCTGGAGCATCTGGTCGACGCGGGCCGCGCCGCACGCCGCCCGCAGTACGGCACGGTGGGACGGCCGGAGCTGCAGTACCGCTGGGTCACGGGCCAGTGACCGTTCATCGGCCACCGAACCCCGTGCACCCCTTCCGCCTCGGGAACCGCCCGCTCGGCGCCGCCGTCCGGGGCGACTACCGCACCAGACACGGCCGCTTCGGGTCGAACCGCCAGCCCGGGACCAGGTACTCCATGCCCGCCGCATCGTCCCGGGCCCCCAGCGCCTTCTCCCGGTACAGCTCGTGCGCCGCCAGCAGCCGGTCCATGTCGAGCTCGACGCCCAGCCCCGGCCCGGCCGGCACGGCGATCTCCCCGTCCACGATCCGCGGCGGCCGGACGGTCAGCCGCTCCAGCCCCTCCTGCCAGATCCAGTGCGTGTCGAGCGCGTTGTACTCCCCCGGCGCCGCCGCCCCGCAGTGGGTCACCATCGCCAGCGAGATGTCGAAGTGGTTGTTGGAGTGGCACCCCCATGTCAGCCCCATCTCGTGGCACAGCTGCGCCACCCGCACCGACCCCTGCATCGTCCAGAAGTGCGGATCGGCCAGCGGGATGGACACCGACTGAAGAGCCAGGGCGTGGGCCAGCTGTCGCCAGTCCGTGGCGATCATGTTCGTCGCGGTCGGCAGCCCCGTGGCCCGCCGGAACTCCGCGAGCACCTCCCGCCCCGAGTATCCGCCCTCCGCCCCGCACGGATCCTCGGCGTAGGCGAGCGTCCCCACCAGCGGCCGGCACAACTCGACGGCCTCCCGCAGCGACCACGCCCCGTTCGGGTCGAGAGTGACCCGGGCCTCGGGAAAGCGCCGCTTCAGCGCCCGCACCGCCGCGACCTCCTCGCTCCCCTCGTGTACACCCCCCTTGAGCTTGAAGTCCTGGAACCCGTACAGGTCGTACGCCGCTTCGGCCTGCCGCACGATCGCCTCCGCCGACAGCGCCTCCTCGTGCCGCACCCGGTACCACTCCACCGAGGAGCCGGGCTCCCGCACGTACTCCAGATCGGTCCGGTCCGGGTCGCCCACGTAGAACAGATAGCCCAGCACCCGCACCGAGTCCCGCTGCTGCCCGTCCCCCAGCAGCGCCGCCACCGGCACGTCGAGGTGCTGCCCCAGCAGGTCGAGCAGCGCCGACTCGACCGCGGTGACCGTGTGCACCGTGGTCCGCAGGTCGAACGTCTGCGCACCCCGGCCGCCCGCGTCCCGGTCGGCGAACCGCTCACCGATCTCGCGCAGCACCCGCTTGTAGTCGCCGATCTTCGCCCCGACGACGAGGGACTCCGCGTCCCGCAGCGTCCGCGTGATCTTCTCGCCGCCGGGCACCTCCCCCAGCCCGGTCCGTCCCTCGGAGTCGGTGAGCACGACGACGTTGCGGGTGAAGTACGGCCCGTGCGCGCCGGAGAGGTTCAGCTCCATGCTGTCCCGTCCGGCGACGGGATGGACGGCGAACGACGTGACGACCGGCTGCCGGCCGATGCTCCCTGTGCTCATGGATCGCCTTTCTAGAAAACCCGGTTCACTGACTCAGAACGTCGAGCACCCACTCGACCACCAGCACCCCGCCCAGCCCGAGCACGGCGAGCACCGTCGTGTAGGACGTGCGGACCTTGATCGCCTCGATGACAGACAGGTTGAAGTACTCCTTGAACAGCCAGAACCCGGGGTCGTTCACATGCGAGAACGCGATGGAGCCACAGGCGACGGCCAGCACCATCACCTCCGGGTGGATGCCGCTCCCCGCGAGCAGTGGCAGGGCCACCCCGGAGGCCGTGACCACGGCGACCGTGGCCGAGCCGAGGGCGATGCGCAGGACGACGGCGACGAGCCAGGCGAGGACGATCGGGGAGACGGACCAGCCGTCCGTGGTGTCCTTGATGTAGTCGGAGATCCCGCCTTCGACGAGGACGTTCTTGAACGCCCCGCCCGCGCCGATCACCAGCAGGATCATCGCCATCGCCTGGGCCGCCGACGTACAGGACGCCCCGACGTCGCTCAAGCTGCGCCCGATGCGCGGCCCGAACGCCCACACGGCCAAACAGAGCGTCAGCAGCAGCGCGATCGGCGCCGACCCGATGAACGCGACGGCGTGCAGCAGGGGGCTCTCCCCCGACGTGGCCATCTCGGTCACCGCGGCGGCGACGATCAGCACCACGGGGAACAGCGCCACGCACAGCGACCAGCCGAGCCCGGGCATCTCCTCGACGCCGAACTCGCGTTCGCTGACCAGGCCCTTGGGGATGGACGGTGTCAGCCGCGCGACGAACGGAAGCCGGGGCCAGGTGAGGGCGACGAGCGCGCCGGCGGGGACGGCGACGAACAGACCGTAGAACAGGGTCAGTCCGGCGGAGGCGTGGAAGGTCGCGGCGACGGCGGTGGGCCCGGGGTGCGGCGGCAGGAAGCTGTGCATGGTGGACAGGGCGACGGACATCGGCAGGCCGATCCACAGCAGCTTCGCCCCGGTGACCCTGACCAGGGTGAACGCGATGGGCACGATGATGATGAACGCGACCTCGTAGAACATGGTCACGCCGATCAGCATGGCCGTGACCACCATGGCCACCTGGACCCAGCGTGGGCCGAAGGCGTCGAGGAGACGGCCGGCTATGCGCTGGGCGGCGCCCGAATCCCCCATCACGCGGCCGACCATGGCGCCGAGCCCGATGGTCAGCATCGTGTCGCCGACCTGATCGCCGATGCCCTCGGAGAGGACGTCCGGGATGGTCGCCACGGGGATGCCCTGCACCAGCGCCACGCCCACCGCCACGAGCAGCAGGGCCGCGAAGCCGTTCAGTCTCAGCCTGGTCATGAGCAGAAGCAGGATCACGACGCTGAGACCGACGACGAGCAGAGGCAAGGCAGTTCCCCTTTGAACCGGTGTCGCATCCCTGGTGAGGCATCCCTACGGAGCCGTCTCTGTATGAAGATGACGTCCACGTATGGAGATGGAGGCTAAGTGGGTGAACGGTCGGGGTCAATGGGTCGGACGATCACGCTTGGGCCTGACGGTCACACCTGGGCCGGCTCGCCGCACGCGCGGGAGCGCCCGGCGAGACCTGCTCGCCGGGCGCTCCGATGACCAACCGCCCGCGGGTGAGAGTTCGGCCGACGGGTGAGAGCTCGGCCCGCGGGTGAGGCTTCAGTCCGCCGTCCCCTCCGGCAGCACGCCCGCCCGGAACGGCTCGACACCGTCCAGCCTCCGTACCCGTGTCGGCTCGATCAGCAGCATCACCCGGCGCTCGCCCGGCAGCAGCCACGGATACCGGTCCTCGCCGAGGTACTTCCGCGCCAGCCGGTCCATCGCCCGCTCCGCCTCCTCGCCCTCCACGAACCGGACGACCCGGCCCCGGATCTCCGCCCGGTCGTACGGGTTCTCGGGGTCGTGGTGCGACAGCGAAACGTACGGATTGCGCCGCACGTTCTCCTCCTTCACCCGCCCCACCGAGGTGTTGACCATGACGTACTCCCCTTCGATGTCCGCCCACATGGGCGACACCTGGGGCGCACCGTCCGCCCCCACCGTCGCGAGATGCCAGAAGTTCGGCGCGAGAAGACGCTCGCGAATATGCCCGTTGAGCTTGCCGTTCACGTGAGTCACTGCCTTTCCGGGCCCGTGATCATCGGGCCCGGCGCCATCCTCGCCGCGCCCGCACCCCCGCCGACAGACGATCTTCAGCCCCGGTCGAACCCGCCGGTAGCCGTAGCTTCGTACAATCCGTGATCCTGGCCGAACAGACCGTAGTCAGCCCCTCGCGGCCGTCCTAGCTTGTGGGCCGTGCGCCGACCTTCAGCCCGACAGAACCGCCCGTCCCCCTCTCCCCCGACGCAGACCGCCCCCACCACCCGGCCGTTCAACGCCCCCGCCGCCCGCCGGCTGCGCGCGGCCCTCGGCATGGCACCCGAACATGTCGCCCACGGCATGCGCGTCTCGTACGGACATCCCCACATCACCCCGGACCACGTGATGGCCTGGGAACGCGGGGCCGCCGCCCCGACCGACTCCGAACTCACCGCGCTCGCGGGCGTGCTGTGGTGCTCACCCGCCGAACTGATCGGCACACCGCGCACCCTGCGCGAACACCGCATCGCCCGCTGCCTCGCCCCGGAGGACGTGGCCCGGGCCGTGGGGCACGAGGTACACGCGTATCTCCACATGGAGGAGACCGACAGCTGGCGCGGCACGGAACGCCAGGCCGCCGCCCTCGCCGATCTGCTCGGACTCGGGCTGCCCGACCTCATGACCGTCACGGGCCGGAACGCCAGACTGGGCGACCTGCTGCGCAGCGCCGCGACCACCCGCTGGCAGGCCTACATCCGCCCGGTGGCCAGACTCGTTCCCCTGGACCGGCGGTCCCTGGAGCAGGCCCTGCGGGGCCTGCACGAGGACTACCAGGGCCACATGGCCACCACCCTGAGCTGGGGCGGCGGCAGCGGCGACGCGGGCGACGCCGGCCAGGACTTCCTCGACCGGATCGTGGAGCACTTCTGGACGCGGCTCCAGGACGACACCGACGCGGAGCCAGGCCGGAGGACCGGCCTCTAGAAGACCGACTCGGCCTCGTCCATCCGGTCCTTCGGTACCGTCTTCAGCTCGGTCACGGCCTCGGCGAGCGGGACCATCACGATGTCCGTCCCGCGCAGGGCGGTCATCCGGCCGAACCGGCCCTGGTGCGCCGCCTCCACCGCGTGCCAGCCGAACCGCGTCGCGAGCACCCGGTCGTAGGCGGTCGGCACACCACCGCGCTGGACATGGCCGAGGATGACCGGCTTGGCCTCCTTGCCGAGGCGCCGCTCCAGCTCGTGCGCGAGGGCGGTGCCGATGCCCTGGAAGCGCTCGTGGCCGAACTTGTCTATGGCGCCCTTGTTGTAGTCCATGGAGCCCTCGGCGGGGTGGGCGCCCTCGGCGACGCAGACCACCGCGAACTTCTTGCCGCGGGAGAAGCGCTCCTCGACCATCTTCACGAGGTCGGCCGGGTCGAACGGCCGCTCCGGCAGGCAGATCCCGTGCGCACCGGCCGCCATGCCGGACTCCAGGGCGATCCAGCCGGCGTGCCGGCCCATGACCTCCACCACCATGACCCGCTGGTGGGACTCGGCGGTGGTCTTCAGCCGGTCCATCGCCTCCGTGGCGACACCCACCGCGGTGTCGAAGCCGAAGGTGCGGTCCGTGGAGGAGATGTCGTTGTCGATCGTCTTCGGGACGCCCACGACGGGCAGGCCCGCGTCGCTCAGCATGCGGGCGGCCGTCAGCGTACCCTCGCCGCCGATCGGGATCAGCGCGTCGATGCCGAACTGGTGGATCATGTCGGAGGCGTTCTCGCAGGCCTCGCGCAGCCGGTCGCGCTCCAGACGGGACGAGCCGAGGATGGTGCCGCCGCGGGCCAGGATGCCGCTGACGGACTCCAGGTCGAGGCTGCGGTAGCGGCCGTCGAGCAGGCCCGCGTAGCCGTCCTCGAAGCCGATGACCTCGTCGCCGTAGTTGTCGACCGCCCGGTGCACGACCGACCGGATCACGGCGTTCAGGCCGGGGCAGTCGCCGCCTGCGGTGAGAACTCCGATACGCATCGTGCTGTGTCTCCTGCTCGCTGTTGACACCGGTGAGCCACTGCCGATTGTTTCACGCTCCACAGCCCGGTGCGGCACCCCTACGCTGACGGGCGCCTTATCCAGCGGCAGAGGTATTGTCAAGAGGGTTCTGCTCACCTCGGTGGGCGATTTTTGTGCCCCTGGCTGGATAGCAGTGGGGCGAGAGGCATACCCCCATCCGAGACGAACGGAGAGCGCGCGTGACCCGCAGCGTGTACGTGACCGGCATCGACCGCGGCGACGGACGCCAGGTCGTCGAACTGGGGGTCATGGAGCTCCTCACCCGGCAGGTCGACCGGGTCGGCGTGTTCCGCCCCCTGGTCCACGACGGGCCCGACCGCCTCTTCGAGCTGCTGCGCGCCCGCTACCGGCTCACCCAGGACCCGGCGACCGTCTACGGCATGGACTACCACGAGGCGTCCGCCCTCCAGGCCGAGGCCGGCACCGACGAGCTGGTGTCCACCCTCGTCGACCGTTTCCACCTGGTCGCCCGGGACTACGACGTCGTGCTGGTCCTCGGCACCGACTACGCCGGCACCCAGCTCCCGGACGAGCTGTCGCTCAACGCCCGGCTGGCGAACGAGTTCGGCGCGTCCGTGATCCCGGTCGTCGGGGGCCGCAAGCAGACCGTCGAGTCCGTGCTCGCCGAGACGCGCAACGCCTACCGCGCCTACGACACCCTGGGCTGTGACGTGCTGGCCATGGTCACCAACCGGGTGGCCCGCGAGGACCGTGACGAGATCGCCGGGCAGCTCGGCTCGCGGCTGCCCGTGCCCTGTTACGTACTGCCCGACGAGCCCGCGCTGTCCGCGCCGACCGTCTCGCAGATCGGCCACGCCCTCGGCGCCAAGGTGGTGCTCGGCGACGACTCGGGGCTCGCCCGGGACGTGCTCGGCTTCGTCTTCGGCGGCGCGATGCTCCCCAACTTCCTGAGCGCCCTGACCCCGGGCTGTCTCGTGGTCACCCCGGGCGACCGCGCCGACCTGGTCGTCGGCTCGCTCGCCGCGCACAGCGCCGGCACCCCGCCGATAGCCGGCGTGCTGCTCACCCTGGACGAGGTGCCCGGCGACCACATCCTCACCCTCGCCGACCGTCTCGCCCCGGGCACCCCGGTGCTGTCGGTGGCGGGCACCAGCTTCCCCACCGCCGAGCAGCTGTTCTCCCTGGAGGGCAAGCTGAACGCGGCCACGCCGCGCAAGGCGGAGCGGGCCCTCGGCCTGTTCGAGCGGTACGCCGACACCGCCGACCTCGCCCGCCGGGTCTCGGCGCCGAGCAGCGACCGCGTCACCCCGATGATGTTCGAGCACAAGCTGCTGGAGCAGGCCCGCTCCGACCTGCGCCGGGTCGTCCTGCCCGAGGGCACCGAGGAGCGGGTGCTGCACGCCGCCGAGGTGCTGCTGCGCCGGGGCGTGTGCGAACTGACGCTGCTCGGGCCGGTCGACCAGATCCGCAAGAAGGCCGCCGACCTCGGCATCGACCTCGGCGAGTCCCAGCTGATCGACCCGGCGACCTCCGAGCTGCGTGACGCCTTCGCCGAGCAGTACGCGGCCCTGCGCGCCCACCGGGGTGTCACCGTGGAGCTCGCCTACGACGTCGTCTCGGACGTGAACTACTTCGGCACGCTGATGGTCCAGGAGGGCCTCGCCGACGGCATGGTGTCGGGCTCGGTGCACTCCACTGCCGCGACCATCCGCCCGGCGTTCGAGATCATAAAGACGAAGCCGGACGCCGACATCGTCTCGTCCGTGTTCTTCATGTGCCTGGCCGACAAGGTCCTGGTCTACGGCGACTGCGCGGTCAACCCGGACCCGAACGCCCAGCAGCTCGCCGACATCGCCATCCAGTCGGCGACCACGGCCGAGCAGTTCGGCGTGGAGCCGCGCATCGCGATGCTGTCGTACTCCACCGGCACCTCCGGCTCCGGCGCCGACGTCGACAAGGTGCGCGAGGCCACCGAGCTGGTCCGCGCGCGCCGGCCCGACCTGAAGATCGAGGGCCCGATCCAGTACGACGCCGCCGTGGAGCCGTCGGTCGCGGCGACCAAGCTGCCCGGCTCCGAGGTCGCCGGGCAGGCGAGCGTGCTGATCTTCCCCGACCTGAACACCGGCAACAACACCTACAAGGCCGTGCAGCGCTCGGCCGGCGCCATCGCCGTCGGCCCGGTGCTGCAGGGTCTGCGCAAGCCGGTCAACGACCTGTCCCGGGGCGCCCTCGTCCAGGACATCGTCAACACCGTCGCCATCACGGCGATCCAGGCCCAGACCCCCGCCCCGTCCCCGAGCGAGAAGGCGACCGCCCAGTGAGCAGCCCGACCCGTGTCCTCGTCCTCAACTCCGGCTCCTCGTCGGTGAAGTACCAGCTGCTCGACATGCGCGACAGCAGCCGGCTTGCGGTGGGCCTGGTCGAGCGCATCGGCGAGCAGACCTCCCGTCTGAAGCACACCCCGGCGGGCGGTGAGAGCCGGGAGCGCGGCGGTGCGATCGCCGACCACGACGCCGCCCTGAAGGCCGTCGCCGAGGAGCTCGCCAAAGACGGCCTCGGGCTGGACTCGCCCGAACTGGCCGCGATCGGGCACCGGGTGGTGCACGGCGGCAAGACCTTCACCGAGCCGACCGTGATCGACGACGCGGTGCTCGCCGAGATCGAGCGGCTCATCCCGGTGGCGCCGCTGCACAACCCGGCCAACCTCACCGGGATCCGCACGGCCCAGGTGCTGCGACCCGACCTGCCGCAGGTCGCCGTCTTCGACACCGCGTTCCACACGACCATGCCGGAGTCGGCCGCCCGCTACGCGATCGACGTGAAGACCGCCGACGAGCACCGAGTGCGGCGCTACGGCTTCCACGGCACCTCCCACGCCTACGTCTCCCGGGCCACGGCGGAGCTGCTGGGCAAGGACCCCGCCGACACGAACGTGATCGTGCTGCACCTGGGCAACGGGGCGTCCGCCTCGGCCGTGCGGGGCGGACGCTGCGTGGACACCTCCATGGGACTGACGCCTTTGGAGGGGCTCGTGATGGGTACGCGCTCCGGAGACATGGACCCGGCCGTCATCTTCCATTTGATGCGTGTTGGTGGAATGTCCGCCGACGAGATCGACACTCTTCTCAACAAGAAGAGCGGTCTGATCGGTCTGTGCGGTGACAACGACATGAGGGAGATCCGCCGTCGCGTCGACGAGGGCGACGAGCAGGCGGAGCTGGCGTTCGACATCTACATTCACCGCCTGAAGAAGTACATCGGCGCCTATTACGCCGTGCTCGGGCGGGTGGACGCGGTCGCCTTCACCGCCGGTGTCGGCGAGAACGCGGCTCCCGTGCGGGCGGCCGCCCTGGCGGGCCTGGAGGAGCTGGGCCTGGCGTTGGACGGCGAGCGCAACGCCGTGCGCGGCGACGAGGCGCGGCTCATCTCGCCGGAGGGGGCCCGCGTCGCGGTGGCGGTGGTCCCTACTGACGAGGAATTGGAGATCGCGACACAGACCTACGCGCTGGTAATTGGTTCGGGGAATCACACCTGAGCGGCAACCCGCCCTTTTGTATTTTCCGCCAGACGGAATATTCCGCCGGGAAACAAACCGATAGGATCGCCCCCATGCGCCGTTCGAAAATCGTCTGTACTCTCGGCCCCGCGGTCGACTCCCACGATCAGCTTGTCGCGTTGATCGAAGCCGGCATGAACGTGGCCCGCTTCAACTTCAGCCACGGCTCGCACACCGAGCACCAGGGCCGGTACGACCGGGTCCGTGCCGCCGCCAAGGAGACCGGCCGGGCCATCGGTGTCCTCGCCGACCTGCAGGGCCCGAAGATCCGTCTCGAGACCTTCGCCGAGGGTCCCGTGGAGCTGGTGCGCGGTGACGAGTTCACCATCACCACCGAGGACGTCCCGGGCGACAAGACGATCTGCGGGACGACCTACAAGGGTCTGCCCGGCGATGTCACCAAGGGCGACCAGGTCCTCATCAACGACGGCAACGTCGAGCTGAAGGTCACCGCGGTCGAGGGCCCCCGGGTGAAGACGATCGTCATCGAGGGCGGCGTCATCTCCGACCACAAGGGCATCAACCTGCCCGGCGCGGCCGTCAACGTGCCCGCGCTGTCCGAGAAGGACATCGAGGACCTCCGTTTCGCGCTGCGCATGGGCTGCGACCTGGTCGCGCTGTCCTTCGTCCGCGACGCCAAGGACGTCCAGGACGTGCACCGCGTCATGGACGAGGAGGGCCGCCGCGTCCCGGTCATCGCCAAGGTGGAGAAGCCGCAGGCGGTGCAGAACATGGAGGACGTCGTGATGGCGTTCGACGGTGTGATGGTCGCCCGCGGTGACCTCGCCGTCGAGTACCCGCTCGAGAAGGTCCCCATGGTGCAGAAGCGCCTGATCGAGCTGTGCCGGCGCAACGCCAAGCCGGTGATCGTGGCGACCCAGATGATGGAGTCGATGATCACCAACTCCCGTCCGACCCGCGCCGAGGCCTCCGACGTGGCCAACGCGATCCTGGACGGCGCGGATGCCGTCATGCTGTCGGCGGAGTCTTCGGTCGGCGCGTACCCGATCGAGACGGTCAAGACGATGTCGAAGATCGTCGCCGCGGCCGAGCAGGAGCTGATGTCCAAGGGCCTGCAGCCGCTGGTTCCGGGCAAGAAGCCGCGCACGCAGGGCGGTTCGGTGGCCCGGGCCGCGTGTGAGATCGCCGACTTCCTCGGCGGCCGGGGTCTGGTGGCGTTCACCCAGTCCGGCGACACCGCCCGCCGGCTCTCGCGCTACCGCGCGGTCCAGCCGATCATCGCCTTCACCACCGACGAGGGCACCCGCAACCAGATGGCGCTGAGCTGGGGCGTGGAGCCGTACGTCGTGCCGTTCGTGAACAGCACCGACGA
This sequence comes from Streptomyces sp. NPDC013187, assembly GCF_042899705.1. NCBI lineage: Bacteria > Bacillati > Actinomycetota > Actinomycetes > Kitasatosporales > Streptomycetaceae > Streptomyces > Streptomyces sp. NPDC013187. The sequence continues at coordinate 91,032 of NZ_JBIBAF010000022.1, read as the reverse complement.
GATGGTCGACCTGGTGGAGCAGGAGCTAGTCAAGCTCAACCGCTTCAACGACGGCGACATCGTGGTCATCACCGCCGGTTCGCCCCCCGGCGTCCCCGGCACCACCAACATGGTCCGCGTCCACCACCTGGGCGAAGCCAAGTCCTGACCCGGAGAGGGCCGTGAAGGCCCCTGAACGGCACCGAGGGCGCCCCCTGGATCCCAGGGGGCGCCCTCGTCTCTTACGTGGCCTTTGCCACTGAGAATCCCTCTACCGCTCTTTCGTTTCCTGTGCAACTCTTGTGAAGCCCTTGGGGAGAGGGTGCGGGGGAAGCGTGCCTGACCAGCGCGCGAGTGCATCTGTCCAACTTGGACGACTCCTGACGAAAGTGACCTGCCGGCAGTCCGACCAGGACTGCCTCGCAGCCATGTCCGCCTGCCCTCCTCCTGGGTCGACCATTCATCCAGCAGACAGGCGACGACATGCGAAGAGCCCTGCGCTCAAGGGGGTTAGCCGGCACCGCCCTGGTGGCGGCATCCGCCGTAATGACGGGATTGGTGTACGCGGCACCGGCCCGGGCCGACGATCCGCCGGCCGAGGACCCGGACGCCGGCAGCTTCCGGATCAGTCTCGGAGTGAGCGCCCGGATGGACCGGTGTGTAGCCGGTATGGCACTGCACATCGGCGGACCCGCGCTCAAGGCCGCGGCGGCAAAGGCCCTCAACGGAACCGACGCCGAACTCACCGCGGCCCTGGAAGGGCACCAGGTGGGCCTCGGAGCACTCGGCGACGCCCGCTCCAAGGACAACGACAGTGTCATCGACTACCTGAACCTCTCCAACAAGCGCAAGCAGCGCTGGGAGGCGGCCAACGAGATCTACGCGAAGACGGGCTGGAGCTCGGGCACGGAATACCACGCTCCCGAGTTCGACAAAGAAGTCGTCGCCTTCACCCTCGGTCCGCAGCGGGACCTGTACGGCAAGCTGGGGCAGGACGGTCGCAGTGTGCCCACCAAGGCCTCGGTGGACCAGGCGAAGAAGATTGCCGAAGACATCAAGGGCCAAGACGACTGGAACGACTTCGCGATCGGCTCGATGTTCGGGGAAACCGACGTTCGCGGCCCCTACAACATGACCACCGGCAGTGACGTCGCCTCCTTCCTGCGCCACGGCGGCTTGGTCAACAAGCCGCTGGAGGAGGGCTCCGCCGAGTACCGCATGGAGGTCGAGGCCCTCAAGGTCGCCTGGGGCGGCTGCGACAGCTTCAACCCCGCCGACGCCCGGCGGCACCTCACCCCGGTGGTCGTGACCGCTCATCAGGAGTGGGAGCAGGAGTATGCCGCTCAGGCCAGGCCGCGGACCACCATTGTGGGCGCCGAGGCGACCGCGTCGGCCGAGGCCCGCAAGGCCACCGAAGCGATGATCGAGTCCATTGGGCAGGCGTGGCTGGCCGAGCAGATCCTGCTGTGGCAGAAGTATTGGGCGGGCCAGCCCAAGGACGACATCCTCCGGCCCAAAGCGGCAGTGTTCACCCAGGCCAGGACGGACCTGGCCAACGCACAGAAGCGGGCTGCGGACCAGCTGACGCTGGCCAACAAGGCCGTGGCGACCGCCAAGACGGCCTCCGGACAGGCCACAACGGCGCAGAACGACGCGTACGCCATCGCTGACGCAGCCAAGACCCCCCGCGGCCGGGGACTGCTCTACGCTCAGCAGTCGGTACAGGTCGCCAAGGCCTCGTACGCAGCGGCCCAGGCAGCGGCGAAGGCCACCCAGACCGCGGTGAACGCCGCCAAGGCGACAGTGGCCGACAGCAAGGCACTGTTCGCCCTCTCCAAGACCCAGGCGCACGCCGTCAACACCGAGTTCCGGCGAATCGCCGCGCAGGAGGCGGCGGCGCAGGCGAAGGCGGCCAGGGTGTCCGCGGACGCGCTGGCCAAGGAGGCCGCCGCCAACGCCACGAAGGCGAAGAACGCCCAAGCGACGGCGGAGGCGGCCGAGAAAACGGCCAAACAGGGGGCCGCGACGGCGGCGGCCGAACGGGCCAAGGCCGAGAAGGAACGCGACACCGCCAAGCGAGAGCGGGCCAACGCGGCGGCCGAACGGGCCAAGGCGAAGGATGCCGAGCAGCGAGCGCAGGCGGATCGAGATGCCGCTGGCCGGGCACGCGGCGCCGCGGAAACGGCGGGCGGCACCGCCGCCGCCAAGCGTCAGGAGGCCGAGGAGGCCGAAGCGCAGGCGTACTTGGCCCGCGATCTGGCCGTCTCGGCCGAACGGAAGCGCGACTCCGCCAAGTCCAGGGCGGCCGCCCTGGAGGCCGCCGCCGAAGCTGCCAAGGGTTCGGCGGCCGCGGGTGAGGCCCGTGAGGCCGCGACAGAAGCCCGCTCCGCCGCCACCGAGGCGACTGAAGAGGCACGCGACGCCCGGGCCGCGGCCGACGATGCGAGCGAGGCCGCAGTGAAGGCTCGGGCGGCCGCCACGCGCGCCGGCGCCGCAGCGTCCCGTTCCCGCGCCGCTGCCGACAACGCGTGGTCCGCGTACGAGACCACACGCGCCGCGGCCGCCACGGCGCACGCCGCCGCGGCCGAGGCGATCGACGCCGCAGCCGCGGCCAAGAAGAACGCCGACGACGCCGAGGCCGAGGGCAAGAAGGCCGCCGCTGCGGCGGTCACGGCACGCCAGGAGGCCACGGCCGCGAAGGCCGAGGCCGCCAAGACGGCCACCTGGGCCGCCACCACGGCCGGTCACGCCTTCGCGGCGGGTGAGGCGGCCACCGCCGCCCGCGACTCGGCCGCCGAGGTGATCAAGCCTGCCAACCAGGCCATCGCCATGGGCACCCCCTACAAGGAGACCGACGTCTCGGCCGCGTTCGCGATCCTCGTGGGACAGACGTCCAAGCCGATCGCGGAACGCCAGGCCGCCGCCGCCAAGGCCAAGGCCGATGAGGCCGCCAGGGCGGCCAAGGAGGCCAAGGCCCTGGCGGAGAAGGCGAAGGGCGACGCCAAGCTGGCCGCCCAGGCCGCCGCCGCGGCAGCCGACGACGCGGCACAGGCCGCGGCGTCGGTGGCCGCCGCGCGCGCCTCCGCGGCCGAGGCCGCCACCGCCGCGGAAGCGGCGAAGAAGGCCGACGCCAACGCCCAGAAGTACGACCAGCAGGCCGGTACGGACGCCGTCTACGCCGGGATGGCCGCGAACGAGGCGGAGTCCGAAGCCGCCGCGGCGGACCGTGAGGCCGGCGAGGCGGAGAAGGACGCCAGCAGTGCCCGCTCGGCCGCCACCGCGGCGGAGAAGGACGCTGCGAGTGCCCGCGGCACCGCCACCAAGGCGGAGCAGGACGCCACGGCGGCCGAGACGGCGGCCAAGAACGCCGACGGTGCCGCGAAGGAGGCCGACCAGGCTGCCGATCGCGCGGAACAGGAGGAGCGCAAGCGGCTCGAACAGCAGCGCCGTGAAGCCATGGAGGCGGGCGACACCGGTGTGTCCGGAGGGAATCCGGGACCGGCCCTGAGCGCCGATGACGAGGCCATCCTGCGGGCCCAGTGCGGCCAGCAGTGCGTCGACGACTTCCGTGCGGCTCAGGCGGCCGTCTCGTTGAGCGTGATCGACTGGGTGAAGGCCAACGGCGGCGAGATCCTGCTGGAGGTGCTGGGCGTCAACAACGTCAAGCGCTGCTTCGGTGAGGACGACATCGAAAGCTGCCTGTGGTCCTTCGTCGACGTGGCGTCCCTCGCGCTGGTCGTGGGCAAACTCCCTGCCGTCGGCAAGGCGATCGTCCGGGTCGCCAGCGGTATCTCCGAGTTCTTCGAGAAGGCCGCGTGGGGCAAGAAGACCCTCGCCCGGCTGAAGGACATCATCGAGAAGTACCGCAAGGGCCAGCTCGGCGAGTGCGTGCTGGACGCCGCGGACCTGTTCAGCGGCGCGGCCGGGGTTTCCAAGGCCAAGAGTCTCGCCGCCGCCAAGGCGGCCGGGGGCAAGAAGCGGTTCTGCGGGATCGACCACGTCTCGCCGATCGACGGGGACTGGTGCACCAAGCGGGGTGCGCACGTCAACCTGAAGAACGGCCGCGAGGTGGGGTTGCAGACCACCGACGTCAAGGGCGGCATCATGGGCTACCCGATCGACGTCAAGGCGGGACCGGCCACCAACGACGAGATCCGTGCGGTCGTCCAGACGCTCATCGACGACGACCGGCTCCGTGAGGATCTGATCGCCAAGTCGACGGACGCGATGCGCATCTTCAACCAGGATGCCGCGAACCAGAGGTACAACGAGAAGCTGGAGACTGGTCAGAAGCCCAAGCCGCTGAGGTGGGGCTGCAAGACCAACTTCGCGCCGAAACTGAAGTTCCTGATCGACGCGTTGAAGGAGATCAGCCGCCAGAAGGGCGTCGGGTAGGCACCTGCGCAGAGCTGAAGGGGGCCGGTCCGCGATGCGGGCCGGCCCCCGCCTTCGCCTCAGTGGCAGACGTGATGGGTGCCTCGGGCGATCGCGCTGTGCAGGACCGTGCCGCTGTCCCCGGACTCGCCCGGGGCGGTCCGGCGAAAGGTGAAGTGCACGTCCGCGGGGGAACGGCGCACCACGAGGGTGATCTGGTCGGCAGGCTCGGGCCAGAGCCCCTCCTCGGCCTGTATTCCCCTCGAGGAGAACGCATCGCGAAGCTGCGTGGCGGTCACGGCCGACGGCAGTTCCTCCGTCTCACCCGGCGCGCCGCTCGGAAGGTCGACGGGCCCGGCCCCGGTGCTCAGTGCCACTGTCTGGAGGACGTCGCAGCAGACCTCGAGACGTACGTCGCCGTAGCGCACGTTGCGCGGCTCGCCCCTCTTCCTCCGCCGGCCCGGGAAGTACTCCCCGTCCTGAGGCGGTCCCAGCCGCTCGGAGACGTCAGCGAGCGACGCCCCCGGTTTGAGAACGCCGATTCCGCCGGACTCGGCGAACCCCGTCAGCACGTCCACGATGGTCATGCCTCGATCATCCCCCATCTGTCCCGTACAGCAGCGAGGGCGCCCCCTGCGATCCAGGGGGCGCCCTCGAGTCCGTCGGGTACGTCAGTCCGTGACGTACTGATGCAGCCCCGGCACCGTCAGCGTGCCGCCGAACTGACCCGCCTGGGTGACCTTCACGTTGGTGAAATAGATCTCCGGGAGATTCAGGGGCGGCGGGTGCTCGGGGTCGAACGTGAGCGGGACCAGCCCGAGCAGGTTGCCCGAGATCTTCTCCGTGTACATCACCGTCTTGCCGTCAGTGATCGTGGACGTCGATCCCTTGGCCGCCTGGACGTGGTGGGTCTTGCCGGACTGCTTGTCCTTGACAAGTTGGTGCAGGTCCCCGATCTCGGTGCCCTTGGAGATGACGAACTTCAGGACCTTCTTGGTGGCACCACTTGCCGTCTTCACCTCGACGATGCCCTGGTAGTCGGCGCCGTGCAGCTTCAGCGAGCTGGCCTCCAGGCGCCAGGGTTCGTCGGGCACGAGGAACTCGTTGTCGACCCCGCCCTCGGCGTCCGTGGCGGTCGGACAGTTCTCGGGGTCCGTGGAGGCGCTCGCGGACGGGCTGGGAGAAGCGGTGGCTTTCTCCGCCGCCTTCTCGGCCGCCTTGGTGGCGTCCTCGACGGTCTTGGTGGTGTCCTCGATCGTCTTGGACGCCTTGTCGGTGGTGTCGTTGACCGTGTCCTCGACCGTGCCGGTGGCCTTCTGGGCCGGGTCCTTCACGGTGCCGGAGGCGTCCTCCGCCGGCTTCTCGGTGCTCTCGGACGCCGAGACGGAAGGGGTCGGGCTCGGGCTCGGGCTCGCGCCGTCCTTGTTCCCACCGTTGAAGATGCCTCCGATGGCCTCGCCGATGTCCTCCAGCACGTTGCCGCCGCTCTCGGACGGCGAGGGGGACGGGGTGGCCGTCGAGTCGTCCCCCGTGGCGGTCTTGCTCGGGGACGGGGTCGGCTCAGGCTCGGCCTTGTCGTCGGAACCTGAATCCGGCGAAGAGGAACCGCCCTTGTCCGCGTCCGTGCCGCCCGAGGGGGACGGCGTCTGGGCGGTGTCGCCCTCGTCGTCCTTCTCGTCGGTCTTGCCATCGCTCGCCGACGGAGACGGGGTGGGCGAGGCCGAGCCGTCGCCCTTGGAACCCTTCTCGGAGTCCTCCAGGGCTGCCACGCAGTCCTTGTACTCGTCTGCCGTCAGGTTCTTCGCCGACGGCGTCGCCGGAGTTCTGCTGTCGGCTATCGCGAGCGTCGACGTGAAGCCCATCCCCATGAGGACCGCAGTCGGCATCGCCGCCATGGCTATCGCCTTGCCGGCAGGCATGTGGAACCGGGTGAAGAGCGGCTTCTTGGGTGCCGCGTGACGCGGCCCGGTTCTCACACGGGACGCTCCCACATCAGCCCCGTGGGTCACCTCGTCAGCCGGCACTGTGCCTCCCGTTCGCCCCGTTCGCCGGGCTCGTTCCTGACAGATCGTTCGGCTCGCCCGCCACGGGCCTGAGGACCGTGGTGTCGGGGTCCGCGGCACCCGCGGGTGCGCTCTCCCCACCCGCCGCGTCCCTCTGCACCGGCTGTGCGTCGGCGTCCTCGCCGGGCGCCCACGCCACCGCCATCGCGCCGCCGACGAGGGTGAACAGGAAACCGACGACGAAGCCGCCGAAGTTGGACACCGGAATGGACACCAGGCCCAACAGAATTGCCGCGGCACCCGCGAAGGTCCGGATGTGCTTCTGGAACCAGAGGCTGATGCCCAGCACAACGAGCAGCACACCGATGATCAGGGAGCCGGCGCCCGCGGTGGTGGCCATCGCCAGGGTCAGGTGGCCGATCTGGAGGTTCGCGTACGGGAAGTACATGATCGGAAAGCCGCCGATCATGATGAACAGGCCGGCCCAGAACGGCCTTGTGCCCCGCCAGGCGCGGAACTGCAGCCTCCGGCGGGTGAACTGACCGGGCGCGGCAGAGATCTCGGCGCTCATGGAAAACAGCTCCCTGGTGCGGCGTTGCTGTGGTGAGGGTGGTACGGCGATGAGGGGTGGGGGTGAAGAGGCGGCCGGAGGCCGGACGGGCGGGGCGCCATCGGCCCCCCGCCCGCCACGGAGTGCTCAGTAGCACTCGACGCCGGCACCCTTGCCCTTGTGCAGCGACATGTGCAGACCGCTCAGTTTGAAGGTTCCGGCAGTGGTCGCCCACGCCGTCTGCTTCACGTCCCGCAGCGTCGCCGACTGCGCCTGCTGGCCGAAGCCGTTCGAGTTGGCCTTTTCCTCGCCACCCTTCATGCCGGGGCCGGGGCCGTTCTTCATGTCACCGGCCGCTACACCGATGTCGATGTTACGGAACTCGGCATCCGCCTGGAGATCCTCGACGTCGATGTACAGGTTCTTGGCATAGACCTGCTTCTTCTGGTCGCTGCTGTCACCTGCCTCCAGCCTCAGAGTGATGTCCCCGACGAACGGCACGCTCGGAGTGACAACGGACTGGCACATCTTCTGGATGTAGGCCGATTCGAACGCCGAGACCGCCACCGCGTGAGCGGTCTTCTCGCCGGAGAGCGTAGTCCCCGGGTCGACGGCCCCGTACTGGGAGAAGCCCGTACCGTTGAGCTCCTTCGCCGTGACCTTGAACGACTGCCCCGACACACTGAACGACGCGGCGAGAGCACCCTGAGCGAGGGCGACACCTATCGCAGCCGTGGCGGCGACGCTGGGCACCATGACCACAGCGAACCGCTTCCATCTGGTCCCGCCACGCACCTGGGACTCCATATTTCCTCCTTCTCGGACGTACATCTCCTGTCCTGGCTCGCCCCGATTGGCGCTCAGCCGGGCAGGGATGGGAGAAGTGCTACGTCCTCGGGAAGGAGAGCGCCTGCACTCGGCGGCGCAACTGCGCCCGAATCACCGGCGATCACCCCCGAGCGACAACCACTGGTCGCGCCTGACACGCATCACGCACAACCCTGCTGGACAGGCTTCACCGAAAGGGCGAAGACCCCCCTGTCCAAGAGCCGGCGCCACTGCCGCCGGCTCTGCTCGGTGGGGACCCAGATTGTCCCGCGACCCAACCGGCTGCCGGGGTACGGGAATGGACCGAGCGTGGCCGATCGTGGTGCATTCTCGCCGCCCGCACAAGGGGGATCGTTACTCGCTAGTAACGGCCGGATAACCGAACAACGACCCATCGGTCTCGGGCGACGACTCAGGGTGGCGCCGTACGGCGTTACAAAGCTGTTGATCGATGGACAGAATCCGACAGATCAACGCCCGCGGCTTACTCCTAGTAACAGCGGCCGCGATTACCAAGTTTTGGTAAAGCGCGGCCGCAGTGACCCTCTGTGGGCAAACTTTTCACGCGGGCACCACACGCCCGCGCGTTTAACGACTGGTCAGAACAGGGCGCGCGCCAAGGCCCTGCGGGCCGCGATCACGCGGGGATCGTCCGGTCCGACGACCTCGAACAGCTCCAGCAGCCGCATCCGCACGGTGTCCCGGTCGTCACCCACCGTGCGCTGCACGGTCTCGATGAGCCGGCCGAACGCGTCATCGACATGGCCGCCCACCAGATCCAGATCGGCGGCGGCGATCTGCGCCTGCACATCGGCGGGCTTGTCGGCCGCGTCCCGGCGCACCTGCTGCGGGTCGACGCCCTGCACCCGCTGGAGCAACTCGGCCTGCGCGAGGCCCAGTTTGGCCTCCTCGTTGCCCGGGTCCTCGTTCAGCACGTTTTTGTACGCCTGGACGGCACCGGACAGATCGCCCGAGTCCAGCGCCTGCACCGCGGCCTCGAGAAGCCCGTCGTGCGGGCCGGCCGGCCGCTCGGGAGCCGCCGGGGCCCCGCCCGGCACGGCCTCGGGGTCGACGGTGAGACCGGTCAGGCCGAAGCGCTGCTCGCCGACCTGCACCAGCTGGTCGAGGGTCTGCCGGATCTGGGCCTCGCCCGCCGCTCCCTGGAAGAGCGGCAGCGCCTGCCCCGCGACGACCGCGAACACCGCGGGGATTCCCTGGATGCCGAACTGCTGCATCAGCATCTGGTTGGCGTCGACGTCGACCTTGGCGAGCAGGAAGCGGCCGTTGTACTCGACGGCCAGCCGCTCCAGGACCGGGCTGAGCTGCTTGCAGGGCTCGCACCACTCGGCCCAGAAGTCGATGACGACGGGGACCTCGGCGGAACGCTGCAGGACGTCCCTCTCGAACCCCGCCTCATCGACGTCGATCACCAGATCGGCCGGGGAGATCGCCCCCGTCCCGCCCTCCCGGGCTGCTTGCGCGCGCGCCTGCTCCGCCTTCGCCTTGGCCTCCTGGGCCGCCTTCACCGCGGCGAGGTCGACGACTCCGCTCATGGACATGTTCCGTGGCTGCATGCGCCTATCCTCCCCCGTACTGCGCGCGTGTGTGAAAAACGGTGTGAAAGCAAGGCCGGTCCGTGCCTTTCGGCGCCGGGTCCCCACCCCACGCCGGATGTATCGAGGCCCGTGTACGTCCCTCACGGGCTTTCGCTACGAGTCGTAGCGTAATGCCACACCGCACCGCCCGGACACCACGCCCCGGTGATCTCCCTCACGGCGCCCCGCGGGAACCGCCGGTTTATGGTCGGGAGATGCAGAGCCGCAGCCCAGCCAGCCGCACCGGGCGTCCGCGCAGTGCCACGGCGGACGCCGCGATCCTGGCCGCGACGCGCGAGGCGCTCGTGGAACTGGGCTGGTCCAAACTCACCCTGGGAGACGTCGCGACGCGCGCCGGGGTTGCGAAAACCACGCTCTACCGCCGCTGGGCGGGCAAGAACGAACTGGTCGTCGACGCGGTTGCGGAACTCTTCGACGAGCTGGAACTCCCCGACCGCGGCTCCCTGGCCGCCGACATCGAGGGTGTGGTCCTGCAGTTCGCCACGATCCTGGCCCTTCCGGAGGCGAAGAGCGGCCTGATGGCGGTGGTGGCGGAAGCAACCCGCGACGAGGCGCTGCGCGAACGCATCCGGGCCTCGGTCGTCGACCGTCAGAAGCGCCTGGTCCTGGAGGGCCGCGCACGGGCCCAGGCCCGGGGCGAACTCCCCCCGGAGCCGGACCCCGCCGCGGCCGACCGCACGGTGGACCTGATCTTCGACATGGTGGCGGGTGCGGTGGTCCACCGCACCCTGGTGAGCGCGGAACCGGCGGACGAGGAGTGGGTCCGCAGCTTCACCAGGGTGCTGCTGCACGGGCTGAACAGCTAGATCAGAACCCCGCGGGCTCGGTGTACACCCCCCACTCGTCCCGCAGCACTCCGCAGATCTCCCCGAGCGTGGCCTCCGCCCGTACCGCGTCCAGCATCGGCTCGATCATGTTGGCCCCGCTGCGGGCGGCGGCCAGCATGGCGTCGAGCGCCGTACGCACCGCGGCGTCGTCGCGGGCCGTCTTGCGCCCGCCGAGCGCGCGGACCTGCTCGCGCTCCACCTCGTGGCTGACCCGCAGGATCTCCAGGTCCCCGGTCACCGACCCGTCGTGACAGTTCACGCCGACGACCCTCTTGTCGCCCTTCTCCAGCGCCTGCTGGTACCGGAACGCCGACTCGGCGATCTCCCCGGTGAACCAGCCGTCCTCGATCCCGCGCAGGATCCCGGAGGTGATCGGGCCGATCGGGTGCCGCCCGTCGGGGTGCGCCCGCAGACCGCGCTCCTTGATCTGGTCGAAGATCTTCTCCGCGTCCGCCTCGATGCGGTCGGTCAACTGCTCGACGTACCAGGAACCGCCCAGCGGGTCGGCCACGTTGGCGACCCCGGTCTCCTCCATCAGCACCTGCTGCGTGCGCAGCGCGATCTCCGCGGCCTGCTCGCTCGGCAGGGCCAGGGTCTCGTCGAGCGCGTTGGTGTGCAGCGAGTTCGTGCCGCCGAGCACGGCCGCCAGGGCCTCCACGGCCGTCCGTACGACGTTGTTGTACGGCTGCTGCGCGGTGAGGGAGACGCCCGCGGTCTGCGTGTGGAACCGCAGCCACTGCGCCTTCTCGGACTTGGCGCCGTAGACGTCGCGCATCCAGCGGGCCCAGATGCGGCGCGCCGCGCGGAACTTGGCGATCTCCTCGAAGAAGTCGACGTGCGCGTCGAAGAAGAAGGACAGGCCAGGGGCGAAGACGTCCACGTCCAGCCCGCGCGACAGGCCCAGTTCGACGTACCCGAAGCCGTCCGCCAGGGTGTACGCCAGCTCCTGCGCGGCCGTCGAGCCGGCCTCGCGGATGTGGTAGCCGGAGACGGACAGCGGCTTGTAGGCGGGGATGCCGGCCGCGCAGTACTCCATGAGGTCGCCGATGAGCCGCAGATGCGGCTCGGGCTGGAAGAGCCACTCCTTCTGGGCGATGTACTCCTTGAAGATGTCCGTCTGGAGCGTGCCGTTGAGGACGGACGGGTCGACGCCCTGCCGCTCGGCGGCGACCAGGTACATGCAGAAGACGGGGACGGCCGGACCGCTGATGGTCATCGACGTCGTGACGTCACCGAGCGGGATGTCCTTGAACAGGACCTCCATGTCGGCCGCCGAGTCGATGGCGACCCCGCAGTGCCCGACCTCGCCCAGCGAGCGCGGGTCGTCGGAGTCACGGCCCATGAGCGTCGGCATGTCGAAGGCGACCGAGAGCCCGCCCCCGCCGTTGCGGAGGATCATCTTGTAGCGCTCGTTGGTCTGCTCGGCGTTGCCGAACCCGGCGAACTGCCGGATGGTCCACGTCCGCCCCCGGTAGCCGGTCGCGTACAGGCCACGGGTGAAGGGGTACTCACCCGGCCAGCCGATCCGGTCGAAGCCGTCGTAGGTGTCACCGGGCCGGGGCCCGTACACCGGCTCCACGGGGTCGCCGGAGAGCGTGGTGAAGTCGGCCTCGCGCTTGCGCGCGGCGTCGTACCGGGCCTGCCAGCGGATGCGGCCCTCGTCGATGGCGTCAGCGTCCATACCCTCGAATTTACTTGGACGTCCTAGTAAATGTCGATGGCTGACGGGAGTGACCTGGCGAACGGGTGAGAACGACCGCCGCACGCGTGCGTGCGGCGGTGCTGGTGATGGCGCCCGCGCGGGGCTATGCCTTGGCGGGCGTCGGCGCGTCCTCGGCGATCCGGGCCTCCAGCTCGTGGCTGATCCGGCGCTCCACGAAGAACGCGGCGGTCGGAACGGTCCCGGCGAGCAGCACCCACAGCTGCTTGCCGACCGGCCACTTCGCCTTGGAGCCCAGGTCGAAGGCGAAGATCAGGTACAGGACGTACAGCCAGCCGTGCGCGATGCCGACGACGCGCGTGAAGTCATCGGCGCCGTCCATCTTCAGCAGGTACTTGGCGATGACGCCGATGGTCAGCAGGACCAGCAGTACGCCGGTGACGTAGGCCATCACGCGGTAGCGGGTCAGCACGCTCTTCTTCATGCCGTCGAGCGTAACGACCCGTTCCGGGAGATCTTGCCCCGGGTCACTCCTCCTCGAAGTCGCCCGCCGAGACGCGCAGCGGCCGCAGCATCGCGAAGATCTCCGCGCATTCCTCGGCGTCGTACACCCCGAGCCCGAAGTCCATCGCCATCAGGTCGCGGGTGGCCGCCTCGACGACCTCGCGGCCCTTGTCGGTGATGCTGGCGAGGGTGCCCCGGCCGTCGTTCGGGTTGGGCCGCTTGGCGACCAGACCCGACTTCACCAGCCGGTCCACGGTGTTCGTCACGGAGGTGGGATGCACCATGAGCCGTTCGCCGATCTTGGACATCGGCAGCTCGCCGGACTTCGAGAAGGTGAGCAGCACCAACGCCTCGTAGCGCGCGAACGTCAGCCCGTACGGCCTGACCACCGCGTCGACCTCGGCGAGGAGGATCTGCTGGGCACGCATGATCGAGGTGATCGCGGCCATGGACGGCACGTTCCCCCAGCGCTGCTTCCAGCGTTCGTCGGCACGCGCGATCGGATCGAAGGAGAGACTGAGCGGCTTCGGCACGAAGCCGACCTTACCGGCCGGTCACATGGTGGTCAGCACTGTCTCGCCCTTCGGGCCGCGGGCACCGACGCCGGTACGCGGGCCGCCGTCGACGACGAGAACCCCGGCCCGCACGGGCCGGGGTTCTCGAAACAGCTCGCGCGGAACGGCTACTCGGCGAGGTGCCGCTCCACTGTCTCCACCTTGGACGTGAGGCCGTCCGTCACGCCGGGGCGGATGTCCGCCTTGAGGACCAGGGAGACCCGGGGCGCGCGGCGCTCGACCGCGGCGACCGCGCGCCGGACGACGTCCATGACCTCGTCCCACTCCCCTTCGACGGACGTGAACATCGCGTCGGTGCGGTTAGGCAGTCCGGACTCGCGCACCACCCGTACGGCGTCGGCGACGTACTCCCCCACGTCCTCGCCGACCCCGAGCGGCGTCACGGAGAAGGCGACGATCACGCGCCCACCACGCCTTCCTTGCGGGCCCGCGTCGCGATGACGGCGTCCTCGGCCTCACGCCGCAGCCTGCGCTCGGCGAAGAACCCGCCGGCGGGCAGCACCGAGAGGACGAAGTACAGCGCGGCGGTCTTCAGCGACCACTTCGCCCGGTTCCACGCGTCGGCCCAGAAGATCACGTACAGGACGAACAGCACCCCGTGCACCATGCCCATCACCGGCACGGCGTTGAAGTCCGTGGTCCGCTTCAGCACCGAGCAGACCAGCAGGAGGAGGAAGGAGATCGCCTCGGGGGCCGAGACCAGGCGGAGGCGGCGGATGGCGGTGGCGGTCTTGAGGTCCACGGGTCACCTTCGGTGGGAGTTTCGCGGCGGTCTGGTCGATCGATACGGCTGGCACGGGTCCGACGGTTTGTGAACGCGCGCACAAGCGTCCCGCCCATTGTGGCAAACCGCTGCGGGCCCACCGGCCGGGGGTCCGTCTCCCCGACCCCCTACGGGTGCCGTCAGGGTCGTTCTCCACCCACGGGCCCTGTCCGCGGGGCCCGGCCTGCGGCTACCTTTCCCTTTCGTGGCGATGTTCCGACTTCAGAGCAGCAAGGTGCTCGCCGTCGACATGACCGGAGACGCCGTCAAGGCGAAGAACGGCTCGATGGTCGCGTACGACGGGGAGATGGCCTTCAAGAAGCTCAGTGGCGGCGGCGAGGGGATCCGGGGAATGGTGACCCGGCGGCTGACCGGTGAGCAGATGACGTTGATGGAGGTGAAGGGGCACGGGACCTGCTGGTTCGCGGACCGCGCATCCGAGATAAACCTGGTCAGCGTCCAGGGCGACAAGCTCTACGTCGAGTCGAGCAACCTGCTCGCGACCGACGGCGGGCTGCGCACGGGCACGGAGTTCACCGGTCTGCGCGGCGCCTCGCAGGGCAACGGACTGTTCACGACGACCGTCGAGGGCCACGGCCAGGCGGCGATCATGTCGGACGGCCCGGCCGTGGTGCTGCGGGTGAGCGCGCAGTACCCGCTGACCGTCGACCCGGGGGCGTACGTGGCGCACCAGGGGAATCTGCGGCAGTCCTTCCAGTCCGGTGTGACGTTCCGCACGCTGCTCGGGGAGGGCGGCGGCGAGGCGTTCCAGATGCGGTTCGAGGGGGACGGGCTGGTGTACGTGCAGCCGAGCGAGCGGAACACGATCGCGGGGGACGTCTGACATGGCCTTCCGGGAGATCAACGGAAAGATGGTCGAGGCGACGGTCGCGCCGGGGCAGCGGCTGTTCAGTCAGCGTGGGGCGATGCTCGCGTACAAGGGCGAGGTGTCGTTCACGCCCAACACGGCGGGCGGTCAGGGCGGGATCATGTCGATGATCGGCCGCCGGGTGGCGAACGAGGACACCCCACTGATGTCCGTCGAGGGCAGCGGCACGGTCCTCTTCGGGCACGGCGGGCACCACGTCCAGGTGATCCGCCTCACCGGCGACACGCTCTGCGTGGAGGCGGACCGCCTCCTGGCCTTCGAGGGCACGCTCCAGCAGGGCACGATGTTCCTGGGCTCGCAGGGCGGCGTCATGGGCATGGTGCGCGGCCAGGTCAGCGGCCAGGGGCTGTTCACCACCACGCTGAAGGGGCACGGGGCCGTCGCGGTCATGGCCCACGGCGGAGTCATCGAGATCCCGATCAGCCCCCGGCGGCCGGTCCATGTGGACCCGCAGGCCTACGTCGCCCACCACGGCGACGTCCGCAACAAGCTGTCCACGGCGCTGGGCTGGCGGGACATGGTGGGCCGCGGCTCGGGCGAGGCCTTCCAGCTGGAGCTCAGCGGCAGCGGTGCGGTGTACGTCCAGGCGTCGGAGGAGAAGCTGTGAGTACGTACGGAACCCCGGGCGCCGGCCCCGTGGTCTTCGACCCGGCGACGCTGCCCCCGGACGACAACGTCAATGCCTACACCTTCTGCGTGGAGCTCAAGGGGAGCCAGTGGTTCCTGCAGAAGGGGAAGATGATCGCCTACTACGGCTCGATCGACTTCAACGGCGTCGGACACGGCCGGCTGGACCGTCTCGTGCGCACCTCGTTCCATTCGCCACTGCACGCGAGCGACTGGGTCGTGGCGGAGGGCTCGGGCAAGATGCTCCTCGCCGACCGGGCATTCGACGTCAATTCGTACGACCTCGAGGACGGCAATCTGACCATTCGCTCGGGCAACCTGCTCGCTTTTCAGCCAACTCTGGCACTGAAGCAATCAATCGTGCCGGGTTTTCTGACCCTCATCGGAACCGGAAAGTTCGTGGCCGCGTCGAACGGACCGGTGGTGTTCATGGAACCCCCGATCCGGGTCGACCCCCAGGCCCTGGTCGGCTGGGCCGACTGCCCCTCTCCGTGCCACCACTACGACCACGGGTACATGACCGGCGTCATGGGCGGTCTACGTGCGCTGACGGGCCTCGGAGGCGCCTCCGGCGAGGAGCACCAGTTCGAGTTCGTCGGCGCCGGGACGGTGCTGCTCCAGTCGTCCGAGACCCTGATGGCCGAGCAGGCCACCGGGGCCGTTCCGCACCAGGCCGGCGTGCCCGGCGGCGGGGCGCACAGCCCCCAGGCGGGGCAGTCGGGCGTACCGCGTCTTCCCGGACAGCTGGGCGACCTCCAGCGTCGCTTCGGGCTGTGAGCGGTAGTCTGCGGAGTGTGACATCGAACGCCTACGCACCCGTGTTCGGCAGGTGTGCGCTGTCACACGAAACCCCTCACTAGTTCGCCTTTCAACTTTTTAGGTAGACTTCATTCATGGAGACCGAGACGGCCACCCGCTGGCTGACCGATGCGGAGCAGTGCGCCTGGCGCACCCACCTGGAGGTCAACAGGCTGTTGACGTACCAGCTCGAGAAGGACCTGCAGCCGTTCGGCCTGACAATGAACGACTACGAGATCCTGGTGAATCTCTCCGAGTCCCCGGACCAGAGGATGCGGATGAGCGACCTCGCCTCCGCCACCCTCCAGTCCAAGAGCCGCCTCTCGCACCAGATCACGCGCATGGAGAACGCGAACCTGGTCCGGCGGGAGAACTGCGAGTCGGACCGCCGGGGCCTCTACGCGGTCCTCACCGACCACGGCATGGCGACGATGCAGAAGGTCGCGCCCCACCATGTGGCGTCCGTGCGCAGGCACTTCATCGACCTGCTGTCCCCCGAGACCCTGACCGAGCTCGACAAGGGCCTCAAGCCCATCGCGGAGCACCTGCGCGGCCAGCGCGGGCGCCCGTAACCGCAGCCCCCTCTAGACGAGCGGCAGGCGGAGTTCGAACAGGGCTCCGCCTGCGGGTCCCCGCCCGGCCGTGAGCGTGCCGCCGTGCCGGACGGCGACGTCCCGGGCGATGGCGAGCCCCAATCCGGCTCCGCCGTCGTCGCGGCTGCGGGCGGCGTCCAGCCGGACGAACCGTTCGAAGATCCGCTCCCGGTCGTCCTCGGGCACCCCGTCGCCGTCGTCCGCCACCCCGACCACGGCCCGGTCCCCCTCCTGCCGCACGGTCACGGTGACGGCCGACCGGGCGTGCCGCTGGGCGTTGTCGAGCAGATTGGCGAGCACCCGCCCCAGCTGCCCCCGCGATCCGGCCACCTCCACCGGCTCCGCGTCCACGGTGACACCCGTCCGGCCCTCGGCCTGCTCCCCGGCGAGTCCGGCGAGGTCGACCTTCGCTTCGCTGGGCCGCTCCCCCGCGTCCAGCCGGGCGAGCAGCAGCAGATCGGCCGCCAGCCGCTGCAGCCGCACGGTGTCCTCCACGGCCCCGTCGAGGTCCAGCAGCTCGGGGTGCGCGGCGGCCACCTCCAGTTGCGTCCGCAGCGAGGCGATCGGACTGCGCAGCTCGTGGGAGGCGTCGGCGACGAACCGCCGCTGCCGCTCCACGGACGTCTCCAGCGCCGCGAGCGTCTCGTTGGTGGTGCTGGCGAGCCGGGCGATCTCGTCGTGCGTGTCCGGCTCCGGAACGCGCCGTGCGAGATCCTCCGACTGGGTGATCGCGGCCATCTCGCGCCGGATCCCCTCCACGGGCCGCAGGGCACGCCGGGTGACCAGCCAGGTCACGGCCGCGACGACGCCGAGCAGCAGCGGGAAACCGATCAGCATCACCGTCAGCGCGGTCCGCACGGCCCCGTGTTCGGCGGCCAGCGGGGAACCGGCGTAGACCTTGAGGTGCCCCCGGTCGTGGGTCTCCACCTCGACGGCGGCGAAGCGGTAGTCCTCCGCTTCGCCGTCGATCGTCGCGGACCCGTTGCTGAAGACGCTCTCCCCGGAGATCTCACCGGCTTCGAGGGGCTCGCCCGCGTCGTCGGAGTCGTCATCGTCATCAGCCGTCGGCTTCACCGCCGGCTGCGGCTTCACCTGCCCGCTGTCGGTCCCGCTGATCTTCTCCAGATCCTCACTGGCCGCGACCAGCCGCCGGTGCTCGTCCAGGACCTGCACCGGCCCGTCGTCACCGTCGAGCCCGGAGAGCTTGTCGTACGGCGTTCCGGCGGCGAGCTCGGAGGCGACCGCCCGCGCGGAGCGCTCCGCCTGCGTACCGGCCTCGCCGATCAGGTTGGACCGCAGGGACAGCAGCACGGCGGCCCCGGCGGCGACGAGCGCCACCGCGACCACGAGGGTCGCTCCCAGCGTGGCCCGCGCGCGGACGGACCCGAACAACCGCCTCACGGTGACGTCTCCAGCCGGTAGCCGGCCCCGCGCACGGTCCGGATCAGCCCGGCCCGCAGTTTCCGCCGCAGCGTGCTGACGTAGACCTCGACGATGTTCGGATCACCCTCGTACGCGAAGTCCCAGACGTGCTCCAGGATCTCGGACTTGGACACCACCTCGCCGGCCCGCAGCACGAGCTGCTCCAGCACCGAGAACTCCTTGGCGGTGAGGGCGATCTCGTCGTCACCCAGGAACACCCGCCGGGCCGCCGTGTCCACCTTCAGATCACCGTGCACATGCACGGGCGAGGCCCCGGCCCCCTGCCCACGCCGCCGCAGCAGCGCCTTGACCCGCGCGACCAGCACGACGTACGAGAACGGCTTGGTCAGGTAGTCGTCCGCACCCGTGTCGAGCCCCTCGGCCTCGTCGTACTCGCCGTCCTTGGCGGTCAGCATCAGGATCGGCACGTCGTGCCCGGCGGCGCGCAGGGCGGCGCAGACCCGGTAGCCGTTGAGGCCGGGCAGCATGATGTCGAGGATGACCAGGTCGTACGTGCCCTCCGAGGCCTGGTACAGCCCTTCCCGGCCGTCGTGGACGACGTCCACGGCGTACCCCTCGGCCGTCAGGCCCCTGGCGAGCGACAGGGCCAGCCGCTTCTCGTCCTCCACGATCAACAGGCGCATGCGTAAAGAGTGGCAAAAGCAAGCTGAAGATCCCTTCAGGGGGCTTCAGGTTCCTCTCAGCCTCCGTCAGCCAGAGTCGAAGACGTCGAAAACGAAATGACTCGGGAGGAATCCGCATGAAGCGCAACATCGTGATCGCCGCCGTGACCGCCGCCGCCCTGATCGGAGGCGGGACGGCCACGGCCCTCGCGACCACGGGAGACGACCAGGGCTCGGCGCGGCAGGCGGCAGGCACCCAGCTGTCGAAGGACACGCAGGACGATCGCGACGACCGGGACGACGACGCAGCCCGGGCCGCCTCCGCGGACGTCACGGCGTCCGAGGCCATCGCCTCCGCGCTGAAGCACACGTCGGGCACGGTCGTCTCCGCCGAGCTGGACGACGAGGACGACAGCGGCAAGGTGGTCTGGAACGTCGACGTCCTGTCGGGCGACAACACCTGGCACAGCGTGAGCGTCGACCCGGCCAACGGCAAGGTCCTGGGCTCGCAGACCGACGACGAGGACGACACGGCGCAGGTGCGGGCGGCTCTGAAGGGCTCGTCGGTGACCGCCGAGGAGGCCGCGAAGGCTGCCGCCGGCAAGGGCGTCGTGACGTCGGTCGACCTCGACGAGGACGGCAAGAACAAGTCCTGGGAGGCCGAGACCCGCAAGTCCGGCGGAGCCGAGCAGGACTGGAAGATCGACCTCACCTCGGGCAAGGTCACGGCGGACCGCGCCGACGCGCAGGACGACGACGCTGACGACCAGGACTGATCAGCGGCTCCCCTCTTCACGGCCCCGGCATCCACACGGACGCCGGGGCCGGGTGGGTCCGCGACCGTGCGCCGCGGGGTGCCGCTGCGTCGGTGCAGAGGCAGGGTGGGTCCGCAGCCCAGGGGAACGGGGTGCCGCTGCGCCCACCCGTGCCGCCCCTGGCGGCACGCATGCCCGCAGCGGGGGCGGGACGCAGCCGGGCGGAGCGGGCGAGCTGGGGCAGCCGCCGCGCGCACGCAGGACAAGCTGGCACCCGCACGCATGCGGCGCTGGGCAAGACGCGCCGCACCCGTACGCCCGCTGCGCAAGCCACGCCGCTCCCGCACCCGCGTACGGCGAGAAGGGGACGTGTCGGGGGGTGTCCGCCCGCAGCGGTTGGCGCGTCGACGCCGGTCAGTCGGTAAGAAGGTCCATCGCGCCGTTCCGAGGACGGACACCCCCCGGCGCGGCCCCGACCCCCACACGGCGAACAGGCGCAACGCGCACTCCCACCGAAGCAGCCACAGGCCGCCGCAGGCACCCGCCCAACTCAGCGATCGACGAAGACACGCAAAGCCCCCCCGACGCGGCCCTGAGCCACCCGGCGACGGGCAGCCGACAGCGACAGCCCACGCCCGGCGCCAGGGCCGCGGCGGTGCCGACGCCGACAGGCGCCAGACGCCAGACGAACGCGTGTCCCCACCCCGGCGAGCGAACGCCAGGGCCTCAGCCCTCCGTCAACCCCGCGACCAGCTCGTCAGCCGCCCGGTAAGGATCCAGCTCACCCGCGATGATCCGCTCCGCCAGCGCCCCGAGGCGCCGGTCCCCGTGCAGGTCCCCGATCCGCTCCCGCAGCGCCGTCACCGCGATCGTCTCGACCTCCCGCGACGCCCGGGACAGACGCCGCTCCGCGAGCACGCCCCGCTCCTCCATCCAGGCCCGGTGCTTCTCCAGCGCCTCGACGACCTCGTCGACGCCCTCACCCCGCGCGGCGACCGTCTTCACGATCGGAGGCCGCCAGTCTCCCGGCCCCCGGGACTCCCCCAGCCCCAGCATGTGGTTCAGCTCGCGTGCCGTCGCATCCGCCCCGTCCCGGTCCGCCTTGTTCACGACGTACACGTCGCCGATCTCCAGGATCCCGGCCTTGGCCGCCTGGATCCCGTCGCCCATCCCGGGCGCGAGCAGCACGACGGACGTGTCCGCCTGCGAGGCGATCTCCACCTCGGACTGCCCGACCCCCACCGTCTCGACCAGGATCACGTCGCAGCCGGCGGCGTCCAGCACCCGGATCGCCTGCGGGGCCGCCCAGGCCAGCCCGCCCAGATGCCCGCGCGTCGCCATCGACCGGATGTACACACCCGGGTCGGACGCGTGGTCCGACATCCGCACCCGGTCCCCGAGCAGCGCACCGCCCGAGAACGGGGAGGACGGGTCGACGGCGAGCACGCCGACCCGCTTGTCCTGCTTGCGGTACGCGGAGACCAGCGCCGAGGTCGACGTCGACTTGCCGACCCCGGGCGACCCGGTCAGCCCCACCACGTACGCCCCACCCGTCAGCGGCGCGAGCGCCGCCATGACCTCCCGCAACTGCGGGGACGCCCCCTCCACCAGGGAGATCAGCCGGGCCACGGCCCGCGGCCGGCCTTCCCTGGCCTGGGCCACCAGGGTGGAGACGTCCTGCATCACAGCTCCGTTCAGACGAGGGGCGTACGGATAAGGGGATGTACCGACGAGGGACGTACCACCTGCGGACGTACCGCCGACGGACGTCCCGACGAGGGTGTACCGAAACTCAGGCCTTGGGCACGCGCACGATCAGCGCGTCACCCTGCCCACCGCCACCGCACAGCGCGGCCGCACCCACGCCACCCCCACGCCGCTTCAGCTCCAGCGCGAGATGCAGCACCAGACGCGCGCCGGACATCCCGATCGGGTGACCCAGGGCAATCGCGCCGCCGTTGACATTCACCTTTTCGGTGGACACTCCGAGGTCCTTCATGGACTGCACGGCGACCGCCGCGAACGCCTCGTTGATCTCGATGAGGTCGAGGTCCTCGACGCCCAGCCCCTCCTTCTTCAGCGCGTGCTGGATCGCGTTGGACGGCTGGGACTGGAGCGAGTTGTCCGGCCCGGCCACGTTCCCGTGCGCCCCGATCTCGGCGATCCACTCGAGGCCCAGCTCCTGCGCCTTGGCCTTGCTCATCACGACGACGGCGGCGGCACCGTCGGAGATCTGCGAGGCGGAACCGGCCGTGATCGTGCCGTCCTTGGAGAACGCCGGACGCAGCTTCCCGAGCGACTCCACGGTCGTGTCACCGCGAATGCCCTCGTCCTTGCTGAACAGCACCGGGTCGCCCTTGCGCTGCGGGATCTCGACGGGCGTGATCTCGGCCTCGAACAGGCCGTTCTTCTGCGCGGCGGCGGCCCGCTGGTGCGACAGCGCGGCGATCTCGTCCTGCTCGGGCCGGGCGATGCCCAGACGGGTGTTGTGCTTCTCCGTCGACTCGCCCATGGCGACGCCGTCGAAGGAGTCGGTCAGACCGTCGTGGGCCATGGCGTCGAGCATCTCGACCGCGCCGTACTTGAAGCCCTCGCGGGACTTCGGCAGCAGGTGCGGGGCGTTGGTCATGGACTCCTGGCCACCGGCGACGACCACGTCGAACTCACCCGCGCGGATGAGCTGGTCGGCGAGCGCGATGGCGTCGAGACCCGACAGACACACCTTGTTGATGGTCAGCGCCGGCACGTTCATCGGGATGCCGGCCTTGACCGCGGCCTGACGGGCCGGGATCTGCCCCGCACCGGCCTGGAGCACCTGCCCCATGATCACGTACTGCACCTGGTCGCCACCGATCCCCGCACGGTCGAGGGCGGCCTTGATCGCGAAGCCGCCGAGGTCGGCTCCGGAGAAGGACTTCAGCGATCCGAGCAACCGCCCCATGGGCGTACGCGCGCCCGCGACGATCACCGAGCTGTTCGCTCCGGAAGTTCCGGGTGTTCCAGAAGTCATGAGCTGCGATCCCCTTACCGGCCTGCACAGCCGAGGAGTGAACGAGGGTTTACTTCGAATGTACTGAGTGGCACTCCGTGCCGTCATCGGGCCGTCGGTGTGATCGCGCGCACGTTGCGTAACCACCCCGGGGGCGCTCCACTGAATCCATGCTGACGCGAATCGACCACATCGGAATCGCCTGTTTCGACCTCGACAAGACCGTCGAGTTCTACCGTGCCACCTATGGCTTCGAGGTGTTCCACTCCGAGGTCAACGAGGAGCAGGGCGTGCGCGAGGCCATGCTCAAGATCAACGAGACGTCCGACGGCGGCGCCTCCTACCTGCAGCTCCTGGAGCCGACCCGCGAGGACTCCACCGTCGCCAAGTGGCTCGCCAAGAACGGGGAGGGCGTCCACCACATCGCTTTCGGTACGGCGGATGTCGACGGTGACGCCGAGGAGATCAAGGGCAAGGGCGTACGCGTGCTGTACGAAGAGCCGCGAGTCGGTTCCATGGGGTCACGGATCACCTTCCTGCACCCCAAGGACTGCCATGGCGTACTGACAGAACTGGTCACTTCGGCGCCTGTTGAGTCACCTGAGCACTGACCCTCGTACATAGGGGCCGGTAGGGTTGGGGGCGGTCGCCGCTCAGTCCAGGGTGACCGCGGTCCCGCCGTGCGACGGCAGGACCACCGGGGTCCGGGTTTCGGGGGACGAGCGTCGGGGCAGCAGCCTCTGCTCCGCCGATGATCTGACACCATTCCCCGGGGGCCCCGTTCGGCGTATGGACGGAGCTCGTTCGGTAAGAGTTGCGACCAGGGGACGGATGGGACCGCGCAGTGCGGGGCTACGAGAGCCAGGAGCGAGAGCCGGCGGCTGACGTCGACCACCTCTCTCGGTTCGAAGCCGAGATGAAGCGGCTGAAGACCGAGCGGGAAAAGGCGATTCAGCACGCCGAGGACCTCGGCTACCAGGTCGAGGTGCTGCGCGCCAAGCTGCACGAGGCGCGGCGGACCATCATGACCCGGCCCTCCTTCGACGGGGGCGACATCGGCTGGCAGGCCGAGCAGTTGCTGCGCAACGCGCAGGTGCAGGCCGACCAGATCCGCGCGGACGCCGACCGCGAGCTGAGCGAGGCCCGGGCCCAGACCCAGCGGATCCTCCAGGAGCACGCCGAGCAGGCGGCCCGGCTCCAGGCGGAGCTGCACCAGGAGGCGGTGACCCGCCGCCAGCAGCTGGACCAGGAGCTGTCCGAGCGCCGCCAGACGGTCGAGTCGCACGTCAACGAGAACGTGGCGTGGGCCGAGCAGCTGCGGGCGCGTACCGAGCAGCAGGCCCGCCGGCTGCTGGAGGAGTCCCGCGCCGAGGCCGAGCAGGCTCTGGCCACCGCCCGCGCGGAGGCCGAGCGGCTGGCGACCGAGGCCCGGCAGCGGCTGACGAGCGCGGCCGAGGAGGCCCGGGCCGAGGCCGAGCAGATTCTGCGCCGTGCCCGCACGGACGCCGAGCGCCTGCTCAACGCCGCCTCGACGCAGGCCCAGGAGGCCACGGACCACGCCGAGCAGCTGCGGACCTCGACCGTCACCGAGTCGGAGTCCGCGCGCCGCGAGGCCCAGGAGCTGAGCAAGGCCGCCGAGCAGCGGATGGCCGAGGCCGAGGAGGCGCTGCGCAAGGCGCAGACCGAGTCGGAGAAGCTGGTCGCGGAGGCCAAGGAGGCCGCCGCCAAGGCCCTGGCGAGCGCCGAGTCGGCGAACGAGACGCGCACGCGCACCGCCAAGGAGCAGGTCGCCCGGCTGGTCGAGGAGGCCACGAAGGAGGCCGAGAACACCAAGTCCGAGGCCGAGCAGATCGTCGCCGACGCCAAGGCCGAGGCCGAGAAGATCGTCGCGGAGGCCTCCGAGAAGGCCCGCACGCTCACCGCCGAGGAGACCGCGACCCAGCTGTCCAAGGCGGCCAGGACCGCCGAGGAGGTCCTCAACAAGGCGTCGGAGGACGCCAAGAAGACCACGAAGGCCGCCGCCGAGGAGGCCGAGCGGATCCGTTCGGAGGCCGAGGCCGAGGCGGACCGGCTGCGGGCCGAGGCGCACGACATCGCCGAGCAGCTCAAGGGCGCGGCGAAGGACGACACCAAGGAGTACCGCGCCAAGACGGTCGAGCTGCAGGAGGAGGCCCGCCGGCTGCGCGGCGAGGCCGAGCAGCTGCGGGCGGACGCGGTCGACGAGGGCGAGAAGATCCGCGCCGAGGCCCGCAAGGAGGCCGTGGCGCAGATCGAGGAGGCGGCGAAGTCCGCCGAGGAACTGCTCGCGAAGGCCAAGGCGGACGCGGACGAGCTGCGCACGACGGCCCAGACGGACAGCGAGCGGGTCCGCACCGAGGCCATCGAGCGGGCGACGACCCTGCGCCGGCAGGCCGAGGAGACCCTGCAGCGCACCCGGCAGGAGGCCGAACGGCACCGCGAGGAGGTCGTCGAGCAGGCCGAGGCGCTCAAGGAGGACGCGGAGCGCGCGGCGCGGGAGCTGCACGAGGAGACCGAGCGGGCCATAGAGGCCCGTCGGGCCGAGGCCGCCGAGGAGCTGACCCGGCTCCAGACGGAGGCGGAGGAGCGGCTGACGGCCGCCGAGCAGGCGCTGTCGGACGCCCGTGAGGAGGCCGCGCGGATCCGCCGCGAGGCCGCCGAGGAGAACGAGCGGCTGCGTGCCGAGGCCGCCGAGCGGATCCGTACGCTCCAGCAGCAGGCCGAGGCGGAGGCCGAGCGGCTGCGCGACGAGGCCGTGTCGGACGCGTCCGCGGCGCGTGCCGAGGGCGAGGCCGTCGCCGTACGGCTGCGCTCGGAGGCGGCGAACGAGGCCGAGCGGCTGAAGTCGGAGGCGCAGGAGAGCGCCGACCGGATGCGTGCGGAGGCGCAGTCCGCCGCCGAGCGGCTCGCCACGGAGGCGTCGGAGACGCTGGCCGCCGCCCAGGAGGAGGCCAACCGGCGGCGCCGCGAGGCCGAGGAGCTGCTCGGGAGCGCCCGGCAGGAGGCCGACCAGGAGCGCGAGCGGGCCCGCGAGCAGAGCGAGGAGCTGCTGGCCTCGGCGCGCAAGCGCGTGGAGGACGCGCAGGCCGAGGCCGTACGGCTGGTCGAGGAGGCCGACCGCCGTGCCACGGAGATGGTGTCGGCGGCCGAGCAGCACGCCCAGCAGGTCCGGGACTCCGTCGCGGGGCTGCACGAGCAGGCCCAGGAGGAGATCACCGGCCTGCGCTCCGCCGCCGAGCACGCGGCGGACCGTACCCGCCGGGAGGCCCAGGAGGAGGCGGACCGGGTCCGTTCCGACGCCTACGCCGAGCGGGAGCGGGCGAGCGAGGACGCGAGCCGGCTGCGGCGCGAGGCGCACGAGGAGTCCGAGGCAGCCAAGGCGCTCGCCGAGCGGACGATGACCGAGGCGATCTCGGAGGCGGAGCGGATCCGCGCGGAGGTCGCCGAGCACGCCCAGCGGGTGCGCACGGAGGCGTCGGACGCGATCGCCGAGGCGGAGCAGAGCGCCTCGCGCACCCGGGCGGACGCCCGCGAGGACGCCAACCGCATCCGGTCGGACGCGGCGACGCAGGCGGACACCCTCATCACCGAGGCGCGCAACGAGGCGGAGCGGCTCACCACCGAGACGGTCCAGGAGACCGACCGGCTGCGGATGGAGACGGTCAACGAGGCCGAGCGGGTCCGCACGGAGGCCCTGTCCGAGGCCGAGCGCGTCCGGTCCGAGGCGGCCACGGAGGCCGACCGGGTGCGGGCCGAGTCCGTCGCCCAGGCCGACCAGCTGGTCGCGGAGGCCACCGGTGAGGCGGAGCGGCTGCGGGCCGAGGCCGCCGAGACGGTCGGTTCGGCGCAGCAGCACGCCGAGCGGATCCGCCGCGAGGCCGAGCGCGTCAAGACGGACGCGGAGGCGGAGGCGGAGCGGCTCGTCGGCACCGCGCGCGACGAGGCCGACCGCACGCTGGACGAGGCCCGCAAGGACGCCAACAAGCGGCGCTCCGAGGCGGCCGAGCAGGTCGACAAGCTCATCACGGAGACCACGGCCGAGGCGGACAAGCTGCTGGCCGAGGCGCAGCAGCAGGCGCACAAGACCACCGCGGAGGCCGAGTCGCGGGCCGACACGATGGTGGGCGCGGCCCGCAAGGAGGCCGACCGGCTCGTCTCCGAGGCGACGGTCGAGGGCAACTCCCGGGTGGAGAAGGCCCGTACCGACGCCGACGAGCTGCTGGTCGGCGCGCGCCGGGACGCCACGCAGATAAGGGAGCGTGCCGAGGAGCTGCGCGACCGCATCACCTCCGAGATCGAGGAGCTGCACGAGCGGGCCCGCCGCGAGTCGGCCGAGACGATGAAGTCGGCGGGCGACCGCTGCGACGCGCTCGTCAAGGCGGCCGAGGAGCAGCTGGCGAAGGCGCAGGCGAAGGCCAAGGAGATCGTGTCGGAGGCCAACTCCGAGGCGGGCAAGGTCCGTATCGCCGCGGTGAAGAAGGCGGAGGGGCTGCTCAAGGAAGCCGAGCAGAAGAAGTCCACGCTGGTCCGGGAGGCCGAGGAGCTCAAGGCCGAGGCGATCCGCGAGGCCAAGCGCACCGTCGAGGAGGGCAAGCGCGAGCTGGAGGTCCTGGTCCGCCGCCGGGAGGACATCAACGCCGAGATCTCCCGTGTCCAGGACGTCCTGGAGGCGTTGGAATCCTTCGAGGCACCCGCCGGCTCCAAGGACAGCGGAGTCAAGGCGGGCGCGACGGTCGGTGCGCCCCGATCGGGTGGCAAGTCCTCGGACGGCTAGCGGTACGGCCGGGCCGGGGAGCCCGATTCCGGGGCCATCCGGGGGCTTTGACCAAGTTTTGGCAAGCGATCCGTCGCTTAGCCACTCAAAAGGGGTCTCATTTTCCAGATCAAACGCGCATCCGCTCGATGACACACCGTTTCGGCCCCTAGGATTCCACCTATCACCTCACCGGTCTCATTCGACAGGAACCCCATGAGCGACACTTCCCCCTACGGCTTCGAGCTTGTGCGGCGTGGGTACGACCGCGCTCAGGTGGACGAACGTATCTCCAAGCTCGTCTCCGACCGTGACAGCGCTCTCGCCCGCATCACCGCTCTGGAAAAGCGCATCGAAGAGCTCCACCTCGAGACGCAGAACGCCCAGGCCCAGATCACCGACGCCGAGCCGTCGTACGCGGGTCTCGGCGCGCGCGTGGAGAAGATCCTCCGCCTCGCCGAGGAAGAGGCGAAGGACCTGCGCGAGGAGGCCCGGCGCGCGGCCGAGCAGCACCGCGAGCTCGCCGAGTCGGCGGCCCAGCAGGTGCGCAACGACGCCGAGTCGTACTCGGCGGAGCGCAAGGCGAAGGCCGAGGACGAGGGTCTGCGGATCGTCGAGAAGGCCAAGAGTGACGCTTCCCAGCTGCGTTCCGAGGCGCAGAAGGACGCGCAGTCCAAGCGCGAGGAGGCGGACGCCCTCTTCGAGGAGACCCGCGCGAAGGCCGCTCAGGCCGCCGCCGACTTCGAGACGAACCTCGCCAAGCGCCGCGAGCAGTCCGAGCGCGACCTGGCCTCCCGTCAGGCCAAGGCCGAGAAGCGCCTCGCCGAGATCGAGCACCGCGCCGAGCAGCTGCGTCTGGAGGCCGAGAAGCTGCGCACGGACGCCGAGCGCCGCGCCCGCCAGACGGTGGAGACGGCCCAGCGCCAGGCCGAGGACATCGTGGCCGACGCCAACGCCAAGGCCGACCGCATCCGTTCGGAATCCGAGCGCGAGCTGGCCGCCCTCACCAACCGCCGCGACAGCATCAACGCCCAGCTGACGAACGTGCGCGAGATGCTCGCGACGCTCACGGGCGCCGCGGTGGCCGCCGCCGGCACGCCGGCCGAGGACGAGCCGATCTCCCGTGGGGTCCCGGCCCAGCAGTCCCGGTAACACCGGGGTATACGGAGTCTGAACCTCCGCAAAGCCCTCTGCCGCTCGGGTGGCAGAGGGCTTTGCCACGCTCTAGCGTGGCGGCATGATTGAGCTCGAGGGGCTGACGAAGCGGTACGGCGAGAAGGTGGCGGTCAACAACCTGTCCTTCACCGTCAGACCGGGCATCGTCACCGGCTTCCTCGGGCCGAACGGCGCGGGCAAGTCGACGACCATGCGGATGATCCTCGGCCTCGACCATCCGACCGCCGGCGACGTCCGTATCGACGGCAAGCACTACCCGCAGCTCAAGGACCCGCTGACGTACATCGGCGCCCTGCTGGAGGCCAAGGCCTGGCACGGCGGGCGCACCGCCTACAACCATCTGCTGTGCCTCGCGCAGAGCAACGGCATTCCGCGCAGCCGGGTGGGTGAGGTGCTGGAGACGGTCGGGCTGACGGCGGTCGCCAAGAAGAAGACCAAGGGCTTCTCGATGGGTATGGGGCAGCGGCTCGGCATCGCGGCCGCGCTGCTCGGCGATCCCCGGATCCTGATGTTCGACGAGCCGGTCAACGGCCTCGACCCCGAGGGCATCCACTGGATCCGCACCCTGATGAAGTCGCTCGCCGCGCAGGGCCGGACCGTGTTCGTCTCCTCCCACCTGATGAGCGAGATGGCCCTGACGGCCGAACACCTCGTCGTCATCGGGCAGGGGCGGCTCCTCGCGGACACCTCCATGGCGGACTTCATCGACCGCAACTCACGCTCGTACGTCCGGGTCCGCAGCCCGCAGCGGGAGCGGCTGCTCGACGTGCTGCACCAGGCCGGGATCGTGGCCGCGGAGAGCGGTGACGGGGTGCTGGAGGTGGACGGCGGCAAGGCCGAGCACATCGGGGAGCTGGCGGCACAGCACCGGATCACGCTGCACGAGCTGAGCCCGCAACAGGCCTCGCTGGAGGAGGCGTTCATGCAGCTGACGGCGGAGTCGGTGGAATACCACGCCCACAGCGGGACGGGCGCGACGAGCCCCGAGCCACCGCGGCAGCAGTGGGGCGACGGCTGGAAGAGGGGCTGAGGCATGGCGGTGACACAGGTCGTACGGTCGGAATGGACCAAGATCCGGTCGGTGGCGTCCACGGTGTGGACACTCTCGCTGGTGGTGGTCGTGACGGTCGCCCTCGGCATGCTGATCTCGGCGCTGTCGAAGAGCGAGTTCGACTCGATGAACGCGCAGGACCGGGCCGACTTCGACCCCACGTTCATCAGCTTCGCGGGGATGAGCCTGGGGCAGCTCGCGATGATCGTGTTCGGTGTGCTGGTCGTGTCGAACGAGTACAGCACCGGCATGATCCGCACCTCGCTGGCCGCGGTGCCGCAGCGCGGCTCCTTCCTGTTCAGCAAGATCGCCGTCGCCAGTGGGCTCGCCCTCCTGGTCGGCCTCGTCACCAGCTTCGCCGCCTTCTTCCTGGGGCAGGCGATGCTGGGCTCGCACCGGGCGGAGATCGGCGATCCGGGGGTGCTGCGGGCCGTGCTCGGCGGGGGGCTCTACATGGCGCTGATCGCGATGTTCTCCATGGGCGTCGCCGCGATGCTGCGCTCGCCGATGCTGTCGCTGGGCATCCTGATGCCGTTCTTCTTCCTGATCTCCAACATCCTCGGCAACGTCGACGCGACGAAGAAGGTCGGCCGGTTTCTTCCCGACCAGGCCGGCAGCAAGATCATGCAGGTGGTCACCCCGATCGACGACGACACTCCGTACGGACCGTGGGGCGGCCTCGGGATCATGGGGCTGTGGGTGCTCGCGGCGCTCGTCGGCGGTTACGTGCTGCTGAAGAAACGCGACGCATAGGGGGACGGACGCGGCCCGACCTTTTACCTCCTCTTGGAAGGAACCGTCAGCGCCTCGATATCCTCCTAACCCTTACGGGGGCGTGTGCCCCGCTGTCCTGAACCTTGCGATGGGTGCGGAGCATGATCGAAGCAGTCGGCCTGACGAAGCGCTACGGCGACAAGACCGCTGTGTACAACCTTTCCTTCCAGGTACGGCCCGGAGCCGTCACCGGCTTCCTCGGACCGAACGGCTCGGGCAAGTCGACGACGATGCGCATGATCCTCGGCCTGGACAACCCGACGGCCGGGCAGGTGACGATCGGCGGCTATCCGTACCGCAGGCTGCCCAACGCCGCCCGGCAGGTCGGTGCCCTGCTGGACGCCAAGGCGGTGCACGGCGGCCGGTCCGCCCGCAACCACCTGCTGTCCCTGGCCCAGCTCTCGGGCATCCCGTCCCGGCGGGTGGACGAGGTGCTCGGGGTCGTCGGTCTGCAGGACGTGGCCAAGAAGCGGTCCAAGGGCTTCTCCCTCGGCATGGGGCAGCGGCTCGGCATCGCCGCCGCGCTGCTCGGCGACCCGCAGGTACTGCTGTTCGACGAGCCGGTCAACGGCCTCGACCCCGAGGGCATCCTCTGGGTGCGCAACCTGATGAAGGCGCTGGCGGCGGAGGGCCGTACGGTCTTCGTCTCCTCCCACCTGATGAGCGAGATGGCTCTCACCGCCGACCACCTCATCGTCATCGGACGCGGTCAGCTGCTCGCGGACATGAGCGTCACCGACTTCATCTCCGCGAACTCGGCGGACTTCGCGCGCGTACGGACGCCCGACACCGAGCCGCAGCAGCGCGAGAAGCTGTCGGCCGCGCTGACCGAGGCGGGCGGTCATGTACTGCCCGAGCAGGACGGCGCGCTGCGCGTGACCGGGCTGCCGCTGCCCCGCATCAGCGACATCGCGCACGGCACCGACGTACGTCTGTGGGAGCTGTCCCCGCACCAGGCGTCCCTGGAGGAGGCGTACATGCGGATGACGCAGGGCGCCGTCGACTACCGCTCGACCATCGACCAGAAGGAAGGGCTCCAGCAGCCGCTGCCGCCCGGGGCGCAGCCGCCGATGCCGGTGCCCGGGCAGGGCCAGCCGGGCTGGTACGCCCCGCCGCCGCCCCAGCAGGGCGGCGCACCGGGCCAGGCTCCGGCGGGCCCGTACGGCGCCCCGGGGGCTCACGGCGCCGCCCCGAGCGCCCCTGGCGCCCCCGCCCCGAGCGCCCCCAACCCGTACGCCCAGCCCGGGCCCCAGGCGCCCCAGCAGGCGCCGCGGAACGAGGCGGGCGGGCCGGTCGGCGCATCCGTGGCCCCGGCGCCCCAGAGCGCTCCGCAGGGCTCCGCCCAGCCCGGGCCCCAGGCCACCCCGGGTCAGGCCCCGGCAGCCGCCCCGCCCGCGACCCAGAGCGCTCCGCAGCCCGCGCCGCAGCCGGCCGCCGCACCCGCGCGGCCCGCCGCCGCGCCGTCCGCGCCCGCCGCCGCCCCGACCTCCGACCTGACCAAGCCCGAGGACGCCCGATGAGCAGCCCCCAGTCCCAGATGCCGCAGGCCGCGCCCGCCTGGCAGGCGGCTCCCGGTTCCGCCCCCCACCCGGGCGGTCCCGGCTACACCTCGCCGATCCCGGTCGTGCGCACGCACCTCGGCAACGCCATCGCCTCCGAGTGGACGAAGATCAGGTCGGTGCGCTCGACCCTGTGGACGCTCGGTGTGTTCGTCCTGCTCGTCCTCGGCATCGGCACGCTGACCGGCGTGGTGGTGGCCGGGTCCGACCCGGCCCTGGACGGTGAGAGCCCCCTCGGCCTGGGCTTCTTCGGGCTGCTGCTGGGCAGCATGTGCATCATCACGCTGGGCGTGCTGACCACGGCCTCGGAGTACGGCACCGGCATGATCCGCACCACGATGGTCGCGTGCCCGAGCCGGGGCAGGGTGCTGGCGGCGAAGGCCGTGGTGTTCTTCCTGACCGCGTTCGTCGTGACCCTGGTGTCCGCGTCCCTCGTCGCCTTCCTGCACGTGGCGATGCTGCAGGGCGACGGCGCCAAGTCCCCCTCCGGCGGTGAGTGGCTGAAGGGCACGGTCGGCATCTCGCTCTACATCGCGCTGCTCGGCCTGCTCTCGCTCCTCATCGGCTCGATCATCCGGCACTCGGCGGGCGCCATCACGATCATGATCGGCGCGGTGCTGGCCCCGCTGGTGATCGCGCTGTTCATGTTCTCGGAGTCGCTGCAGGGTGTGCGCGACGCCCTGTTCGAGTACTCGATCCCGAACCAGCTCAGCGTCTTCTACGCCAACTCCCTCAGCCAGTCCGGCCCGTCCGGCTGGGACCCGCTGTGGATCATCCTCGGCGTCACGGCCGTCGCCTTCGCCGGCGCCTTCGTGCTCCAGGAGAAGCGGGACGTCTGAGTCCGGTCAGAACCTCGGCGCGTTACGGGACCGCCGCACCCCCGGGGTGCGGCGGTCCCGCGCGTTCCAGCAGGCCTTGTGCCAGTGTCTGCGGTCGTCGAC
The DNA here is from genome assembly GCF_042899705.1 of Streptomyces sp. NPDC013187. NCBI lineage: Bacteria > Bacillati > Actinomycetota > Actinomycetes > Kitasatosporales > Streptomycetaceae > Streptomyces > Streptomyces sp. NPDC013187. The sequence goes on along the minus strand of NZ_JBIBAF010000022.1, from coordinate 58,385 downwards.
GCCCGTGTGCTCCGCCCAGGCCACCACGTGCGGCACCCCGTCGGGGATCATCTGGTCGCAGCCGGGACAGCGGTACGACTTGCCCTGCGCGCTCGCGCCGGCCACGTGCCGCACGCTCCAGTTCTCGCCCTGCCAGTTCTCCGAGGACTGCCAGCCGCCGTAGCGGCCGGGGCGGTCGTCCTCGGCGCTCCGGCCGGAAGAACCGGCGTCCTTGGGTCGGTTGCGACGCGGGGACACGGGACACCTCTCGGGGCTATACAGGAAGCACGGGCCGCGTCCAGCCTACGCGGCGCGCACACGGGTACGCGTACGGCACCAATCGCCATAAGTGCCTCGCGGGCCCGGCCCGGGTGCTCTCCCCGGGGCTCCCGGCGGAACCGCGCATTCTGCAGACAATCCGCAAAATACTCCGCCCGGCCGTGTCCTCGGCACGTGTCAGACGGTTATGCGCTGTGGGGGAGCTCCGTGTCGGAGCCAAGGAAGCAGGAAAGCAATGCGCGTTGGAAGTTTCGTGTTGGCGGCCCAGTTCCCCGGTCAGGGCGAGGGAGAGGCGCTGCATCGCGCGGTCCGCTCGGCCGAGGTGGCCGAGGAGGCCGGGCTGGACACGGTCTGGCTGGCCGAGCACCACTTCGTGCCGTACGGCACGTGCCCGTCGGCCATCACCCTGGCCGCCTTGCTGCTGGGCCGCACCCGGCGTATCCGGGTCGGCACGGCGGTCAGTGTGCTGCCCACCGTGCACCCCGTGGCCCTCGGCGAGCAGGCAGCGCTGCTGCACCACACGAGCGACGGCCGTTTCACGCTCGGTGTCGGACGCGGCGGCCCCTGGGTCGACCTGGAGGTGTTCGGCGCGGGCCTGGAGGCGTACGAGCAGGGGTTCCCGGAGTCCCTGGAGCTTCTGGTGCGGTGGCTGCGCGAGTCGTCCGTGGCGGCCGACGGGGAGCGCTTCCGCTTCCGTGAAGTCCCGGTCGTGCCGCGGCCGTCGGAGGCTCTGGCGGAGGGCGCGGGGCCGGAGCTGGTCGTCGCCTGCACCTCACCGTCGAGCGTACGGCTCGCCGCCGAGCGGGGCCTGTCGATGCTGCTCGGGATGCACGTGGGGGACGAGGAGAAGGCCGAGATGGTCGCGCTGTGGCGGCAGCACGCGCGGGCCTGCGGCCGGTCGCCGGAGGAGATCCTGGGCGCGTCGCATGTGTCGGCCGGCGTCTGCCAGATCGCGGACCGGCGGGTCGACGCGGCGGAGACGCTGATGAAGGCGATGCCGGGCTGGCTGAAGCAGGGCCTGGAGGCGCATGTCACGGTCGACGGGCGCGCGCGCCGGATGCGCGATCCACTGGCCTACACCGAACTGCTCTGCGGGCTCCACCCGGTGGGCACCCCGCGGCTGTGCGCGGACCGGCTGGCGGCGACCAGCGAGCGAACGGGCATCTCCCGCTTCGCGCTGCTCGTCGAGGGCTCCGGGGACCTGGCGGCGACCGAGGAGAACGTGCGGCGGCTGGGCGCCGAGGTGCTCCCCCAACTCGTCTGAGAGCGCGGTGGCTTCCTGGGGGCTTGCCGCTCCGGTACAGAACCGCACCTCCCGCGTACGGAGCGGCAAGCAAGTGGCGCCGCGTCAGCAGTCCCGGAACTCGGGAGACTGGTTCAGCACCTGACTGCGAACCGAGGTGAAACGGTCCAGCTTCTCGTCGACCGAGGAGTCGAGCGGGAACACGGCCACCCGGTGGCAGTTCTGGAAGGCCAGGCGCACACCGAAGTGCCGTTGCAGCGCGCCGCGTATCGCGTCACTCGCAAACGCACGCAGCAGCTGACCGCGTGCCTGCTCGTCCGGCGGGGGCGTCTGGTTGTCGGCGAACGCGCCGCCGTCCACCTTCAGCTGGGCCACCAGTGAGCTGATCATCTCCCACGCATAGGGCAGGGAGGTCCGGACGCAGTCGACGAATTCCGCTTCGTCGACCTCGCCTCGCTCGGCCTGTTCGAGTAGGGCCGGTGAGACGTCGAGCGACATGAGTTCTCCTCTCGCACCCCCGCCCGGCGGGCAGGGGTTGCCGGACAGATAAGGGAGTTCGCGACACCGGACACGCTGCGTACACGCACCGCGACCTCCCGTTCATACGGTAAGCAACGTACGGTGACGGCACCAGGAAGATGCGCAGATGAGACACTCCCGATGAGCACACCATGCACACAATCGGCCATTACCGAACACGTGTTTTCCAGGGCGAATCGCGTCGACAGGTGCCCGTCGAGTAGCGTTGCCGACCATGCGTCTCGTCATTGCCCGCTGCTCCGTGGACTACGCCGGGCGGCTCACCGCCCACCTTCCCTCGGCCCCGCGCCTGATCCTGGTGAAGGCGGACGGCAGCGTCTCGATCCACGCCGACGACCGGGCCTACAAGCCCCTGAACTGGATGTCGCCGCCGTGCACTCTGAAGGAGGGCACCGGCGAGGAGGAAGGCGTCTGGACCGTCGTCAACAAGGCGGGCGAGAAGCTCATCATCACGATGGAGGAAGTCCTCCACGACTCGTCGCACGAACTGGGCGTCGATCCCGGCCTGATCAAGGACGGCGTGGAAGCGCACCTGCAGGAGCTGCTCGCCGACCGTATCGAGACACTCGGCGACGGCTACACGCTGATCCGCCGCGAGTACCCGACGGCCATCGGACCGGTCGACATCCTGTGCCGGGACGCCGACGGCAAGACCGTCGCCGTGGAGATCAAGCGGCGCGGTGAGATCGACGGCGTGGAACAGCTCACGCGTTACCTGGAGCTCCTCAACCGCGATCCCCATCTGGCCCCGGTGCGCGGTGTCTTCGCGGCCCAGGAGATCAAGCCCCAGGCCCGCGTCCTCGCGACCGACCGCGGCATCGGCTGCCAGGTGCTCGACTACGACGCGCTGCGGGGCATCGAGGACGACAAGCTGCGGCTGTTCTGACAGCCGGCACGAAAGCGAACAGACGAGCAGGGCCGGGTCCGTGGAACGGACCCGGCCCTGCTGTCGGGTGCGGGTGTCAGATCACCGTGTCCGGGCCGCTCGGCGTGCCCGTGGTGCTCTGCGGTGCGCTCGCCGTGGTGCTCGTGGGAGCACTGGGCGCCGGGCCGCTGGCCGAGTCGGAGGTGGACGGGCTGGTCGTCGGCGGGGTGGTCGTCGGCGTGGGCTGCCCGGTGTCCGTCGGAGTGGGCGTCGGCGAGGTCGGTGTCGACGAGCTCGTCGGCGGCTTGGTCGAGGAGGCCGGCGGCTTCGGCGAGCTCGGCTTCGGAGAGGACGGCGGCTTGGTCGAGGACGACGGCGGATCCGACGGCGACGCGGAGTCGCTCGGCTCCTGCGAACCGCTCGGGGAGGCCGTCGGCGTCGGGTCGTCCGACGTGCCGAGGGTGCCGTCCGGGCCCGGATCCGTCGGGCGGGCCGGCACCCCGCCGGTGCCGCCGCCGCCGTCGTCCTCCGGCCGGTCGGCGCCGAGGCTGTCGTCGCTGACCCCCTGACTGGCGGACGGGTTGACGCCGACCTGGCCGGAGGGCGGGTTCTTGTCGTTGTCGGAGGTGGCGCCGAGGGTCACCACCGTGCCCAGGACGGCGACGAGCAGGGCGCCGGCTCCGGCGGCCACGAGGTTGCGCCGGGCCAGGCCCTTCAGGCCGCCCCGGGCCGCCCGGGAGGGCCCGGGCGCGGTGCGGTGGGTGACCAGGGCCGGGGAGGGCGGCTGCTGGAGCGTGGGGAAGGGCGCCGGAACACCGCCGGGCGGGGACGCCGACTCCTCGTCACGGGCGTCGGGCACCTCCTCCCCCGCCGTCGGCCCGAGCCCGATCGGGGTACCCGAGCGGTCGGCGACCAGAGCGAGGGCACGGCGGCCGGCGACGGTGCCGCGCTTGTCGGCGAGGGCGCCGCGCAGGCCGATGGAGGCATCCAGTTCGGCGCGGGCCCGGTCGAGCTGCCCCGCGCACAGGGCGAGGACGCCGAGCTCGTGGTGGAAGTAGGCCTCTTCGGCGACGTCCCCGGCGAGCCGCGCCGCCTCGGCGCCGGAGCGCAGGGCCCGCTCCCAGGCGCTCCAGTGCAGTCCGGCGGCGAACGCGGGGGCGGCGGTGCGGGCCAGGTGCACGGCCGCGCTCTCCTCGCCCTCGGCGGGCGGCAGGGTGGCGGGTCCGAGGAGGGCGAGGGCGGCGAGGACCGCGTCGGCCTCGGCGCACACGCGCTCCGGGGTGACCGAGGGGTGCCCGGCCCACCAGGAGTAGTGCTGGGCGGCGCTGCGGGCACCGGCCTCGGTCTCGTCGGCGTACCCGGCGGCCTCCAGCTGGGCCGGCACGCCGGCCGCGAGGCGGTAGCGGGAGCCGACCGGGGAGACCAGACCGCAGGCGGCCAGTTCGCCGAGCGCGGCGTCCGCGTGGGTGTCGCCGACCAGGGCGGGCAGATGCGCCTGGTGCGGGACCTCGCCGCCGAGGGCGAGCGCGAACCGCAAGGTGGCGCGGGCGGAGGCGCTCAGCCGGGAGGCGAGCAGCGGCGCGGGCGCGGCGGCCTCGCCGAGCGCGGGCAGCGGCACGTCGTCGCCGAGGTCGTAGGTCTCGGCGCTGTCGGCCGGCGGCGCGTCCTCGAAGACGCCGAACTCGTCCACGGCACTGGTGCCGGCGCGCAGCCGGTCGCGCTGCCGCAGCAGGGCGCCGGCCTGCACGAAGCGCAGCGGCAGGCCCTCGGACTCGAACCAGAGGTCGCCGGCCCAGTTGGACTCGTCCTCGGTGAGGGTCCGGCCGACGGCGTGCTCGAGCAGGTCGAGCCCTGCCGCGCGCTCCAGCCCGCCGAGGACGACCTCCTCTACGGCGGCGGTGGAGGGGGCCGGCACGTCCGGGGTGGCGCCGAGCAGGAAGGCGCACTCGGGGGTCGCCTCCAGCAGCTCGTCCAGCGCGGCGCCGCCGAACTCCAGGTCGTCGAGGACGACGACCGCGCCGATCTCGCGGACGTGGGTGAGCAGTTCGTCCCGGTCCGGGCGGTGCAGGGGGGCGCTGTACACCGCCTGGAACAGGCCGTACAGCAGGTCCTCGGCGGTGCGTCCGAAGCCGTTGAGTCGGACGACGCCGTCGGGGGCGAGATCGGAGCAGTCCTCGGCGACGAGGTCGAGGAGGCGGGTGCGGCCGGAGCCGGGCGCGCCGGTGAGGCGGGTGGAGCGGCCGCGGGCGAGCAGGCGCACCAGGCGCTCGCGCTCGTCCTGGCGGGCCAGCAGTGGCAGGACGGGCTGCGGGGGGCCCGGCGGGACGGGCGGGCGGGCCGCGCGATCGGCCTCGGCGCGCTCGGCCGCGGTGAGCTTCACGGGCCTGGCGGGCCGTTCGGTGGGCGGGCAGGCCTCTATCTCGCTACCGTCGACGGGGTTGACCGTCAGCAGGAAATCGCCGGCGACGAGCTGCACGGTGCGGGCGAGCGCCGGCGCGTGCTGGGCGAAGTCGGGTGCGAGGGATTCCCTGGGAGGGCGCTGGCGCGGCGCCGGGCCGTCGCCTTCGTGGCCGTACTCCTCGGGTCCCTGGTTGTCAGGATCCATAGGTCCCCCCAAAAGCGTGTGTGTGCTTGGAAAAGCCCCTCCCGGCCTTGCTGCACACCGCGCTGTCGCTTCTGGTCCGGTCCCGCTCGAAGGGTGTCAAGGCAGCGGGCAGCCGAACCCTAAACCTTCGCACAGTATCTACGACAGTCCGGGGTACCGCTCCGTCCGTAACGTCACGGTCTCGTGAGGATTGTGCGCGTCGCACGATGGGGCGACGTACGTCCGGGTCTCCCCGGTCGCCCGGCTCACACCCGTACGAGCCGTCACACGCGGGGAAGCGTCTCCACTCCGATGCCTCCCTCGATCGCCAGGATCCGGTGCAGGCGGGTGGCCACCAGCAGGCGCTGCATCTGCGGCGGTACGTCGCGCAGCACCAGACGCCGGCCGCAGCGGCCGGCCCGCCGGTGGGCCCCCATGATCACACCCAGTCCGGTGGCGTCCCAGGAGTCCAGTTCGGACAGGTCCAGCACCAGGTCCCCGACTCCGTCGTCGACGGCCGAGTGCAGGACCGTACGGGCGTCCGCCGCGCTCCGGACGTCGAGGCGGCCCCCGACGACCAGCTCGGCGTGGTCGCCCCTGATGTACATATGCGCTCCCCGTGCGTGCGAATCGTGCTCCGCGTTCTGGATGTGGGTGATGCAACCTCTGACTGTGTGGAGGAGTCAGAGGTTGCTTCTTGTAAGCGAACCGATACCGAATTCACCCTGGGGTGTGATGAGCCCGGGGCATGTGCGGTTTCAGTGCTTGTAAAAGCCCTGCCCGCTCTTGCGTCCGATGTCACCGGCGTCAACCATCCGGCGCATCGACTCGGGGGCCGCGAACTTCTCGTCCTGGGACTCGGTGTAGATGTTGTTCGTGGCGTGCAGCAGGATGTCGACGCCGGTCAGGTCCGCCGTCGCCAGCGGGCCCATGGCGTGGCCGAAGCCCAGCTTGCAGGCCAGGTCGATGTCCTCGGCGCTCGCCACGCCGGACTCCTGCAGCTTCGCGGCCTCGACGACCAGGGCGCAGATGAGACGGGTCGTCACGAAGCCGGCGACGTCGCGGTTGACGACGATGCAGGTCTTGCCGACCGACTCGGCGAACTCCCGGGCGGTGGCCAGGGTTTCGTCGCTGGTCTTGTAGCCGCGCACCAGTTCGCACAGCTGCATCATCGGCACCGGCGAGAAGAAGTGCGTGCCGACGACCCGTTCCGGGCGTTCCGTCGCCGCCGCGATCTTGGTGATCGGGATGGCGGAGGTGTTGGAGGCGAGGACCGCCTCGTCCTTCACGATCTTGTCGAGCGCGCGGAAGATCTCGTGCTTGATCTCGAGCTTCTCGAAGACGGCCTCGACGACCACGTCCGCGTCCGCCACGGCGTCCAGGTCGGTGGTCGCGGTGATACGGGCCAGGGCGGCGTCGGCGTCGTGCGCTTCCAGCTTGCCCTTGGCGACGAACTTGTCGTACGACGCCTTGATGCCGTCGGTGCCCCGCGTCAGTGCCTCGTCGGTGACGTCACGCAGAACCACCTCCCAGCCCGCCTGTGCGGAGACCTGGGCGATGCCGGATCCCATGAGGCCGGCTCCGATGACGGCGAGCTTCCCTGCCACTGTGCGACTCCCCTGACGCGCTGCTTATGTCTGCCTCTCGGGCGGACACTAGCGCTCGTGAGGGGCTGTGTGACCAGTAAGTAATGCGCGTCACGTCTCACATGACGGACGTCACACCACCAGGGGTCATTCGCCGCCTCGGACGGCGTAGTTGAGCACCTTCTCGCCCAACAGCTCCTCGATGTCGTCGAGAACGACGAGCATCTCCCGCGACACTTCGTCCGGGTTGCGCCCCTTGACCATCTCGCGGCCGATCGCGACGAAAAGGGTGCCGTGGACCCAGCAGATCTGACCGGCGATCAGCCCGGGCAGCGGGTCGCCGGCGGTGGCGCCGGTCTCCTCGCGGAGGGTCGCCTCCAGGTTCTCCTGGAGTTCCTGCTGCATGCTCCACAGCCGGGAGCGCAGCGGTGGCGCCTCTTCGATGCAGCGCATGAAACGGTCGTAGCCCTCGATGAGGCCCATACGGGGCGAGACGGCCTCGATCTCGGCGCGCAGCTCGCGCAGCACCGCCCGGGTGGCCGACTCCCCCGTGTCCCGGCCGCGCACCCAGCGCGAGAGCCGGTCGACGACGCCCTGCGAGCGGTCGAAGAAGAGGTCCTCCTTGGCCGGGAAGTAGTTGTAGACGGTGTTCACGGAGACGTCGGCGGCGTCCGCCACCTCGGCGATCGTCACCGTCACGAACCCGTGCTCCAGGAAGAGCCCGGTGGCGATGTCCGAGATGCGCTGCCTGGTCTCGCGCTTCTTCCGTTCCCTGAGCCCCTCAGCCATGTCCGAATCCTAACTTCCCTGGAGGCTCTGAAAAGTTGGGGTCATTGCAAACTTTAAGAGACTCTGTTTTTCTGGGGTCATGGCAATCATCAGTACGGCCGGGCTGGCCCGTACCTTCCTGACCAAGAACGGCCCCGTGGAGGCCGTGCGCTCGATCGACCTGACCGTCCGCGAGGGCGAGATCCTCGGCTTCCTCGGCCCGAACGGGGCCGGCAAGACGACGACCCTGCGGATGCTGACGACCCTGCTGGAGCCGACCGGCGGGGCCGCCACAGTCGCGGGCCACGACCTGGCCACGGACCCGGCCGGGGTGCGGCGGGCCTGCGGCTACGTGGCGCAGTCCGGCGGCGTCGATCCGCAGATCAGCGTGCGGGAGGAGCTGGTCACCCAGGGGCGGCTGTACCGGCTGACCAGGGCGCAGGCCGTCGAGCGCGCCGGGGAACTGGCCCGCGACCTGGACCTCACCGGGCTCCTCGACCGCAAGTGCGGCGCACTGTCCGGCGGTCAGCGGCGGCGGCTGGACATCGCGATGGCGCTCACCCACCGCCCGAAGGTGCTGTTCCTCGACGAGCCGACGACCGGTCTCGACCCCGGCAGCCGCGCCGACCTGTGGGAACTGGTGCGCCGGCTGCGCGACGAGCACGGCACGACGGTCTTCCTGACCACGCACTACCTCGACGAGGCCGACGCCCTCTCCGACCGGCTGGTCGTCGTGGACCACGGCGTGGTCGTCGCCGAGGGCACCCCGAGCGCGCTGAAGCTGCGGTACGGCGGCTCGCTCGACGCCTCGCTCCAGGACACGTTCCTCGCCATCACCGGCCGCAGCGCCGCGCCGGCCGACGCCGCCCCCGTAGCCGTATAGGAGTCCGGGAATGCTGCTGCACGACACCGCCCTCGTCTACGGGCGCTACCTCCGCCAGTCACTGCGCTCGCGCTTCGCGCTGCTCTTCGGCGTGCTCATGCCGCTGCTGTACCTGCTGTTCTTCGGCCCGCTGCTCACCGACCTGCCGCTCGGCGCGGGAGGCAGCTCCTGGCAGGTGCTCGTCCCGGGCCTGCTGCTCCAACTCGGCCTGTTCGGGGCGTCCTTCGCGGGCTTCTCGATCATCATCGAGAAGGGGCACGGCGTGGTCGAGCGCATGCGCGTCACCCCGGTCAGCCGGCTGGCCCTGCTGCTGGGCCGGGTGCTGCGGGACGCCACGGTGTTCGTCTTCCAGGCCGTGCTGCTGGTGCTGGCGGCGGTGGCGATGGGCCTGCGGGCACCCCTGGCCGGGGTGCTGATCGGCTTCGCCTTCGTCGCCCTGCTCACGCTCTCGCTGGCCGCCCTGTCGTACGCGCTGGCGATGAGGATGGACACCCCGCAGAGCTTCGGCCCCGCGATCAACGCGCTAACCATGCCGTCCATGCTGCTGTCGGGCCTGATGCTGCCGATGACCCTGGGGCCGGCCTGGCTGGACGCCCTTTCGCACCTCATGCCGTTCCGCTATCTGGTGGACGCGGTGCGGGACGCCTACGTCGGCAGCTACGCCACACCCCACATGCTCTACGGCGCGCTGGTGGCCGTCGGTCTCACGGCGCTGTCCGTGACAGTGGGCACACGCGTGTTCCGAACCGCCTGACCCTAACTACGCTGGCCACATGGTCAATCTGACGCGCATCTACACCAGGACCGGCGACCAGGGCACCACCGCTCTCGGCGACATGAGCCGGGTCGCCAAGACCGACCTGCGGATCTCCGCGTACGCCGACGCCAACGAGGCGAACGCGGTGATCGGCACGGCGATCGCGCTGGGCGGTCTGGACGAGGAGCTCGTCAAGGTCCTCACCCGCGTCCAGAACGACCTGTTCGACGTGGGTGCGGACCTGTCGACGCCGGTGGTGGAGAACCCGGAGTTCCCGCCCCTGCGGGTCGAGCAGTTCTACATCGACAAGCTGGAGGCGGACTGCGACCGCTTCAACGAGCAGTTGGAGAAGCTCCGCTCCTTCATCCTCCCCGGCGGCACCCCGGGCGCGGCCCTGCTCCACCAGGCCTGCACGGTCGTACGCCGGGCGGAACGCTCCACATGGGCGGCGCTGGAGGTGCACGGAGAGGTGATGAACCCGCTGACGGCGACCTACCTCAACCGCCTCTCCGACCTGCTGTTCATCCTCGCGAGGACGGCGAACAAGCAGGTCGGAGACGTGTTGTGGGTGCCGGGCGGGGAGCGTTAGAAGCGCCCCGAAAGGGGCGCGGGGCTGATGTCGATCTGCGGCTCCGCCGCGTGGGCGCGACAAGCCACGACTCACCGGCAGCCGAGGAACCGGCCTATCGTCGCACCCTCTCCTTGTCGATCTGCTTCTCGGCTTCCCCCGCGGGAGCCTTCCGCGGCCAGACCAGGTAGCTCAGCGCGACCAGTCCGTGGATCCCGGCCGCACGCCAGGCCACGTAGCGCCAGCTCTCCAGGGAGGTCACGCGGCTCGGGTCGTCCACATACCAGATCGCCAGCTGGAGGAGCACGGTCGCGACGGCGGCGCCCACCAGCGTGCCCAGCCAGACCTTGCCCTCGTACCGGGCCCGGGCCATGCCGTACCGCGGTGGGCCGACCGGCTTCGGGGCGCCGCCCAGCCGGTGGGCGGCGTGGCCGTCCAGCCACTTCACCGTGCGGTGGCCGTGCCCGACGGTGTAGCCGATGTACAGCGCGGCCAGGCCGTGCGTCCAGTTCGGCTCGGCACCGTTCTTCAGGTCCAGCGCGGTGGCGACCAGCAGGACGACCTCCAGCAGCGGCTCGCACAGCAGCAGGCCGAGGCCCAGCCGTGGCATGCGCAGCAGGTAGCGGGCGCCCAGGCCGGCCGCCAGCAGCACCCAGAAGCCGATCTCGCAGGCGGCGATCAATGCGACGATCACGGTTCGCTCCTCTCGGTCACCTCCTCAGGCTCCCGTGCGGCGCGCCCGGAATCGTCGTCGCGACTGACGAAACCGCAGTACATCGAAGGATGCAGCCGGGGACCCTCCGCGGGGATCACGCGCGGGGCGCGACGGCCGTGTTGGATGGTGACATGGCCGTACGACTCCCCCGTCCCCGCCGTTTCGACGTCCACGTCGCGCTGGGCGGCCTGCTCGGCGGGTTGCTGCTGTGGGGCGTGGGCCTGGCCACCCGGCCGCACACCGAGGCGTATGTGCTCCTGCCCGGGCCCTGGCCGGTGCTGCTGCCGCTCGTCGTCATGGCGGGCTGCGAGCTGCTGCGCCGGAGCGCCCCCCGCACCGCTCTGCTGATCGGCACGCCCGCGATCGTCCTGGACACCGTCACCCAGGGCAACCTGGTCACGATCCTGATGTACACCGACCTGATGTACGCGGCCGTGCTGTACGGCCCGCCCGCGTCGGCCCACCGCATCCCGCGGATCACCGGGCTGCTCTCGGTGGCCGCCGCGGTGGTGCCGTTCGCGGTCTGGCGCGAGCCCGAGGCGCTGCTGATCGGCGTGATCACCGGCCTCGTGTCCTTCGGCCCCGCCGCCACCGGCCTGATCGTCCGTACCCACCGCGACGCGGCCGAGGCGGCCCGGCTGCGCGCCGAACAGACCGCGCTGCTCGCCGAGATGGACCGCACCCAGGCGGTCACCGCCGAACGGGCCCGGATGGCCCGCGAGCTGCACGACATGGTCGCCAACCACCTGTCCGCGATCGCCATCCACTCCACCGCGGCGCTGTCCCTCGACGATCCGAAGACCTCTCAGGAGGCGCTTAAGGTCATCCGCGAGAACAGCGTGGAGGGTCTCGCCGAGATGCGGCGGCTGATCGGCATCCTGCGCGACAGCAGCGGCGACGTGGAACCGTCCGCCGCTCCCACGCTCGACGGTCTCGGTGCGCTGGTGGACGGCGCCCGCACCAACGGCCTCGACGTCACCCTCGACGCCGAACGGAGCGAAGTGCCCGCCCCCGTCGAGCTCGCCGCTTACCGCATCGTGCAGGAGTCGCTGACCAACGCGCTCAAGCACGCCGCCCCGGGCCGGGTCACCGTGTCCCTCGCCCGGCGGGACGGCTCCCTCGTCGTCAGCGTGACCAGCCCCTACGGGGACCGGGACGCCCCGCGCGCCCCCGGCTCCGGCGCGGGTCTGGTCGGCATGAGAGAACGGGTGGCCCTGCTGGACGGCACGTTCGAAGCCGCCCCCGAGGACTCGCCCGACGGCAAGATCTGGGTGGTACGCGCCACCCTCCCCGTCAGCCACAGCCTCGAAGGAGACACCGCATGATCCGCGTCCTGGTCGCCGAGGACCAGTCCGCCGTCCGCGCCGGGCTCGTCCTCATCCTGCGCAGCGCGCCCGACATTGAGGTGGTCGGCGAGGCGGCGGACGGCGAGCAGGCGGTGGCGCTGGCCCGCGAGCTGCGGCCGGACCTGGTGCTGATGGACGTTCAGATGCCGCGTCTGGACGGGGTGTCGGCGACGCGGCAGGTCGTCTCCGAGCGGCTCGCCGACGTGCTGGTGCTGACCACCTTCGACCTCGACGAGTACGTCTTCGGGGCCCTGCGGGCGGGTGCGTCCGGCTTCCTGCTGAAGAACACCGAGGCGGGCGAGCTGCTGGAGGCCGTGCGGACGGTGGCGCGCGGGGAGGGGCTGATCGCGCCGGCGGTGACGCGGCGGCTGATCGCGGAGTTCGCCGCGAAGCCCGCCCGGGAGCCCGCGGCCGATCCGGCGGTGCTGGAACAGCTGACCCGGCGGGAGCGCGAGGTGCTGTCCTGTCTCGGCCGGGGTCTGTCCAACGCGGGCATCGCGGAGCGGCTCGACATGGCCGAGGCGACCGTGAAAACCCATGTCAGCAGGCTGCTCGGAAAGCTGGGGCTGCGGAGCCGGGTGCAAGCCGCCGTGCTGGCGCAGGAGTTGGGCGTCTGAATCGAGTTCGGTGCGTGGTGGTCCAGACCTATTGACCGGTGGTTCAGACCTTTCTATTCTCACCGCACCATGAGTGGGCGTGAGGCTCAGTCACGCCCCCACAACTCCATCAAGGAGGCGCAGCATGCGCTTCAGACACAGAGCCGCGGCAGGGTTCGCGACCCTGTTGCTCCCCTTCGCCGGCCTCGTCGGCCTGGCGAGCCCGGCCCAGGCGGCCACATCCGCCACCGCGACCTACGCCAAGACCCAGGACTGGGGCTCCGGTTTCGAGGGCAAGTGGACGGTGAAGAACACCGGCACCACGACCCTCAGCTCCTGGACCGTCGAGTGGGACTTCCCCTCCGGCACCTCCGTCACCTCCTCCTGGGACGCCGACGTCACCTCCTCCGGCACCCACTGGACCGCGAAGAACAAGTCCTGGAACGGCACCCTCGCCCCCGGGGCCTCCGTCACCTTCGGGTTCAACGGTTCCGGCTCCGGCTCCCCCGCCCACTGCAAGCTCAACGGCGGCAGCTGCGACGGCGGCACCACGGAGCCCGGCGACAGCACGCCCAGCGCCCCCGGCACCCCGACCGCCTCCGGCATCACCGATACCTCGGTGAAGCTGTCCTGGTCCGCCGCCACCGACGACAAGGGCGTCAAGAACTACGACGTCCTGCGCGACGGCGCCAAGGTCGCCACCGTGACGACGACCTCGTACACGGACACCGGCCTTACCAAGGGCACCGACTACTCCTACTCCGTCCAGGCCCGTGACACCGCCGACCAGACCGGCCCGGTCAGCGGCTCCGTCCGCGTCCGCACCACCGGCGGCACCACCGAGCCCCCGCCCACCGGCGACAAGGTCAAGCTCGGCTACTTCACCGAGTGGGGCGTCTACGGCCGCAACTACCACGTCAAGAACCTCGTGACGTCGGGCACGGCCTCGAAGATCACCCACATCAACTACGCGTTCGGCAACGTCAAGAACGGCCAGTGCACCGTCGACGACACCTACGCCGCCTACGACAAGGCCTACACGGCCGACCAGTCCGTCAGCGGCACCGCCGACACCTGGGACCAGCCGCTGCGCGGCAACTTCAACCAGCTGCGCCAGCTGAAGGCCAAGTACCCGCACATCAAGGTGCTGTACTCCTTCGGCGGCTGGACCTACTCGGGCGGCTTCGGCCAGGCGGCGCAGAACGCGGCCGCGTTCGCCAAGTCCTGCAAGGCCGTCGTGGAGGACCCGCGCTGGGCCGACGTCTTCGACGGCATCGACATCGACTGGGAGTACCCGAACGCCTGCGGCCTGACCTGCGACACCTCCGGTCCGGCGGCCTTCAAGAACCTCTCGCAGGCCCTGCGGAACGAGTTCGGCCCGAACTACCTGGTCACCGCGGCCATCACCGCCGACGGCTCCTCCGGCGGCAAGATCGACGCGGCCGACTACGGCGGCGCCGCCCAGTACCTCGACTGGTACAACGTGATGACGTACGACTACTTCGGCGCCTTCGACAAGGACGGTCCGACCGCCCCGCACTCCCCGCTCACGTCCTACCCGGGGATCCCGCAGGCGGGCTTCAACTCGGCCGACGCGATCGCCAAGCTGAAGTCGAAGGGCGTCCCCGCCAAGAAGCTCCTCCTCGGCATAGGCTTCTACGGCCGCGGCTGGACCGGCGTCACCCAGTCGGCCCCGGGCGGCTCGGCGACCGGCGCCGCTCCGGGCACGTACGAGGCGGGCATCGAGGACTACAAAATCCTGAAGAACTCCTGCCCGGTGACCGGCACCATCGCCGGCACGGCGTACGCGCACTGCGGCGGCAACTGGTGGTCGTACGACACTCCGGCCACGATCGCCGGGAAGATGACCTGGGCGAAGAACCAGGGGCTAGGCGGCGCGTTCTTCTGGGAGTTCAGCGGCGACACCGCGAACGGAGAGCTGGCGAACGCCATCGACAGCGGCCTGAAGTAGGCCGGATCACAGGAAAGTTCGAAGGGTCGTAGACCCTAGGCGACATTGACGCTCCCCCCAGACTTCGTCCGGGGGGACCCCCACCCAGCGGGTGAACGTGCCTACGCCACGTTCACCCGCTGTCCGGGCGGGGCTGCCTCCAGCCACGCCAGAAAACCGGTCAGCGCGTCTTCGCTCATCGCGAGTTCCAGACGCGTGCCCCGGTGCACACAGGCCAGGATCACATGGTCGGAGAGGAGCGCCAGCTCCTCCTCGCCCTCCGGCACCCTGCGGCCGGCCACCTCGATCGCGGACCGCTCCAGGACGCGGCGCGGACGCGGCGAGTACGAGAAGACGCGGTACCACTCGACTCGGTCACCGTTGTACCGGGACACCCCGTACGCCCAGCCCTTGCCGTTGGTGTCTCCCTCGGCCGGGGCGTCCCAGCGCATGCTGGCGTCGAAGGTGCCGCCCGACCGCTGGATCAGCCGGCGGCGCAGGCCGAAGACGAACAGGCCCACCACCACGAGGGCCACCACGATTCCGCACACAGTCAGAGCGAGGACCATCGACACCGACCTCCTCGTCTCCTAGGTAACGGAACGTAAAAATCACCCACATCCGCCTCAGCCGCGGCCGGGCCCGGATCTCTCCGGTACCCAGCCGCGGCTGAGTGACATCATCACGCGGCGGACAGGGTCAGCGCGCCGCCGTCGCAGCC
The DNA here is from genome assembly GCF_042899705.1 of Streptomyces sp. NPDC013187. Taxonomy (NCBI): domain Bacteria; kingdom Bacillati; phylum Actinomycetota; class Actinomycetes; order Kitasatosporales; family Streptomycetaceae; genus Streptomyces; species Streptomyces sp. NPDC013187. The sequence goes on along the minus strand of NZ_JBIBAF010000022.1, from coordinate 43,004 downwards.
CGCAGACGGACGTCAGCGCGGCGCTGGGCCTCCGCGTCGTCCTCCGCCTTCGCGCGCTCGAGCTCCTGCTCCGCGCGCTGGACATCGATCTCGTCCGACAGCTCGGCGACTTCCGCCAGCAGCGAGAGCTTGTCGTCCGCGAACGAGATGAATCCGCCGTGCACAGCGGCGACGACCGTCCCGCCCTCACTCGTGCGGATGGTCACCGGGCCCGACTCCAGCACACCGAGCAGCGGCTGGTGACCGGGCATGACGCCGATGTCGCCGGACGTGGTGCGCGCGACGACCAGGGTGGCCTGGCCGGACCAGACCTCACGGTCGGCCGCGACCAGCGCGACGTGCAGCTCAGCAGCCAAGGGTGGCTCCTCGGGTCACCACCCGGCGGGAGTGCCGGGTGTTGGTTACAAGTCTAGTAGGCGTGAATGAGGGGGCGGGACGAACCCCGCCCCCTCATGACTCGAGCGCTGCCCGGGTCAGGAGACGCCCAGCTCCTTCGCGTTCTTCTTCAGGTCCTCGAGACCACCGCACATGAAGAACGCCTGCTCCGGGAAGTGGTCGTACTCGCCGTCGCAGATCGCGTTGAACGCGGCGATCGACTCGTCCAGCGGCACGTCCGAACCGTCCACGCCGGTGAACTGCTTGGCGGCGTGGGTGTTCTGGGACAGGAAGCGCTCCACGCGACGGGCACGGTGGACGACGAGCTTGTCCTCCTCGCCGAGCTCGTCGATACCGAGGATCGCGATGATGTCCTGCAGGTCCTTGTACTTCTGCAGGATGTTCTTCACGCGCATCGCGGCGTTGTAGTGATCCGCCGAGATGTACCGCGGGTCGAGGATGCGGGACGTCGAGTCCAGCGGGTCCACGGCCGGGTAGATGCCCTTCTCGGAGATCGGACGGGACAGAACCGTCGTCGCGTCGAGGTGGGCGAAGGTGGTGGCCGGGGCCGGGTCGGTCAGGTCGTCCGCGGGGACGTAGATCGCCTGCATCGAGGTGATCGAGTGACCACGGGTCGAGGTGATGCGCTCCTGGAGGGTGCCCATCTCGTCGGCCAGGTTCGGCTGGTAGCCCACCGCGGAGGGCATACGGCCGAGCAGGGTCGACACCTCGGAACCGGCCTGGGTGAAGCGGAAGATGTTGTCGATGAAGAACAGCACGTCCTGCTTCTGGACGTCACGGAAGTACTCCGCCATCGTCAGGCCGGCCAGGGCCACGCGCAGACGGGTGCCCGGGGGCTCGTCCATCTGACCGAAGACCAGGGCGGTCTTGTCCAGAACGCCGGACTCTTCCATCTCCGCGATGAGGTCGTTGCCCTCACGGGTGCGCTCGCCGACGCCCGCGAAGACGGAGACGCCCTCGTGGAGGTTGGCGACACGCATGATCATTTCCTGGATCAGCACGGTCTTGCCGACACCGGCACCACCGAACAGACCGATCTTGCCGCCCTTGACGTACGGGGTGAGCAGGTCGACGACCTTCAGGCCCGTCTCGAACATCTCGGTCTTCGACTCGAGCTGGTCGAACGCGGGGGCCTTGCGGTGGATGGACCAGCGCTCGCCGTCGTGGGTCTCGTCGCTGTTCAGCACCTCACCGAGGGTGTTGAACACCTTGCCCTTGGTGAAGTCGCCGACCGGGACGGTGATGCCCGCACCCGTGTCGGTCACCGGGGCCTGGCGGACCAGGCCGTCGGTGGGCTGCATGGAGATGGCGCGGACCAGGCCGTCACCCAGGTGCTGGGCGACCTCGAGGGTCAGCGTCTTCTTCTCGCCGGCCAGCGCCGGGTCTGCGACCTCGACGTGAAGGGCGTTGTAGATCTCCGGCATCGCGTCGACGGGGAACTCCACGTCGACGACCGGGCCGATGACCCGCGCGACGCGGCCAGTGGCCACGCCAGCAGGAGCGGTCGGCTCAACAGTGGTGGTCATTTGTCAGTCACTCCCCGCGGTCGCGTCGGCCAGGGCACTGGCGCCACCGACGATCTCGCTGATTTCCTGGGTGATTTCGGCCTGGCGGGCCTGGTTGGCAAGCCGGGTGAGCGTCTCGATGAGCTCTCCGGCGTTGTCGGTGGCCGACTTCATCGCGCGCCGCGTGGCGGCGTGCTTGGAGGCAGCCGACTGGAGCAGCGCGTTGTAGATGCGGCTCTCGACGTAGCGCGGCAGCAGGGCGTCCAGGACGTCCTCCGCCGAGGGCTCGAAGTCGAACAGCGGGAGGATCTCGCCCTTGGCGGGCTTGGCCTCCTCGGCGACCTCGTCGAGGCTGAGCGGCAGGAGCCGGGCCTCGATCGCCGTCTGCGTCATCATCGACACGAACTCGGTGTAGACGATGTGGAGCTCGTCCACGCCGCCCTCGGCCGTCTCCGTCTCGATCGCCTCGATCAGCGGGGCCGCGACCTTCTTGGCGTCCGCGTACGAGGGCTCGTCGGTGAAGCCCGTGAACGACTCCGCGATCTTGCGCTCGCGGAAGTTGTAGTGGGCGACACCGCGGCGGCCGACGATGTAGCTGACGACCTCCTTGCCCTCGGCCTCGAGCTTCGCCGTGAGCTTCTCCGCGGCCTTGATGGCGTTGGAGTTGAAGGCACCGGCCAGACCGCGGTCGCTCGTGAGGAGCAGGACCGCGGCGCGGGTCGGGTTCTCCGGCTCAGTCGTGAGCGGGTGCTTGGTGTTCGATCCGCCGGCGACCGCCGTGACCGCCCGGGTGAGCTCGGTCGCGTACGGGGTGGAGGCCGCCACCTTGCGCTGCGCCTTGACGACGCGCGAGGCGGCGATCATCTCCATCGCCTTGGTGATCTTCTTGGTCGCGGTGACGGATCGGATGCGACGCTTGTAGACCCGGAGCTGGGCTCCCATGAGTCAGGTCCCTTCCGTCGTCACTTACCGGCAGCCGGGGTGTCCTCGCCGAGCAGCTTGCCGTCGGAGGTCTCGAACTGCTTCTTGAACTCCACGATGGCCTCGGCGACGGCCTGGAGGGTGTCGTCGGACATCTTGCCGCCCTCGCGGATGGAGGTCATCAGGCCCTGCTCCTTGCGGTGCAGGTACTCCAGCAGCTCCTTCTCGAAGCGGCGGATGTCGGCGACGGGGACGTCGTCCATCTTGCCGGTGGTGCCGGCCCAGACGGAGACGACCTGGTCCTCGGTGGCCATCGGCTGGTACTGCGCCTGCTTCAGCAGCTCGACCATGCGCTGACCGCGCTCCAGCTGCGCCTTGGACGCGGCGTCCAGGTCGGAACCGAAGGCGGCGAACGCCTCCAGCTCACGGAACTGGGCGAGGTCCACGCGCAGACGGCCGGAGACCTGCTTCATCGCCTTGTGCTGCGCGGATCCACCGACTCGGGAGACGGAGATACCGACGTTCAGCGCGGGGCGCTGACCGGCGTTGAACAGGTCCGACTCCAGGAAGCACTGGCCGTCGGTGATGGAGATGACGTTGGTCGGGATGAACGCCGAGACGTCGTTGGCCTTCGTCTCGACGATCGGCAGACCGGTCATCGAGCCGGCACCCATCTCGTCGGAGAGCTTCGCGCAGCGCTCCAGCAGACGGGAGTGCAGGTAGAAGACGTCACCCGGGTAGGCCTCACGGCCCGGCGGGCGGCGCAGCAGCAGCGACACGGCGCGGTAGGCGTCGGCCTGCTTCGACAGGTCGTCGAAGATGATCAGGACGTGCTTGCCCTGGTACATCCAGTGCTGGCCGATGGCCGAACCGGTGTACGGCGCCAGGTACTTGAAGCCGGCCGGGTCGGACGCCGGGGCGGCGACGATGGTCGTGTACTCCAGCGCGCCGGCCTCTTCCAGAGCGCCGCGCACACCGGCGATGGTGGAGCCCTTCTGGCCGATGGCGACGTAGATGCAGCGGACCTGCTTGTTCGGGTCGCCCGTGCGCCAGTTGTCACGCTGGTTGATGATGGTGTCGACGGCCAGGGCGGTCTTGCCGGTCTGGCGGTCACCGATGATCAGCTGACGCTGGCCACGGCCGATCGGGGTCATCGCGTCGACGGCCTTGTAGCCCGTCTCCATCGGCTCGTGCACCGACTTGCGGACCATGACGCCCGGGGCCTGCAGCTCCAGGGCGCGACGGTCTTCGGTCTCGATCTCGCCGAGGCCGTCGATCGGGTTGCCGAGGGGGTCCACCACGCGGCCGAGGTAGCCCTCGCCCACCGCGACGGAGAGAACCTCACCGGTACGGGAGACCGGCTGACCCTCCTCGATACCGCTGAACTCGCCGAGGACGACGCAGCCGATCTCGCGCTCCTCGAGGTTGAGGGCGAGACCGAGGCTGCCGTCCTCGAACTTCAGCAGCTCGTTGGCCATGACCGAGGGCAGACCCTCGACCTTCGCGATACCGTCGCCGGCGAAGGTGACCGTACCGACCTCCTCGCGCGAGGCCGCGTCCGGCTTGTACGCCTGGACGAAGTTCTCCAGCGCGTCCCGGATCTCCTCCGGCCGGATCGTGAGCTCCGCCATCTGGGTTCCCTGCTCTCCTTGTTGGGCCCGAAGTTTCACTTTGGGGGTCTGGGGGCGACCCCCAGGATTCTTCTGCACGGCCCAACCAGGGCCGTCGTAAGTACGTACTGCCTATTGAGTTGCTGCTCAGCCGGTGAGCCGGCGGCCTGCGTCCTCGATGCGGTCCGCGAGGGAGCCGTTGATGAGCTCGTCACCGACCTGCACCCGGATTCCGCCGAGGACCTCGGGGTCCACGTCCAGGTTCAGGTGCATCTTGCGGCCGTAGAGCTTCGCGAGGGCGGCGCCCAGGCGCTGCTTCTGCGGGTCGCTCAGCGGCACCGCCGAGGTGACGATGGCCACCATGCGGTCCCGGCGCTCGGCGGCGAGCTTGGACAGGGACTCCAGTCCCGACTCCAGGCTACGTCCCCGCGGCGCGGTCACAAGGCGCGTGACCAGACGCTCGGTGACCGGCTGGGCCCGGCCGCCGAGCAGGCTGCGCAGCAGCTCGCCCTTGGCCGAGGTGGTGGCCTTGCGGTCGGTCAGCGCGGCACGCAGATCCATGCTGCCGGAGACGATCCGGCCGAACCGGAACAGCTCGTCCTCGACGTCGTCGAGCTTGCCGGCCTGCTGCGCGGCGGTGAGGTCGGCGGTCGCGGCCAGCACCTCCAGCGCGTCCACCAGGTCGCGCGACTGCGACCAGCGGGAGCGCACCATGCCGGCGACCAGGTCGGCGGCCGGGCCGCTGACCTGGGTGCCGAGCAGACGCTGGGCCAGCTCGGCCTTGGCTTCTGCGGCCTGCGCCGGGTCGGTGAGGACCCGACGCAGCGACACCTCGCGGTCGAGCAGCGCGGTGACGGCGGCCAGCTCGTCGGCGAGCGAGCCCGCGTTCACGGACGTCGAGTCCGTCAGCGCGTCGAGACGCTCACGTGCGGCTGCCAGGGCCTCGCGGCTCGCTCCGTTCATCGTCCGGCCTCGGCCTTCTCCTCGAGCTCGTCGAGGAACCGGTCGATCACGCGGCTCTGGCGGGCGTGGTCCTCGAGGGACTCCCCGACGAGCTTGCCGGCCAGGTCGGTGGCGAGCTTGCCGACGTCCTGGCGCAGCGCGGAAGCGGCGGCCTTGCGGTCGGCCTCGATCTGGGAGTGACCGGCGGCGACGATCTCCTCGCGCTGACGCTGGCCCTCGGCCCGCATCTCGGCGATGAGCGCGGCACCCTGCTCCTGCGCCTCCTGGCGCAGGCGCGCGGCCTCGTGCCGGGCCTCGGCGAGCTGTGCCTTGTACTGCTCAAGGACGCTCTGGGCCTCGACCTTCATGGTCTCGGCCTCTTCGATACCGCCTTCGATCGCCGCGCGGCGCTCCTCCAGAACCTTGTTGATGTTCGGAAGCAGCTTCTTCCAGAAGAAGAAGAACACGATGGCGAAGGCGATGGTGCCGATGAGCAGCTCGGGGCCCGGAGGAACGAGCGGGTTCTGCTCTTCCTCGGCCGCCAGCTGCACCAGGTTGGCGATCACATCAGTGCCTTTCGTCGAAACGTGTCGGTAGGGAAGTCTTACTTCGTACCGAACACGAACGGCATGACGATGCCGATGAGGGCCAGCGCCTCACAGAAGGCGAAGCCGAGGATCTGGTTGGCGCGGATCAGGCCGGCAGCCTCGGGCTGACGGGCAAGAGCCTGGGTGCCGTTACCGAAGATGATGCCGACGCCGATGCCGGGGCCGATAGCCGAGAGGCCGTAACCGACGGAACCGATGGAACCGGAGACAGCGGCGAGGGTCTCAGTGGCAGCCATGCTGAATCTTCCTTCTCTTAACGGACCGGTGGGGGTTGGCCACCGGACGACGGGGGGTGGTGGGGCTCAGTGGTGCTCGGCGAGAGCGCCCTGGATGTACGTGCAGGCGAGGAGCACGAAGACGTACGCCTGGACTGCCTGCACGAAAAGCTCGAAGCCGATCATGGCGATCGTCATCACGAAGGAGACACCGGCCGCCGGGACCATCCAGCTGTTCAGCAGGTACCAGGAGGCGACGGTGAACATCACCAGCATCAGGTGACCGGCGAACATGTTGGCGAAGAGTCGCACCGCGTGCGTGAAGGGCCGGACGAGCAGGTTCGAGAAGAACTCGATGACCATCACGAGCGGCAGCACCGGGCCGAGCGACTTGTCGTAGCCGGTGACGTTCTTGAAGAACCCGACGAAACCGTGGCGCTTGAAGGTCAGGGAAACCCACGTCACGTAGACGATCGCGGCCAGGACCGCCGGGAAGGCGATGATCGACGAGACCGGGAACTGCGCGAGCGGGATCACGGACCAGATGTTCATGATCCAGATGAAGAAGAACAGCGAGACCATGAACGGGACGTACTTCTCGCCCTCGCGCTTGCCGAGGGTCTCGTAGACGATCCCGCGGCGGACGAAGTCGTAGCCGGCCTCACCGACCATCTGCAGCTTGCCCGGCACCACCTTGGCCTTGCCGAAGGCCGCGTAGAAGAAGCCGATGATGACGATGGTGGTGATGATGGCGAGCAGCATCACCTTGTTGAACTCGAACCCTCCAACCGTCGCAATCGGCTTGAAGAGGAACGAGTGCAGGCCCGGTGCCGGAAAACCACACCCGTCGGACATGATCCGACAGCTCCAGTCAAAGGCGAGCTGGGTCTGGTCAGCACTCACCGCGGGCTCCTTCGGTGTGACGCATGGGTTCGGCAACCTCGTTGTGTCGGCGCGGCGCGCAGCCGCGGGTCGGCACCGGACTGGTGTTACGGATGTGAGGGCGGCTGGGGGGCATCGAGCCTCGCGTTCGAGCAGGCGTCAGCTCAGATGCCCGCGCCCGCGATGCCGCAGTTGGCACCGGACGATAGCAGGAGTTCTTACTGCCCTTTATCGCGCCCCTACTCGTCACGACGACGGCCCGGTCTTCTCGGGCTTCTCGCTCTTCTCGGAGTCCGGGTCGATGTAGAAGATCTTGGCCTTCATGTGCGCACGGGCCTGCGCAGCCATCCACACGACAGTCGCGATGACGAGCCCGAGGGCGAACGTCTTCGGGTTGAAGAGGGAAGTGTCCTTGAAGACAGCAGCGAAGATCAGAAGCAGCAGCAGCTGAGCGCCATAAAGCATCAGCCCCATGGCCTGGAACAGCTGCGGGAGCGTTTTTGCCGTCCACTGGAGAACGTAGAGACCGATTCCCATGAAGAGGATGGCCAGTACGGTGCCGACGGCCGCTCCGATGGCTCCCTTACCTCCGGCCACCGCGCCACTGACGGCGACCACGACCACACCGGCAGCGGCTGTGGGCACAGCGCACTGCAAGAGGTTCCGGGCGTCATTGGACGGCATGGCGGCAACTCCGCTTTCGCAGGGGGCAGGGGTGTCGTCATGGACGAGCGTAGTCCCGGGCTGAGTGGAGACCTCACGCCAATGGACCGTCGCACTGCGGTCCTTCGGCTCTATCCGGGGGTTCTCGTGAACCGTATCACAAACTATTTGATGCAGTCTTTACCTGGAGGTGTGCGGACTGTCACACATGAGAGTGAACCTGCGCGTCTGAGCGGGAAGCGCGCCGAGATGTCTGATATTGGGGCGCTTCGCACCCCCATCACAACCCCACGACTTGGCAATGCTCTAGTCAGATTCTTACCTTGTCCCCGCCTTGCGCCGGTCGGCCAGCCGCGAACGGGGGCCGATGGCGGTCGCCCCGTTGACGCCGGCGACCCCGGAAACCACGGGCGGGCGGCTCTCGGTGCCGACCGGGCCGTGCTGGTCCGCCGCGGACGCCGGCGTCGAGGCCTCGGGTGAGAGGGCCGCGACCGAGCCGCGGCGGCGGTAGCGCGGTGGCACGAAGCGCTCCATCCACCGCGGGGCGCGGGGCGTGAAGCGCGGCAGCAGAAGCAGGATCAGACCGATCGCGCTCAGGAACACCACACCGAGCACGATCCACATGGACGCCGAGTTGACCGAGTAGGCGAGGGCGCCGAAGGCGATCAGCGCGGACCAGAAGTACATGATGAGCACCGCGCGGCTGTGCGAGTGGCCGATCTCCAGCAGCCGGTGGTGCAAGTGGCCGCGGTCGGCGGCGAACGGGGACTGGCCGCGCCAGGTGCGGCGCACGATCGCCAGGATCAGGTCGGCGGCCGGCACCGCGATGATCGTCAGCGGCAGCAGCAGCGGGATGTAGACGGGGACCGTCTGGTGCACGGCCTCCTTCTCGGAGCCCACGTACAGGTTGAGCGCGTCCGGGTCGACCTGGCCCGTGATGGAGATCGCGCCGGCCGCCAGGACCAGGCCGATCAGCATCGAGCCCGAGTCGCCCATGAAGATCCGGGCCGGGTGCATGTTGTGCGGCAGGAAGCCCAGGCACATGCCCATCAGGATCGCCGAGAAGAGTGTGGCGGGGGCGGCGGCCTCGATGCCGTACGAGTACCAGATGCGGTAGGCGTACAGGAAGAACGCCGTGGCCGCGATGCAGACCATGCCGGCCGCGAGGCCGTCCAGGCCGTCGACGAAGTTGACCGCGTTGATGGTGATGACGACCAGGGCGACCGTGAGCAGGGTGCCCTGCCACTGGGTGAGCGCGACCGAGCCGACGCCGGGGATCGGCAGCCACAGGATCGTCAGACCCTGCACGACCATCACGCCCGCGGCGATCATCTGGCCGCCCAGCTTGATCAGGGCGTCGATCTCGAACTTGTCGTCCAGTACACCGATCAGCCAGATCAGGGCCGCCCCGGACAGCAGCGCCCGGGGTTCGTTCGACGTCTCGAAGACCTGGTTGAGGTTGGTGAGGTGGTCGGCGACCAGCAGGCCCGCGCACAGGCCGAAGAACATCGCGATACCGCCGAGGCGCGGAGTGGGCTCCCGGTGCACGTCACGTGCCCGGATCTCCGGCATCGCTCCGGCCACGATCGCGAACTTCCGTACCGGCCCTGTCAGCAGATACGTCACCGCGGCCGTGATGCAGAGCGTCAGGAGGTATTCACGCACGGGCTTCCCCACAGGTCTCGCTGGCCATCTCAGCCCCACACCCTAGCGATGCGCGCATATGGGTGGGGACTTCCGGGTAGCGATGATGGTTGCACGAGTGGCTGTGCACCCTGATGCGCTTACCCCGGCTCACGCCGGATACGGCGGAAATCCACCGGCCAGCTCCCGCACTTCTTCACGCGCTCTTGAGGGATCCGTCACGCCCCGGAGCACCCCGGCGAACAGTGCGGCGATCCGGACCATCTCCGCCTCGCCCATGCCCTGCGTGGTGACCGCGGCCGTGCCGAGCCGCAGACCCCGGGCGTCACCGTGCGGCAGCGCGCAGCAGTCCATGACCAGGCCGGCGGCGGCGAGACGGCCCCGGGCGGTGCGCCCGTCGACGCCGAGCGGCGCCGGGTCGGCGGTGATCAGGTGGGTGTCCGTGCCGCCGGTGGTGACGACCAGGCCCGCGGCGGCCAGCCGGGCCGCCAGAACCCGCGCATTCGCCACCACCTGATGGGCGTACGCGGCGAACGCCGGTGTTGCCGCCTCCCCGAACGCGACCGCCTTCGCGGCGATGGTGTGCATCTGCGCACCGCCCTGTGTGAAAGGGAACACGGCCCGGTCGACCCGCTCGGCCAGCTCCGCGCGGCACAGGATCACACCGCCGCGCGGGCCCCGCAGCACCTTGTGGGTGGTCCCGCAGACGATGTCCGCGTACGGCACCGGATTCGGCGCCGCTCCCCCGGCGACGAGCCCGAGTGGGTGCGCGGCGTCCGCGATGAGGTAGGCGCCCACCTCGTCGGCGACCTCGCGGAAGAACGCGTAGTCGAGATGGCGGGGGTAGGCGATCGAGCCGCACACGATCGCCTTGGGCCGGCGGGTGCGGGCCAGGGTGCGCACCTGCTCGTGGTCGATGAGCCCGGACTCGGCCTCGACGCCGTAACCGACGAAGTCGAACCAGCGGCCCGAGAAGTTGGCGGGCGAACCGTGTGTGAGATGGCCGCCGTAGGGCAGGCCGAGGGCGAGGACGGTGTCGCCGGGGCGGAGCAGGGCGGCGTAGGCGGCGAGCACCGCCGAAGAGCCCGAGTGCGCCTGGACGTTGGCGTGGTCGGCGCCGAACAGCTCCCTGGCCCGGTCGACGGCGACGCGTTCGGCGACGTCGACGACCTCGCAGCCGCCGTGGTGCCGCGCGCCCGGGTAGCCCTCGGCGTACTTGTTCGCGAGTGGCGACCCGAGGGCGGCCAGCACGGCCGGGGAGCTGAAGTTCTCGGCGGCGATCAGCTGGAGCGTGGTCGACTGCCGCTCCCGCTCCCCGAGCAGGATGTCGGCGAGTTCGGGGTCCTGGCGGCGCAGGACGTCGGCCTCGATGGCACGGGTGACCGTCATGGTGGGCTCCGGGCGACGTGTTTCCGGGCGGTTCGCCTCCGGGCGCCTGAGTCCTTCGGCTCACTCGCCGTGGTGACGTAGGACCAATGTAGGCCCGGGCCCTGCCGAGCGCTCGGCTGTTACGTCTTTGCGGGGACGCCCGTGAGCGCCGTGACCACCGGATCGAGGGCCTGGTGTATCTCGTCCCCGATGGACCGGAAGAACGTCAGGGGGGCGCCGTACGGGTCGTAGACCTCGTCCGCCTCGGCCGTCGGCGCCAGCAGCCACCCGCGTAGAGCGGCCGCGGCGCGGACCAGCGCACGCGCGCGGGTGACCACGCCCTCCTCCAGGGGCGGCAGGGTCGCCGGGTCGATGGCCTTGACCAGGCGGGTGAACTCCTTGAGCGTGAAGGTGCGCAGGCCGGCGGAGTGGCCCATGGAGATGACCTGCGCCCGGTGGTCCCGGGTGGCGGTCAGCACCAGGTCGGCGCGGATCACGTGCTCGTCGAGGAGCTCGCGCCCGGTGAAGCCGGAGGCGTCGGCGCCGAAGTCGGCCAGGACGGTCTCCGCGTGGGACTCCATGGGCGCGCCCTCGTGGCCCCAGGTGCCCGCGCTCTCCACGATCAGCCCGCCGCCCAGGATGCCGAGCCGCTCCCGCACCGCATGGCGGGTCAGCCGCTCGGTGATGGGCGAGCGGCACACGTTGCCGGTGCTGACGTGGAGGATCCGGAAGCTGTCACGCGGAAGCCCCACGAACGTCGTCGTGATCTCCGCCGCGCTTTCCCCGTTGCCTATGCCACGCCCCGATCCAGGGGCCGTCAATTCGCCACCTCGAGGTCGGGTACGACCTTTCGCAGCTCGTCCGCCGAGATGGCGCCCGCGCGCAGCAGCAGCGGCACCTCACGGGTCACGTCGACGATCGACGAGGGCACGATGCCGGGGGTCGGGCCGCCGTCGAGGTAGACGGAGACGGAGTCGCCGAGCATCTCCTGCGCGGCGTCGCAGTCCTCCGGCGCCGGGTGGCCGGTCAGGTTGGCGGAGGAGACGGCCATGGGGCCGACCTCGGTCAGCAGTTCGATGGCGACCGGGTGCAGCGGCATGCGCACGGCAACGGTGCCACGGGTGTCCCCGAGGTCCCACTGCAGGGACGGCTGGTGCCGCGCGACGAGCGTCAGCGCGCCCGGCCAGAAGGCGTCGACCAGCTCCCAGGCCAGCTCGGAGAAGTCCGTGACGAGGCCGTGCAGCGTGTTCGGGGAGCCGATGAGGACGGGCGTGGGCATGTTGCGGCCGCGGCCCTTCGCGTCGAGCAGGTCGGCGACCGCCTCCGAGGAGAACGCGTCGGCGCCGATGCCGTACACCGTGTCCGTCGGCAGCACCACGAGCTCGCCACGGCGGACGGCGGACGCTGCCTCGCGCAGACCGGTCACACGGTCGGTCGCGTCGTTGGTGTCGTATCGCCGTGCCATCTTTAGCTGGCCTCCTCGTACACGTGCTGCTGGGATGAAGTCCACGAAGTCCACGAAATCCGCGGGAACCGCGGGGTGCCCGGTGTGCTCACGGCAGGGCCTTGCGGGCCGTGGCGAAACGCGGGCGGTTGTTCAGGTCCGGATGGTCGGCCGCGTCGGTCCAGCCGCGGTCCTCGGCGAAGATCCACGGCACCTGGCCGCCCTGGGTGTCGGCGTGCTCCACGACCACGACGCCGCCGGGGCGCAGCAGCCGGTGCGCGGTGCGCTCCAGGCCGCGGATGAGGTCGAGGCCGTCCTCGCCGGAGAAGAGGGCCATGTCGGGGTCGTAGTCCCGCGCCTCGGGGGCGACGTACTCCCACTCGGTGAGCGGGATGTACGGCGGGTTGGTGATGACCAGGTCGACCTGGCCGTCCAGGTCGGGGAAGGCGGTGAGCGCGTTGCCCTGCCGCAGGTCGACCCTGGACCCCTCGACGTTCTTGCGGGTCCACTTGAGGGCGTCCTCGGACAGCTCCACGGCGTGCACGCGCGAGCGCGGCACCTCCTGGGCGAGGGCGAGCGCGATGGCGCCGGAACCGGCGCACAGGTCGACGATGCACGGCTCGACGACGTCCATGGCCCGTACGGCGTCTATGGCCCAGCCGACCACGGACTCCGTCTCGGGCCGCGGCACGAACACCCCGGGGCCGACCTGGAGTTCCAGGTAGCGGAAGTAGGCGCGCCCGGTGATGTGCTGGAGCGGTTCGCGGGCCTCGCGGCGGGCGATGACCTCCCAGTAGCGGGCGTCGAAGTCGGAGTCCCTGACGGAGTGCAGCTCGCCGCGCTTGACGCCGTGCACGAACGCGGCGAGTTCCTCCGCGTCGGTACGCGGCGAGGGCACGCCGGCGTCGGCGAGCCGCTGGGTGGCCTGGGCCACCTCCGCGAGCAGCACGCTGCGGGGGCTTGGGGGTCGCCCCCCAAATGACTGCTGCACGCAAGTCCTCCGTATTACTCGTACGTGATCACTCGTACGTGCTCGTACCTGCTCGTGCCTGCCTTACGCGGCCGCCAGCTTCGCCGCGGAATCCGCGTCGACGCAGGCCTGGATCACCGCGTCGAGGTCGCCGTCCAGGACCTGGTCCAGGTTGTACGCCTTGAAGCCGACGCGGTGGTCCGAGAGGCGGTTCTCCGGGAAGTTGTACGTACGGATCTTCTCGGAGCGGTCGACCGTGCGGACCTGGCTGCGGCGGGCGTCGGCGGCCTCCCGCTCCGCCTCCTCCTGCGCCGCTGCGAGCAGCCTGGAGCGCAGGATACGCAGAGCCTGCTCCTTGTTCTGCAGCTGGCTCTTCTCGTTCTGGCAGGAGGCGACGACTCCGGTCGGGATGTGCGTGATGCGCACGGCGGAGTCGGTGGTGTTGACGGACTGTCCGCCGGGCCCGGAGGACCGGTAGACGTCGATGCGGAGGTCGTTCGGGTTGATCTCGACGTCGACCTCCTCGGCCTCGGGCGTGACGAGCACACCGGCCGCGGAGGTGTGGATACGGCCCTGGGACTCCGTCGCGGGCACGCGCTGCACCCGGTGCACGCCACCCTCGTACTTCAGGCGCGCCCAGACGCCCTGGCCGGGCTCGGTCGCGCCCTGGCCGCCCTTGGTCTTCACGGCGACCTGGACGTCCTTGTAGCCGCCCAGCTCGGACTCGGTGGCGTCGATGATCTCGGTCTTCCAGCCGACGCGCTCGGCGTAGCGCAGGTACATGCGCAGCAGGTCGCCGGCGAACAGAGCGGACTCGTCGCCGCCCGCGCCCGCCTTGATCTCCAGGATGACGTCCTTGTCGTCGCTGGGGTCGCGCGGGACGAGCAGCAGGCGCAGCTTCTCGGTGAGCTCCTCGCGCGCCTTCTCCAGCTCCTTGACCTCGGCGGCGAACTCCGGGTCGTCGGCGCCCAGTTCACGCGCGGTCTCGATGTCGTCGCCCGTCTGCGTCCAGGAGCGGTACGTGGCGACGATGGGGGTGAGCTCGGCGTAACGCTTGTTCAGCTTGCGCGCGTTGGCCTGGTCGGAGTGGACCGACGGGTCGGCGAGCTTCTTCTCCAGGTCGGCGTGCTCGGCGACGAGTTCCTCGACGGCCTCGAACATCTTGGGCTCCTGTGCGGGACGGGGGTGAAGGGCGGGCGACCAAAAACGCCGGTCCCGGAGCGCCCGGTGAGGGGGCGCGTCCGTGGACCGGCGATTCGGAGCTCGCTACTTCTTGGAGCCGGCGGCCTTGCCGAAGCGGGCCTCGAAGCGGGCCACACGGCCACCGGTGTCGAGGATCTTCTGCTTGCCCGTGTAGAACGGGTGGCACTCGGAGCAGACATCGGCGCGGATGGTGCCGGACTCGATGGTGCTGCGGGTGGTGAACGACGCGCCACAGGTGCAGCTGACCTGCGTCTCGACGTACTCGGGGTGGATGTCGCGCTTCAAGGTGTCTCCTAGTTTCGGGAGGGCGCCGGGTCGCCGCCGCGGGGTGCGGGAGCGTGAACCGGGGCCGACGTACCAGTCTGCCAGGACTGGGGCCTACTCCCAAAACCGGGGGTTGTCGTTGTTTGTTCCCCGCGGTGAGAGTGGGTTCGCCTTTGCGGGTGCCGCCCGGTCGCCGCGGGCGGGTGCGCGTCCTTTGGGGCTGGTCGCGCAGTTCCCCGCGCCCCTCAGGGGGGCGCGACCCTCAGGAGCCGCTCACCACGCCCTTGGCTTCCCCTGTCGCGTTGCCCTCCGTCGCGCTCTTCGGGATCGGCCTGTCGTTCTGGAGGGCCTTCCAGATCTCGTCGGCCTTCTTCTTCTGGAGGAGGACGCGGTTGGGGTCGGCCGGGTCGTAGGCCACCGGCATCGTGACCATGTGCATGTGGGACGGGCTGATGCCCTGGAGGCCGCTCGCGAAGGAGGCGAGCTTGTTGACCGAGCCCAGGTCGGAGTCGGTCGTCACCGTCTTCGTCGCTGTCTCCGCGAGGTCGAGCAGCCTCTTCGGGTTCGAGAAGACGCCGACGTCCCTGATCTGGTTGACCAGAGCCTTGATGAACGCCTGCTGGAGCTGGATGCGGCCGAGGTCGGAGCCGTCGCCGACGCCGTGCCGGGTGCGGACCAGGCCCAGGGCCTGCTCGCCGTCGAGCGTGTGGGTGCCCGCCTTCAGCTTCAGATGGCTGTCGGGGTCGTCGATGCTCTTGGTCGTGGTGATCTCGACGCCGCCGAGGTCGTCGATGAGCTTCTGGAAGCCGGCGAAGTCGACCTCCAGGTAGTGGTCCATGCGCAGGTCGGTGATCGACTCGACGGTCTTCACGGCGCAGGCGGCCCCGCCGGTGGAGTACGCGGAGTTGAACATCACGCTCTGGGCGGCGGGGTGGTCGTCGCCCTTGGTGTCCGTGCAGGACGGGCGGTCGATCAGGGTGTCGCGCGGGATGGAGACGACGCTGGCCTTCTTGTGGCCCTTGTAGATGTGCACGATCATCGCCGTGTCGGAGCGGGCGCTGCCGTCGTCGGTGCCGCCGCCGAGCTTCTTGTTGCCTCCGGCGCGGGTGTCTGAGCCGAGGACGAGGATGTTCTCGGAGCCGTTGTCGGCCTTCTTGGGCCGGTTCGTGCCGAGAGCCTGGTCGATGTCGACGCTCTTGAGGTTGCCGTTGAGCTTGAAGTACAGGTAACCGGCTCCGGCGCCACCCAGCACGACGATGCCCGCGGTGGTCCAGGCCGTGATCATCAGGCCCTTGCGGCGTCTCGGGGGCTTGCGTCGCCGGCCCTTGCCGCGGTGACGCGCTCCGCTGATGCCGTTACTTCCCGGTATGCCCGGATCCGGCGTGCTCTCGGCAGACATGTACTCCTCAGCTCTTCTACGGTCGCTTACCCCCTGCGGTCAGTGCCAGGCATGGCCGGAAAAGAACCTTCCTCGCACCATCGTCGCTCCACCTGGTCAGACGGAGAAACTCGGGAAAGGGTTGCACAACGGACTGTGCCCACCGCGTAGGACGGTGGGCACAGCGCGTGTTCGGCACAGCGGGACCTACCCCGCTCACCTGCAATTTCAGCCGAAGATGTCGTACTGCTTGAAATCGGTGCCTACGGACTTCCGTGTGGCAAAGATCTCGCTGGTCCCCTTGCCGGTTCCGGCGTAGAGGTAGAGCGTGCCGCCGGGGGTGCGGGCGAGGAAGTCGGCCTTGCCGTCGCCGGTGACGTCACCGGGCGCGTCGAAGGCGTTGTACCCGCCCCACGTGCGCACCTTGACCCGGGCCGAGAACGCGCCCGAGCCGGCCTTGCCGGTGCCCTTGTACAGGTAGAGGTAGCTGCCGGACTCGCTGCGGGCGATCAGGTCGGTCTTGCCGTCCCCGTTGAAGTCGCCCTTGCCGCGCACGGAGTTGTACTGGTTCCAGCCGGAGCCGACCTTCACGCGGGACGCGAAGGTGCCGTTGCCCTTGCCCGGGTAGATCCACATGACGCCCGCCGAGTCGACCGACAGCATGTCGGGCAGGTAGTCGCCGGTGACGTCACCGGGGGTGATGATCCGGGTGCGGGTCTTCCAGTTGTCGGCGATCTGCTTGGTGGACCAGGTGCCGCTGGAGATGACGTAGTGCGTCCAGAAGACGTCGCCGTCGCTGCTGCGCCGGTAGACCAGGTCTTGGTAGCCGTCCCGGTCGAGGTCGGTCTGCAGGACGAGGTTGACGCCGTTCCAGCTGCCCCAGGACTCGCGGGCGGCGAACGACGTGCCGTTGGAGTCCTTGGAGTAGCCCGTCTTCGTCGAGGCGTTGCGCACCCACAGGTCGGCCTTGTGGTCACCGCTGATGTTGGTGTCGTCGAGGCGCGGGTAGGCGGCGCCCACGTAGGTGCTGACCTTGCTGAAGACGCTGTAGGCGCCCTTCGCGACGCAGTCGGTCACACCCCAGGACACGACACCGACGATCCGGTTGTTGACGACCAGGGGGCCGCCGGAGTCGCCGTTGCAGGCCGAGACGGTGCCGGTGTCGCTGCCGGTGGCGGGCTTGCCCGCGCAGACCATGTGGCCCTTGACGAAGTCCGCGCCGTACGCGCCGGAGCACGTCGTGTCGGACTGCATGGGCAGCGTGGCCGTCTTCAGCGTCTCGGAGATGTCGTCGCTGGTGGAGCTGGTGCGGCCCCAGCCGTAGACCTTGGCGCTGGTGCCGGCCTTGTACGACGTGGTGTCGCCGGACGTCGTCATCCGGATGGGGGTGGCCTTGACCGGGACGGGCAGGGTCAGCACCGCGATGTCGTTGTCGATGGTCGTCGCGCTGTACGACGGGTGGTTCCACTGCCGCCAGACGCCGGTGACGGTGCCCCCGTGCAGGTCGGTGCCGTCGGCCGAGGGCAGCTGGGAGGTGCCGGTGACGACGGCGCCGTTGGCGTTCCAGTTGTAGCCCTTGACGCAGTGCGCGGCGGTCAGGATCTTCGTCGGCGCGACGACGGCGCCGCCGCAGAAGAAGCCGATGTCGTCACTGGTGCCGGAGGTGCCCCGGTCGTCGTAGTAGTGGAGCTGCGCCATCCACGGGGCCGTGCTGATGGTGGTCTCGTTGCCACCGATGATCTTCGGGTCGATGGTGCCGGTGCTGGTGCCGGTGCTCGCGCTGAGCGAGGCCTTGCTCGTCTTGCCCGCGACGTCGTCACCGGCCATGGCGCCCGCGACACGCTTCTCCAGCTCGGCGAGCGACGGCGAGCTGACGGCGGGCTTGACCGTCGGCTGCGGCAGCGGGGTGGCCGCGTCGGCGGACGTCGTCAGCAGCGCGCCGGCCACGGCGGCGGCGACACCGGCCGCGGCGACGGGCAGTGCTATGCGTATGCGGCGTCTGTGCCGACCGCCCCCGGGCATGGGTGTACCCACGAATGTCCCCCCTCGGGATCACAAGTTCGAAGAGAGCGTGATCCTACCCGCACACGAGCAGCACAGAGGGCCGCCCCCCGTCCGGGGAGCGGCCCTCTTGTGCAGTCCTTACCTCGGCTGACTACCTCAGTCGCCGTTGCCCGGCGTCGGGGTGGTCTTCTGGATCTGCATCAGGAACTCGGCGTTCGACTTCGTCTGCTTCATCTTGTCGAGCAGCAGCTCGACCGCCTGCTGCTGGTCGAGGGCGTGCAGCACCCGGCGCAGCTTCCAGACGATGGCGAGCTCGTCGGGGGCGAGCAGGATCTCTTCCTTGCGGGTACCGGACGCGTCGACGTCCACCGCCGGGAAGATGCGCTTGTCGGCGAGCTTCCGGTCGAGCTTGAGCTCCGCGTTGCCGGTGCCCTTGAACTCCTCGAAGATCACCTCGTCCATGCGGGACCCGGTGTCCACCAGGGCGGTGGCGAGGATCGTCAGCGAGCCGCCGTCCTCGATGTTGCGGGCCGCACCGAAGAAGCGCTTCGGCGGGTACAGCGCCGTCGAGTCGACACCACCGGACAGGATGCGGCCGGAGGCCGGGGCGGCGAGGTTGTACGCACGGCCCAGACGGGTGATCGAGTCGAGCAGCACGACCACGTCGTGGCCCAGCTCCACCAGGCGCTTGGCGCGCTCGATGGCGAGTTCGGCGACGGTGGTGTGGTCCTCGGCCGGGCGGTCGAAGGTCGAGGAGATGACCTCGCCCTTCACCGACCGCTGCATGTCGGTGACCTCTTCCGGACGCTCGTCGACGAGGACGACCATCAGGTGGCACTCGGGGTTGTTGTGCGTGATCGCGTTGGCGATCGCCTGCATGATCATGGTCTTGCCGGTCTTCGGCGGGGCCACGATCAGACCGCGCTGGCCCTTACCGATGGGCGAGACCAGGTCGATGATGCGGGTGGTGAGGACGCCCGGGTCCGTCTCCAGACGGAGGCGGTCCTGCGGGTACAGCGGCGTCAGCTTGTTGAACTCCGGCCGCCCACGCCCGGATTCGGGCGCCATGCCGTTGACGGAGTCCAGGCGCACCAGCGCGTTGAACTTCTCGCGCCGCTCACCGTCCTTCGGCTGACGCACGGCACCGGTGACGTGGTCACCCTTGCGCAGGCCGTTCTTGCGGACCTGGGCGAGGGAGACGTAGACGTCGTTCGGGCCGGGCAGGTAGCCGGAGGTGCGGATGAACGCGTAGTTGTCGAGGATGTCCAGGATGCCCGCGACCGGGATCAGGACGTCGTCCTCGTTGATCTGCGGCTCGGAGGCGATGTCGTCGCGGCCGCGACGGCCACGGCGGTCGCGGTAACGGCCGCGACGGCCACGCCGGCCACCCTCGAAGTCATCGTCGTCCTGCTGCTGTCCCCGGTCCTGTCGGCCGCCGCCCTGCTGGCTCTGCTGCTGGCCGCGCTGGCCGCCGCCCTGCTGGTCGTCGCCCTTGCCGCCGCGGCGGTCGCGGTCCCGGCCACCGCGGTCACCGCGGTCGCCGCGGTCACCCCGGTCACGGCGGTCGCGACGACGGCCCTCGCCGCCGTCACCGGCGTCGGACTTGGCCTCGTTGTTCTGGGACTGCTGCTGCGACTGGGCCGGCGTCTCGGCCTTGGTGTCGTTCTTCGCCTCGGCGACGACGGTCTCCGCGGCGGAAGCCGGGGCTCCGGCCTCGGCGGTGGCCCGGCGGCGACGGCGCTCGGGCGCCTCGTCTCCCCCGCGCTCGCCCGCGCTCGCGCGGGAGGGGCCGCCGGCCGGCTGGCCGGGGATCTCGATCTGCTGCTGGGCCACGGCCTTGTCGGCCTTGTCCGCGGGGGCCTGGGAGGCCTCCTTCGCGTCCGCCTTCTTGTCCGCCTTCTCGGCGTTGTCGCCCGTACGGGTCCGCGAGGTGGCGCGGCGCTTGGGCTTGGTCTCGGCGGGGGCGTCGGCCTTCGCGGCCGGAGCGGCGCCGCCGGACGCCTGCGCCTCCTTGATGACCTCGATCAACTGGCTCTTGCGCATACGCGCCGTGCCCCTGATACCGAGGCCGGAGGCGACCTGCTGCAGCTCGGCCAGCACCATGCCCTCGAGGCCGGTACCGCGGCGCCGCCGGGAGCCGGCACCGCTGGCAGGCGCGGAGGCGTCCGTGGCGGGCGCGGCAGCGGTCTCCTCGACACGTGCGCCCATCAGATCGGTGGTGTCGCTCACGAAGGGTCCTTCCCTGGAGCGGACGTCGGCCTGTCTGGCTCGGCGACCGTTTGTGCTGTCCGACTTCGGTTCGTGTGGTGTGAACCGTGCCGGGGCGGTGGTCCGCCTAAGCGGCGGAGGAATCTGGTGATGGCGCTTCCTTGAGCCGTGGCACCCAGTGTCAGTGTCACGCGGCGTGGTCGCACCGGTTCCGGAGCATGCCCTGCGCCCCGCTCAGTGTCCTCGTACGGCGTACGGTCCGACGTACGGAGCACAGTGCGGCTTGGGGGGCTCCCGGAAGAATGTCTGTCCCGGACGGGGACACGAGGCACCTCGCCATGGTGGGGTCGGGTGCAGACTTGAGGTTAACACTACCGGATCCAACAAACATTCCCCCTCTCGAAATCCGGTAACCGAGGCTTTTCAGATGTCACCGGAGGTCGCGAGCGGCAGCACGCTCGCGCCCTGCTGATCGAGACGCAGCCGGTTCGCGGCCCACTCCGCGCCCGCCAGGGCCTCGACCTTGTCGGCGGTCTCCGCGTCGGCGAGCGCCATGACCGTGGGGCCGGCGCCGGAGATGACCGCGGGGATGCCGTCGCCCCGCAGCCGCTCCACCAGCGCCGCGCTCTCGGGCATGGCGGGGGCGCGGTACTCCTGGTGCAGGCGGTCCTCGGTGGCCGGCAGCAGCAGTTCGGGGCGGCGCGTCAGGGCCTCGACGAGCAGGGCCGCCCGGCCTGCGTTGGCGGCAGCGTCGACGTGCGGAACGGTGCGCGGGAGCAGGCCGCGCGCCGTCTCCGTGAGTACCGGCTTTCCGGGGACGAAAACCACCGGAACGATGGAATCGGCGGGGTCCATCCTGATCGCGCGCGCCGCGCCGCCCTCCATCCAGGACAGCGTGAAGCCGCCCAGCAGGCACGCCGCGACGTTGTCGGGATGACCCTCGATCTCGGTGGCGAGTTCCAGCAGCGCGGTGTCGTCGAGCTTGGCGTCGGCCCCTATGGTCACGGCGCGGGCGGCGACGATGCCCGCGCAGATGGCGGCCGAGGAGGAGCCCAGGCCCCGGCCGTGCGGAATGCGGTTGGCGCAGACGATCTCCAGGCCGCGCGGCTGTCCGCCGAGCAGGTCGAAGGCCGTGCGCAGGGAACGGACGAGCAGGTGCTTCTCGTCGCGCGGGAGCGTCTCGCTTCCCTCACCCGCGATGTCGATGTGCAGCCCGGAGTCGGCCACCCGGACGACCACGTCGTCGTACAAGCCCAGCGCGAGGCCGAGGGCGTCGAAGCCCGGGCCGAGGTTGGCGCTGGTGGCGGGGACGCGCACCCGGACGGCGGCGGCGCGGAACGCTGGACCGGCCATCGCTCGATGACTCTCCTTGAGCTGCGGTGATTGTCGAATGACGTGCAGTGGACATTCGATGACGTACGAGAACCCTGGAGGCCGCTGCCGGCCGGGGTGGCCGGCCGCTGCCCGGCCGCGGAGACGGCGCGGCACCGCGCTCATGCGGAGGCATATGCGGCGGGCGGGTTCAGTACAGCCTATCGAAGGAAGGTTCTGTGGCGACATAGGGCGCACAGGAGGCGCACGATGCGTGTCGTAAGCCCCCTATGCACCCCCCGTAGGGAACTCCCCGGGGCAAGCGCCGTCTTACGCCGGACCGTGTCGGGCGGTGCACCGGCGCTCGGTGCGACGCCGCAGGTCAGGCCAGACCGAGGCGCTCTGCCGCGGCCGCCGAGTCGACGGGCACGGTGACCGGCTGCGGGGCACCGGCGACCGCCCAGTCGGGGTCCTTCAGCCCGTTGCCGGTGACGGTGCACACGATCCGCTGGCCCGGGTCGACCTTGCCCTGCTCGGCGGCCTTCAGCAGACCGGCGACGGACGCGGCGGACGCCGGCTCGACGAAGACGCCCTCCTGGGACGCCAACAGCCGGTAGGCGCGCAGGATCTCACGGTCCGTCACCTCGTCGATGAAACCGCCCGACTCGTCGCGCGCGGCAAGCGCGTACTGCCAGGAGGCCGGGTTGCCGATGCGGATGGCCGTGGCGATGGTCGAGGGGTCCTTGACGACCTCACCGCGCACGATCGGGGCGCTGCCGGAGGCCTGGAAGCCCCACATCCGCGGCGTCCGGGTCGCCACCTTGTCGGCGGCGTACTCGGTGTAGCCCTTCCAATAGGCCGTGATGTTGCCCGCGTTGCCGACGGGCAGGACGTGGATGTCGGGCGCGTCGCCGAGCATGTCCACGATCTCGAAGGCGGCCGTCTTCTGACCCTCGATACGGACCGGGTTGACCGAATTGACCAGCGCCACGGGGTAGTTGTCGCTCAGGCCGCGCGCGAGCGTGAGGCAGTCGTCGAAGTTGCCGTCGACCTGGAGGATCTTCGCGCCGTGCACGAGGGCCTGGCCCATCTTGCCCAGCGCGATCTTGCCCTGCGGCACGAGCACGGCGCAGACCATCCCGGCCCGCACGGCGTACGCGGCGGCGGAGGCCGACGTGTTGCCGGTGGAGGCGCAGATGACGGCCTTTGCGCCTTCCTCCTTGGCCCGGGTGATGGCCATGGTCATGCCGCGGTCCTTGAAGGACCCGGTCGGGTTCGCGCCCTCGACCTTGAGGTGGACCTCGCAGCCCGTGCGCTCGGAGAGCACCTGCGCGGGCACGAGGGGCGTACCGCCCTCACGGAGCGTCACGACCGGCGTGCTGTCGGAGACGGGCAGCCGGTCCCGGTACTCCTCGATGATTCCGCGCCACTGGTGGGTCATTGCTGGTTACTCTCCTTCAACCCGCATGATGCTGGCGACACCACGCACGGTGTCGAGCTTGCGCAACGCCTCGACGGTCCCGGTGAGGGCCGCGTCGGACGCACGGTGCGTGACGACGACGAGGGAGGCCTCGCCGTCCTTCCCCGACTGGCGAACCGTATCGATCGAGACTCCGTGCTCGGCGAAGACGGTAGCGACCTGGGCGAGAACACCCGGTTTGTCGGCCACGTCGAGGCTGATGTGGTACCGCGTGACGACGTCGCCCATCGGGGACACCGGCAGCGCGGCGTAGGCGGACTCGCCCGGTCCGGTCGCGCCGTTCAGCCGGTTGCGGCAGACGGCGACGAGGTCGCCGAGCACGGCGGAGGCGGTGGGGGAACCGCCCGCTCCGGGGCCGTAGAACATGAGCTGCCCGGCGGCGTCGGACTCGACGAACACGGCGTTGTAGGCGCCGCGGACGGAGGCCAGCGGGTGGCTCAGCGGGATCATGGCCGGGTGCACGCGCGCGGTGACGGACGCGCCGTCCTCGGCCCGCTCGCAGATGGCGAGCAGTTTGATGGTGCAGCCCATCTCCTTCGCGGAGGCGAAGTCGGCCGCGGTCACCTCGGTCATGCCCTCGCGGTAGACGTCGTCGAGGCGCACGCGCGTGTGGAAGGCGATGCCGGCGAGGATCGCGGCCTTGGCGGCGGCGTCGAAGCCCTCGACGTCGGCGGTCGGGTCGGCCTCCGCGTACCCCAGGGCGGTGGCCTCGTCGAGGGCCTCCTGGTATCCCGCGCCCGTCGAGTCCATCTTGTCGAGGATGAAGTTGGTGGTCCCGTTGACGATGCCCATGACCCGGTTGATCTTGTCGCCGGCGAGGGACTCGCGCAGCGGCCGGACCAGCGGGATGGCACCGGCGACGGCGGCCTCGTAGTAGAGGTCCTTGCCGTGCTCCTCGGCGACCGCGTGCAGGGCCGCCCCGTCCTGGGCGAGCAGCGCCTTGTTGGCGGAGACCACGGAGGCGCCGTGCTCGAAGGCGGTGGTGATGAGGGTCCTGGCGGGCTCGATGCCGCCGATGACCTCGACCACCACGTCGATGTCGCCGCGTTTGACGAGGGCGGTGGCGTCGGTGGTGACGAGCTCGGGGGCGATGCCCTCGCGCACCCGGTCGGGCCGCCGTACGGCCACGCCGGCGAGTTCCACCGGGGCCCCGATGCGGGCCGTGAGGTCGTCGGCGTGCGTCGTCATGATGCGCGCCACCTCTGAGCCGACCACTCCACAGCCCAGCAGCGCCACCTTCAGCGGACGCGTACGCATCATCCGACCTCGTTTCCTCTTTACCGTCTACGGTGGAACCAGTCTCACTCACCGGACGGGAGTTTCTGCCCCCGGTCCGGATCGTGAGATGTCTATTTCATTTTCGCGGGGGCGGCAGACAGGAGATCTTCCGCCGCCCGCTTGCTTCGGCTTTCGCCCATGTGCCGTTCGGGCTCTCTTGTCGTTCAGCCGACGTCGAGACGCAGCAGGTCCTCCTCCGTCTCGCGACGCACGATCACCCGCGCCTCACCACCGTCGACGGCGACGACCGGCGGGCGCAGCACGTGGTTGTAGTTGCTGGCCATGGACCGGCAGTAGGCGCCGGTGGCCGGTACGGCGAGGAGGTCACCCGGTGCCAGGTCGGACGGCAGGAACGCGTCCTTGACCACGATGTCCCCGCTCTCGCAGTGCTTGCCGACGACACGGGCGAGCATCGGCTCGGCGTCCGAGGTGCGCGACACCAGCGCGACGCTGTACTCGGCGTCGTACAGCGCGGTGCGGATGTTGTCCGACATGCCGCCGTCGACGGAGACGTAGGTCCGCAGCCCGTCGAGGGGCTTGATGGTGCCGACCTCGTAGAGCGTGAAGGCGGTCGGGCCGACGATGGCGCGCCCCGGCTCGACGGAGATCCGCGGCGTGCGCAGCTTGGCGGCCTCGCACTCCCGGGTGACGATCTCGGTGAGCGCCTTGGCGATCTCGTGCGGCTCGCGGGGGTCGTCGTCGCTGGTGTACGCGATACCGAGGCCGCCGCCGAGGTCGATCTCGGGCAGCTCGACGCCGTGCTCGTCGCGGACGGCCTTCAGGAGCGAGACGACCCGGTGCGCGGCGACCTCGAACCCGGACATGTCGAAGATCTGCGACCCGATGTGGCTGTGGATGCCGACCAGCTCGAGCCCGTCGAGCTGCAGGGCCCGGCGTACGGCCTCGGCGGCCTGCCCGCCGGCCAGCGGGATGCCGAACTTCTGGTCCTCGTGGGCCGTGGCGATGAACTCGTGGGTGTGGGCCTCGACGCCGACGGTGATGCGGATGAGGACCTTCTGCCGCGTGCCGAGGCTCTGCGCGATGTGCGCGACGCGGACGATCTCCTGGAAGGAGTCGAGAACGATGTGCCCGACACCGGCCTCGACCGCCCGGGTGATCTCGTCGACCGACTTGTTGTTGCCGTGGAAGGCGATGCGCTCGGCGGGCATGCCGGCGGACAGGGCGGTGGCCAGCTCGCCGCCGGAGCAGACGTCGACGTTCAGCCCCTCCTCGTCGAGCCAGCGCACGACGGCACGCGAGAGGAACGCCTTGCCGGCGTAGAAGACGTCGGCGTCGGCCCCGAAGGCGGTGCGCCAGGCACGCGCGCGGGCCCGGAAGTCGGCCTCGTCCAGGACGTAGGCCGGGGTGCCGTACTCCTCGGCGAGCCGGGTGACGGGAATGCCGCCGACGGTCACGACCCCGTCCTCGTCACGCGTGACGGTCTGGGCCCACACCTTGGGGTCCAGGGCGTTGAGGTCGGCGGGCGGGGCGGAGTAGTGCCCCTCGGGGAGGACATCTGCGTGACGGGGCCCGGCGGGGTGTGCGGAACGGCTCATGATCTGTTCGTGTCTCTCAGAGATGGTCGGGTGCGTCGATGCCGAGCAGGGACAGGCCGCCGGCCAGCACCGTCCCGGCGGCTTCGGCGAGCGCGAGCCGGGCACGGTGGGCGGCCGAGGGTTTCTCCTCACCGAGGGGCAGCACGGCGGGGAGCAGGGGCATCGCGGCATCGGCGACGGTGACGAGGTGCCGGACCAGGCGGTCGGGGGTGTGCTGCGTGGCGGCGGCGGCGAGGACGCGGGGGTGGTCGCCGAGTACGGCGGTCAGCGCTTCCGCTGCGCTCACGGGACCCGGCTCGGAGTGGAAGCCGAGGTCGGCGGCGTTGCGCAGGAGGGCCCGGGTGCGGGCGTGGGCGTACCGGACGCGGAAGAGGGGGTTGCTCTCCCGCTGGACGAGGTGGGCGCCGGGAATCTTGGGCCGGTCGTGGGCGGCGGGGTGCAGCAGGGCCCAGCGGGCGGCGTCCCGGCCGAGGGGCAGGGGGTCCGCGGGGGCGGGGACGGGGTGGACGGTGACGGACCGGTCGGGGATGACGCGTGGCCCTGGGGTGACGATGTCCGCCCCGAGGACGGACTTCCACGCCGGGTCGGGCCGGCCGCTGCACGAGACCCGGACGATGTCCCCCTGGCTGCGCGCCAGACGGGCCACGACGTCCGCGACCACGACGGCACGCACCTCGGCCCGGCAGTAGATCTTGAGGGCGGTCCCGCTGAACCCGTTCGTCGTGTGCCCGTAGCGCCGCCCGCGCCGCAGGACCTCGTCGACCAGGTCGCCGGAGGCGGTGCTGTGCAGGCTGACGTTGAGGAAGCCGGGCCCGGTGACCACGACGTCGGCGAACCGCTGCTCGTCGAGGAGCCGCGCCCGCAGGACCTCGGCCACGTCACGCGGCGGCCGCCCTGCCGCGCGGGCCAGCTGGAGGGCGATGTTGGTGGCGTAGTCACCACGGCCCCCGGGGCCCGGCGGAGCGACCACGGCCCGCTCCGGCACGGTCACGCTGAGCTCGCCCTCGTCGACGGCACGGCGCACGGCGTGCAGCACGGTACGGGAGAGCTCGGCGGGGGTCACGGGACAAGCGTATGGGAGGAAGGGGGTGGGTATGCGAGCCGGTTTCCGTACGGTCCGGGATATGGACGCCGAGCTGTGTTGTGGGGTGGGGGCTGCCCCGGGGGGCTGTCCCGGGGGCTGTCCCGGGGGTTGGGCCGGCGGTGGTGGATGCGTCCGGCGTTATTGGGGCCTGCTGTGGTGGATGCGTCCGGCTTTTTTGGTGCCTGCGGTGGTGGATGCGTCCGGCGTTTTCGGCCTGCGGTGGAGGACGGTGCCCGGCGTTTGGGGCCTGCGGTGGAGGACGCAACCCGGCGTTCGGGGCCTGCGGTGGAGGACGGTGCCTTGCTGACCTGCGCGGTTGGACGCTGCACTGCTCTAGGACCTGCGCCGGTGGACGCTGCACTGCATTCAGGAGTGGAGGCCACAGGGCGTTCGGGGCCTGCGATGCGGCGGCTGCGGCGGCTGCGGCGGCTGCGGCGGCTGCGGCGCAACCCGCCTACGGCACAGCGGGAAGATCCACTTCCTGCCCCTGTTCCCTCTGTTCCCTCTGTCCCCTCACCGGTGC
Organism: Streptomyces sp. NPDC013187; assembly: GCF_042899705.1. NCBI lineage: Bacteria > Bacillati > Actinomycetota > Actinomycetes > Kitasatosporales > Streptomycetaceae > Streptomyces > Streptomyces sp. NPDC013187. The sequence goes on along the minus strand of NZ_JBIBAF010000022.1, from coordinate 15,547 downwards.
ATTCGTTTGGGCACCACCGCCGTCGGCGTCGGGGCCGCCGCCACGCTGCCGGCCCCCACCTCGGGCCCGCTCCATCAACTGGCGCACCATGAGGACCAGTTCGGCGGGCTCGAAGGGTTTGGCGAGGAAGGCGTCGACGCCCACTTCAAGTCCGGCCTCGATCTCGTGGTGGCCGCAGGCGCTGACGATGGCGAGGGGCGTGTCGCGGGTCCGCGGGTCGGCCCGGAGGCGAGCGGCGGTCCGCAGCCCGTCCAGCCGGGGCATGACGACGTCGAGGGTCACGACATCGGGCCGCACCTGATGGACGACATCGAGACACTCGGCACCATCGGCCGCGGTCACGACCTCCAGCCCCTCAAGCTCGAGGTTGACCCTGATCAACTGCCGGATGACCTTGTTGTCGTCCACAACAAGCACCCGGCCCGACGCGCCTGGCACAACTCGAGAGTAGGTCGGCCCCGGCCATCGCGTCCGGGTTTTCCCCACTTCCACCCCGCACGAGCGACCCGCACCCCCCGCCCCGACAGCGGAAACCCGTTCATGACCACCCCGAGGGAGCTGGTAGTGTTCTACCCGTCGCCGCGAGCAACGCGACGAACACGCCCCCGTAGCTCAGGGGATAGAGCAACGGCCTCCGGAGCCGTGTGCGCAGGTTCGAATCCTGCCGGGGGCACCCTGTATTAGGTGCCCAAAGACCCCGTCACCAGCGGAAACGCTGAGGCCGGGGTCTTCGCGTATGTGCAGGCATGTGCGGGCCGAAGCGGCCGTATGTCGAGGGCTGTGGACGAGGCGTGGACGGGATCTTGAGGCATCGCCGCAGGTGAAGTACGCAAAACGACGGGAGCCCGCAGTAGCCGGGGGGGGACGCCCGGCACCACACTGCGGGGCACGGACTCAAGCCTTGCTCCAGGCCTGGCGATGGCGAGCGACGCTGTACACCTGCTCTACCTGCTCGGTGGTCAGCATGCCTGAGAGCGGGGCCAGAGCCGAGACTTGGCGCTCCTGATACACCCGGACGTCGAGTTGTGTGGCAACCACTTTGAGGTCGGTGACGCCGACAAAGACAAGCACTGGCTCAACCGGCACGGGGAAGTCGCAGTATCGCTCAAGCACCCGAACGACTCGCTTGGCCTCCGCTCGGCTTTTACGTGCGTAGGGCGCCGGCTTTCCGTGATCGACTTTCACAGCATCGTCGCCGACCCATACCGCCTTGTTGTGGTGGTGCTTCGTATTGATGCTGAACACCCCGCCAGGCCCGATCAACAAATGATCGACATCCACATTGTTGGCGAGCGGGATGGAATGCAGGACCCGCCACCCGCGACGCGCCAAGCGGTTCAGTTCTGCTCCCACTCTCCTCTCCCCCGCCAGACCCTTACGCCACGAGTCCCACTCCGTGGGGCGTCGCAGCAATAATGAGACGACTCGCTCGATGAGGCCGGGGCCGGACTCGGCGAGCAGATCACGGAGGGATTCCCCGGGACGGTTGGTGGACAGGTCGTCTGCCGGCGTCAGAGGGGGCAGCATCGGGCGGGCTTCGGCCACAGGCCCCTCCTGTGGCGAGACCGGCTCAGGACTGTTCCGTAAGTGGTGTGTCAACACGGCGATCACGTCGTCGCGATACTCGGCGACCAGGACCGTGGTGTCCCCCGTCCTCACGTCCGCCCAGCCGACAGCAGTGCCATCCGGCAGGTTCGCGTACAGGCGTTCATGTCCGTACCGCTTCCAGCGCGTGACCTTCAGCTCCACGAGCCCCCCTCGTCTGATCTCGACTCGAAGCATCGCAGCAGGTAGGGCACAAAACGAGAGAGGCCCCGGACAAGATGCCCGGGGCCTCGGTGGAGTGCAGCGCGCCTCACTCGTATTCGCGAAGCAGGTCCTCGATACGCCGGTTGGCGACGTCCTGCCGCCCGTCGAGGCACTTCGCGTAGCGGGTCAGCAGGACCTCCACGCTGTTGCCGGCGCGCTCGGCAACTTCGGTGGGATCGACTCCAGCATTGAGCCACGTCGACAGCGCCGAGTGCCGGAGGTCGTACGGCCGACTCGCGAGCGGTGAGGCCGCGACGGCCGGCGGAAGCGCGAGGAGCCGAGCTTCCTGCCACACGCGGTAGTAGGTCGAGGACGGGACGACCGAGCCCTTCTCACTGAAGAAGAGCCGTCCGTCGTCCGCCGTGCCGAAGGTGGCCAGGTGCTCGCGGAGCACGGCTACGAGGTGAGGCGGGATCGGCACCCGCCTCACGTCCTCGGTCGGCCGGTTCTTCAGCCCGCGGTCGTCATGGGTCTCCCCCGAGTCGGTCCACTGCTTGCCGACAGACGGACGGGTCCGGTGGAGCAGCGCCGAGCCCCAGCCTTGCTCGGGAAGCTTCAGGTCCGTCTCGACGAGGCCGACCGCTTCCGCTGGCCGCAGGCCACCGAAGTACATGGCAGCGAACAGACCCACGAGGCGACGACCACGAGCACGCCGGTACCCGCCCACGTAGGAAACCGCCGCTAGGAGGTTCCGTGCCTGCTCCGGATTGGCGACAACCCGAGGATCAACCTGATTGGACACCTTCGGCTTCTGCCAGCGGACAGCCGTGATGGGGTTCTCCCGCAGCTCCCCCAGGTCGACGGCGTAATTCGCGGCATTGACGAGTGTCCGACGCTTGCGCCGCACGGTCTCCGCCGCTGCCGCCGTGCCGTCGAGCTTGAGCTTCAGCGAGTCGAGGACCGTGCGAGCCGTGGCCGCTTCAGCGAGATCGGCGAGCGGCCGGGATGCCTTGGACACCCAGTGGAGAACGTTCCGCACGTCGTCCGGGACTTCCCGGTCATCGGGCCCCGGCAGCACGAAGGCCCAGTTGCGTAATGCTCTGCGGATCTCCTCGTCGGATGGTCGTCCGGCGCGCTCGTCGAGGAGTTCCAGCGTCACGCTGGTGAGGGCTTCATTGATGCCGTCCCGTGTGTTGGGGGCGGCATGAGGCCATTTCATGGCGAGGTACCTAAGAGCGAAGGCGTACCACGACACGGCCGACTTCTTCTCTTCCATTGAGGCCGGAAGTCCCGACTCCGTGTCGAACTCCTCGCCGTCGCGCATGGCACGCATGAGCTTCGTGCGGTAGTGGTCGGCGAGCGCCTTGGTGCGGAAGGACTCCGAAAACACACCGCCTGCGACAGACCAGCGGACACCGTACGAGGGCGTCTTGGTGTCCCGCTTGCGGACGCCCCAGACCTTTACGTCGAGAGACTTCACGCCGCCTCCTCCAGCTGTCGCAGCCATGTGTTGAAGTCACTCCGCCAAACCCGCAGCTCTCCGTTGGGCAGCTTGAATGCGGCCGACCCGTACCCCAGTTCTCGCCAGCGGTAGAACGTCCGACGGGAGACACCGCCCAGCTCATCCAGGACTTGGCGAACGGTCATCAGCTCGTCGCGACGGGCGTCCATGTCGGTTCTCCTTCCGTTCCGGGGGCGGGTTCGAGGGAAGCGGCCAGCCATTGCTCACCGGTGCTGAGGCCGGTTCCGGCGAAGACCCAGTGGGCGAGGACGAGCGTGGTTTCGCCGTCCTGGGGAGCTGCCGTGGCGGCCTGTGCGCGGCGCCAATCAGCGCGCGCGTCGCGGAGGGCGCCGAGGGTGGTGGAGTAGCGGCGGGACTTGGTGGAGAAGTGGCCGCGGAAGCCGAGCATGTGGGCCCAGACGCGCAGGCGGAGGTGTTCGAGGTCTTTGCGTGCGCCGAGGGTCCAGGCCGTCCGGATCATGCGTCGGGCGTGGTCGGTGATCCGGGTCTGTGCCAGTTCGGCGAGGAAGCGGATCGGCCGGTTCAGGGTGCCGGTCGCTGTCTCGGCGCCTTTGGTGGCGTACTTGGCGATGTACGCCGCCACGGCCCGTTCGGTCAGCTCCTGGCCGCCGTCGAAGTCGGCGGAGCGGATGGTTCGCACGTCGAGCTGACGGCCGAAGGCGAAGGTGTGGACGCGGCCGTCGACGTGCGGTCCGTTGACGCGTGTGGCGGTGACGGCGGCCTGGATTGCGTCGGTCAGCAGCTCGGGGGATGCCCAGGCCGGAGGGGCCGTGTCGCCGCCCTCCGGGCCGTCGAGGCGGATGACCGCGTGGAAGTGGACGGCGCCCCGCTTCTGGTACTCGGCGACCTTAGCGAAGGAGACACGTGCGTGATCCCGAAATGTGCGCTGGGTGAGTCCGGCGCGCTTGGCGATCTCACGGCGCAGGTAGATCGAGAAGCGCCGCCAAAGGGCTCCGGCGTGGGCATTCCAGAGCACGGCCGCTTCGTAGTTGTATGCGTCCGGCTCGAGGGGCGTACCGAGGGCCGGGTCTGTGTCGTCGTGCCGGACACCGCAAGGACAGGGCCGCCCGCTGGAAGGGCGGTTGTGGACCGGGCCGAAGCTCGGTGCGGTGAGGGTGGCGAAGACGCGCGGGTGCTTGCCGACCCGTTCGGCGGTGCCCTTGCCGCCACGGAGTCCGGCGGTGATCAGGTGGAAGGTGTCTCGGCGGTAGACCTCCGCGCAGGCCGCGCAGCGGGTGGCACGGCGGTTGTTGCAGCGGACGAGGAGACTTCCGGCGGGCAGGGAGGACGAGTCGAGGTGGTTCAGGACGCGCCCGATCTCTCCGGTCGTCCGGTCGACCGCGTACTCGGTTCGGTGGCCGTCGAGGCGCACGGGGTTCGTGCACCCGCCCAGGCCGGAGAGTTGGCGGGCCAGCTCGGGCATGGTGCCGAGGGAGGCCAGCATGGAGAGTTCCGCCAGCGGGGGCGGAGTCTGCCGGGTGATGATGGGTCTTCCTTTCGGCTGTTTCGGCGGTTGGGAGGGACGGCCCCGGGGCGGCGGGATGCTTGGCGGCGTTTGCCGCCCCGGCGGCCGGTCAGCGCTTGTTCGCGCCGGTGACGAGGGAGCGCAGGACCACGGCGGCGATAGCCACGGACGTAGCTGTCGGCGGCGAGGATGACCGGTTTGGCGATCAGCACGGCTTCGGTCAGACGGTTCTGTCGGGTCAGCTCGGCGGCGCGCTTCAGCGCGCGGAGCGTGGACGGGCGCAAGGGGGAGATTCCTCCGGGTCAGGTGAGTTGGGTGGTGATGGCTTCGGCGAGCGGCATGGGCACACCGAGCCGGGCGCGAAGGGTCGAGGTGTCGATGTCGGTCCCGCTCCGGGCGCGGTGTTCGTCAGCGACCTTGCGGGCGAGGGTGACGAGCGCGGGCGGTATCGGGGATGGAGGCCGCGGAGCTGACTCCGGTGCAGTGGCTGGCAGTTCGGGCGCAGCCGTGGGCGGCTCGATGTCTGCGGCGGTCGGTCCCGGCGCCTGTGCCGTCGAAGGCGGTTCCGGTGCCGTCGCCGGGTCCGCGCTGGGATGCGCTGCTCCGTGAGCGAGCAGCGTGCCGCCGAGGAAGGCGACCGCGGGCCAACCGGCGACGAGGATGCGGAGCCAGGCCGGTACGTACCAGGTCGAGCAGACCGGCGGTGGCGACGTTGGCGCCGAGGGACGCCGTCAGTGCGACGAGGAACCAGCACCACCCGGCCGTCTTCGACTCACCGGAGCGCAGGCGCCGCCAGGCCGCCACCAACAGCAGGTCGACGGAGACCGGATAGGCCCACGCCTTCCAGCCGTCCTGTCCGGCAGCGAGCGCCAGGTCATGCAGGTGAGCGAAGGACAGCGCGGCGGCGATCACCGCTTGAACGAGCACGGCGTCCACGCGGACGGGCAAGGCGCGCACGGCAACTCCTTCCAGTTCCGGGCATGGGCGGGGTAGGGACTTGGCGCGGGACGGCCGCGCCGACCGTGGGAGCGGGTCGGTTACTCGGTGATCGGCCGAGGAGTGGCCAGAGGGCCGGACTCCTTCACCGGCACCGGAGGGGCGTAGGGCCGGAACGGCGCGAGCGCCGGAACGTCCGGGGCCAGGTGTGCCGTCTCGCGGCAGGTGGCCGCAGCGTCGGCGAGGGACAGGTGAGGGGTGCGGATGCGGGACCAGCCGCCGGACGTGTCGCCGACGACGGCGAGGCCGGGCAACTCGGCGGCGATGGCGCAGGCGGCCAGGACAGCCTCAGGGGCGATGTCACCGAGCGCCATCTTCGCGGACGCTTCGTCGTTCACCCGGTGGCACACCCGGCCGGTGAGCTGAGCCCGGAGCATGGTCGCTCCCTTGCCCAGCTCCGCCCCGAAGCGCTGCCCGCAGACCTCCAGGTAGATGCCAGCCGCACGGCCGAGCTGAGCGAGCCGGATGAGCTGAGTGACCATCTCGTCCCGTCGCTCCTCCTCCTTCCTCGTGGCGACGAGGAAGAGTTCCGCCACTTCGTCGACGAACAGCACGATGGGAGCCGGGCGTTCGTCCTCCGGCAGGCCCCAGACGTCCGAGGTGATCAGCTCATCCGGGGTACCAGGGGCGACGCCCTGCCGTGCTTTGATCAGGTCGTATCGGTCCTCCATTTCCTTGACGAGCACGGGCAGCAGCTCGGCCGCCTGCTCCGGGTCGGTCGCCAGTGCCGAAAGCCGGGGAGCGAACGGCGCAAGCTCCACACCGCGCTTGCAGTCGATCCCGACCAGGACCACCGGCTGAGCGGCCAGCCCGGCAAGCAGGTTCCGCAGGAACATGGACTTGCCGGACAGCGTGGCGCCGAGCACGAGTTCGTGGGGTACGGCCCGGTAATCCCGTACAAAGGCAGTCGCGTCCTCCCGCAAAGCCACCGGCACGCGGAGCGGACCAACTTCGGTCCGGCGCGGCATCCTTACCTTGCGCAGGACGTCGAAGCCGACCAGCCGCAGTTCCACGACACCGGGCTTGACGTCCCGCACGTACACGGCGTGAACGCCCCAGGCGTGCCGGAGCCGTTCGGCCGAGGGCGCCACGTCCGCCGGTTCCTGGCCCGGAGCCAGCCGCAGCCGGAGCCGCAGGCCGGTCGAGGTGGGCCGGATCATGCCTCGGCGAGGAGGCACAGGCCGGACCTCACGGCGAGTCGTGGCCTTGACGGCCAAGGCCCGCCACCGGGGCGGCTCAACCGTCAGGCCACACGCGTCCATGGTGGAGGTGTACGAGGCCAGCAGCCGGGCCACCGAGACGGGCAGCCCGACCGTGGCCCAGTACGCCGCCGGATGGGCATGCCGGGCGTAAGCCGCGCCGCCTATCGCAGCGAGCGACCCGCCCAACTCGGCCCAAGTCACCAGGTCGGTCACGACGATCAGCCCGCGTGCTCCATCGGGAAGGCGCCAGGAGCAACGGCGGTCGCCCGGTAGGCGATGCCATGCCGCTGCTGCCCGTTGAAGACGCTTTCCCACGGCCGGGCGATGAGCCCCGGCAGCGAGACCGGGGCCCCAACGTTCAAGCCCTCCGTCACACCGCTCTCGGGGACGGTGACCTGGATCAGCGACGACTCACCCTCGTCGATGTAGACGACGCCGACCGTCATCAGCGCCTCACCGCTCACGGCGTCCTTGGCGATCTCACCGGTCTGCCGGTCACGCACCTTCGGCGCCGGCGCTTCGGTGAGCAGGATCGTGGCGGCCGAGGCCTCAATACGGATCACACGCAAATACGGATCACACGCACAGAGATTCTCCTTGTCGATCAACCAACTCGCCACCTGACAAGTTGACTTAGCAAGTCCGAAGCTACGGATGCCAGGTTGACTTGTCAAGCGACTAGGGCGGGCGCAGCATGTAGTCAGAGCACGCAGGAGGGGCGCGTCATGAACAGGAAGCACCGCGCTCAACAGCAGCCATCCTGGGGTCCACACACTCCCCAAGAGCCGACACCATCGTCGAGGACCTGGCAAGGACCACAACAAGGGCCACCGCCAGGTCATCCACCCGACCAGAAGGACACGGCACCCCCGCCGAGGAAGCGGCACCGCGTCTTCTTCTGGGTCTTCCTGGCAGTCCAGATTCTCTTTCTGATCTTTGTGATAGTCGGCGCCTCAACCGGTAGCGGCACCCCCGAAGAGTGCCGTGGCCTGACAGGCGAGGAGCTGGAGGTGTGCGAAGCCGCGGGTGATGTCGGAACCACGATCGGAGTAGGGCTCATCATCGGCCTGTGGGTAGCCGTCGACTTCATCTTGGCACTCACGTATGTGATCTACCGGCTGGCCAGCCGAGGGTCACGCTCCTGATGATGCAGGGCCACGTCAGCCACGCCGGCGTGGCCCTACCGGCCCGTGTCAGGTGAGTCGATAGGTGTCTTCCAGCTCCTGGCGGTCGGCAGGAAGCAGCACGTCAGAGACTTGCAGCGCCTGCCCAGAGGCGTCACACGCGACGACCAGGACACTGAGGGCCGGAATGCCATCCGGCAGGTCCAAGAGCTCGGCCTCGGCGCGCTCGGGCAATCGAGCCGACACTCGTTCCGTCACATGGTCCAAGCGGACTTTCTTACGCGCCTCCAGGTGCTTGCGCACACTGCCGGTCAGGACCTGAGGGCTCGCCAGCTCGGTGTCCTCCGCCAGGACGGCGGGGAAGTAGGACGAGACCAACTCGACCGCCTCACCCTCCTCCTCAACGAGGAAGCGGCGCATGAGAACTTTGGCTTTCTTCGGCAAGCCGAGCGCTGAGGCGACTCGCGCCGGGACAACGACTTCAGCGACTTCCACGAGGCGTCCCGAGGTCTGGGACTCATCGCGCTCCAGAGCCTCCCGCCCCCGCCGGTCTTTCTGCTCGACCGCTTCCGGCCGGTCCCGAACGATCGTGCCGTACCCCTGTCGGGACTCCAGCCAGCCGTCACGCTTCAGCAGTTCCAGCGCCCGTACGACGGTGGGGCGGGACATCCCGAAGGACTGCACCAACTGGTTCTCACTGGGCACCCGAGTGCCAGGCGGGTACGTGCCGTCCTCGATGCGACGCTGGATCGTCTGCGCCAGGCACACGTACTTCGGTGGCTCCACTTCATACGCCATGAACGCCGCCTGTCGTGATTGGCCAAGTCAACTGGTCAACCAGACTAGCGAATCTTCGATTGTCGAAGTAGAAGTGGAGCGAACTCTTACCTTCCGGGCCAGGCATCGGCCACCACGAAGGAGACGACGGTTCCGCCGAAGCGGCTCGGTGCAGCGTGCCACGACTCGGCCAGCGAATCGACCAGGAGCAGTCCACGCCCGTGGGCGTCGTCGGCGTCGGGGTGCCTCAACCGCACGTTCGCCGGGAAGCCGGGGTTGTGCACGTCGACCCGGAGCGAAGTCCCCTCACGGAACCACTCGACCCACACAAGCCAGGGTTCGTCCGACCGGCCGTAAGCGACGGCGTTGGTCACCAGCTCCGAGATCATCAACGCACAGTCGTCGACGGAGCAGGCCGGGTTGTACGGGGCGATGAACTTGCGGAACCAGCGACGAGCCCGTGGCACAGACTCAGCGACGGGGTGCAAGGTCATCGCACCGAGACGCGGTGACTCCTCAGACGGGTAGCGGTCGATCATGTAAGCCATCAGGTGCTCACTTCCTGCCGCTACCGTCGCAGTCGAGGCAGCGCCGCTTTGATGTGGCACGGGTGCGATCGGCGGCTGCGGCAAGCGCCAGGGTCGTTCGTGAGCCGACGCGCTTCCAGCCGCGCCCCCGGCAACCCCGGCAACGTAAGTGCGTGCCCTGACCCGGCCGCTGACTCGTCACACCGCGCCTCCCCCCAGTGAAGTGGCCTTAGCCACTTTCTGGATAGTGGCATTAGCCACTTGGGTGACGCAAGCGATTCGCCGTAACTGGCCCCCTCAGGTGAGGGGGTAGCCCTGCTCGAACGCCCAGCGATGCGGCGGGTAGGTGGCCTCAGCGAACTCCAACGGCCGGTCCTGGAGGTCGAAGACGACGTGGTGCACGATCAGCACGGCGGAGTTGGCGGCAAGTTGAAGGTCCTCGGCCTCTTCCTCAGTCGCCGCACGCGCACACATGCGATCTTCCGCGTAACCCCCCTGCCGCCCGGTCAGGTTCTCGACGTACAGCAGCGTCCCCTCTTGGATCCGCTCCGGCTCCAGAAGCTTCGGCGCACGTTGACCGACATCCGGAGCGAACCACGAGGTGGAGAGCGTGATCGGCCCGTCCTGGTTGTTGGTAACCCGCCGCCGGTGCACCGCCCGACGATCCTTGACCAGGCCCAGCGCCTCAGCGACGTGATCCGGCGCCTCCAGCCAACCGGCAGAGGTGATCACGGCGTACTCACCAGGCGTGTAGATCTTCCCGGTCTGCCGAGCGCGCCCGTACAACTCACGAGCCCGCCGGTTGACTTCGAGGCTCCGCACGTACGTGCCCGACCCCTGACGCTTCTCGACAAGCCCTTGATGACTCAGCGCCTCCAACGACCGCGCGGCCGTGGGCCGGGAAACCTTCCAGTCCGCCGCCAACTGCCGTTCTGACGGCACCTCATCACCTGGTCGCAGGTCACCCCGAAGAATCTGATCACGGATGTAGTGCGCGATCTGGAGATACTTCGGCTGAGCCTCCTCGATCTGCGGCATCAGTCCTCCTCACCCAAGGCGAGCCCCAGGCGAGTAGTCGGGCACCCCGCTACCGAGCTGAGGCCTGCTTCTCGATACAAGTGGCTATGGCCTCTAGCCACTATAGGGTGAGTGGTCAACCCCCTACCCCGTAGGCTGAGACGCATGACGCGGTTGATCGTCGCAGCAGGAGGAGGGGGCGACGCAGTCGCCGCCGCAATGATTCACGCCGCCCTCTACGGCGACGAGGACCAGGCGGTGATCCTCACGTACGCGTGGGACCGCCTCCTGATCGACCCGGTTCCGGGTCCCCGAGGGCCAGACAACTTCACCGGCCTCCAGCCCCTCACCCCAGCAGCCTGGGCAGTGCCGGCCGAAGCCCGCCCGATCGCTCCGGCAGGCTCGACTCTCCCCCGACTCGCAGCAGAGTTCCGGCACACGTTCGCGCTGATCGATCCGCGCTATGGGGTCGAGGGCGTCACGCGCCAACTCGAAGAACTAGTGGACCACTTGTCACCAGTGTCGATCGACCTCCTGGACGTGGGCGGCGACATCCTCGCCCGCGGCGATGAGCCGACACTGAAGAGCCCTCTTGCCGATGCCCTCACCCTCGCCGCATGCTGCCAGGTGAATGCTCCCGTCCGACTCCTGGTGGCGGGAGCTGGTCTCGACGGCGAACTCCCTCTCGAAGAACTGCGCGGCATATTCGGCCCACTCCTCCACACCCTCACTGCGAAGGACGTCGAGCCGATTGGCTCGGTCCTGGAATGGCACCCCTCCGAGGCAACCGGCATGCTCGCGGCAACAGCCCGAGGCGTACGCGGCACCTGCGAGATGCGAGACGCCGGCCTCCCAGTGCCGCTTACTGCCGAGGGACCGACGGTCCATGAGGTCGACCTGGACGAGGCGCTGACCCGCAACCAGTTGGCCCGAGCCATCCTGGCAACCGCCACCCTGGACGAGGTCGAGGCGCACAGCCGCGAAATCTGCGGCTACTCGGAAATCGACTACGAGCGCAATAAGGCCGCATGGCTCAAGGACCAACCACCGGTACAGCTCGACTCAGATGCCGTACTGGCTCAGGTCGACCAGTTCGAAGCCGAGGCCCGGGACCGCGGAGTCACCCACACGACATTCCGCCGCATCACTGAGGCCCTGAACCTCAACGGCTCCCTGCGCGAGGACCTGCGCCAGCTGCTCATCAACAGCCGCCCGAAGCATTACGACGCTCCCTTGTGGCGCATCACAGCCACTACTGAGTAACAACCTTCTTCACGGGTTCAAGGCGGCTCGCTCCGCTCACCGCGCGCGGCCCGGCCCCCGGCCGGACCTGCGCTCTTGTCTCCGCCCCGCTCCAGCCCGGCCGGCGCCCGGGCCGCGCACTTGACGGCTTTAGCCCAGCTTTAGCCGCCTCCCGGCCGGGTTCCCCCGTCGAGCAAGACCAAGGGCACTCAAGTATTCCTGACGCTGCCTCACCTCAACAGCTGAGAAACAGCATTCGCTAGTCCGTTGAATTTCAAACGACACGCTCCACCACCGTTCGACTTAATGGACAACCATGACTAACCTGGAAGGAGGAACCCCAATCGGCACACCGGGGTCGCGCCGGGGTCGCACCGGACAGGAAATTATCATGCGCACCCACATGTCCTATCGATCTGCGGTCCAATTGCTCGACGGACGAAACAGTAAGCTCTTGAAACTGATTGATCAGGCAACGGTTGCATTGCTAGGAGCTAGCGCGATACCCACTCACGGAGCGACGCTAGCTCTTTTCGGCCTGCGAAACGAGGCCATTCGTTTGGGGCGCGAGAAAATCACCGAGATCCGCGATCGACGCCACAGATGGTCCGATCCAGATAGAACTGATCGCCTCGTCGCCGCACACGCCATCCTCGTAATAACGAATTATTTTGAAGCTCTAACAAGATCTGAGCTTCCCATCGATGTGGAAGATTTGCAGCTCACGGACCAAGAGAAAGTGATACTGTCCTCACCAGGGGCTCTGCAGGAATCGCATGGGGACCTGCTCCGCGCCCTTACGGAAGAAGCAGTACCAGTTCCCACGCCAGCCCGCTCACATGAAGCTGTCCTCGGGGATCTGCGCTCCTTCTACGGTCAGCTATGCGAACGTCTTATCACGTTCATCGACGGCCTAGCGGTAGTTGAACAACTAACGGAAACCGATTTTGACGCGCTTCGCGAAACAATCAGGTCTTCGGTTCCCGAAGCAGCGGTGCGAAGGTACCAGGAAGATTTTCTGAAACTCGCCGCCGATTGCCCAGTCTTCGCTCTGTGGGCCAATCTAAATAACCATCAGGCCACTCGTGAAGCAATTCGAGAACTGAACAGTGAGACCGCTAGGCGGCTATCGTCAATGTTCAGCGCCATTGAAGGCGTGGCCGCCGGCTTGAGCGGTGTCGAAATTCTGCTCAGCGAAGCTCGCGTCGGGAGTCATGCGTACGCTGCTACGGCGCTAGCTATCCGAGCAGCGAGCGAGCTTGAATGGCCGATCGTTAATGCGCGATTGCTCGACGCTCACCCACAGGTGCAGTTCCCTAAGTTGAGAGAGGGATACATTAATCCTGCCGGGAGAATAACTGATCAACTTTCCTCTGATGATCTAGGAGATGATTCCTGGTGGGATGGTCAACCTCTGCACAGCACTCTAGAGCCATCTCTTGCTGGTCTACTAACAGAGGCATACGACGCGCCAATAGTCGTCCTCGGGCAGCCGGGGGCTGGAAAATCTCTTCTTACTAAGGTCCTTGCGGCGAGACTTTCGCAAGCCGGCATACTAGCCATTCGGGTCGAGCTACGGCACGTAGACGCAAATGCGCCTATTGAACGTCAGATCCGTAACGGCATCGAACAAGCAACCAATGGGGAACAAACGTCCTGGCCAGAACTTGTACGCGCATACCATCAGGCGAAACGGCGTGTTGTGCTCTTGGACGGGTTTGATGAGCTTCTGCAGGCGACTGGAGTAAACCGTTCAGATTACCTAGAACTCGTCCAAAATTTCCAGCAGAACGAAGCGGCATTTGGTCGTCATACAGCGATACTTATAACCAGTCGAACCGTAGTGGCCAGCAGAACTCGATTCCCAGAAGGGACCGTAGTGCTACGCCTAGACCCCTTTACGGACGACCAGATCAGCCAATCGATTACTACCTGGAACGACATAAACCGCCCCTTCTACAGCAAGACGCGCCTCAAGCCCATTCCAATGGAGGTAATTCTGCGTCACCGCACTCTTGCCGAGCAGCCACTGCTCTTGCTGATGTTGGAGCTATACGACGCTGATGACAATTCCCTTCAGAAAGAGAAGTCGGACTTCGACATCTCTGATCTATACGAGAAGATGCTTATTCGATTTTCTAGAAGAGAAGTTATGTCTAGAGGTGGCGCCTCAAAAGACAGCCATGCCTTGCAGCGTGCAATTGAACAAAAACTCCAGCAGTTGAGCATTACGGCAGCGGCTATGTTCAATCGAGCCCAGCAGTGGGTGAACGCAGTCGAGCTTGAGGAAGACCTCAGCCAACTCTATCCCACGCAGACAGAAGAAGTGAGAGATACGCTGCACGAGCCTCTAACCAAGACAGATTTGACTGTGGGCGGCTTCTTCTTCATACACAAGTCCTCGGCTGAAGGCCTTACCCGGCGTCGCACATACGAGTTCATGCATGCGACTTTCGGAGAGTACTTGATGGCGCGCGGAGTGTGGAGGTCCCTAGAGTATTTGTTGGCCACTGCACAATCTCAGTCACGAGTATTCTCCATCACTGAGTCTCCTCGTCGGCTAAACGATGATTTTCTCTACGCCCTTCTCTCTTTTGAGCCGCTTTCGGCTCGCGAGCCGGTAGTTGACTTCCTGCGTCGCTGCGTAGAAAGATTCTCCTTGGAGGACCGATCCGAACTGCGGAAATTCCTCATTTCTCTCTTTCGGGTTTCACTTTTTGCGCAACCCAGAAACGACTTCGCGGGATATGAGCCTGTTAGAAGAAGGTCCACTACCGCCCGTTTGGCTATATACAATGCCAATTTGCTGCTATTGGCGACCCTCTTGGAAAAGTCGCCGGTGCAGTCGGACGATCTTTTTGTAGGCTCCGAAGGTGACGAGCCGTGGGTACAGCACACCCGCCTATGGCAGTCACAGTTCACCACCCATGACGCCTGGATGGGTTTCGTGCGCATCCTTAAAGTGAACCGACTTTGGAAAGATGATCGTCGGGTGCTAGAAATCAGTGCGCCAGACCGAAGAATAGAAGCACCCGTAACTATCGGCGGTGATGATGGTTGGCCCTTTACGCTTCCGGTGACGCCAGAAGAGCCCGTTGTGGTCAAGATGTACGATGGGCTGGATCTGCTGTACGAGGCTGACTTTCTATCTGATCCACAAGCCCAACTGCTACTCGATATCGCTGAACCCATGACTGGTATCGATCCGGAAATTCTCTCGCTCACTGTGGTGGAGACCGATGGTCGGCTCCTCAGCCCGGCAAGAGCGCTACTAGAACTTCTGGCAGCAATCTCGAAAAATGGTAAGCATGAGATCCGCGAGAAGGTCTATCGGCGATGTCTGCCATCCATTAGGTTCTACGAATCTATAGACAGACCCGCCTATCTGACGCTGATACTCAGCCTCCTTTCTTCGGATGTTGAGCACATCTCGCCAGAATTCACCATCGCCTTCTGTATAGAGATCTCTTCTAAATGCTCTCACGGCCATCACAAAGACGAGATCGCAAAGCTCCTAAGGAACATCGAGCCGGAGGCGGTAGAACGCGTAGAGCATGCCTTGGAAGGTATGCGTAACCAGGTTAATTCCGGGCCACAATCCTCTGTCGTCAAAGAAACATAGACTTTGCACTTGGCCTCGCCAGCTGGATGAGATCACTAGGGAAGCAGCCTCCCAGGCGCCAATCGCACCCCTGCACCCAAGGGTAGCTACCGCCATTAGAGCACCAACACCTCCCAAGCTAATCTCCAAAGTGCACCCCACTGGGAGTCCTCATCGAGCTGGCCATAAGATCTGGCTCTTCAAAAGCAAAAGCCAACAGCGTGGGATCCGGCCCATGGGTGACAACACCCCTCAGACGCCCGCCGGGCCGTGACCTCACCCCGACCCAGCAAACCATCAGCCGAGCGCTGGCCACGGCAGGGCA
>NZ_JBIBAF010000021.1:0-143274 GCF_042899705.1 Streptomyces sp. NPDC013187 | reverse complement strand
AGTACCAGCTCCGCCACCGCGACTGGGAGAACGCCGAACGCGAGGGCCGCACCATCGTCCCGCTGCTGACCCGGCTCAACACCGTCCGGCGGGAGCATCCCGCGCTGCGCCGGCTCAGGAACCTCCGCTTCCACCACACCGACAACGACGAGGTCATCGCGTACAGCAAGGGCAGCGGATCCGATGTGGTCCTGGTGGTCGCCAACCTCGACCCCCACCACACCCAGGAGGCCACGGTCTCGCTGGACATGCCGCAACTCGGCCTGGACTGGCACGAGTCGGTGCCGGTACGCGACGAGCTCACCGGCGAGACCTACCACTGGAGCAGGAACAACTACGTGCGCTTGGAGCCGGGGCGGGCTCCCGCGCACGTCTTTCACGTCCAGTCCCCGCCCGCCGCGCACGCGAACGGAGGGGCAGAAACGTCATGACCGTGAACGAGCCCGTGTTGGACACCTTCGAAGACACACCTGCGAGGGACCGTGACCCGGATTGGTTCAAGCGCGCCGTCTTCTACGAGGTGCTCGTCCGCTCGTTCCAGGACAGTGACGGCGACGGCGTCGGCGACCTGAAGGGCCTCACCTCCAAGCTCGACTACCTGCAGTGGCTGGGCGTCGACTGCCTGTGGCTGCCACCGTTCTTCAAGTCGCCCTTGCGCGACGGCGGCTACGACGTCTCCGACTACACGGCGGTGCTGCCGGAGTTCGGCGACCTGGCCGACTTCGTGGAGTTCGTCGACGCCGCGCACCAGCGCGGCATGCGGGTGATCATCGACTTCGTCATGAACCACACCAGCGACCAGCACCCGTGGTTCCAGGAGTCACGCAAGGACCCCGACGGGCCCTACGGCGACTATTACATGTGGGCCGACGACGACAAGGGCTACCCGGACGCCCGGATCATCTTCGTCGACACCGAGACCTCGAACTGGACCTTCGACCCGGTGCGCGGCCAGTACTTCTTCCACCGCTTCTTCTCCCACCAGCCGGACCTCAACTACGAGAACCCGCGCGTCCAGGAGGAGATCCTGGCCGCGCTGAAGTTCTGGCTGGACCTGGGCATCGACGGGTTCCGGCTGGACGCGGTGCCCTATCTCTACGCGGCCGAGGACACCAACTGCGAGAACCTGCCCGCCACGCACGCGTTCCTCAAGCGCGTGCGCCGCGAGATCGACGCGCAGTACCCGGACACCGTGCTGCTGGCGGAGGCCAACCAGTGGCCCGAGGACGTCGTCGACTACTTCGGCGACTACGCGAACGGCGGCGACGAGTGCCACATGGCGTTCCACTTCCCCGTCATGCCGCGCATCTTCATGGCCGTACGCCGGGAATCCCGCTACCCCGTCTCGGAAATCCTGGCCAAGACCCCGGCCATCCCCTCGGGCTGCCAGTGGGGGATGTTCCTGCGCAACCACGACGAGCTGACGCTGGAGATGGTCACCGACGAAGAGCGCGACTACATGTGGGCCGAGTACGCCAAGGACCCCCGCATGCGCGCCAACATCGGCATCCGCAGGCGCCTCGCCCCGCTGCTGGACAACGACCGGCACACCATCGAACTGTTCACCGCCCTGCTGCTGGCCCTGCCCGGCTCGCCCATCCTGTACTACGGCGACGAGATCGGCATGGGCGACAACATCTGGCTCGGCGACCGGGACGCGGTGCGCACACCGATGCAGTGGACGCCCGACCGCAACGCCGGCTTCTCGACCTCCGACCCGGGCCGTCTCTTCCTGCCCGCGATCATGGACCCGGTCTACGGCCACCAGGTGACCAACGTAGAGGCGTCGATGTCGTCGCCGTCGTCGCTGCTGCACTGGACCCGCCGCATGATCGAGATCCGCAAGCAGAACCCGGCCTTCGGACTCGGCTCCTACACCGAGCTGCCCTCCTCCAACCCCGCGGTGCTGGCGTTCCTGCGCGAGTACGAGGACGACCTGGTGCTGTGCGTCAACAATTTCGCGCGGTTCGCGCAGCCCACCGAGCTGGACCTGCGCGAGTTCGCGGGGCGGCACCCGGTGGAGCTGTTCGGCGGGGTCCGCTTCCCGGCCATCGGCGAGCTGCCGTACCTGCTGACCCTCGGGGGCCACGGCTTCTACTGGTTCCGGCTCACCCGGGTCGCCTCCCGCATCGGCCGGCGACTGTGAGCCTGCGCCGACGAAAGGAGGCGTGACCATGCCGAAGACCGCATTCCTCCGCCCCGACCTGCGGCGCCTGGCCGAGCCCATGGAGTCGCTCGGCGGGCTGCTGCGCGAGTGGCTGCCCCGGCAGCGCTGGTTCGCCGGCAAGGACCGGCCCGTCACGGAGCTCGGTCTGCTGTCGATGACCGAGCTCTTCCCGGGCTGTCTGCATCTGCTGGTCCACGCTGGGCACGCCGGGCACACGGGCGTGCCCTCGCCCGGCGGGGCTCCCCCGGCGGGCGACTGCTACCAGCTCTTGCTCGGCGTACGGGAGCACCCGTCGCCGCGGCTCGGGCGGGCCCTCATCGGACGGGTGCAGGAGGGGCCGTTGGCCGGGCTGACGGTGTACGACGCGCTGCAGGACCCCCGTTCCGCCCAGCTCCTGCTGGACCGGCTGCGGCGACCGGGCACCACCGGCCCCTTGCGCTTCGACTGCGACCCGGAGCAGCGGGTGCCCGCCGGACTGGCACCGCGGCTGCTGGACGCCGAGCAGTCCAACTCCTCGCTGGTGTACGGCGACGAGTACATCCTGAAGGTCTTCCGGCGCATCCAGCCGGGCGTCAACCCGGACCTGGAGGTGCCGGGCGCGCTGGCCCGGCAGGGCTGCCACCGCGTTCCCGCCCCCGTCGCCTGGTTCCAGACCCGGCATCCGTTCAAGGCCACCCTCGGCGTGCTGCAGCCGTATCTGCGGGACGCCTCCGACGGCTGGACGCTCGGACTGAACGCGCTGGCCGCCGGGGACGACTTCACGGTCCAGGCCCGTGCGCTGGGCGGGGCCACCGCGGAGGTGCACCTCGCTCTGGCGTCGGCGTTCCCCGTCGGCGGGCCGGGGGAGAACGGGCAGACGGCGGCCGCGATGACCGAGCGGCTGGACGCCGCAGCGCACTGCGTGCCCGCGCTGCAGCCGTTCGTGCCGGGCCTGCGGACCGCGTTCGCCGCCCTCACGAGTTGCGACCCGGGGCCGCCCGCCCAGCGGATCCACGGCGACCTGCACCTCGGTCAGGTGCTGCGGGCCGGGCGCGACTGGTTCGTCATCGACTTCGAGGGCGAGCCGTCCCGGCCGCTCTCCGAACGGCGCAGCGCCCACTCCCCGGTGCGGGACATCGCCGGGATGCTGCGTTCCTTCGACTACGCCGCCCGGCAGCGCCGCCCCTGGCGCCCCGAGTGGGCCCGGCGCTGCCGCGAGGCCTACTGCGCGGGCTACGCCGCCCGCGCCGGCTGGGACCCCCGAAAGAAACACGGACTGCTCCGCGCCTATGAGACGGACCGGGCCGTGTACGAGGTGCTGTACGAGGCACGGCACCGCCCCGACTGGCTGCCTGTACCGATGGCGGCGATCGAGCGCCTCGCCGTGAGAGGAGACTGAGCCGTGGCCCTGCGAGACACCTCAATCCCGGAGCCGTCCGGCCCGGTCCCGAGCACGACCGCCCCTGCCCTGAGTCCCGAGGACCGCGGGCGCCTGCTGGCGGGTGCCCACCACGATCCGCACGCGCTGCTGGGTGCCCATCCGGTGCCCGGCGGGGTCGTGTTCCGGGCGCTGCGTCCCTTCGCCCGCGCGGTGAGCGTGGTCATCGGCGGCAGACGTACGGCCCTCGTCTCGGAGGGCGACGGCCTCTTCTCGGGCGTGCTGCCGCTGGACGCGATCCCCGCGTACACCCTGCACGTGGCGTACGAGGAGGGCGAGCAGGAGACGCACGACCCGTACCGCTTCCTGCCCGCGCTCGGCGAGCTCGACCTGCATCTGATCCGCGAGGGCCGGCACGAGCAGCTGTGGCAGGCGCTCGGCGCACAGCCCATGACCCACGAGGGCGTGTCCGGCACCCGGTTCACGGTGTGGGCGCCGAACGCGCAGGGCGTGCGGGTCGCCACGGACTTCACCCATTGGGACGGGACGCAGTTCCCGATGCGGTCGCTGGGCGCCTCGGGGGTGTGGGAGCTGTTCCTGCCGGGCGTGGGCGAGGGAACGCCGTACAAGTTCGAGATCCACTCCCGGTACGGCCACCGCTTCCTCAAGGCCGACCCGATGGCACGGCGCTGCGAGGAGCCGCCCGACACGGCGTCGATCGTGACGGCCTCGCACTACGAGTGGGGCGACACCGAGTGGATGGCGCACCGCGCCGACACACCCGTGCACGAGGCGCCGTTGTCGGTGTACGAGGTGCACCTGGCGTCGTGGCGGCCGGGGCTGACCTACCGGCAGCTCGCCGAGGAACTCCCGGCGTACGTCAAGGACCTGGGCTTCACGCACGTCGAGCTGATGCCGGTCGCCGAGCACCCCTTCCACGGGTCGTGGGGCTATCAGGTCACGGGGTTCTACGCCCCGACGGCCCGGCTCGGCACGCCGGACGACTTCCGGTTCTTCGTCGACGCCTGCCACCGGGCCGGTATCGGCGTGATCATGGACTGGGTGCCGGCGCACTTCCCGAAGGACGACTGGGCGCTGGCCCGGTTCGACGGTGAGCCGCTGTACGAGCCCGGTGACGACCGGCGCGCGGAGCACCCGGACTGGGGCACGTACGAGTTCGACTTCGGCCGCACCGAGGTGCGCAACTTCCTGGTCGCGAACGCGGTGTACTGGTGCGAGGAGTTCCACATCGACGGGCTGCGCGTGGACGCCGTCGCCTCGATGCTCTACCTGGACTACTCGCGCGAGGACGGCCAGTGGGAGGCCAACGCGTACGGCGGCCGGGAGGACCTGGCGGCGATGCGCTTCCTGCAGGAGATGAACGCGACCGTGTACCGGCGCGCTCCCGGGGTGGTGACCATCGCCGAGGAGTCCACCGCCTGGGGCGGGGTGACCCGGCCGACCGACACCGGCGGGCTCGGCTTCGGCCTGAAGTGGAACATGGGCTGGATGCACGACTCGCTGGAGTACATCGCCCACGAACCGGTGCACCGCAAGTACCACCACCACGAGATGACCTTCTCGATGGTGTACGCCTACAGCGAGAACTACGTGCTGCCGATCTCCCACGACGAGGTCGTGCACGGCAAGCAGGCCCTGGTGTCGAAGATGCCGGGCGACTGGTGGCAGCGACGCGCCACGCACCGGGCCTACCTCGGCTTCATGTGGGGCCACCCCGGCAAGCAGCTGCTGTTCATGGGGCAGGAGTTCGCGCAGGGAGCCGAGTGGTCGGTCGAGCAGGGCCCGGAGTGGTGGCTGCTCGACGACGGCTACCACTCCGCGGGCGACCACCGGGGCGTGCGCGACCTGGTCCGTGACCTCAACACCACGTACCGGGCGACGCCGGCGCTGTGGCAGTGCGACACCCGCCCGGAGGGCTTCCGGTGGGTGGCGGTGGACTCGGCGGACGACAACGTCTTCGCCTTCCTCCGCTATGACGCCCAGGGCAGCCCGCTGCTGGCGGTGTCGAACTTCTCTCCCGTCGTCCGGCAGGACTACGGCCTGTGGGTGCCGGGTGACGTCGTCGCCTGGGAGGAACGCCTCAACACCGACGACACGCGCTACGGCGGCAGCGGTGTGACCAACCCGGATCCGGTCAAGGCGGAGGACGGATGTGTCCGGATCACGCTGCCTCCGCTCGCCACGGTGTGGCTGGCGCCGTTCGCGGTGTGAAGTCCCCCTGCCCCACCAGGTGTCCTGCCCGCCTGGAGGGGCACTGGGTGTCGTACCACCGGGAGCGCCCGGTGGTACGACGCGGCAGGGCACAGAAGGGCGGGCATCAGGTGCGCACCGTGGGAGTGGAGGAGGAACTCCTCCTGGTCGATCCGGAGACCGGTGAACCGCGGGCGCTGTCCGCAGCGGTACTCGCCCGGGCCGAGAAGGACGACGCGGATCAGGACGTCTTCGAAAAGGAACTCCACGAGCAGATGCTGGAGTTCGCCACCCATCCGCAGTCGTCCATGGAGAGCCTGCGCGCGGAGATCGTCCGCTGCCGCAAGGAGGCCGCCCGGCACGCGGGGGAGATCGGCTGCACCGTGGCGGCGCTCGCCACCTCACCGCTGCCGGTCAGCCCCGCTGTCAGCGTCAACCGGCGCTACCAGTGGATGGCGGAACAGTACGGCATCGCCACCCAGGAGCAGCTCGTCATGGGCTGCCATGTGCATGTGTCGGTCGAGTCCGACGACGAGGGGGTGGCGGTCGTCGACCGGCTGCGTCCGTGGCTGCCGGTGCTGCGGGCGCTCAGCGCGAACTCGCCGTTCTGGCAGGGCAAGGACACGGGGTACAGCAGCTACCGCAGCCGGGTGTGGCTGCGCTGGCCGTCGGCCGGCCCGACCGAGATCTTCGGCTCGGCCGAGAGGTACCACCGGCTGATCGCCGACATGGTGGCCACCGGGGCCCTCCTGGACGACGGGATGATCTACTTCGACGCGCGGCTGTCCCAGCGGTACCCGACGGTGGAACTGCGCGTCGCGGACGTCTGTCTGCACTCCGGCACGGCCGTGCTGGTCGCCACACTCGTCCGGGGCCTGGTCGAGACGGCCGCGCGCGAGTGGCGGGCCGGCCGTGAGCCGCTCGGCCACAGTGTCAGCCTGCTGCGGCTGGCCGACTGGCAGGCCGCCCGGTCCGGTCTCTCGGGCGAGCTGCTGCACCCCGCGACCATGCGGCGCATGCCCGCCGAAGCCGTCGTGCGTGCCCTGCTGGACCACGTCGAGGAGGCCCTCGACAGCACGGGCGACCTGGAGCGGGCCCGGGCCGCCTGCGACGAGCTGCTGCGGGAGGGCAACGGCGCTCAGGTGCAGCGCGCGCTGATGGAGCGCACGGGGAGCCTGCGGGACGTCGTCACCGAGTGCGTCCGTCATACGCAGGCGTGAGGCGTCCCGCCGGTTTCGGGCAGGGACTCATCCGGGCAGTGGCTCAGAGGATCAGGACGAGGGCGTAGGCCAGGAAGAACGCCGCGATCAGCACCACGAGGACGATGATCACGGTCAGCGGTGCCTTGGCCCAGCCCTTGGTCGGATTGTGGGTTTCCCGCGGCAGCGTCTCCGGCATGCTGCTCTCCGCGGGTGGGGTCTCGCCCGGCGGTACGCCGCCGCCGGGTTCCAGACCGGGGGTGCGTTCTGGTTCGGGATCGGGACTGATGTGAGTCATGCCGTCCGGGTCCCCCCATCACGCCGAGATCATCAGCGGGACGACTTCCGTATTTTCCGACCCCGAAGGGTCTCGACTCGACTACATTCGAGCACCGCCGATGACGGTACCCGTCGGCAATGTCACACCCCGTACACGTCAGGAGCAGTGCATGCGCGACCTCGCCCTCGCTCCCCCGGCCGTGGCGCCCCTGACCGGCGGGCTCGCCGACAGCGTCTTCGAGACGGCGGATCGCGAACCGGCCAGGCCGATGCTCGCCCGGCGAGCCCACCCCTCCTCCGCGACCTGGGAGGAGGTGACGGCGATCGAGCTGCGTGACGCGGTGGTGGACGTGGCCAAGGGGCTGATCGCCTCGGGGATCGCGCCGGGCCACCGCGTGGCGATCATGGCGCGCACCCGGTTCGAGTGGACGGTCCTGTGCTACGCGCTGTGGGCCGTGGGCGCCGAGGTGGTCCCGGTCTACCCGACGGCCTCACGCGATCAGGTCGAGTGGATCCTGCGGGACGCCGGCTGCGTGGCCGTGGTCGTGGAGGACGAGCAGGGCGTCATGACCGTCGGCTCGGTGTGCGCCTCGCTGCCGTTGCTGCGACACGTCTGGCAGCTGGACTCGGGCGCCCTCGATGAGCTGACGGCGCTCGGGGAGTTCGTCCCGATCGCCACGGTCGACTCGATGCGCCGCATCGTGCTGCCGGACTCCACTGCCGTCATCGCCTACACCTCTGGCACCTCGGGTCACGCCATGGGCTGCGCGCTCAGCCACCGCAATCTGGCCGGCCCCTGCGACACGCTGCTCACGGGCTGGGGGCACACGGCGGCGCCGCGCGGGGAGCAGGGCTCCGTGCTCGCGTTCCTGCCCTTCTCCCATGTGTACGGGCTGATGATCCAGGGGCTGTGCGTACGCGGCGGGCTGCTGATGGGGCACCAGGCCGATCTGAGCGGGGAGGCGCTGGCGTCGGCGCTGCGCTCGTTCCGGCCCACCTACCTCTACGCGGTCCCCTCGGTCCTGGAGAAGATCTACAAGAACTTCCTGCGGACGGCTCAGCAGGGAGGGCACGGCGGACTGTTCGAGCGGGCCGCCGAAACCGCCCGGGACTTCGCCGCGGCCCTGGAGCGCCAGCGGCTGGGCCGCGGCCGCGGGCCCGGCTTCGACCTGCGGCTCCAGCACGCCCTGTACGAGCGCACGGTGTACCGCAGGCTGCGGGCGGCACTGGGCGGCCGGGTACAGCGGGCGACGTCCGGCGGCTCCCCCCTCAGCCGCGATCTCTCCCTCTTCTACGAGGGCATCGGCATCTACGTGCACGACGGGTACGGCCTGACGGAGACCGCCGGCGGGGTGACGATGCAGCCGCTGGGCCGGGAGAAGTCCGGGACGGTCGGGCAGGCCCTTCCGGGCATGGAGATCCAGGTGGCCGAGGACGGGGAGATCCTGGTGCGCGGCCCGTCGGTGTTCCAGGGGTATGTGGGCGACCAGGCCGCCACCCGGGCCGCCCTGCGCGGCGGGTGGCTTGCCACCGGGGACCTCGGGCTGCTGGACTCGGAGGGTTATCTGACGATCACCGGCCGCAAGAAGGACATCATCATCACCAGCAGCGGCAAGAGCGTCGCCCCGCTGGCCCTGGAGCAGCGGCTGCGGATGCATCCGCTCATCCACCAGGCGGTGGTCGTGGGGGACAACCGCCCCTGCGTCGGCGCCCTGATCACGCTGGACCCGGATTTCCTCGCACACTGGCGGGCCGGGCTGGCCCTGCAGGGCGAGATGCGGGAGGCGCGGGAGGAGAACGCGCTGCGCGAGGAGGTCGCGCGGGCCGTGGCCGCGGCCAACAGTGCCGTGTCGCCCGCGGAGTCGATCCGGGTCTTCCGGGTCCTGCCGGAGGCGTTCGACGTGACGAACGGGATGCTGACGCCGTCGATGAAGCTGCGCCGGGACGAGATCGTGCGGCACTACGCTTCCGAGATCGACGCGATGTACCGGTCCCGCAGGCGTCCCGGACGGCCGAGCGCCCCCGCCGAACCATCGAGCTGGGACGATTCCGACAATGTGTTCCGCTGAGCGTGTGCCGGACGCGTAGGCCTCGTCCCCTCGGGAACACGCAACAGTGGCGACGCAAGAGAAAGGACGACAGCCCTGACGACAGCCGTAGCTGACGCCCGGGCCGGAAAGGCGATATGTCAACCGAGCCGCGTGGGGACGATGCCCTGACCTCCGAGGAGATCCCGAGCCGCACGAACACCTTCGTGGGCGAGCCGCATGACGTGACCGGTGCGCGCTTGGCCGCGGAGGAGTTCCTGCGCGATCTCGCCCGCTCCTCCCCGCCCTCTGCCCCCGAGTACTGGGACGACATCCTGCTGGTGGTGACGGAACTGGCCGCCAACGCGGTGCAGTACGCCCCGGGTCCGTTCGCGCTGCGGATGCGCCGGACCTTCGACGGGGTGCATGTGGTTCTGCACGACACCAGCACCACGGAGCCCGCCCCCCGGCCCTTCGATCCGCGCAGCGGCGGCGGGGGCATCGGCTGGCACCTGATCCACACGCTGTGCGACCAGGTCAGCGTGGTGGCCGACGACCGGGGCAAGGACGTACACGTGTTCATGCCTTGGTGAGCCGGGAGCGTCACGGGCGCGAGGCGCCCGTGACCGGCTCCGACCGTGGCGTCCCGGACCGCGGGCGTCTCAGACCGTGGCCGTCTCGCGCGGCGGCAGCCGGTCGTAGTAGTCACCCACGGCCCGGAGGTACTCCTGGTCCCTCGTCTCACTGTCGGTCTGGAAGCGGGGCGCCGCCTTGGCGTCCGCCCTGCTGCAGGCCAGTGTGACCTTTCTCCCCTGGGTGTCGACGCCGGTGACCACTCCGGCCGGCACCAGGACGCTGCGGCCGAAAACCCAGACTCCGGTGTCGACGACCAGGTGCCGCATGGCGTGCGGGGCGGCCTCCCGGTCCACGTGCCCGATGGTGCCGTCGGTCGCGGCGACGGCGAAACCGGTCAGGTCCTGTCCCTCGGTGTGACCGCTGTCCGGCGCGTACGACCAGATTCTGTCGATGGCCACGCTTTTCCATCCTCCCTGGCGATGTGCTGATCGCGATGTCCTCCGGCGGACGCCCGCGCCCGCCCCGTTCCACAGCAGCAACTACCCTGCTGTCGCAAGCGCATTCGGCGCACACGCCTGCTACCGCACGGGACTTCCGGCGGCCGGTCCCGGCGATGTTCGGCCGAGGAGGCATGCAGGGTGGTTTCCGGGGTAATCGCGGGTGCGCGGTGACATCCGAAGCCCGTCAGTGAAGGGAGGCGCATGAGGAACGGCATTCGAGTCCGGACAACGACCGGGATCCCCTCGCACCGCGGTCATCCCCAGAGGTGACCAGCCCAGGCCGCAGCACTTGTTGGAGGTATCCGTGCCCCTCGCCCAGAACCCGCTGTCCGTGGAAGTCGAGCTGCCCCGGGAGGACGTGGCCCTGATCACGGTCGACGGTTACCTGGACGTCGACACCGCGACCGAGTTCCAGGCCCATTTGGCCAACCAACTCCACCACGGCCGACGGCACTTCCTGCTCGATCTCTCGTCCGTCCCCTTCATGGACTCGTCCGGGATGAACATCATTCTGCGGGTGTACCAGGAGACCCGTAAGACCGAGGGCAGTGTGCACGTCATCAGTCCGACGCCGGCTGTGCGGCGCATCCTCGATCTGACGGGCGTCAGCATCACGGTGCCGATATCGGAGAGTGTCGACGAGGCCCTGACCCGGGTCGACGAAGGACCGGAGCGCCCCGAGGAGCCGGGGGGACAGAGCGTCTGACGGCCGCAGCGCCCCCCTCGGGCCCGGCGTCGGCGAAGGCTCGGCGGCCCGGTCCTCGCTCCGCCCTGCCCGCACGACGGCTCACCCCTCGCACACCCGGCGACGGCGACGCCAACCGCCGTTCGTCCGAACCGGATCACTTGCCACGGAGCCGGTGTCGTACGAGGTCGGCGCATGGTTAGAGTTGTCGCCCGGCAAGTGTCACATCGCCGTCTCGTTGCCAGAAGCGGGCTCGGTCGACGCAACGCGGATGAGGAGAGAACCAGGTGCCGGAGCACGAAGCGGACGGACAGCTCGCCACGCCCACCGAAGAGGTCAGGGACTTCCTGCACCGCCGGCGTGAGCAGATCGCCCAGCGGTGGGCGGACGAGCCCCTGTTCCGCACTGTGTTCACCGTCTCGCGCGACGAGGCGGTGGAAGCGGGCAAGGTCATCGTGGAGGCGCTGGCCCAGGTGGCCGACTCGGGCCAGGTGGAGGACCCGGACGCCGCCGGATTCAGCACCGTGCGCGAGCAGCTGGGCCGGATGGGCGCGGCCCGCTCCCGCGCCGGGTTGAGCAACACCCAGGTCTCCAGCGAGCTGGCGGCCCTGCGGCCGCCCGTGGAGAACCTGCTGGTCGCCGATCTGACGCAGGCGCCGCCCGAGCACCTGCGGGCGTGTTCGACCACGTTGACCGTTCTGATGGGCACGCTGCGACTGGTGGCCATGCAGACGGCGCTCAGCGAGTGGCAGGCACTCAGCGACCGGCAGCGGCTGCAGCTGATGGAGGTGGCCACGCCCGTCATCCGGCTGTGGGACGGCATCGTGGCCGTGCCGCTCATCGGCACGCTCGACAGCGCCCGCAGCCAGATCGTGATGGAGACGCTGCTGAACGCCGTCGTCGAGCAGCACGCGCGGTTCGCGATCCTCGACATCACCGGGGTCCCGACGGTCGACTCGCTGGTGGCGCAGCACCTGATGAAGACGGTCGCCGCGGCGCGCCTCATGGGCGCCCAGTGCATCGTCTCGGGCATCCGCCCCGCCATCGCGCAGACCATCGTGCATCTCGGTCTCGACCTGGACGTGCTCACCCGCGCAAGCCTCGCCGACGCGCTGGGGTACGCGCTGCACCAGCTCGGCGCGGACATCGTGAAGCCGGGTGCGGGTCAGCGGTGAGCGACGCGTACCCCCGTCCCGTGACCGGCCATGTGCCGGTGCTCCGGCTCGGCGACGTCCTGCTGGTCACGCTCCAGGGGGACCTGCACGACAGCATGGCGCAGCAGCTCCAGCAGGACCTCGCCGAGACCATCTCCCGTACCGGGGTGCGCGGGGTCCTCATCGACATCTCCGGTGTCGAGATCGTGGACTCCTTCCTCGGCCGGGTGCTGGCCGAGATCGCCGCGCAGGCCAAACTGCTGGCCGCGCGCACCGTGGTGGCCGGGATGCGCCCGGCGGTCGCCATCACCCTGGCCGAACTGGGTCTGACACTGCCGGGACTGAGTACCGCGCTCAGCACCGAGGCGGGCATGGAGCTCCTCGCGCAGCAGGCCCCGGTGCCCCGTCCCGGCAGCCCGCGTCAGGAGAGTCCGTGATGCACACCGCCTCGGGCGTGGAGGCCTGCCTGCCCATCCGGTCGGACATCGACCTGGTGTGGGTGCGACAGCACGTACGGCAGGCCGCTGCCCGGCTCGGCTTCGGACTGGTGGACCAGACCAAGCTCATCACCGCGGCCAGTGAGCTGGCCCGCAACACCCTGGTGCACGGCGGTGGCGGACAGATGGAGGCGAGGCAGGTCGGCGGTGCGGGCGCGCAGGGGCTGCAGCTGGCCTTCACCGACGAGGGGCCGGGCATCGCCGACCTGGACCTGGCGCTGAGCGACGGCTACACCTCCGGTGGCGGTCTGGGCATGGGTCTGAGCGGTGCGCGGCGCCTGGTGCACGACTTCGACATCGACACCACGCCCGGTTCGGGCACCACGGTGCGGGTGACGTGCTGGGTGGGACGGCCGCCGCGTCCGCGCGAGGAGGTCTGATGCCACGCGTGTGGGACGTGCCGGTGCGCGACTCGACCCGGGTGCGCGACGCGCGGGTCGCGGCGGAGGGCGCTGCCGCGCTGGCCGGGCTGGACGAGCGGCGTACCGCGGCGGCCGCGCTGGTCGCGACCGAGCTCGCCACGAACCTGCTGAAGCATGCCGCGGGTGGTCAGGTGCTCATCGAGGTCGTGGCCCCGCCCGTGCTGCGGGAGGGGCCGTGGGGTTCACGGGTGGTGCAGATCGCCGCGGTGGACCACGGCCCGGGCATCCCCGACGTGCCCACGGCGCTGCGCGACGGCTTCTCCACCTCGCGTTCGCTCGGCGCAGGCCTCGGCACGTGTCTGCGCCTCTCCGACGATTTCGCCCTGCACAGCGTCCCCGGCCGCGGCACGGTGGCGGTGGCCCGCGTGAGCTCGACGCCCCGGGCCACCGAGGGGCCGTCCGGGCCCGAGGGCCGGGTGTTCGCCGGGGGACAGTGGCCGGGCGGCGCACCGCCGTTCGGCGCGGTGGCATGCGGCGGCCTGACGGGCCACGCGGCCGCGCCGGCCGGAGCGCCCGGTCGGGCCGGGCAGGCCCCGGCGATTCCCGGCGGCCCCACACCACCGGCCGCACCCGCCCGGGGAACCGACCCGGCGCTCTACGAGATTCCCGGCTACGCCGTCCCGGCCACCGGCACACCGGAAACCGGCCCCGGGCCCCGGACGACACCGGCCCACGTCTCGGCGGACGCCGACGCGCCGAGCAACGACTCCGCACCCCGGACAGCACCGTCCCACGGCGTCGCGGACACCGGCGACTCGGGGACCGCCCCGGCCTCCGGGACAGCACCGACCCACAGCGTCGCGGACACCGGCGACTCGGGGACCGCCGCGGCCCCCCGGAGCCCGGCAGCCCACGACCTCGAGGACGCCGGGGCGTCCGGCGGTGGCCCCCTCACGAAGCCGGGAGAGCACCGCGGGGCAGCGGTCCGGGGGCTTCCGGTCGCCGGGGTCGCCGCTCAGAACCGTTCCTTGCCCGTTTCCGGTGTGCGGGCCGGCGGGGTGAACATTCCCTACGGCGGAGCCGAGTACTCGGGGGACGCCTGGGCGTGGGTCCGGGCCGGGGACCGGGTGACGTTGATGCTGGCGGACGGGCTGGGTCACGGGCCGGAGGCCGCCCGGGCGTCGTCCGCCGCGGTCACGGCGCTGCACCGCTGGGCCCACCTCTCCCCCGCCGAGTCGTTGCGGCGGCTGCACGACGCGCTGCGGGGCACGCGGGGCGCGGCCGTCGCCCTGGCCCAGCTCGACCTGACGGCCGGGCGGCTGCGGTTCGCCGGCATCGGCAATGTCGGGGCGCGGCTGCGCACCGACGGCACCTGGCACGCCCTGCTGTCGCGGCCCGGCATCGTCGGGGTCCACCGGCCCGGCACCCTCCGCGAGGAGGAGGCCGACTGGGTGGGCGACCCGATACTCATCCTGCACACCGACGGCCTGCCCAGCCGCTGGACACCGCCGTCCGACCCCGGTCTGCCCGCCACCGACCCGGCCGTGACGGCCGCCGTGACGATACGTGACGCCAGCAGTCCCGCCCGACCGGTGCGGGACGACACCGCCGTGGCCGTGCTGACCTCGAACCCGCCGGAACGCCCATGATGCGCACTTGGCAGATCACCACCGTCACCGACGCGGCCCGCGCCCGCATCTCGCTGGCGCGCCTGGCCGCCGCGTACGGTGTGCCCACCGTCGAGCGGACCCGGCTCGCCGCCGACCTCAGCGCCCACCTGCGGCAGTGCCTCACCAAGGGCGGCATCTGGCGGCTCACCATGGACCTGGCGGGCTCCCCCGCCGAGGAGGGCCTGCTGCACGTCGTGGTGACCCCGTCGCCGGAGGCGTGCGCCGCCGGCGAGCCGCTCTGGGAGGTCACGGTCCCCTGTCCCGAGTCGGCCGAGGCCACCGAGGACGGCACCGTCCCCGACGACCCCGCCGCCCTGTCTGAGGCCCTGCTCGGCGCCGACGAGGACACGGCCGTGGTGCTGGACAAACTCACCGAGCAGGAGGATCTGGTCCTCTTCCACCGCGAGGAGCTGCACCAGACCAACCAGGGTGTCCTGGCCCTGCACGCCGAGCTGGACGCTGCCGGACGTGCCCAGCGCGAGGCCTTCGCCGCCGAGCGCAGCGCCCGCAACGAGGCGGAGAGCGCCCGGCGCAGGCTGACGTTCCTCGCGGACGCGAGCGCGGTACTGACGGCGTCGCTCAACCACGAGGAGATCGTGCGCCGGCTGCCGGACCTGCTGGTGCCGGAGTACGCGCGCAGCGTCGACGTCTGGCTGTTCGACCACGAGGAGGACAAGCACCGGTCGGCGCCGCATCCGGCCGCCGCGGTGGTCGCGGCCCGTACCGGGCGGCCCCAGTACGCCGCCGATCATCCCGGCAACCTGCCCGGCGTCGAGGACCAGCCGCCGTCGGCCCTGGATCCCGGACGGCCGTTGCTGTGCGTGCCGCTGCCGACGCGGCGGGCTCCGCTGGGCGTCCTGACGCTCTCGCCGCCCGGGGAACGCTGGGACCCGGACGACGCGGTGATGCTGATCGAGCTCACCCGGCGGGCCAGCATCGCGATCGACAACGCCCGGCGCTTCGAGCACAACCGCGACATCGCCGAGACGCTGCAGCGTGCCCTGCTGACGGATCTGCCGGCCACGCCGGGCCTGAGCCTGGCGGCGCGGTATCTTCCGGCCACCCACGGGCTGAACATCGGCGGCGACTGGTACGACGCGTTCCCTCAGCGGGACGGCGGTCTCATCACCGTCATCGGCGATGTGACGGGACACGGGCTGCACGCGGCGGTCATGATGAGCCAGCTGCGCACCGCGCTGCGGGCGTACGCCGTCGACGGCGACAGTCCCGGCCGGTTGCTGACCCGCCTGCACCGGTTCCTGCACCATCTCCAGCCGGATCTGTACGCCACCGCCGTCATCGCCCGGTTCCACCCGGACGAGCCCACACTGACCTGGGCCGCCGCCGGGCATCCCCCGCCGGTGCTGCGCCTGCCGGACGGCACCGTGCGCACCCTCGACGCCAAACCGGGTGCGATGCTCGGCATCCCGCTCACGCAGGAGATCGCCGACCACACGGAGGATCTGGAGCCCGGCTCGACCCTCGCCCTGTACACGGACGGGCTGGTGGAGCGGCGTGCCCAGGGCATAGACCCCGGGATCGAGCGGCTGGCCACGGCACTCGGCGGGTTCGGGTCCGCGGAACTGGACGCGGACCTGGAGGGTTCGGCGGACCGGCTGCTGCATCCGCTGCTGAGCGATTCCGAGCGGGACGACGACGTGTGCCTGTTGCTGTGTCACGTCCGAGGTCACCTGGACTCCTGACGGCGGGTCCGGCCGTCCGGGTGTGCACGCGTTCTTCACTCCCGCCTGGTGCTTTTCGGCCACGGTGCGGGCATGGTGGTGATCGACGCGTTCGTCTGCCTGCCGCGTCCGGCTGGCGCGCCGGCCGGAGACACGGTGGGATCGAAAGGGTGCGAACCAGCGATCCAGGGGCAGTCGGAAGGCGTTCGAGGCAGACCGCCTGGAGCCGCAGAAAGGGATGAACACCGTGACACGACCCAGGATCCTGGTGGTTGGCGCAGGCTTCGCCGGTGTGGAGTGCGTCCGCCGTCTGGAACGGAAACTCTCCCCGGACGAGGCGGACGTCACGCTGGTGACGCCGTTCGCCTACCAGCTCTACCTGCCGCTGCTCCCCCAGGTCGCCTCCGGCGTGCTGACGCCGCAGTCGATCGCCGTCTCGCTGCGCCGCAGCAAGAAGTACCGCACGCGCATCATTCCGGGCGGCGCCATCGGCGTGGACCTGAAGTCCAAGGTCTGTGTCATCCGCACCATCACCGACGAGATCGTCAACGAGCCGTACGACTACATCGTGCTGGCGCCCGGCAGCATCACCCGGACCTTCGACATCCCGGGGCTGACGGACCACGCGTTCGGGATGAAGACGCTCGCGGAGGCGGCGTACATCCGTGACCACGTCATCTCGCAGCTGGACCTGGCCGACGCGAGCCAGGACCCCGTGGAGCGGGCCTCGCGGCTGCAGTTCGTGGTGGTCGGCGGCGGTTACGCGGGCACCGAGACGGCGGCCTGCCTGCAGCGGCTGACGCACGCGGCGGTCAAGCGCTACCCGCGGCTGGACCCGAGCCTGATCAAGTGGCATCTGATCGACATCGCGCCGAAGCTGATGCCGGAGCTGGGCGACAAGCTCGGCAGCAGCGCGCAGGAGATCCTGCGCCGGCGGGGCATCGAGATCTCCCTGGGCACCTCCATCGCCAAGGCCGGCCCCGAGGAGGTCACCTTCACCGACGGACGGGTGATCCCCACGCGCACGCTCATCTGGACCGCCGGGGTCGTCGCCAGCCCGCTCATCGCCACGCTCGGCGCGGAGACCGTCAAGGGCCGGCTCGCGGTCGCCCCGGAGATGAACCTGCCGGGCGACGACGGGGTGTTCGCGCTCGGCGACTCGGCCGCCGTGCCCGACCTGGCCAAGGGGGACGGGGCCATGTGCCCGCCCACCGCGCAGCACGCGCTGCGACAGGGCAGGCACGTCGCCGACAACGTCATCGCGTCCCTGCGGGGCCAGGCGATGAAGCCGTACGTGCACAAGGACCTCGGGCTCGTCGTCGACCTCGGCGGCACCGACGCGGTGTCCAAGCCGCTGGGCATCGAACTGCGCGGGCTGCCCGCCCAGGCCGTGGCCCGCGGCTACCACTGGTCCGCGCTGCGCACCAACGTGGCCAAGACGCGGGTGATGACGAACTGGCTGCTCAACGCGGTCGCCGGTGACGACTTCGTACGGACGGGATTCCAGGCCCGCAAGGCCGCGCGGTTGAAGGACTTCGAGTACACCGACGCCTATCTGACGCCGGAGCAGGTGCGGGCGCAGGTCGAGGGGTCCGGCTGACCGGAGCAGGACCGGCCCGGACGGGAGCTTCCGCTCGCGGCATGTCATGCTGAGACACGGATCTTGGTGTGAGCAGGGAGAGAGTGCGGCGGCGTGAGGGCAGCGGGACGCGCGGTGCGGGCACGACTGCGGGACCGGATCGCGGCGTCCGATCCCGGACTGCTGCGTCTGACGGCCGGGTTGCGCACGGTCGGCGCGATCGCACTCACCCTGGCCGTGCTGTCCCTGCTGCGGACCGATGTGCACCTCCTGGTGGCGGGGGCCATGGCGGCGATGGTCGCCACCTTCGCCATCCGCGAGAACCAGCCCGGTGCGCAGGCGGTGACGCTCGCACTGGGACTGCCGGTGGCCCTGGCCTCGGTCTCCCTGGGTGCGGTCCTCAACACGCGCGTCGTCGTCGGTGACGCGTTCTTCGTCGTCCTGATCTTCTGCGCGGTCTACGGCCGCCGGTTCGGCGACCGGGGCACCGCACTCGGGCTGATCGGTTTCCAGGTCTACTTCCTGTCCCTGTTCGTCGGCGCCACCGTCGCCACCCTGCCCGAGCTGTGCGGTGCCATGGCGCTGGCGTTCTGCTCCAGCGCCCTGATGCGCTTCGCGGTCGTGCCCGCGACGCCGACCGGTGTGCTGCTGCGGCTGCGCCTGGCCTTCCGGGCCCGGCTGGCCCAGCTGGTGTCCGCGCAAGCGGAACTCCTCGACGCCTCCGCGGACGAGATGGACAAGGCGCTCCGCGCCGTTCGCGAGGGGACCGCCCGGCTCCACGAGACGGCGATGATGATCCAGGGGCGGCTGGAGGAGGGCACCCCGGACGAGTCGGCGGCACGGCTGGTGCAGCGCAGGATCGCGGACGCCGAGATCGCCGCGGAGCGGCTCGGCCTGCTGCTGCTGACCGCCCGTACCGCCGAGCGGGCCGACACGCTGACGCTGCACCTGCCGGGCGCGCCCGCCCCGTCGGTCGCCGGGCCGGAGCTGCCGGACGAGGCGGGCGCCACGCTGCGCCGCGATCTGCTGGCGCTGCACGCCCTGGTGCTGCGGGCCGGCAGCGGCGACACGGGCACCGGCCTCGCCCATGTGCGCAACCGGCTCCTCGGCTACCGGGACGAGGAGAACCTGCCGCAAGCCTCGGCGGCCGTCCAGGACGTCTTCCGCGGCATCGGCGAGTCGGCCCGCGCGGTGCTCGGGCTGCGGATCGCCCTGGACGGTCCGCAGGACGAGTCGGACGACACCCCCGCCACGGCCCGCTCCCGCGAGGAACTGGACGCCGAGGACGCCGCGATCGACGGTGGCGGCGAGGAGGCGTCGCAGGAGGAGGAGACCGGGCTGCGGCGGCCCACCACGCGGGCGGCCGTGCAGGTCGCCGTCGGGTCCGCGCTGGCCATCGTGGGCGGCGAGCTGCTGTCGACGCAGCGCTGGTACTGGGCGGTGCTGACGTGCTGGATCGTTTTCCTCAACACCGCGTCGACGGGCGAGATTCTGGTCAAGGGGTATCGGCGGCTGCTGGGCACGGTGTTCGGTGTGGTGGCCGGGATCGTCCTGGCGGGGCTGGTCGGCCGGCATACCTGGACGGCGTTCGCGCTGGTCCTGGTGCTGATCTTCGCGATGTTCTACTCGGCGCCGCTGTCGTACACCCTGATGTCGTTCTTCGTCACCGCGATGCTGGGGCTGCTGTACACGCTGCTGCACACCTACAGCCTCGACGTGCTGGTGCTGCGCATCGAGGAGACGGCGCTCGGCGCGGCCTGCGGGGTGGTCGCGGCGGCGCTGGTCCTACCGGTGCGGACGGACCGCCGGACGAACGAGCTGCTGGGCACCGTGCTGGAGCGGCTGGCAGAGGTCACCGAGGCCGCGGTGGGCCAGCTCAGCGGCGGGCCCGCGGACGAGCTGCTGGACAAGGCGCGGGATCTGGACCAGTCACTGGCCGATCTGCGGGCCGCCACGCAGCCGCTGATCCACCCGGTCACACCGCTGCGGACGCGTCGGAACACGGCCCGGTACGTGGTGGCGCTGCTGGAGACGTGCGCCTACCACGCACGGACGCTGGCGGCGACCGCCGAGCTGCTGCCCACGCATCCCTCGATCGCGGCGGACCCGCGACTGCGCGGGGCCGCCGGGCGCACGGTCCGCAACATCGAGACGATCGCGGCCCGGGTCGCCGACGAGCACGCGGACGCGCAGGTCGAGACGGGGCCGAGCATCGCCTCCCTGCTGGGATCCGACGGCACGCCGCGCTACGGCCGCATCACCGATCGCGTGCTGCGGCATCTGGAGCGGCTGGACGAGGCCGTGGTGGGCCTCGCCCGGCCACTGGACGTGCCGGTGGCGGCGCCCAAGGGGTGACCCCGGCGACCGGGACCGCTTCCCGTCCGACACCCCGGGGGCCGGGAGCCGCTGCCCGTCAGAAGTCCGTGGGCAGCCCGCTGACCTCGGCGATGCCCCGCAGCTCCTCGGTCTGCTTGTGCCGGTCCCGGATGTAGTCGGCTATCTCGCCGAGGCGGATCGGGTCGGACGCGGTGGTGGCGTCCGTGACGATCCTGACCGGGCCGGTGTCGTCGACGTGGAGTTCGACCACCTCGTTGTCCAGGCGGCCGGTGACGGCGGTGGCGATGACGAGCGCCACCTCGTCACGGACCTCCTGGGGCAGCTCGTCGTCGCCCCCGGAGTCGAGCGCGAAGTCGAGGCTGGACAGGCGTTCCTCTTCGATCGCCTCGAGGACCGGTTCCACCGCGCGCATCAGAAGGCGGTAGTCCTCCGTGTCCATCCGGATGCGCAGGAGGTCCAGGTACATGTCCACGGGCCGGCCGTCGCCATGCGGAATCTCGGAATCGCTCATTGGCTTCGTGTTCCCCGAAGAACGCGGCTCAGACGCGCCGCCACCGGGCCATGGCGAAGGAGAACACTCCGAAGAGCACCAGCCCGGCCGCGACGCACACCAGCAGCCAGGGGCCGAGCGGAGTGCCGGCGAAGGTGCGCAGCGTGTCGTCCAGACCCTTGGCCTTGTCGGGTTCGTAGTCGACGGCCGCGCGGACGGCGAAGACACCGGCCACCGCGAAGACCAGTCCTCGGGCCGCGCCGCCGACCACACCCGTGACGTCCACCAGCTGCCTCGTCCGGTGGCTCATCTGACCCAGCCGGAGCTTGTCGTGGTACTTCCGCAGCACCGCGCGCACGGCGATCCAGCCGCCGGCCACGACGATGCCGATCCCGGCGGCGCCGACCAGCCACTCACCGCCGGGTATCTCCAAAGCCTTGGCCGTGGCGTCCCGGGACTGTTTGTCGCTGGATCCGCCGCTCTGGTGGCGGCTGACCGCGAAGGTCAGCACGGAGTAGGCGACGAAGACGTAGAAGACGAAGCGGACCGTCGCCATCAGCCGCTTGCGTGCGCTGCGGCCGTCCTTGCCGATCGAGCCGAAGAGGGCTTCGGACAGCCGCCACAGGGCCATGCCGACGAGCCCGATGCCCAGCGCCCACAGCAGCACCGCGCCGAACGGCTTCTGCGCCAGTTCCTGCAGCGCTCCCCCGCGGTCGGCCTCACGGCCGGTGCCGCCGAAGGCGATCTGCAGGGCCAGCGCTCCGACGAGCAGATAGATCACGCCCCGGGCGGCGAAACCCGCCCGTGCCGCCCCCTCGGTCACCGAACCCCGCGCCATCCGCCGGGCCCGCAACCGACCGCCCTGTGCCATCGCACTCGTGTTCATGTCGACCTCCCGGCAGTCCGGATGCCCCGGGTCGGCGTTCACACACCCTGCACAACCACCGGACCAGGGCGTTCCGGCCGCCGGCCCGGTGCTGTCACCCCAGCGACACGGCGGCGCCACTCCCGTAACGCGCTCAGGACCGGCGCAGCCTCGTTCCGCGGGTGGCGCGGCCGAGGGCGTGCAGGTGCTCCAGGGCGTCCAGGACCACCGTGCGCTCGTGCCAGGCGAGCCAGCGGCCCGCCTGGCCGCCGACGCTGTCCAGCGCCTTGGTCTGGGCTGTCGTCAGTCCGTTCAGGGGCCGGTCCAGGTGGGCCGAGACCATGCCGACGCACAGCCCGGACGCGGTCGTCAGGGGCACGCTGTGGCAGGCCCTGCTGCCCGCCGCGAGGATGGCCCGGCGGGCCGGTTCGGAGAACACCGGGTCGCTCTCCACGTCGCGGACGGTGACCTGGGCGACGTCCCGGGCGGCCTGCGCGCAGGACGTCCCGTCCTCCCCGACGTGGGCGAAGAAGTCGACGAACTCGGCCGTGAGGCCGGTGTGCTGCTCGATGCGCAGGCCTCCCCGCGCGAGGTCGGGGAGCTGGACGTTGCCCATGTCGGTTCCGGTCACCGCAAGGGTGGCACGCAGCACGGCCTTCAGGACGGCGCTCCGGCTGCCGGAACCGGACCGGTGCGCCTGGGTGAAGGTCAGGTCCGGTTCCGGTTCGCGGACCCGCCGCGGGAACCACAGGGCGTCCGGGCCGGCGGGCCGCGGTGCGGTCACCAGGACGCCGGCCAGCGTGCGCAGCTTGACGTTGTACCGCTGGGACGCCCGCTGCATCAGGGCGAAGGCGCTCTCCCCGTCCGGCAGCGCGTACCGCTCCTGGAGAATGCCCTGCGCCTGCGAGATCAGCGGGCGCACACGGGCGCGGGCCCGCAGGTCGCGCACCTCGGCGCGCAGCCGCTCCAGCTCGCCGCCGTCGTCGGCCGCCGCCGCGCGCTCCGCTGTGGACATGGAACTCCTGTGGTCGCGGTCATGGCGCGAACGGGCCCGGCCGCGGCTTTCGCCGTCGGCCGGGCTCTCGTTCGGTTCTTCCTCCCCGTCGCTCAGTGGCACACGGGGATCAGGCGGGCTCCGTGACCGGCATACGCTGCCCGGCCATCGGCGCGGCGGGTTCGCGAACCGGTGCGGGTGCGGTCGCGAGCCACTGGCGGGCGGCCTCCAGGGCGCGCTCGACGTCCCGGGTGCCGGTGGACACGCACAGCGTGTACGCCAGGTCGCGTGCCCGGGGGTTCTGCTCCGCCGGTCCGCGGCCGGCATCGGCGGCCGCCAGGGCCTCGTACTCGTCGACGAGCCGGCGCAGCACGGTGGGGTGGGGCCTCAGCATGGTGGGTTTCGCTCCTCGTGATATCGGGTGGTCAGGCCGTCGTGGAGGGACCGCCGGTGCCCCGGTTGCCCGTCCGCTGTCCCAGGACCTCGTCGCGCACCCGGGCGCAGCTGCGGCTGATGAGGCGGGAGACGTGCATCTGTGAGATGCCGAGGTGGTCGGCGATGCGGCTCTGGGTCATGTCCTCGAAGAAGCGCATGTAGAGGATGGCCCGTTCGCGTTCCGGCAGGCGGCGCAGGCCTTCCTTCGCGGACTCGCGGTCCACGACGACGTCATAGGACGAGTCGGCCGCGCCGAGGGTGTCCGCGAGGCTGTAGCCGTCGTCGTCGGCCGAGAGTTCGGCGTCCAGCGACAGGGTGCTGAAGCTGTCCAGGGCCTCGAGCCCGGCGTTGACCTCTTCCTCGCTGAGGCCGGTGTGCGTGGCGAGATCCGCCACGGAGGGCTCGGGGCTGCCCGGGTTCTGGGTGAGTTCACGGCGTGCCACCCGCACCTTGTTGCGCAGTTCCTGCACACGGCGGGGCACCCGCAGGGCCCACATGCGGTCCCGGAAGTGCCGCTTGACCTCGCCGGTGATGGTGGGGACGGCGTAGCTTTCGAAGGCACCCCGGCTCGGGTCGAACCGGTCGATGGCCTTCACCAGGCCCAGTGCGGCGACCTGCCGGAGATCCTCGATCGACTCTCCGCGGTCGCGGAAGCGGCCGGCGATCCGGTGGGCCATGGGCAGCCACAGGGTGACCAATTCGTCGCGGACGGCCTCCCGCTCGGGACCCTCCTCCAGCTCCGCCATCCGGGCGAAGAGGGCGGCGGTGTCAGGGGCGTCGTCGTGACGCCGCCGGGAAGCGGGGGTCGTCGTTTCGGGCGTGCCGGGACGATGGGTGGGCGTTTCGATGAGCATGCGGATTCGCTCCTGAACGGTGGTTTCAGGGACTGACCGCGGGAAGGGTGCCGCCCGGATCGCCTGGAGGGCCTCCGGGGCAGTCATACCGCTCCCGCTGGCGCGCCTCCGGTCCGAAGCACGAAATTGCGTCTGCCCTGCACCCGGGGGAACAAACTCCGCTTTGCAGTGCAATCTGTCGGGGCCGTTTCACGGGCATTCAGAACAGGGGCACGACGGCAGTGATGCACTTGCCCCCGGACGGCAGGTCCGACACCCGGACGTCGCGGGCGAGCCGGCAGACGATGGGCCAGCCGTGGCCGCCGTGCCGGATGCGTCCGTGCGGGTCGGTGCGTGGCGCGGTCACGGGCAGCGCGTCACTGCGGTCGCTGACCGAGACGCGCACGCCGGGATCGTCGACATCCACCTGGAAGTCGGTGACGCCCCCGCCGTGCAGGATGGCGTTGGTCGTCAGCTCCGAGGCGACGAGCAGCGCGTCGGACAGGGCGTCCGTGTCGCACGGGGTGCGGGTGGCCCGGCAGCGTTCGGCCACGGCCAGCTCCACCGCCCGTCGCGCCTCGGCCGGCCTGGACGGCCGGGCCCGGTGAGACCCGGGCGGCTCGCCTACGGATTCGATCATGTGCTCCTCGCACATTCTGCAGCTCCCTGACAGCACGGACGGAAAACCGGGTCCGGACCGGGTTCCGTGGCCGCCCGCGAGGGCTTGCCCGGGGTCCTCGGACCCACTGCTCGAAACGAACTCGAGACGTTCGGAGGGACGCACCGCGTGAACGCCGCGGTCTCACTCTTCGGCTCACCTCTCCCCGCACCTGCAAACCTCCGGTCGGGCGGGAGGATCCGAAAACACTTCGAACGGCCGGATGCCGGTGCCATCTCCGCGCGTTCGGCGGGTACGCGGTCTGCATGACCGATGTGGTGGATTCGGACGAGCTGTTGCGGCGCATCCAGCGTGCGAGGGAGTGCGCCGTGCAGGAGGAGCGGACATGGCGGACCAGGAGCGAGGAGCTGGACGCCACCGACCCGCAAGGGGCACGGGACGCGACCGTGCGGCAGATGTCCTACGAGGCGGTGCGGCGGGTGCTGGACGAGATCGTGACACCGGGCAAACACGCACCGGAGGGCTGACCGGACGGACGCGGTGGCCGTCCGGGTGAGACCGGATTGCGAGGGCACACGCCGGGAACCCGGTGCACATGACAGCCGACCACACACGAGCACCGGTTCTGGAAGCCCTGGACGAGTACCGACGCAAGGGGCGTCTGTCGTTCACACCGCCCGGGCACAAGCAGGCCCGCGGCGCCGATCCGGCGGTCCGGGAGATCCTCGGTGACGCGGTGTTCCACGGGGACGTGCTGGCCTCGGGCGGTCTGGACGACCGGCTGACCCGTGGGCGGGTGCTGCAACGCGCGCAGGAACTGATGGCCGAGGCGGTGCACGCCGAGCACACGTTCTTCAGCACGTGCGGCAGTTCCCTGTCGGTGAAGGCCGCGATGCTGTCGGTCGCGGGACCGCACGAGAAGCTGCTGGTCGGACGCGACGCCCACAAGTCGGTGGTGGCGGGGCTGATCATCTCCGGTATCGAGCCCGTCTGGGTCGAGCCCCGCTGGGACGCCGAGCGGAATCTCGCCCATCCCCCGTCCGCCGAGGAGTTCGACCGGGCCTTCGACGCGCATCCGGACGCGCGCGGAGCCCTGGTCACGAGTCCCACGCCGTACGGCGGCTGCGCGGACCTGCGGGCGATCGCCGACGTGTGTCACCGGCGCTCACGG
The DNA here is from genome assembly GCF_042899705.1 of Streptomyces sp. NPDC013187. Taxonomy (NCBI): domain Bacteria; kingdom Bacillati; phylum Actinomycetota; class Actinomycetes; order Kitasatosporales; family Streptomycetaceae; genus Streptomyces; species Streptomyces sp. NPDC013187. Next base: position 117,585 of record NZ_JBIBAF010000021.1, on the reverse strand, counting down.
CCGCTGATCGTCGACGAGGCGTGGGGCGCGCACCTGCCCTTCCATCCCGATCTGCCGTCGTGGGCGATGGACGCGGGCGCGGACATCTGCGTGACCAGCATCCACAAGATGGGCAGCGGTCTGGAGCAGGGTTCGGTCTTCCACCTCCAGGGCGATCTGGTGCCGCCGGAGCTGCTGGGGATGCGCGCGGACCTGCTGGGGACCACCAGTCCGTCGGCGCTGATCTTCGCCGGTCTCGACGGCTGGCGACGGCAGATGGCGCTGAACGGCAAGGAACTGATGGGCGGTGCGCTGGACCTCGCGGCCGAGGTCCGGGCCTCCATCGAGGAGATCGACGGCCTGCACGTCAACGACCGGGACGACCTCTGCGGCCCGGGTCTGGCCGACGACCTCGACCCGCTGCCCGGCGTCATCGATCTCACCGGACTCGGGCTCACGGGATTCCAGGCGGCGGACTGGCTGCGCGAGCACCGGCAGATCGACGCGCATCTGGTGGACCACCGCCGGATCGGAGCGCAGATCACCCACGGCGACGACCGGGAGACCACCGGACAGTTGCTGGAGGCGCTGCGGGACCTGGCGCGGGCGGCGCCGGAGCTGCCCAGGGCGCCGCGGGTGGCGGTGCCGTCGCCGGCGGAGCTGCGGATGGAGCAGGCGGTGCTGCCCCGGGACGCGTTCTTCGGCCCGGCCGAAGCCGTGCCGGTGTCCGAGGCGGCCGGGCGGGTCGCGGCCGAGATGATCACGCCCTATCCCCCGGGCATCCCCGCCGTCCTTCCCGGTGAGCGCCTGACCGAGCCGGTGCTGGCGTACTTGCGGACGGGGCTGGACGCGGGCATGCACCTGCCCGACCCCGAGGACCCGGAGCTGGAGACGGTGCGGGTACTCGCGCAGTGACCCGGGCGTGAAACGGGTCACGTAACCCGGTCGTCGGGTGCGCTCCCGCTCCTCGAATGGTTTACGGTTCATATACGTGGTGACGGAGTCGACTCCTGGTCCTTCGTGCATCACCGCGCACGGCCCTGGCTGGTCCCCCCCGTCCAGCCAGGGCTTTTTCATGCCCGGGCGCCCTTCCGGAAGAAGTCGCGTACGCCGAGGTGCCCGCGGCACCTGCAGCGGCTGAAATGGGCTTAGGGACAGCACCGCAGTCGACCGCCCGGCGAGGAGCTCCGCGTCATGACCAAAGCGATCAAACTCCTGACCGCCCTGCCTCCGCCCCAGCGGCAGCGCCTGATGACGCTCGCCCGGGAGGTGTCCTTCCCCGAGGACGCCCGGATCTTCGAGGCGGACGGCACGGCCGACCGCTTCTGGGTCATCCGCTCCGGCGCCGTCTCCCTCGACCAGCAGGTGAACTCCCTGCAGCGGGTGACCGTGGCCAGCCTCGGCGCGGGCGACCTGCTCGGCTGGTCCTGGCTGTTCCCGCCGTACACCTGGGACTTCGGCGCGGTGGCGTTCAGCCCGGTGCGGGCCTACGAGTTCGACGCGGCGGCCGTGCTGGAGCTGTGCCAGGAGGACCCGGAGCTCGGGATGATGCTGGTCCGCAACGTCGCCGAGGTGCTCGCCCACCGTCTGGAGATGACCCGGGGCAAGTTGATGGAGCAGTACACGCTGCACCGGCGCGGAGCCCTGTGAGTCGCGTGAGACCTCAGACCCGGTAGCGGCGCAGCGCCGGTACTGCGGTGGCCAGCACCAGCATCACCGCGACGACCAGCAGTCCGCCGCCCGCGACGGCGGTGCGGGGGCCGAAGGCGGAGCCGGCGGTGCCGTGCAGCACGTCGGCCAGGCGTGGCCCGCCCGCCACGACGACGGTGAAGACGCCCTGCATGCGCCCGCGCATCTCGTCGGTGGCGGCGGACAGCAGGATCGCCCCGCGGAAGACCATGGAGACCATGTCGGCCACCCCGGCCAGGGCGAGGAAGGCCACCGCCACCCAGAGGCTGCTGCTCAGCCCGAAGCCCGTGATGGCCACACCCCAGACGACCACCGCCCCGATCACCATCAGGCCGTGCCGCCGGGCCCGGGAGAAGGTGCCGGAGAACAGTCCGCCCAGCACGGCGCCGACGGGGATCGCCGCGAACAGCAGGCCCAGCGCGAGCCCTTCGCCGTACGGGGCGTAGGTCTGGGAGGCGAGCTGTGGGAAGAGGGCGCGGGGCATGCCGAGGACCATGGCGACGATGTCGGCGAGGAAGGACAGCAGCAGCACGGTGTGGCCGGAGATGTAGCGGAAACCGGCGGCGATCTCCTTCACGCCCGCGCGCCGTGCCACCGTGCCGGCCAGGGGCGGCAGCGCGGGCAGCCGGTACACGGCCCACACCGTCACGCACAGCGCCAGCGCGTCGATGAGATACAGCTCGGGCAGGCCGATGACGGGGATGAGGGCGCCGGCGAGCAGCGGGCCGGCCACCTGGCCGGTCTGCATCACGGTCGAGCCGAGGGCGTTAGCGGCGGGCAGTTCGTCCGCGGGGACCAGCCGGGCGATGGAGGCGCTGCGGGCGGGTGCGTTCAGGCCCCAGAAAGCCTGCTGCACGGCGAGCAGCAGCATCAGCCCGGCCACCGACTCCAGGCCGGTGAAGGCCTGGAGCCAGAACAGCAGCGAGGTGACGGCGATGCCGCTGTTGGTGATCAGCAGCAGCTTGCGCCGGTCCATGGTGTCGGCGATCGCCCCGCCCCACAGCGCGAACACGATCAGGGGCACGAGGCCGGCCAGGCTCGCGGCGCCCACCCATGCCGAGGAACCCGTGATGTCGTAGATCTGCTTGGGGACGGCGACGGCGGTGAGCTGGCTGCCGACTGCCGTGACGACGGTCGAGCCCCACAGCCGCCGGTAGGCGGGGCGGCGCAGGGGGCGGGTGTCCATCGCCCAGCGCCGCCAGCCGCGCCGCCGGGGCGCCCCCGGCTCGGGTTCCCGCTTGTCCGTCGTGCTCTCACTCGTGTCCACACGCCGCCGCTCTCTTGATGGTCGCTACACCTTAAGGCGGGATCACTATCGCACCGACCGCCGGTCGTCGGGCGACCGATTTTTTCAGCTTCCGGCGATGAGCAGGGCCCCGAGCACGATCATGGTGGCGGCGATCAGACCGTCCAGGACGCGCCAGGCGGCGGGCCTGGCGAGGAAACGGCCGAGCACGCGGGCGCCGAACCCGAGGGCGGTGAACCAGCACAGGCTGGCCAGCACGGCACCGAGGCCGAAGGTCCAGCGCAGCGAACCGTGGTCGGCGGCGACGGACCCGAGCAGGAACACGGTGTCGAGGTAGACGTGCGGGTTGAGCCAGGTCATCGCCAGGCAGGTGAGCACGGCCCGGCGCACCGATCCGGTCGCGTCCCCCTCGGTCCGCAGTGCGCCTCCGTCCGGCCGGAACATCCGGCGGGCGGCCAGGGCGCCGTAGCCCAGCAGGAACGCGCCGCCGATCCAGCCGACCAGAGTGAGGGCGCCCGGCCACTTCACCACCACCGCGCCGACCCCGCCGACCCCGAGCGCGATGAGTGCCGCGTCGGACAGGGCGCAGATCCCGACGACGGCGAGGACGGCCTGGCGGCGGATCCCCTGCCTCAGGACGAAGGCGTTCTGGGCGCCGATGGCGACGATGAGGGACAGTCCGGTGCCGAAACCGGCGGCGCCGGCGGTGAAGGTGCTGGTCATGGCGTCGACGCTACGGAGGCTCCCGAGCCGGGTCCAGCTAAAGGTTCTTATGCATCATTAGCTGATGTGATGATGACGGGATGATGACGGATCTCCCGCTGGACCAGGTGCGGACCCTGCTCGCCGTCGTGGACGAGGGGACGTTCGACGCGGCGGCGGCCGCGCTGCACGTGACGCCGTCGGCGATCAGCCAGCGGGTGAAGGCGCTGGAACAGCGCACGGGGCGGGTCCTGCTGCTGCGGACCAAGCCGGTGCGGCCGACCGAGTCGGGTGAGGTCCTGGTGCGGCTGGCCCGCCAGGTGGCACGGCTGGAACACGACGCCTACGCGGAGCTCGGACTGAGCGGCGCCGGGGAGCCGACCCGGGTGTCGGTGGCGGTGAACGCCGACTCGCTGGCCACCTGGTTCCTTCCGGTGCTCACCCGCGTACCGGAGGAGCTGCGGCTCTATTTCGAGCTGCGCCGCGAGGACGAGGACCACACGGCGGCCCTGCTGCGGGAGGGCGCGGTGATGGCGGCGGTGACCTCGTCGCCGGATCCCGTGCCGGGCTGCTCCGTGAGGTCTCTCGGCCGGATGCGCTATCTGCCCGTCGCCGCGCCGGCCTTCGCCGCGCGCCACCTCGGCGGGCCCCTTGCGCAGGTGCTCCGGGAGGTGCCCGTGGTGGTCTTCGACCGGCGCGACGACTTCCAGGACGGTTTCGTCCGCGGGCTCACCCGGGGGCGCGGCGGCGCGAGCGCGCTGCGGCACTATGTGCCGACCTCGGAGGGTTTCGTCGAGGCCGTCGCCGCCGGGCTGGGCTGGGGCCTGGTGCCGGAACCCCAGGCGGACCCCCTGCTGCGCGACGGCCGGCTCGTCGGCATCGCCCCGCGCCGCACGGTGGACGTGCCGCTGTACTGGCAGCAGTGGAAGCTCGACTCGCCTGCGCTCGCGCGGGTGGCGGAGACGGTGACGGCGACCGCGGCCGAGGCGCTGCGGTCCTGACCCCTCAGTCCCGGCATGCCTCCAGCCGGGCCGCCGCGCTGTCCAGCAGCATCTCCAGGGCCGTCGGGTAGGCGCTGGTGAGCATGCGGGTGGCCAGCAGCGGTGCCGCCTCGGCGATACGGGGGTGGGTGGTGGCGGGCAGTCGGGCGTACGTGGAGCGCCACATGTCCTCGTCGGCGTGCAGCGAGTCGCTGGGCAGGGCCAGCGAGGCGGCGTCGAGCGCGGCGAAGGCCAGGGTCTGGTCGATGAAGGCGTGGTAGATGCGCACGGTGTCGGCCAGCGGGAAACCGGCCGTGCGCAGCACGTCCAGGACGGCCTCGTCGGCGGCCAGCTCATGGGCCCGGCCCGTGACGCGGTTCGTGGTCAGCAGGGCGGCCTGCGGGTGGGCGAGATACGCGGCGTGGATGCCCAGCCCGAAGGACCGAAGGTCCGCCCGCCACTCCCCCGTGCGCCGCCAGCCCTGAAGGGCCTGGCCGATGAGAGCGTCGCCGATGGCGAGGGTCAGCTCGTCCATGCCGCGGAAGTACCGGTAGAGCGTGCTCGGGTCGGCGTCCAGGGCGAGGCCGAGCCGGCGGGCCGTGAGTCCCGCGCTGCCGTGTTCGCGCAGCATGCGCAGCGCGGTCTCGACGATCAGCTCCTCGGACAGCACGGTGCCGCTCTTGGTGGGCCTGCGCCGGCGGCGTTTCTCCTCGGGCACGACGGGCTTCGGCACGACGGGCTCCCTCCTTATGCCAACGCCATTGACCTTATGTCACGGGGCGGCGTTTCATCTCTCCAAGGGCGCGTCACGTTCTTCGCAAATAGGGAGTTTCTGTCATGCGTGTACTGCTCGTGGGAGCCGGTGGTGTGGGCGGCGCGATCACCCGGATCGCGGCCCGGCGGCCGTTCTTCGAGGCCATGGTGGTGGCCGATTACGACCCGGACCGGGCGGAGTCCGCCGTCGCGGCGCTGGACGGCGACGCGCGCTTCACGGCGGAACGGGTCGACGCGAGCGACGAGGACGCCGTCGCGCGCCTGCTCGCCCGGCACCGCTGTGACGTCCTCCTCAACGCCACCGATCCCCGCTTCGTGATGCCTCTGTTCCGCGCGGCCCGCGCCGCGGGCGGCACCTACCTCGACATGGCGATGTCGCTGTCCCGGCCGCACGCCGAGCGGCCGTACGAGGAGTGCGGGGTCAAGCTCGGTGACGAGCAGTTCGCGCAGGCAGCGGACTGGGAGAAGGAGGGGCTGCTGGCCCTCGTCGGCATGGGGGTGGAGCCGGGCTTGTCGGACGTGTTCGCGCGGTACGCCGCCGACGAACTCTTCGACGAGATCGAGGAGATCGGCATCCGCGACGGCGCGAACCTCGCCGTCGACGGCTACGACTTCGCGCCCTCGTTCAGCATCTGGACCACCATCGAGGAGTGCCTCAACCCGCCGGTCGTCTACGAGGGCGGGAAGGGCTGGTTCACCACCGAGCCGTTCAGCGAGCCCGAGGTCTTCGACTTTCCCGAGGGCATCGGCCCGGTCGAGTGCGTGAACGTGGAGCACGAGGAGGTGCTGCTCGTCCCACGTTGGGTCGACGCTCGCCGGGTGACCTTCAAGTACGGCCTGGGCCGGGAGTTCGTGGAGACGCTGCGGACCCTGCACCTGCTGGGTCTGGACCGCACCGACCCGGTGACCGTGCCCGGGCCGGACGGGCCGGTGAAGGTCTCGCCCCGGGACGTGGTCGCCGCGTGCCTGCCCGATCCGGCGACGCTGGGCGGGCGGATGCACGGCAAGACGTGTGCGGGCACGTGGGTGCGGGGTGTGAAGGACGGTGAGCCGCGCGAGGTGTACCTCTACCACGTGGTCGACAACCAGTGGTCCATGACCGAGTACGGCTCGCAGGCCGTGGTGTGGCAGACGGCGATCAACCCCGTCGTCGCGCTCGAGCTCCTCGCGACGGGCGCCTGGTCCGGTGCCGGCGTGCTCGGCCCGGAGGCCTTCCCCGCCCGGCCGTTCCTGGACCTGCTGACGGACTACGGCTCCCCCTGGGGCATGCGGGAGCAGTGAACGACTGTCCTGGAACGCCCTGTTTCACCGGGCATCGACAGGTCACCCGAAAGAGAGTAAGCATCCGAGAGAGCACGTTTCTACTGCGATGCAGGTGACTTCGATGGACAACTGGCGCAACCACGCTGCCTGTCGGCACGAGGACCCCGAGCTCTTCTTCCCGATCGGCACCTCCGGCCCGGCTCTGTTGCAGACGGAGCAGGCCAAGGCCGTGTGCCGACGGCGCTGCCCCGTGCAGGAGCAGTGTCTGCAATGGGCCCTGGACACCGGGCAGTCCATCGGCGTGTGGGGCGGGACGAGCGAGAACGAACGGCGCGCGCTGAAGCGCCGCACGGCCGCCCGCCGCCGCTCCGGCTGACACCGGCCACCACCCCTGGGGGCCCTGGTGCCGCAGCGGGCGATACTCGCCACCTCGTCGGCGAACGTCGCCCGCCGCGGCACCAGGGCCTGTCGTTTGGATCATGCCGACGTCGCGGGGCGCTCGAGTCGGCCGAGAGGCGCAGTCACTCTCGGCCGACTGATTTGAACGACAGACCCTAGCGGCGCCGCAGCGGCCCCCAGGGGTTTTCCTGCCGGGCCACCTCCGCCTTCGCCTCCTCGATCACCTGCTGGTCGAGCCGGCACATCGGCCGGACGTCGGTGACCAGCGGTTCGTTGTCGGGCCCGCGGGCGGTCTCCTTGCCGGTGAGCACCCAGGGGTGCACGCCCGGCCCTTTGTCATGGAGAAGATGCACGTAATCGTGCAGGCGGCGGGCCACCCAGACCCGCACCGGCCGGTCCTCCCACCACGCCTCGACGCCGAGCGGGCTGGCGGACAGCCCCGGCAGGGGCACGCCCGTCAGGTCATCGGTGCTGGACACCTCGCGGAGATCGGTCTCGGGACCGCGCGACCAGCGGACGTACAGGCCCCGGTGCCGTTCGACGAGCTCGGCGAGTTCGTCGAGTGACCGCACGACCCGCAGATCGTCCTGGGCACTCATGTCATGACCTCCTTCCTCGACGTGGTCAGGCGGACGGAGTACCCGCCCGGCACGAGCGGAACCGGCCGTCCGGTACCGCGCGGTGCGGGCGCCGGGCCGGGGTTAGGCTCGCGGCACACCCGTGCCACCGCGGAGAGGAGCCGACCATGAGCGTGCGCGTACGCCGTGTCTACGATCCCCCCGAGCCGGAGGACGGTGCGCGGGTCCTGGTCGACCGGCTGTGGCCGCGCGGCCTGGCCAAGGACGCGGCGCGGGTGGACGAGTGGCCCAAGGCACTCACCCCCTCGACGGAGCTGCGCCGCTGGTACCACGCGGGCGAGGGGTCGTACGAGGAGTTCGCCGAGCGGTACCAGGCGGAGCTCGCCTCCGACGAGGCGTCCGCGGCGCTCGACGGTGTGCGTGAGCTGGCCCGCGAGGGCGACGTGACCCTGCTGACCGCGTCGAAGACGCCGGAGCAGAGCCACGCCACCGTGCTGGCCCGCCTCCTCGAAGGCTGAGGAGACGCGCCCGCGTCCGTCAGGCGGTCTGCTTCGCCGCCGCGCGGCCCGCCGCCCGGCCCGAGAAGAGGCAGCCGCCGAGGAAGGTGCCCTCCAGGGCGTTGTAGCCGTGGACCCCGCCGCCGCCGAAGCCGGCGACCTCGCCGGCCGCGTAGAGCCCGTCGATCGGCTTGCCGTCGGTCCCGAGCGCCCGCGAGTCCAGGTCGGTCTGGATGCCACCGAGGGTCTTGCGGGTGAGGATGTGCAGCTTGACGCCGATCAGTGGTCCGGCCGCCGGGTCGAGGATGCGGTGCGGGGTGGCGACCCGGCCGAGGCGGTCGCCGATGTAGCGGCGGGCGTTGCGGATGCCCTGCACCTGGGCGTCCTTGGCGTAGGGGTTGGCGATCTGCAGGTCACGGGCCTCGATCTGGCGCTTGATCTCGGCCGCGTCGAGCAGCGGCTCGTCGGTGAGCGCGTTCATCTTCTCGACGAGCTGCTCGACACCGGCCGCGGTCACGAAGTCGGCGCCCTTGCGCAGGAACGCGTCGACCGGTCCGGGCGCACCCTTGCCGAGGACGCGTTCCTTGAGGAATCCGGCACGGTCCTTGGCGGTGATGTCGGGGTTCTGCTCGGAACCCGACAGGGCGAACTCCTTCTCGATGATCTTCTGCGAGAGGATGAACCAGGAATGGTCGTAGCCGGCGATGTCCTCGGTGGTGCGCAGGTGCTTCAGGGTGCCGAGGGTGTCGTAGCCGGGCAGGAAGGGCCCGGGCAGGCGGCGGCCGAGGGCGTCGAACCACATCGAGGACGGTCCGGGCAGGATGCGGATGCCGTGGCCGGGCCAGATCGGGTCCCAGTTCTGCAGGCCCTCGGTGTAGTGCCACATTCGGTCGCGGTTGACCAGCCGGACGCCCGCCTCGGCGCTGATGTCGAGCATCCGCCCGTCGACGTAGGCGGGGACGCCGGTGACCATCTCGCGCGGCGGGGTGCCGAGGCATTTTGGCCAGTAGCGGCGGACGATGTCGTGGTTCGCGCCGATGCCGCCGCTGGTGACGATGACGGCCTGGGCGGTCAGTTCGAACTCGCCGATCTCGTCGCGGTTGGAGGCGACGCCCCGGGGTGCGGGGTCCTCGGCCAGGACCGTGCCGCGCACGCCCCGGGCGGTGCCGTCCTCGACGACGAGCGCGTCGACGCGGTGACGGTGGTGGAAGGTGAGCAGTCCGTCGCGGGCGGCCTGCTTGGCGTACCGCACGAACGGTTCGACGACGCCGGTGCCGGTGCCCCAGGCGACATGGAAGCGGGGCACGCTGTTGCCGTGCCCGTGCGCCGTGAGGTCGCCGCGTTCGGCCCAGCCGACGGTGGGCAGGAACGTGATGCCGTGCCCGTCGAGCCAGGACCGCTTCTCCCCCGCGGCGAACTCCACGTAGGCGCGGGCCCAGCGCACGGCCCAGGAGTCCTCGTCCTCCAGCCGGTCGAAGCCCGCGCTGCCGCGCCAGTCGCTCCAGGCGAGGTCGAAGGAGTCCTTGATCCCCAGGCGCCGCTGTTCGGGCGAGCCGACGAGGAACAGCCCGCCGAAGGACCAGAAGGCCTGGCCGCCGAGGTTGCCCGCGTTCTCCTGGTCGACGAGGGCGACCCGTCGGCCCCTGCTGGTCAGTTCGTGCGCCGCGACCAGGCCGGCGAGGCCCGCTCCGACGACGATGACATCGGCATCCATGGCGACCGTTCCCTTCTTCAGTGCTTCGTGTGATCGGGGGTGCCGCTGCCGTCGGTCAGCAGGGCCGTGAGCAGTTGCTTCAGCCAGACGCGGGCGTGCTCCAGGTCCCGGTCCAGCAGCAGTTGTGTGGTGACACCGTCGTACGCGGCGACGACGGCGTGGGCGGCGTCGTCGATGTCGCCCAGCACGGCGGGCAGTTCGGTGTGCCCGCGTGCCCGGCCGAGCCGGTCGGCGATGGCCTGACGCAGCCGCGCGCGGTGTTCGAGCAGGCTGCGCGCCACCTCGGGGTCGCGGGCGGCGTGCACGAGGAAGTCCGTCTTCACCAGGAGCCAGTCGCGGTCGAGGAGCAGCACGTCGGTGACGCGGTCCACGGCGGCGGGCACGTCGAGGTCGGGTCCGTCGAGGGCGAGCGCGCCGGACACCTGCCCGGCGATCAGGTCGGCCCGCTCCTGGTAGAGGGCGAAGAACAGCTCGTCGAGGCTGGAGAAGTTGGAGTAGAAAGCGCCCCTGCTGTAGCCGGCGGCTTCGCAGACCTCCTCGATCGAGACGCGGCCGAAGCCCTTGGCCGCGAACACGGCGAACGCCGCTGCGAGGAGGTTGGCACGGGTGTGGACCCGGCGCCTGGTCACGCGTGGGGTGGTTCCGTCGGCCGCCATGCCCTGCCCCCTTTCCGTCCCTCCGGTCGCTTCGATACAGGACTGTATTGGATACACCAATGTATCGAAAGACCGATCTCATCATCGAACACACTCTCGATTCCGAGGTAGGCTGGCGGCATGCACCTCCAGGGCTCCCTCTTCGACCAGGCCGATGAGCTGCGGCTCGGCCCTCTGGACGGGATCAGCCGAACCGACCTCGGCTTCGGCGCCTGGCTCGACGTGCTTCCCGGGTGGCTCAGCGGCTCGGACGAATTGTTCGAACAGCTGGCGGCCGAGGTTCCATGGCGGGCCGAGCGGCGCACGATGTACGACCACGTGGTCGACGTTCCGCGACTGCTCGCGTTCTACGGCGTGGACGATCCGCTGCCGCACCCGCTGCTGGCCCAGGCGAGGGACGCGCTGAGCGCCCACTACGGCGAGGAGCTGGGCGAGCCGTTCACCACGGCCGGGCTCTGCTACTACCGCGACGGCCGGGACAGTGTGGCCTGGCACGGCGACCGGATCGGACGCGGTGCGCGCGAGGACACCATGGTCGCGATCCTCTCGGTGGGAGCGCCCAGGGACCTCCTGCTGCGCCCGCTGCGGGGTGACCGGGACACCGTGCGCCGTCCGCTGGGACACGGCGACCTCATCGTGATGGGCGGTTCCTGCCAGCGCACCTGGGAGCACGCGATCCCCAAGAGCACCCGGGCCACGGGGCCGCGCATCAGCATCCAGTTCCGCCCGCACGGCGTGCGCTGACGACGGGCCGAACGCCCCCGCGACATGACCCGTTGGGGCGGACCCAGCGATTCCGGACGCCACTGCGTCTGCTTTCCTTCTCCCGTCGGACCGGTAGCGGAAACCTCACACAGGGGCAGGGCGATCATGCGGGCGGACGTACGGCACGTCGCGGACGGCACTTACCTGGTGCACGGCTCCAGCACCAACTGGCTGATCCTGAAGGAGGGTGACGCCGTCACGCTGGTCGACACCGGCTACCCCGGGGACCGGGAGCGGGTCCTCGCCTCGCTCGCGCAGGTGGGCAGCGCCCCCGAGGCGGTCGAGGCCGTACTGATCACGCACGCGCACAACGACCACCTGGGATCAGCCGAGTACCTGAGCGCCGCCCACGGCACCCCCGTGCTGCTGCACGAGGCCGAAGTGCCGCACGCACGCCGGGACTTCCTGCACCAGGTGTCCATCGGGACGGTGCTGAGGAACGGCTGGCGGCCGGGAGTGCTGCCGTGGGCGGTGCACGCACTGCGCTCGGGCGGCACGGCAGACGTGCCCGTCACCGCTCCTCGGGCGTTTCCGACGGCCGGCGCCCTGGACCTGCCCGGGCGGCCGGTGCCGGTGCACACGCCCGGTCACACCGACGGACACTGCGCCTACCACTTGCCCGGCATCGGTGCGCTGATCTCCGGGGACGCCCTGGTCAGCGGGCACCCCACCTCGGGGGTCGAGGGGCCGCAACTGCTGCCGGACATGTTCCACCACGAGCGGCCGCGGGCCCTGGCCTCCCTGGACGTCCTGGCGGAGCTTGAGGGCGAGCTGCTGCTCCCAGGGCACGGGCCGGTCCACCGCGGGCCGGTGCGGGACGCCGCCCTCCGGGCCCGGGAACGGGCCCTTTAATCTGATGTGACGATCGGCGGCGAGACAAGGACACCCGGCCCATGGCACTGCAGATCAGCGCGACCAACCCGGAGCACCCCGCGCTCCTGCTCGAACTGCCGTGGGACGTGCCTCTGGAGGAGTGGCCGGAGGAGTACCTGGTGCCGCTGCCGCGCGGCATCTCCCGGCACGTGGTGCGCTACTCCCGGGCGGGCGACGAGGTGATCGCCGTCAAGGAACTGGCCGAGCGTCCGGCGCTGCGCGAGTACGACATGCTGCGCGACCTGGACCGGCTCGGCATCCCCTCGGTGGACCCGCTGGCCGTGGTCACCGGCCGTACCGACGCGAGCGGCGCCCCGCTGGAGAGCGTCCTGGTCACCCGGCACCTGGGCGGCTCGATGCCGTACCGCTCCATGTTCGAGACGACCATGCGCCCGGCCACCATGCACCGGCTCATGGACGCACTCGCCGTGCTGCTGGTGCGGCTGCACCTGGCCGGGTTCGCCTGGGGCGACTGCTCGCTGTCCAACACCCTCTTCCGGCGCGACGCGGGCGCCTACGCCGCGTATCTGGTGGACGCCGAGACCGGTGACCTGCATCCGCAGCTCAGCACGGGGCAGCGTGAGTACGACCTCGACCTCGCCCGCGTGAACATCAGCGGGGAGCTGCTGGACCTGGAGGCGTCCGGGGCGCTGCACCCGTCGGTGGACCCGATCGAATTCGGCATGGAGATCTGCGCCCGCTACCGCGGTCTGTGGGACGAGCTGACCCGTGCCTCCGTCTACCCGGCGGGCAAGTACCACTACATAGAACGCCGGATCCGCCGCCTGAACGACCTCGGGTTCGACGTCGCCGAGATGCAGATCGAGCACGCGTCGAACGGGGACACGGTCAGCTTCGTGCCCAAGGTCGTCGACGCGGGCCACCACCAGCGGCAGCTGCTGCGCCTGACCGGTCTCGACACGGAGGAGAACCAGGCACGGCGGCTGCTGAACGACCTGGAGAGCTGGATGGCGACCCAGGACGACTACGCGCCCGGCGACCCCCTGGGAGCGCGCCCCGAGGTCCTCGCCCACCGCTGGGTGCGGGAAGTTTTCCGGCCGACCGTGCGGGCCGTGCCCGTCGAACTGCGCGGCGCGATGGACCCGGCGGAGATCTACCACCAGCTCCTCGAACACCGCTGGTACATGTCCGAGCGGGCCCAGCACGACATCGGCCTCGACGCCGTGGTCGAGGACTACATCCGGAACATCCTGCCCACGGCCCGCAAGACGCTGCAGCCGACGGCGGAGTGAGCGACCGGGGCGTGCCCGCACGGTCCCGCCGTGCGTGGCGGGACCGTGCGGACTCGACCCGGCGCCCTCACGCGGGCGGCACCACCGCCACCGGGCAGTCGGCGTGGTGCAGCATCCCGTGCGCCACCGAGCCGATGCGCGCACCGACGGCCGTGCGGTGGGCCCGGCGGCCGACGACCATCAGCTGGGCCGTCCCGGCCACCGACAACAGCACCTGGCTCGCGCTGCCCATCTCCACGTGCTCCTCGACCGGCACGTCGGGGAAGCGTTCCCGCCAGGGCCGGACGGCGGCGGCCAGGCTCTTCCTCTCAAACGGCTCCAGCCCGCCGGCCTCGTCGAGGAGCTTCAGCGAGCCCGGGCTGTAGGCGAAGACGGGCGGCAGGTTCCAGGCCCGTACGACCCGCACGGTCGCCCCCCGTGCGGCGGCCGTCTCGAAGGCGAAGCGCAGCGCGTCGGCGCTGTCCTCCGGGTCGCCCTGCTGGCCCACGACGATCTCCCGCCCGGCGGCCTCGGACGAGGGCTGGTCGCCGGCCCGGACGAGCACCACGGGCCGGACGGCCTCGGCGATCACCTGCTGGCCGATCGAGCCGAGCAGGAATCCGACGATGCGGCCGTGCCCGCGTGAGCCGAGGACCAGCATCTCGGCGTCGGCCGCGGCGGCGACGAGGGTGTCGGCCACCGCACCCTCGATGACATCGGTGGTCACCGCGAGCTCCGGATGCCGTTCGGTGACGGTCCCGACGGCCTCGGTCACCGCGCTGTGCACCCACTCGGCCTGGCTGTCCGCGTCCGTGGCGACCGCTGTCTCGATCAGCTCCGGCGTCTGCACCCGCCAGGCGTGCACCACGCGCAGCGGGCGGTCGCGCCGGACGGCTTCCCGCGCCGCCCAGGCGAGGGCCGCGAGGCTCTCCTGCGATCCGTCGACCCCTGCGGTGATCGGGCGTGTCATCCGGCTGCCTCCCTGTGGAACGTCACTGTGCCGCCCAGTCTTCACCACCGCCGGCGGTGCCCGCGCCCGTCGGAGCCGATCTTCCGTGTCGGAGCGCCGCTCGGCGATCGAACATACGATGGGCGGAGGTCGGCGCGGTGCCCCGGGGACGCCGTGCCGTGAGTCGACCGCCCGGTGTGGGGGACGTATGGCACAGGCCGCCGATTCGGCGCGGACCGTCATCATGACCGTGGACGACGACCCGGGTGTCTCCCGGGCAGTGGCCCGGGACCTGAGGCGGCGGTACGGCGCGTCGTACCGGATCGTGCGGGCGGAGTCCGGCGCGTCCGCGCTGGACGCGCTGCGGGAGCTGAAGCTGCGCGGTGATCTCGTGGCCGTGATCCTGGCCGACTACCGGATGCCGCAGATGAACGGCATCGAGTTCCTCGAACAGGCCCTAGACGTCTACCCGGGCGCGCGGCGCGTGCTGCTGACCGCGTACGCGGACACGAACGCCGCGATCGACGCGATCAACGTCGTCGACGTCGACCACTATCTGCTGAAGCCGTGGGACCCGCCCGAGGAGAAGCTGTATCCGGTCCTCGACGATCTGCTCCAGGCATGGCGGTCCAGCGATTTCCGGCCCGTGCCCAGCACCAAGGTCGTGGGGCACCGGTGGTCGTCGCGTTCCTCGGACGTGCGGGAGTTCCTGGCCCGCAACCAGGTGCCCTACCGCTGGTACTCCTCCGACGAGCCGGAGGGGCGGCGGCTGCTGGCCGCGGCCGGCGAGGACGGGTTGCGGCTGCCGGTGGTGATCACGCCGGACGGGACGCCGCTGGTCGAGCCGGAGGCCGTCGACCTCGCCGCCCGCGTCGGGCTGGCGACGACCCCGACGGCCGACTTCTACGACCTGGTCGTCATCGGCGGCGGCCCGGCAGGGCTCGGCGCGGCGGTCTACGGTGCCTCCGAAGGGCTGCGGACCGTGCTGGTGGAGCGGTCCGCGACCGGCGGGCAGGCCGGTCAGAGCTCGCGCATCGAGAACTACCTCGGCTTCCCCGACGGCGTGTCGGGGGCGCAGCTCACCGACCGGGCCCGGCGGCAGGCGGCGAAGTTCGGCGCCGAGATCCTCACCGCGCGCGAGGTGACGGCCCTGGAGGTCAACGGCGCCGCCCGGATCGTACGGTTCTCCGACGGTTCGGCGGTGGCGGCGCACAGCGTGATCCTCGCGACCGGTGTGTCCTACCGTCAGCTGGCGGCACCCGGGTGCGAGGAACTGACCGGCTGCGGCGTGTACTACGGGTCGGCCCTGACGGAGGCGCCCTCCTGCCAGGACCAGGACGTTTACATCGTCGGCGGCGCCAACTCCGCAGGACAGGCGGCGATGTACCTGTCCCGGGGCGCCAAGTCGGTGACGCTGCTGGTGCGCGGCGCGTCACTGACGGCGTCGATGTCGCACTACCTGATCCAGCAGATCGAGGAGTCGCCCAACATCCAGGTCCGGGCCCGCACGGTCGTCGAGTCGGCGCACGGCGACGGCCGGCTGGAGCGGCTGACCCTGCGGGACGTGGACAGTGGGCAGACCGAACAGGTCGACGCGCAGTGGGTGTTCGTGTTCATCGGCGCCGCCCCGCTGACCGACTGGCTCGACGGGACGGTGCTGCGGGACGAGCGCGGGTTCATCCTCGCCGGGCCCGACCTGACCCCCGACGGCCGGCCGCCGGAGGACTGGGAGCTGGACCGGCCGCCGTACCACCTGGAGACCAACGTGCCCGGCGTCTTCGTGGCGGGCGACGCCCGCTCGGAGTCCGCGAAGCGGGTCGCCTCCGCCGTCGGAGAGGGAGCCATGGCCGTCATGCTCGTCCACCGGTACCTGGAGCAGTCATGAGCGGGCAGTCGGTGCCCTGCAACCCGCAGGAGATCGGGGCGCTGTTCCTGTTCGAGAAGCTCACGCCCGAGCAGCTCGGCAGGCTGTGCAGCGAGGGGCGGGTGGAGCGGTTCGAGCCCGGGCCGGTGTACACCGAGGGCGAGCCCGCGACCTGCTTCTACGTGATGCTCGAAGGCACGGTGGTGCTGTACCGCCGGGTCGGCGGGGACGACGTGGAGGTGACCCGGACCTCTCAGCGCGGGGTGTACGCGGGGTCCATGCAGGCGTACCTGGGCGACCGGGTGCGGCAGGTCTACAACAACTCCATGCGCGTCACGGAGCCGACGCGGTTCTTCGTGCTGCCCGCCGACACGTTCGCGGGCATCATGCAGGAGTGGTTCCCGATGGCGGTGCATCTGCTGGAGGGGCTGTTCTTCGGTTCGAAGAGCGCCCAGCGGGCCATCGGGCAGCGCGAACGGCTGCTGGCGCTGGGGTCGTTGTCCGCGGGGCTCACGCATGAGCTCAACAACCCCGCCGCGGCGGCCGTGAGGGCGACGGCCACCCTGCGGGAGCGGGTCGGCAAGATGCGCCACAAGCTGGCGATCATCGCGCAGGGGTCGTACTCCCCCGAGGTCATGGCGAACCTCATCGACATCCAGGAGCGCACGGCCGAGCGCGTCGCGAAGGCACCCGCGCTGAGTCCGCTGGAGGCCTCCGACCGGGAGGACGCCGTGACCGACTGGCTGGACGACCGGGGCATCGAGGACGGCTGGCGGATCGCGCCCACCTTCGTCCAGGCCGGCCTCGACGTGGGCTGGCTGGACCAGGTCGCCGCGGCGGTGGACGAGGACATCCTGCCCAGCGCGATCGGGTGGCTCAACTACACCGTCGAGACCGAGCTGCTGATGGACGAGATCAACGACTCGACCACCCGCATCTCGCATCTCGTCGACGCGGCGAAGCAGTACTCGCAGCTCGACCGCGCTCCCTTCCAGAACGCCGACGTGCACGAACTCCTCGATTCCACCCTGCTGATGCTGTCCGGCAAGATCGGCAAGCAGATCAAGGTCGTCAAGGACTACGACCGCACGCTGCCGAGGATCCCCGCATATCCGGCGGAGCTCAACCAGGTGTGGACGAACCTCATCGACAACGCGGTCGCGGCGATGAACAGTGCGGGCGGGGAGGGGACGCTGACCGTGCGGACGGCCGCGGAACACGACCGGCTGCTGGTGGAGTTCGGGGACACGGGCGTCGGCATCCCGGCACAGGACCGGGAGCGGATCTTCGATCCCTTCTTCACCACCAAACCGGTGGGCGAGGGGACCGGACTGGGGCTCGACATCTCCTGGCGGATCGTGGTCAACAAGCACCATGGCAGCATCCGGGTGGAGTCGGAGCCCGGCGACACACGGTTCCAGGTACTGCTGCCGCTGACAGCGGTCGAGGAGGAGTCTGCATGAGTGGCGAGAACGGGATCGATCCCAGTGTGCGGCCCAGCGGCAGCGGGTGTGCCGAGTGCGACGCGGCCGGGGGATGGTGGTTCCATCTGCGGCGGTGCGCGCAGTGCGGGCACGTGGGGTGTTGTGACAGCTCGCCGGCGAAGCACGCGACGGGGCATTTCCGGGAGACCGGGCATCCGTTCGTGCAGAGCTTCGAGCCGGGTGAGGACTGGTACTGGAATTATGAGGCGAACGAGTTGTACGAGGGTGGGCCGGAGCTGGCCGAGCCGGTGAGCCATCCGGATGACCAGCCGGCGCCGGGGCCGGCGGGGCGGGTGCCCGCTGACTGGGCGAAGGTTCTGCGCGCCTAGGAGAACGAGGCTTTCCGACGCACGGCGGCCGCGCCTCGTCGGTGGTTGATCGCGACCACGCGGCAAAGCCGCACCATGTCGACGTCCCGCGCCCCTGAGAAGAGAGTTGGTTCCGTGCAGCAGGCTTCATCGGTCACGCCCGTCGTCGGGCGGGACGCCGAACTCATGCGACTCTCCCGGGTACTGGAGCGCGCGCGAGGCGGTGAGGCCCGGGCCGTGCTGATGGCCGGGGACGCCGGGGTCGGCAAGACCCGGGTACTCGACGAGGTCGGGAGGCAGGCCGCCGCGGCGGGCATGACCGTGCTCACCGGGCACTGCGTGGATCTCGGGGACGTCGGGCTGCCCTATCTGCCGTTCACCGAGGTTCTCGGGGTGCTGGCCGCCGAAGAGCGGTTCGCCGGTGCTCTGGCCGCTCATCCCGTGGTCGAGCGGCTGCTGGGGGCCGGGACCGGCTCCGTGCGGGACGTGGACGGCCGGCTGCGGCTGTTCGAGGGGATGGCGGGGCTGCTGGCCGAGGTCGCGGAGGTCGCGCCGCTGCTGCTCGTGCTCGAGGATCTGCACTGGGCGGACCAGTCGTCGCGGGACCTGCTGCGGTTCCTGCTGGGCCGGGGTGTGCTCCGGCGCCGGCTGGCGGTGTTCGCCTCCTACCGGGCCGACGACCTGCACCGCCGGCATCCGCTGCGGCCACTGCTGGCGGAGCTCGTACGCCTGCCCGTCGTCGAGCGGATGGAACTGCGGCCGCTGGCCGATCCCGAGGTTGCCCGGCTGGTGCGGGCCCTGGAGCCCCGGCCGCTGCCGGACGCCACGGTGCGGCGGATCGTGGAGCGGGCCGAGGGGAACGCCTTCTACGCGGAGGAGCTGCTCGCCGCCACCGACACCGAGTCGGGTGGTGTGCCCAGCGGGCTCGCCGATGTGCTGCTGATCCGTTTCGAGCAGCTCTCCGAGATGGCGCAGCAGGTGCTGCGGACCGCCTCCGTCGCCGGGCGCCGGGTGGAGCACGACCTGCTGCGGGAGGCGGCCGGGCTGCCGGAGGCGGAGCTGGAGTCGGCGCTGCGTGAGGCGGTGGGCCGGCAGCTGCTCGTGGCCGGCGAAGGGGACACGTACTCGTTCCGGCACGCGCTCGCCCGCGAGGCCGTCTACGCCGACTTGCTGCCCGGGGAGCGGGCGAGGCTGCACGGCGCGTTCGCACGGCTGCTCGCCGGGCGCGGACGGGCCGAGAGCGCCGCCGAGCGCGCCCACCACTACCGGGAGAGCCACGATCTCCCCGAGGCGCTGGCCGCGTCGCTGGAGGCCGCCGATCACGCCCGGCGGGTCGGTGCGCCGGCCGAGGAGCAACGGCATCTCGAAGCGGCCCTTGACCTGTGGTCGGCGGTCGGGCCCGGGGCCCGGCCCCCGGGCGTCGAACGGGTGACGCTGATGCTGCGGGCGTCGGCGGCGGCCGCGCACGCCGGGGAGCTGCACCGGGCGGTCTCCCTCGCCCGGTCCGCGCTGGCCGGACTCGGCCAGGACGCCGAGTCCGAACTCGCCGCGCGGGTCCGCTACACCCTCGCCGGGAACCTGCTGAGCGTGGACAGCCTGACGGCGGCGTTCGCCTACAGCAGCGAGGCACTGGCGATGATCCCGGAGGAGCCTCCGTCCCCGACGTGGGTGTGGGCGGCGGCCACCCATGTCCTGGCGGCACGCCACGTCGGGGAGAACGAGACCGCGCTCGAGGTCGCCCGCCGGGCCCTGGGGGTGGCGGAGCGGCTGCGGGTGACCGACGCCCAGGCGGACCTGCTGATCTCCCTGGCCGTTTTCGACGGCGAGGGGCGGCGCGGCCTCGAGGGCCGGCAGCTGCTGCTCAAAGCCCGCGAGCTGGCCCGGAGTTCGGGCAACGCGCCCGTGGAGCTGCGCGCCCTGTTCAACCTGGCCATGGGCTGTTACGAGTCCGGTGCCCTGGCGGAGTGCGTGCCCTGGCTGACGGAGGGTCTGGACCGGGCCCGGCGCGCCGGGCTGCTGTCGTCGACGTATCCGCTGGAGATGCGCTACCTGCGGCTGCTGGTGCTGAACGTACTGGGCCGCTGGGACGAGTGTGTGCGTGCCGCGGCGGCCGACGCCGACGTGCTGCCGGCCGCCGGCGGGTACACGATGGGTCCCGCCCTGTACGTGATGCTCGCGCGCGGTGACTTCGCGGCCGCCGAGCGGGCGCGTGCCCTGCTGGAGGAGCCGTTCGACTGGATGGCCACCCTGGTCGCGGGCATCGTGCTCACCGACGCGGCGGTGCTGCGCCGGGATCCCGAGGACGCGGTGCGGTGGATGCGGTCGACGGTCTCGGCCCTCGTCGACGAGTCGGGTACGCGCCCGGACGTCACGGTGCGGCTCGCCGCGCTGGCGCTGTCGGCGGTGGCCGACGCGGCGGCCGGGCTGCGGTCGGCCGGTGACGAGGCCGGAGCCCGTCGCTGGACGGACACCGCGACCGAACTGGTGGAACTGGCACGGACCACGGCCACCCGCGACGACGGCACGCCCCAAGGACCCGAAGGGCAGGCGTGGCTGGCCCGGGCCGAGGCCGAGTGGATCAGGGCCGCGTCGGGCCCGGACGCGGCCGCCTGGGCGAGGGTGGTGTCGGCGTTCGGCTACGGCGACGTCTACGAGCGGGCGCGGTGCCGGCTGCGGTACGCCGAGGCCCTGGTGGCGGCCGGGCGGCGCGAGGAGGCGGCGTCCGAGGCCCGGGCCGTGCGCGAGACCGCGGACCACCTCGGCGCCCCGCCGCTGCGCGAACAGGTGGACGACCTGATCCGTCGCGGCCGGCTGTCGGACAGGCCCGGCAGCGACGACCGGGCCGCCGTCCTCACCGCCCGCGAGCAGGACGTGCTGCGACTGCTCGCCCTCGGCCGCAGCAACCGGCAGATCGGCGAAGAGCTGTTCATCAGCGGCAAGACCGCGAGCGTCCACGTCTCCAACATCCTCGCCAAGGTGGGCGCGTCGAGCCGCGGCGAGGCGGTGGCGATCGCCTACCGCGAAGGCCTGATCGCCCCGGAGCCGACGACGTCCGGCTGACCGCCCGAGCAGCCGGCCGAGGCGACCGGGGTCAAGGGCCCGCCGTTCGGATCATGTCGGCGCCGCGGGGCGTGGCACGCCCATCTGCCGTGTCGCCCCCGGACAGCACACCTAGCCGACCCCGCAGTCGAGGCTGTCCAGGTCGACGGCGTCGGCCATCGCCCGCATCCCCTGGTCGTCGGGGTGCAGATGGTCGCCGCCGTCGAAGGCGGGACGGATCCGCTCGGGGTCCTCGGGGCTGCGCAGGACGCGGTCGAAGTCGGCGACCCCGTCGAACTCGCCGCTGTCGCGGATGAAGGCGTTGACCTGCCGCCGCACCGCTTCCCCGGCGGGGTCCCACTCCTGCCAGCCCTTGTAGGGGGCGATCGTGGCTCCGACGACGCACTTCCCGGCCGCGTGCGCCCGGTCGATCAGCTTGCGGTACCCGGCGATCAACCCCGCGCCGGTGGCGCCGGGTTCGGCCTTGATGTCGTTGACGCCCTGGAAGAGGAACACCGTGCGCACGCCCGGCAGCGAGAGCGCGTCGCGCTGCACCCGGTTCAGGGCGCTCTGCCCGGGGCCGTCGAGGAGGACCTTGTTCCCGGCGATGCCCGCGTTGGCCACCCCCTCGACACCGGTGCCGGTGGACTCGGCCAGGCGGCGGGCCAGGAAGTCGGGCCAGCGGCGGTCCCGGTCGGTCGTGGAATGCCAGCCGTCGGTGATGGAGTCGCCGAGGGCGGCCACGGCGCCCGTCCTCTCGCGGGGCCGTACGGTGACCGCGTCGAGGTAGAACCAGGAGCCGGTCCGCTGCTTCCAGTGGGTCGCGCTCTCCTCCGCGGCGTGGTCGCCGACGGTCTTGTAGGACGTCTGCATCGCCAGCCAGTGTCCGGTGAGCGCGCCGCCCGCCCGGGGCACGTACATGCTGACCGCGAGGGTGCGCCCGGCCGGAACACGGCCGGGCAGCGGGTCGCTGTAGACGATGCCACCGGCGGGGACGGTGACGGAGCGGGCGCCGTCGAAGGTCAGGCGCCTGTTGCTGCCGGGGACGAGTGCGGCACCGCCCTGTCGCAGGCCCGCGTGGACGTTGGCGAACGTCACCGGCTGGTCGCCGAAGGCGTTGGACAGCCGCACCCTGAGGTCGCCGCCGCCCACGCTGGTGCGCACCATCAGCCGGTAGCCGCGGCCGTCGGCCGCCTCGCCCACGTGTCCGGCGGAGGAGGCCCAGGTGACCACACTGGGCCCGGCCGCCCTCGGGGCGCTGGGCGGCGGGCTGGGCCGGCCCCCCTGAGGCGCCGTGCCCGTCCCGCAGCCCACCGCGACGCAGCAGGTGAGGGCGGCCAGGGCGGCTCGGCAGCGGGGGCGTGCGGTGCGGGACATCGTCGGCGCTCCTTCGGCCGGTCGGGGCGTGTGCGGGCGGAGGTCGTCCCGGCGTACCTCACCGTAGTGGTGCGGTCTGCAGCGCTGTGCAGGTGGCCTCGCCCGGGCGTGCCCCTCGACGGGCGTGCCGTCCCGCGTGGTCGGTGAAGTGGCGTGAGCCGTGGGCGGGTGAAGCCGCCTTCCGCGTGATCTTGGCGGAGGGAAACGCTCCGGGCGAGGATGCCGGTATGAAGGGTGACCTCTTTTCCAGTGAGCACATGGTGCAGCCGGCCGTGGCGCCGGGCATGACGATCGAGAACGCCAAGTGCGTCCGGTACACGGTGAACGGCGAGATGCTCGCCCGGCAGGGAGCGATGATCTCCTACCGCGGCAACCTCCAGTTCGAGCGCAAGGGCCAGGGCGTGGGCGGCATGCTCAAGCGCGCGGTCACCGGGGAGGGCCTGCCGCTGATGGCGGTGCGCGGACAGGGCGAGGCCTGGTTCGCACACGAGGCACAGAACTGTTTCATCGTCGATGTCGAGCCGGGCGACGAGTTCACGGTCAACGGCCGCAACGTCCTGTGTTTCGACGCCACGTTGTCGTACCGCATCGCCACCGTGAAGGGCGCCGGCATCACCGGCGGCGGTCTGTTCAACAGCGTCTTCACCGGGCACGGCAAGCTGGGTCTGGTGTGCGAGGGCAACCCGCTCGTCATCCCGGTCTCGCCGCAGTACCCGGTGTACGTCGACACCGACGCGATCGTCGGCTGGACCGCGGGGCTGCAGACCTCGCTGCACCGCTCGCAATCCATCGGATCGATGCTGCGCGGCGGCTCCGGCGAGGCCGTGCAACTGCTAATCCAGGGCGAGGGATACGTCGTCGTCCGGCCGAGCGAGGCGACACCGCAGAAAGCCGGTCAGCACTGAACACCCATCAGGTGATCTGCGCCTCACAGGCAACCCGGTCCGTTCCGCCGACGTCTTGATCGGCAACAGGTACTGCCCTGGCCCTTGTGGCCAGGGCAGGTTTTCACCCTTCTATGCACACCATGTATACGCACTATGTATAGACGGTGGGCATACGGACCGAAAGGCATCGATGTACGGCAAGGCATTCGCCCCGGAGTACCAGGGCGCGCTCACCACCCTGTCCGTCAACTCCTCGCTCACCGACGTCCTGGCCGCCGGTACCGAGCAGTTGAGAGCGGCCGAGCGCGCCGGACAGCCCGGGGAGGCGGCGCGTTCCGGGCTCGCGGTGGCCGAGGCGCACCGCCGGCTGGGCCGGGTCGAGGACGCGGACCGGGCCTGGAAGGCGAGCTACCGCGCGGCCCGGCAGGCCGGGGACGCCGGGGCGATGGCCTGGGCCTTGTGGAGCGGCGGCACCCTGGCCCGGCAGCGCGGCGCGCTCCGGCTGGCCCGCAGGCTGCTCCAGCTGGCCGCCGACCTCGGCGAACGCGGCGGGGACATCGTCGTGCGCGGCTACTCGCTGGCCGGTCTGGCCGAGACCGGCCGCATTCAGGGCGACTACGAGGCCGTCGGCCGGCTGCACGAGCAGTTGCTCGCCGAGGCCCGGCGGCGCGGGGAGGCACGGCACACCGTGTGGGCGCTGGAGGGCATCGCGCAGATGCACCGCAACACCGGCCGCTACGACTCGGCGTACGCACTGTTCGAGGAGGCCGCCGAAATCGCCGCTCGTGCCGACGACCGCCGCGGCCACGCGTGGGCGCTGCGCGGGCTGGCCGATGTGGTGTCGGTGCGCGACCAGGACACCGAGCGGGCCCTGGAGCTGCTGACCGAGGCGGAGACGACGTGCCGGGCGATGCGGCTGTCCAGTGCGCTCGCCTACAACCACAAGATGCGCGGCAACGTCCTGTACCGGGCGGGGCGTTACGAGCAGGCGCGTGCGCTGTACGAGCAGGCGCTCGCGGAGTTCCGCGAGATGAGCGAGCCGCGCGGGGAGGCACTCTCGCGGCTGGGACTCACCAAGTCCCTGGCCCGCCTGGGCCGCGACCGTGACGAGACGGCGGCCGAACTGGCCGACCTCGCCGGCCTGCTGGAGCGCATCGGCCTGCAGCACGCCCGCCTGATGGTGGCCCGGGCCCACGAGGAACTCGGCATACCGTCGGCCGGGCGGACGACGGGGGCGGCCCTGTGACGGCGCTGCCGACGACGGTGGAGAATGCCCGGAGGAACGCCACGGCGGCATCGGCGCCGCTCACGCAGGCCCCACCGCCCCGGGAAGCCGGACAGACGGCGCACCAGGGCACGAGGGCCCCGGCCACCCAGGCCCCACCGCCCCGGGAGACCCGGCAGACCGCACACCAGGGCACGAGGGCCCCGGCCACCCAGGCCCCACCGCCCCGGGGAGCCGGACAGGCGGCGCACGAGGGCGCGACGGCTTCGGCCCCGGCCACCGTGCGGCGGTCACGGCAGGGCACGGCGGCCGAGGCGACCGCCACCACACGGACAGCGCTGCGGGGCGAGGCGCACGATCGCGCGGCCGGCGCCCGGGACGTTCCCGCCGTTCTCGACCGCTGCCGCGCCCTGGTCCGGCCCGCCCTGGAAGAGGCCGTGGGGCGGCTGCACCCCTGGGTGGGCGAGATGGCCGCGTACTCCCTCGGCTGGTGCGAGGTCGGGGGTGCTCCGGCCGTGGCCTCCGGCGGCAAGGGCGTGCGGCAGGCGCTCGCGGTGCTCGGCGCGGAGGCGGCCGGTGCGCCGGGCCGGGCCGGGGTGGCCGCGGCTGTCGCGGTGGAGCTGGTGCACACCTTCTCCCTGCTGCACGACGACATCATGGACGGCGACGCGGACCGGCGCCGCCGCCCGGCCGTGTGGCGGGCCTACGGCACGGGTCCCGCGGTGCTGGCGGGCGACGCCCTGTTCGCCCTGGCCGTCGAGACGCTGGCCGCGCAGCCCGGTGGTGCCGCGGGTGTGCGCACGCTGTCCGTGGCGCTGGGTGACCTGGTGCGCGGGCAGGCGGACGACCTGCTGTTCGCCGACCGCCCGTGGACCGGCCCGGAGCGGGTACGCCCCGACGAGTACCGGGCGATGGCGGAGCACAAGACGGGCGCGCTGCTGGGCTGCGCGGCGGCGCTCGGTGCCGTACTGGGCGGTGCCCGCCCCGAGACGGCCGCCGCGCTCGACCGGGCGGGCCGGCACCTGGGGGTCGCGTTCCAGATCGTCGACGACGTGCTGGGCATCTGGGGTGACCCCGGCGTCACCGGTAAACCGGTCCACGGTGATCTGCGCGAGCGGAAGAAGACGTTCCCGGTGCTGGTGGCGCTCGGCTCCCCGATGGGCGGCCGGATCGCCGCACTCCTCGACTCGGGTGCGGCGACCGACACGGCGGCCGCGCTCATCGAGGAGGCGGGCGGCCGTGCCGCGGCCCTGGCGGAGGCCCGCCGGCACCTCACCGCCGTCGAGGCCTCACTCGCCGGAGCTCCGCTGGCAGCGGAGGCCGTCGGGGACCTGCGGTCGCTGCTGGAGTACCTGGTGCGGCGCGACGTCTGAACCGCCGGGGCCGGGTGCGTCCGTGACACAGGGCAGGCCCCCGCACCGCTTTGACCTCGGCCCCCTCGACACGTCAGGGTTCGATACGGCGCGTTCCGCGACCCCGCGCCGGAAGGACGACTGCCATGATCGGCATTCCGGAGATCGAAGCCGCGGCCGGGCGAATCGCCGGGCACGTCGTGCGCACTCCGACCGTGGACAGCCCGGGGCTGTCGGCGCTGCTCGGTGCACCGGTCACCGTGAAACTCGAACTGCTGCAGCGCACCGGCTCGTTCAAGGCACGCGGGGCGGCGGCGAAGCTGCTGTCGCTGAGCGAGGCGGAGCGGGCCGCCGGGGTCGTGGCGGTCAGCGGCGGCAACCACGGCATCGCCGTCGCGGTCATGGCCGCGGCCCTCGATGTGAAGGCCACGGTGGTGATGCCCCGTTCGGCGCCCGCCCGTGCCGTGGAGATCGCGGAGGAGGCCGGTGCGTCGGTGCGGCTGACCGATGACATGGACGGCGCCTTCGCGCTCATGGCGCGGCTTCAGCAGGAGGGCCTGACGCTGGTCCATCCCTTCGACGACCCCGCGGTGATCGCGGGACAGGGCACGGTCGGGCTGGAGTTCGCCGCCGACGCCGGCGAACTCACGGACGTGCTGGTGAGCATCGGGGGCGGCGGCCTGATCTCCGGTGTCGCCGCAGCACTGCGGGCGCGCCGGCCCGGCGTGCGGGTGTGGGGCGTGGAGACCGAGGGCGCGCAGGCCATGTCCGAGGCACTGGCGGCGGGCGGCCCGCTCCCGGTCGCCCTGTCGTCGATCGTCTCCACCCTCAGCGCCCCGTCCGTGTCGCAGCTGACGTACGACCATGTCTCGGCCCTGGTCACCGAGGTCCTCGTGGTTCCGGACCGGGAGGCCGTGCAGGGCGTGCTGGACCTGGCCGACCACGCCAAGGTGTGGGCCGAACCGGCGGCCGGCTGCCTGCTGCCCGCGGCCCGGCAGGTCCTGGACCGGGTCGGCGACGGGGCGCGGCTCGGTCTGGTGGTGTGCGGGGGCAACGCGACGACGGACGACGTGTTCGCCTGGTCGCGTCGCTTCGGGCTGCGCTGACGTTCGGGCCCCTCCCGGAGAATCCGTCGCGCTATTCATCGGAGGGCTCCGAGTTCAGACGTTGTACGCCTTCGCATTTACCGCCGGTTACCTCCAGGCCGGGCCCGAATTCCCGAATCAACGGGTTGCGGCGGCCGAATTCCTCGCGCCCGCCGCGCGCCGGGCTGCCGAGGTGAGCCGCGCACGGGCCCGCGAAAGACCCTCTTTCTTCGCACACTTGCTCCCACCCTTTGAACAAAAGACAGGAACGATCACGGAGTTGCGATCCGTTTGAACGCAGGCCGCCTCGCCCCCCGTACTTCTGGAAAAGGTGAGAGCCAGGTTTCCAGCGAGGGATGGCCATGGGCAGGGCGCACGTCTCCACACACCAGTTGGTCGCCGGCCGGTACCGGCTGCTCGAGATCATTCATCGCGAGACCAACCGCATCTGCTGGTATGCCGAGGACACCGGGGCCGGCGAGATCTCCCGCCCGTGCCTCGTGACCCAGATCGGGCTTCCGGAGGACCCGCGCGGGGCCGAGCGCCGGGCTGCCGCCCGCCTGCTGCGCACGACCGAGAACATGGCGCTGCTGTGCCCCGGCCGGATCGCCGCGGTCGTCGACGCGGTCGAGGAGGCAGGCACCCTGTGGACGGTCAACGAGTGGATCGACGGCACCCCCCTCGGTGAACTCCTTTCCGAGCAGGGCACGTTCAACTACGTGCGGGCGGCGCGGATCGGCCTGGAGCTGCTCGACGTGCTGGACGCGGCGCACGCCGGGGGCATCACGCACGGCGAACTCAGCCCCGGCCAGGTGTTCGTGCGCGAGGATCACTCGGTCGTCGTCACCGGCTTCGGCCTGGCCGGGGCGACCCTCGCGCCCCGGCTGACGGCGCCCGCGTTCGCCTCCCCGGAGCAGGCCCGTGACCAGCGCATCGGCCCCGCGGCCGATCTGTGGGCGCTGGGCGCGATCCTGTACACGACGGTCGAGGGGCGCCCGCCCTTCCGGGACCGGGGGCGACCGGAGAACACCCTGAAGGGCGTCGACCGGCTTCCGCTGCGCACGCCGGTGCGCGCCGGGCCGCTCACCCAGGTCGTGCAGGGCCTGCTCCGCAAGGACTCACGAGAGCGGCTGACCCGCCCGGTGGTGCGTGAGGCGCTGACCCGCGCCCTCAGTGAGGACCCCGAGGCCGCCCTGGCACCGGCCCCGCGGCTGCGCGGCGCCTACGCCGCGGTGCGGACGGGCAGCCCGGCGTGGAGCAGACGCACCATGGTGGCGGGAACGGCCCTGGCCGTCGTCACCGTGGCGGTCGCCGTGCTCGCCGCGACCCAGGGGCTGCCGGGCACGGACGGCGGCAGCGACGCGGCCGAATCGCCGGCCCGGCCACCGGCCTCCGCCGCCACGCCGGGCGAGGGCACCGGCGGCGACAGTGCCGAACCGTCCGCGGTGCCCAGCCCACCCGAGTCCCCCTCCCCCACACCCACGCGCACCCCCTCCTCCCCGGCCACGGCCCTGCCGCCCGGGTTCCAGCGCTACCGGGCGCCGGAGGGCTTCTCCGTCGCGCTCCCCAAGGGCTTCAAGCGGCTGGACACCGACCGTGACGGCGAGGCGTACCGGGTCGTCTTCGGCGCCGAGGACGACGACCGCACGCTGGCCGTCACCTACAGCGACCAGGCGGGTCCGGACCCCGTCGTCGTGTGGCGGGACGACGTCGAACCCAACCTCAAACAGGCCGACGGCTACGACCGGATCGGCGCGATCCGCGCGACGACGTACCAGGGCCGCAAGGCGGCCGACATGGAGTGGACCGCGTACGCCGACGGCACCCGGGTGCACACCTACGGCCGCGGCTTCCTGCTCGGTGGGGGCCGGAGCTTCTCGCTGCGCTGGACCACACCGGACGCCGACTGGGACGAAGCCGCCAACCAGGAGGCGCTGCGCACCTTCTTCAAGACCTTCCGGCCGGACTCAGACTGACCGGCGCGGGGCGCGCAGGGCGGTGAGGGGGCCGCCGTGCAGCGGAGTGGTGCACCAGTGCCCGGTGAGCGTCCCCTCCGCGAGGGAGCAGGTCAGCGCCAGACGGTGCGGGGTCTCCAGGAACACCACGTCCACGGCCAGCGTGCCGCCATCGGTCCAGCCGCCGCTCACCGCGGTCGGGACGGGTTCCTCGGCGACCGCCCAGCCCTCTCGCGGGATGCGCAGGCCGAGCCGGTCCGGACGGTCCGGACGGTCCCTCTCTCCGGTGAGTGTGAGCGTCCAGCCGTCGGTGCCCCGGGTGAGCCCCGCCGAGCGGACCGGTCCAGCCGCGGAGGGCGTGAAGGCGGCGGTTGCCCAGTCCCGCTCCCGTTCAGGGGGTACGGGACGGCCCGGGGCGGGCGGCAGCGCGAGCCGGTTGAGGCGCTCCCGCAGTTCGGCGTCGGCGGCCTCGCGGCCGGTCAGCGGCTCGGGGCCGAAGGCGGGCAGCAGATGCTTCCAGACCAGGTTCAGGTATTCCTGCATCCGCTCGGTCGCCGTGGTCGCCGCGATCACCACGTCGTGCTCCGGCAGCACCAGGCAGAACTGGCCGAACGCGCCGTCGCCCCGGTAGCCGTGCCGGGACGTCCAGAACTGGTAGCCGTAGCCCCGGTCCCAGTCCTGCCGGTCCACGTCGCCCATGGCGCCGGCGGTCCGTGTGCGGGGGTGCGAGGCCCGGGCCGCCCATCCCTCGGGCAGCAGCCGCTCTCCCTGCCACAGCCCGTCGCGCAGATACAGCTGTCCGAGCCGGGCGATCGCGTCGGTGGTGGCGTGCAGGCCGCTGAAGCCGAGCTCGCGGCCGGTGCGGTCCCGCAGCCAGGCCACCTCGCCGATACCCAGCGGATCCAGCAGCCGGGGCCGCAGGTACGCGGTGAGCGGCTGCCCGGTCACCCGCTGGACGATCGCGGCGAGCGTGTAGGTGGCGGGCTGGTTGTAGGCGAAGACGGTGCCCGGGTCGGCGTCGGGGGGCAGCAGCAGGAACTGCCGGACGGGCTCGGAGACGTCCCGCCCGAAGGCCTCGTCGACGGTGTCCCGCCGGTGGCCGCTCGCCATGGACGCCACGTGCCGTACGAGCACGGCCCGGCTGCGCGGGTCGGTGATGTCGGCCTCGAACTCCGGGAAGTACGAGGTCACGGGTGCGTCGAAGTCGAGCAGCCCCTCGGCCTCGGCCAGGGCCGCGGCGGTTGCGGTGAAGCTCTTGCTGAGCGAGTACAGCAGGTGGCGGCGTTCGGGCGTGTACGGCGCCCACCAGCCGGCGGCCACCAGCTGCCCGTGCCGCATGATCATCAGACTGTGCGGCTCGATACCGGGCGCCGCTTCGAGGGCGTCGAGGAAGGCGTGCACACCGCGGGCGTCGACGCCTTGTGCGGCGGGATCGGAGGAGGGCAGGGCGGAGGCGCTCATGGATGCATCCTGCACCCGTCGGCGACCTTGATCGAGCAGTTTTCAAGTCCTCCGTCAGGGGACTCGCCGGTTATGGTGCAAATCGGATACACGATGATGACCGAACAGGCCGGCCCCCGAGAGCTCGTCGACCACGTGGTGCGGGCCGAGGAGGCGGGCTTCGACTTCTCGGTGACCTCCGACCACTACTTCCCGTGGCTGCGCTCGCAGGGCCATTCGCCCTACGCGTGGGCCGTGCTCGGTGCGGCGGCCCAGGCCACGTCACGTATCCCGCTGATGACGTATGTGACGTGTCCGACGTTCCGCTACCACCCTGCGGTGGTGGCGCAGAAGGCCGCGACGCTGCAGTTGCTGTCCGAGGGCCGATTCCGGCTGGGACTGGGATCGGGTGAGAACCTCAACGAGCACGTGGTGGGCGGCGGCTGGCCGTCCGTCGACGTGCGGCACGAGATGTTCGAGGAGGCCGTGGAGATCATCCGGGCCCTCTTCGAGGGCGGCCACGTCAACCGTCGCGGCACGCACTTCGACGTGGAGTCGGCCCGGCTGTGGGACCTGCCGGACGAGGCGCCACCCATCGGCATCGCCGTCTCCGGGGAGCGGTCCTGCGAACTCGCGGGCCGGCTCGGCGACCTGGTCATCGCCACCGAGCCCAAGGCCGGGCTGCTGGAGTCGTTCGACCGGCACGGCGGCGAGGGCAAGCCCCGCGTCGGCCAGCTGCCGGTCTGCTACGACCCCGACCGGGACGCGGCCGTCAAGCGGGCGCATTCCCAGTTCCGCTGGTTCGGCAGCGGCTGGAAGGTCAACTCGGAGCTTCCGCACCCGGATTCCTTCGAGGCGGCGACCCAGTTCGTCACGCAGGACGACGTCGCCGACGCCATCCCGTGCGGTGACGACCCGGATGCGTTCGTCGAGGCCGTACGCCCGTACGCCGAGGCCGGATTCACCGAGGTCGCCCTGGTGCAGATCGGCGGCGAGTCGCAGCCGGCGTATCTGGACTGGTCGGAGAAGACCCTGCTGCCCGCGCTGCGCGACGCGTTCGGCTGAAGCCCTCGGCCGGCGCCTGCACTGTTCGCTCGACCAGTTGAGCCCTCCGCTCCGGGGGGCTCTTCTTCACGAGCGCTCTGATCCGCCGGGCCTGCTCCGTCGTGGCGGGAACCCCCTGCTCGCACGCGCACCATGGCGGGCGTTCCCCGCGCACCCCCACCCGGGGCGACACCGGTTCGGGCCGGCCGTGCGGGCGGCGAACGGCGAGGTCACAGGGTGCCGCTAGGCTTCCGTCCGCACCATGCTCCATCCGATCCGCCTTGCTCAGGAGAGTCGTCCGTGACCGTAGCCATGACCCCGCCCGAGACGTCTCCCGCCGCTCCGGCGCCCGTGTCCGACCTCGTCGTGCGGGACGCGCGGGAGTTCGGGGCGTACGCCCGGACCGGAGGGTGGGCCTTCGGGCTGAAGGTGGCGCGCAGCGTGCGGCCCGGCGGGCAGGGCGCGGACGAGACGCCGAAGGTGTCCGCGAAGGAGTTCGCGGAGCTCGCCGGCTGCTCCCCGGAGCGGGTCATGCGCTACTACAAGGCGTGGGACCGGGCGGCTGACGACGGGATGGTCCCGCAGTTCGAGGCGCTGACGCCGGGTCAGGAGGTGGATCTGCCGGACGCCGACGTGTGGCTGAGCTACTACGTCTCGCGCAACAGCGCCACGTCCGAGCGCGGCGCCGCCATCTCCGAGGCCGCCGAGGCGGAGGGCATCCGGCCCACGAAGGCGCTGGAGGTCGCGGAGAACCCCACCGCCCTGCGGGCCGCGATCCTCGCCGACCCGTCCACCGCCCGAGCGGCCCGCCAGGCCCTGCTGGACCGGGTCCGTGAGGACCCGGACCTCCAGTCGGAGCTGGCCCGCGACGTCGTGCGCACCGACGAGCTGAAGAAGGCCGTCGCCGGTGAGAGCAGGGCGGCCGACCGGATCGGATACGTGCGCCAGATCGCCGAGTCGGGTCAGATCAAGACGCCCGCCGGGCAGACCGTCGACGCGCCCGCCGACCTTCGTCAGGAGGCCGAGCGCCACCTGTCGCTCATCGACGAGCTGGACGAGGGCGAGGACGCCGGCGAGTGGGCCGCCGAGGCCTACGACACCATGAAGTCCCTCGTGGCCGAGGCCGTGGAAGCGGACCCGGGGCTGCGGGTGCAGGAGCAGCGCACGAAGTTCTACAGCAGCCTGCAGAAGGCGACGAAGGTGTTCGAAGAGCTGACCTTCGACGACGCCGGAGAGTTCTACGAGGACGACATGGTGCAGCGCCTGGAGGAGCTGCAGCGGGCGGTCGCCGTCTGTATCGAGTCGCTGCGCGGTGCCCGTGGGAATCACCCGGTCGGCTGAGCATTTCAGCAGAATCGGGGGTACTAGAGGGCTCTACGTCGGTTCTTCCCGGAGGCCCCCTCGTGAACTCGTTCGTCCACAAGACGCTGGTGGTGCAGCTCCAGGCGGGTGACACGGAACGTTTCTCCGTGCTCGCCCACCTGAGCTACGACGCCGCGGACCCGTTCGCCGTCACCGTGGTCTTCAGCCATGACGGCCGTGTCCTCGCCCGGTGGCAACTGGACCGGGAGATGCTCGGCGACGCGCTGCGCCGTCCGGTCGGAGTGGGCGACGTGCGGATGCGCCCGCAGTCGCGGGGGATGTGGCAGGAGCTGCGCATGGAGTTCCTCGGCGATGCCCGCCCCGACGGCGGCCGGCACCACGCGGTGGTGTTCGGGTGGGCGCCCGGGTTCGCGGCGTTCCTGCGAGAGACCCACGAGGTGGTCCCGCCGGGCCGCGAGGAGGTCCATGTCGACGACTTCCTGGCGGGGGTCCTCGCCGGGGGCTGAACGGCGGCCGGTATGAGTAGGCGTACTCGTGCCGGGGGCCTGCCCCCGGCACGACGATGGGCTCCCCCGAAGAGGAGCCCGCCATGTCCGCTGTGTCCGACGTACGCCCGGGTCGCCGGCCGTCGCTGCCCGCCGCCCTCGCCTGCGGTGTGCTCGGGGTGCTGGTCCTGTCCGGATGGCACCCGCACGACCGCATGACCTGGTTCCTGGAGGTCGTCTGGGTCGTCGTGGGTCTGCCGCTGCTGGTGCTGACCCGGCGGCGCTTCCCGCTCACCGGCCTGCTGTGCTGCCTGCTGGCCGCCCACGCCGTGGTGCTGATGGTGGGCGGCCACTACACGTACGCCGAGGTACCGCTCGGCGACCGGGTCCGGGACGCCTTCGGCCTGGACCGCAATCCCTACGACCGGCTCGGCCACCTGATGCAGGGCTTCGTCCCGGCCGTGCTGGTGCGCGAGCTGCTGGTGCGCACCTCGCCGCTGCGCGGCAGCCGCTGGCTCGCGCCGCTGACCCTCTGCGTCTGCCTGGCCTTCAGCGCCGTCTTCGAGATGCTCGAATGGGCCGCCGCCGTGGCCGGCGGGCACGCGGCGCACGCCTTC
The DNA here is from genome assembly GCF_042899705.1 of Streptomyces sp. NPDC013187. Classification (NCBI taxonomy): domain Bacteria; kingdom Bacillati; phylum Actinomycetota; class Actinomycetes; order Kitasatosporales; family Streptomycetaceae; genus Streptomyces; species Streptomyces sp. NPDC013187. The sequence goes on along the minus strand of NZ_JBIBAF010000021.1, from coordinate 83,804 downwards.
CTGGCCACCCAGGGCGATGTCTGGGACACGCAGTGGGACATGTTCTGCGCGCTGATCGGAGCGAGCGCGTCGCTGCTGCTGCTCAGCCGGGTGCACGACCGGCGACTGGCCATGGTGCCGTCACCGCGAGGTGTGACGGCGGCGGGTCCACAGCGGCAGGACGAACCAGCACAGCAGGTACCAGCCGACCACGCCGGCGACGAGGTAGGGCACGAATCCGTTATGCGTCGCCACGCGCAGGATCAGCAGCAGTGAGGCGGTCGTCGTGGCGAGCAGCAGCACGAGGCCGAGCAGGGTGAGCCGGGAGGCCAGCTGCACCGCCTGGGGTTTGACGCGCCGCCCGGAGACGAGGCGGTGCAGGGACACCGGTCCTATCAGCGCCCCCGTCGCGCAGGCGCCCAGGACCACCGTCACGAGGTAGATCGTCTGGTCGGTGTCGGAGAGTTTCGCGTACTTCTCGGTGAACACCACGGTGAGCAGGAAGCCGAACAGGATCTGGACGCCCATCTGCGCCACGCGGACCTCCTGGATGAGCTCCTGCCACATCCGGTCCGCTCTCTCCTCCTCCGTCTCGTTGCGCCCCCGGCGCATGGCCCCGCCCTCAGCCGCGTCCGCCACTGTTTCCTCCCGATGTGAGATCCGAGCCCTCCTCTTTCCCGGGTTCCCCGGAACGACTCCTCGTCCCGGGACCTGCGGCGGTTTGAGCGATCAGGGGACGGTTACACGGACGGCGCGAATGACGCAGAGCCCGAGGAGGTCGTGGACGCATGTCCGGTACGCAGCTCACCGTCACGCTCAGCGGCGGAGGCACCGACGACGCGCGAGCGGTCGTCCGGGCCCTGGAAGGCACGTTCGGGGCGCCGGACGAGGTCCCCGCCGACGGGAACGCGACGGTCCACACGGCGACCTTCGACGGGGAGAGCGGCGCGGGCTCCGCCGGTGGTGACGCAAAGGCCTCCGGGCGGCTGTCCGCGCCGGTGACCGTCACCGTGCAGGGCAGCCCGGAGGCCGTGCGGAGGGCGAGCGACACGCTCACCCGGGCTTTCACGGCACGCGACGACGGTGCCGCCTCCGGCGACCAGGAGCAGGAGCGGCAGCTGCTCCTCGAGCCGTGAGAGCCGGCCTCACCAGCGGGATTCGACCTGGTCCTTGATTCGCCGGTCGTACAGGTCGCGGATCGCGGCCAGGGTCTCACCGGGCAGCTCCGGGAGGCGGGCGGCGGCCGCGTTGGCCCGGGCCTGCTCGGGCGAGCGCGCGCCGGGGATCACGGTCGTGACGCCGGGCTGCTCGACGATCCAGCGCAGGGCCAGCTGGGCCGGGGTGCAGCCCTCGGGGGCGAGCGCCGCGAACTCGGCGGCCGCCTCCACACCGGTGGCGTAGTCGACGCCGGAGAAGGTCTCGCCCTGGTCGAAGGCCTCGCCGTGCCGGTTGTAGGTGCGGTGGTCGTTCTCCGGGAAGACGGTGTCCCGGGTGTACTTGCCGGAGAGCAGGCCGGAGGCCAGCGGCACCCGGGCGATGATGCCGACGCCCGCCGCACGGGCGGCCGGGAGCACCTCGCGCAGGGGCTTCATGCGGAACGGGTTGAGGATGATCTGCACGCTCGCCACGTTCGGCCGGGCGATCGCGGTCAGTGCCTCCTCGCAGGTCTCGACGCTGACGCCGTAGGCGGCGACCCGCTCCTCCTCGACCAGGGTGTCGAGCGCGTCGAACACCTCGTCCGTGGAGTAGACGGGTGTCGGCGGGCAGTGCAGCTGCACCAGGTCGATCCGGTCGACGCCGAGGTTGCGCCGGGAACGGTCGTTCCAGGCACGGAAGTTGTCGAGCACGTAGTTTCCGGGGATCTGGTCGACCCGGCGGCCCATCTTCGTGGCGACCATGACGTGCAGGTCCGGGCGGCCGCTGAGGAACGCGGCGATGGTCTGCTCGCTGCGGCCGTCGCCGTACACGTCGGCGGTGTCGAAGAAGGTCACCCCGGCCTCCGCCGCCGCCTCCAGCACCGCGAGGGCTTCCTTGTCGTCGACGTCTCCCCAGTCGGCACCCAGCTGCCAGGTGCCCAGTCCGATGACGGAAGCGTGCTGACCCGACCTGTCGAATGTGCGCTCGTCCATGGGCGTCAGTCTGTCACCTGTCACAGCACCGCGCGGAACGTATCCCTCCGTCCCGTCGAGCCCGCGCAATTCACTCACACGAGTGAATCGATGCGACAGGAACACGTCACGTGTCAACGGACCCCTAGCGTGGCCTCACGTGACCACAGGTTCAGCGAGCAACCACCCGTCGGACGCCTCGTCCTGGACGCGCCGGCGCCTCCTTCTCACCGCCGCCGCGCTGGCCGCCGTACCCGGTCTGCCGGCGGATCCGGCGGCCGCCGCCGCGGAGCTGCCCGGCTTCCCCGGGGACGTCGCGCTGTACCGCTCGGCGTACCGGAACTGGGTCGGTGAGATCACCGCCGACGGGCTGTGGGCCTGCGCGCCGGACAGCCCGGACCAGCTGGTCGCCGTCGTCAACTGGGCGTGGCGGCATGGGTGGCGGGTGCGCGCCCGGGGCGCCTCGCACGGCTGGTCACCCCTGACGGTCACGGAGGGGACGCCGTCCGGTGCGCCGGTCCTCCTCGTCGACACCACGCCCCACCTCACCGGCCTGGCCCTGGACTCCCCCACCGCCGTGCGTGCCGGAACCGGCGTGACCATGGAGGCCCTGCTGACCTTCCTGGAGGGACACGGCCTCGGCGTCACGGCCGCTCCCGCTCCCGGCGTGCTGACGCTGGGCGGTGCGCTCGCCGTCGACGCGCACGGCACCGCCGTACCCGCGCGGGGTGAGCGACGGCGGTCCGGGCACACGTACGGCTCGCTCAGCAATCTGATCCTGTCCCTGACGGCGGTCGTGTGGGACTCCGGGGCCGGCGCGTACGTGCTGCGCACGTTCCACCGTGACGAGGCGGACTGCGCCGCGCTGCTGACCCACCTCGGCCGGTCCCTGGTGACCGAGGTGGTGCTGCGGGTGGGCGCGAACACCGACCTCAGGTGCGTGAGCCGTACGGACGTCCCGGCCGGGGAGCTGTTCGCCGCGCCCGGCTCGGGCGGGGGGCGGACCTTCGCGAGCTACCTGGACGAGGCGGGGCGGGTCGAGGCGATCTGGTTCGCCTTCACCGAGCATCCCTGGCTGAAGGTGTGGAGCGTCTCGCCCACCCGGCCGCTGACCTCGCGGAAGGTGACGCGGCCGTACAACTACCCGTTCTCGGACAACATCCCGGGGCCGGTGGCGGAGCTGGTCGGCCGGATGACGTCGGACGCGGCCTGGTACCTGGCGCCGGTGCTCGGCACCGCCCAGTACGAGGCCGCTGCGCTGGGGCTGGTGACGACGCTGTCCGCCGACCTGTGGGGGCCGTCCAAGAACACGCTGCTGTACCTGAAGCCGAGCACGCTGCGGGTGCACGCCGACGGCTACGCGGTCCTCACCTCGCGGGACCGGGTGCAGGAGGTCGTCTCCGAGTTCGCCGCCTTCTACCGCGAGCGGCTGACGGCGTACGCCGCCCGGGGCAGCTTCCCGGTCAACGGCTCGGTGGAGATCCGGGTGACCGGCCTGGACGACCCGGGCGACGTGGGGGTGCCCGGGGCCCGCCCGCCCCTGCTGTCGGCGCTCCGGCCGCCCGAGGAGCACCCCGAGTGGGACACGGCCGTGTGGCTGGACGTCCTCACGCTGCCGGGCACACCGGACGCGGAGTCCTTCCTGCGCGAGATCGAGCGGTTCCTCCTGCGCACGTTCGACGGCGGTTCCGCGCTCACCCGGGTGGAGTGGTCCAAGGGGTGGGCGTACACGGACGACGGGGTGTGGAGCGACGAGGAGATGCTGGACGGCGTCGTACCGGCGGCGGTCGGCTCCGCCGAGTGGACGGAGGCGGGCAGGGTGCTGGACCGGCTCGACCCGCACCGCGTGTACGGCAACGCCTTCCTGGACCGGCTGTTCGCCAGGGCGTGAGGTACGCCTGGACGGTCGGGGCCGGTGCGCCCCGACCTCAGGCCACCGAATCGCGCCAGTTTCGCTGCGTGACGCGCACCACGGGCAACGGGCGACCCGGGCGGAAACTCGCGCCACAGCACCCTTCGCGGGTGGAATTTCCCCTTCCGCGCTCACGCCCGGCCCCCTTGAAGCAAGATCATCTTGGTTCAACCTTGCACGACATAAGGGGAATTGCCCGGATCGCAGCCAACCGGCTCGCGTGGATTTCTCCCGGTAGCGGGCGGGCCGGTAGGCATGCGGGGTCATCAGCCGAACCCACCCAGGAGGTCCGCATGCCGGAACTCAGCCGTCGCAGCGCGCTCACCGCCGCGGCCGTCCTCGCCACGAGCGCGGGGGCGTTGTCAGCCGTCACCCCGGCCTCGGCCGCCGGTCACCACGACTCCCCCGGCACCTTCGACGAGGTCTACAAGGGCCGCCGGATACAGGGCCGCCCGGCCACCGGGTCCGGTCACCACGGCCATCACGGCGCGGGCTACGCGGTGTTCGTCGACGGGGTGGAGCTGCACGTGATGCGCAACGCCGACGGCAGCTGGATCAGCGTCGTCAGCCACTACGACCCGGTCGCCACCCCGCGCGCCGCCGCCCGCGCCGCTGTGGACGAACTGCAGGGCGCGCCCCTGCTGCCCTTCCCCGCCAACTGACCCACCACGCACGGCATCTGGAGCACCCGCACATGGCTGTCCGCAAGAACCAGTCCACCCTGACCGCCGACGAGAAGCGGCGTTTCGTCGCCGCGCTGCTGGAGCTGAAGCGCAGCGGCCGCTACGACGAGTTCGTCACGACGCACAACTCCTTCATCGTCTCCGACACCGACAATGGGGAGCGGACCGGGCACCGCTCACCGTCCTTCCTCCCCTGGCACCGAAGATTCCTTCTGGAGTTCGAGCGGGCACTGCAGTCGGTGGACGCGTCGGTGACGCTGCCCTACTGGGACTGGACGGTCGACCGGACGCCGCGCGCCTCCCTGTGGGGGCCGGACTTCCTCGGGGGCACCGGGCGGGAGCGGGACGGCCGGGTGACGGACGGGCCGTTCTCCGCGTCCGGCGGGAACTGGCCGGTCAACGTGCGGGTCGACGGCCGTACGTTCCTGCGCCGCGCCCTCGGGGCGGGGGTGCGCGAGCTGCCGACGCGGGCCGAGGTCGAGTCGGTGCTGGCGATGCCCACGTACGACATGGCGCCCTGGAACAGCGGCTCGGACGGCTTCCGCAATCACCTCGAAGGGTGGCGGGGCGTCAATCTGCACAACCGCGTCCACGTCTGGGTCGGCGGGCAGATGGCCACCGGGGTCTCCCCCAACGACCCGGTGTTCTGGCTGCACCACGCGTTCATAGACAAGCTGTGGGCCGAGTGGCAGCGCCGCCACCCCGGCTCGGGCTACCTGCCCACCGCCGGGACGCCGAACGTCATCGATCTGAACGAGACGATGCGGCCCTGGCACGACATGAGCCCGGCGGACCTGCTGGACCACACCCCGCACTACACCTTCGACGTCTGATCAGACGGTCGCGCCCGAGCGGCACTCCGGGTGGCCCCAGCCGCTGTCGTTCTTGGCGATGGCCTCGCCGGCCGCGTAGGAGCGGCCGCACTGGCAGCGGCCGGGAAACTTCGCCTTGATGGTGCGCGAGGAGCCCTTCCCGCCCGCGGCCTTGGCCGTGCGGGCCGCACCGCCGCGCGGGCGGGAGCGGGGGGCCTTCGCCGGGGTGTCCGGGGAGGGCGGCGGCTCGGGAGAACCGAGGCCGCTGCCCGCGGGCTCCTGGACGACGGCGGCCTGGCTGGCGGCGCGGTCGGCGAAGTCGTTGAGCCGGTCGCCGTCGACCTGGTGGGCGGGGACGTAGCGGAACTCGACCGAGCGGCCGTCCAGGAGCTCGTCGATGCGCACGACGAGCTCCTGGTTGGCGACGGGCTTGCCGGCGGAGGTCTTCCAGCCGTTGCGCTTCCAGCCCGGCAGCCAGGTGGTGACGGCCTTCATCGCGTACTGCGAGTCCATCCGGACCTCGAGCGGCACGTCCGGGTCGGTCGCCGCCAGCAGGCGCTCCAGCGCGGTGAGTTCGGCGACGTTGTTGGTGGCCTTGCCGAGCGGCCCCGCCTCCCACCGCTCCGGTGCCTCGGAAGCGTCGGCGACGACCCAGGCCCAGCCCGCGGGCCCGGGATTTCCCTTGGAAGCCCCGTCACACGCGGCCACAACACGTTCACGCATGCGCTCGATCATGCCATGGACGCGGGCGCCGTCCGGCCGGGAGGTCCGGTGCCCGGTGCGTCACCGGTCCACGTCGGTCAGCTTCGGCATCTCTCCTTCGGTCTTCGTCGTGTCGATCACCGAGAAGCTCGCGCCTTGCGGGTCGCTGAGGGTCGCGAACCGGCCGAACGGGGTGGTCATGGGACCGAACCGCAGCACGCCGCCCAGCTTGGTGGCCTTCGCCACGGCCTCGTCGCAGTCCTCGACGGTGAAGTAGACGTTGATGTACGGCTGCACCTCGGGCGGGAACTCCGCACCCATCTTCATGCGGCCCAGCACGGTGCGCTCGCCCAGGTCGTAGACCCGGAAGTCCATCTCGCCGTCCTCCATGTCCCGCTGCCGGTAGGAGAACACGGCGGGGAAGAACGCGTCGGCCTTCTCCGGCTCACGGGTGAAGACCTCCGCCCAGGTGTAGGCGCCGGGTTCGGCCATCGCCTGGAAGCCCTCGTGGGTGCCGGCCTGCCAGACGCCGAAGACGACACCACCGGGATCGCGGCCCAGGCACATGGTGCCGAAGTCGGCGACCTGCATCGGCTCCATCAGCACCTCGCCGCCGTGGTCGCGGATGCGGGCGGCGGTGGCGGCGGCGTCCTGGGACGCGAAGTAGAGGCACCACTGCGACAGGCCCTCCTGGCCCGGCATGGGCGGAACGACGGCGGCGACCGCTTTGCCGTTCACGGAAGCCTCCGTGTAGTTGCCGAACTCCGCCGCCGCCTCGGCGAAGGTCCAGCCCAGGACGTCCCCGTAGAAGTTCTTGGCCCCTTCGAGATCATCGAACATCGCGTCGGCCCAGCAAGGGGTTCCTTCAGGTTGCACGGCCATGGCCACGGCCCTTCCCGCATGAGTGGAATCATCCGTTTCCTCACGCTAGTCACCCGGGCGCCGGCGCGCGCGCCGAGCGGGACATCCCGGCGCACTCTTCCCCCCGGCGCCCGGTTGTGCTTGCCTGAGTGCCGTTTCGGTGGCCGGGGCGGGAGTTGCCGTATGCGCAAGCCGTGGGTCGTGGGGGTACTGCTGGCCGGGGTGTTCCTCGGCGGGTGCGGGGATCCCGCGTCCGCACCCGAGGAGCCGGCGCCGGCCGCACCGCGTGCGTCGGCCACCACCCACCAGCGCGCCCCCGCCTCCCCCGGTCCGGAGCCGAAACGGGCGCCCACGGTGTTGTACCTCGGCGACTCGCTGGCGATGGAGGGCCAGAAGGTACTGGGCGAGGAGTTACGCCGGGACCTGAAGGCGAAGTACACCGGTGCCCCGTACTCCGGCACCACCCTGTGCGACTACCTGGAGGGCACGGCGGACCGCTCCCTGGTACCGGCCGCCGACAAGGCCGCCGCGCTGGTGCGCAGACTGCGGCCCGACTTCGTGGTCCTGCAGTTCTGGGGGAACTCCTGGGGCTATACGCCGTGCATGGACGGGGTCACCTACGGCAAGTCCCCGGCCCGGTACTTCACCCGCTACGACGCCGACGCGCGTCGGCTCACGGAGCAGATCGCCGCAGCCGGGGGCGACAGCCGCCCGCGGATCGTCTGGGTGTCCCAGGGCCCGGACCCGATCACTCCCGAGCGGGTGCGGCGCGTCAACGCGCTGTACGAGAAGCGTGCCGCCGCCTCGGGCGACCTCGTGGCGGACGCCGGGAAGGCGGTGAGCCCGGCCACCGGCCGGCACACCTGGACGCAGTACCTGCCGTGCACCGCTCACGAGCGCGCCCACCCCGGCCTCTGCACTCAGCCCGGCCGCGACCGCACGGCCCTGCACCGCGACGACGACTATCTGCACTTCTGCCTGGCCCCCACGACGTCCAAACCGAAGCCCTGCCCGGTCCGCTCCCCCGGGATCCTGCGCATCGCCCGGGAGATCACCAAAACCGTTCGACAGGCCGTGCGTTGACCGCTCGAATGGGCGGCATGTGTGCGGTGCGAATGCATGAGGACGAGCTGGACATCGACGTCTCGCTCGTCGGCCGGCTGATCGCCGGACAGTTCCCGCGGTGGGCCGGGCTGCCGTTGCGGCGGCTGGAGTCCTCCGGGACGGAGAACGCCATGTTCCGCCTCGGCACGGACAAGGTCGTACGACTCCCCCGGCACCCCCGTGCCGTGGAGGCCATCGCGCACGAGCTGCGCTGGCTGCCCCGGCTGGGCCCGGCGCTGCCCGTCGCCGCGCCCGAAGCCCTCGGGCGCGGCGAGCCCGGGGACGGCTTCCCCTGGCCCTGGTCGGTGTACGGCTGGCTGGACGGCCGCAACCCGGTGCCCGGCGCGATCGAGGAGCCCGCCCTGCTCGCCGGGGACCTTGCGGCGTATGTCACGGCCCTGCGCCGCATCGACGCGTCGGAGGGGCCCCCGGGTTACCGGGGCGTGCCGCTCGCGACCCGCGACCCCTTCCTGCGTGAGGCGCTCGGGGGGCTCGCGGGGCGGATCGACACCGTCGCGGTGGCCAGGGTGTGGGAGGAGACCCTGCGGGCTCCGGAGCACACCGGGCCGCCCCTCTGGGCTCACGGCGACCTGATGGCCGGGAACCTGCTGGTCACCGGCGGACGGCTCAGCGCCGTGATCGACTACGGGACGGTGGGTGTCGGTGATCCCGCCGTCGACCTCATCGGCGCCTGGTGCCTGCTGCCGGCGGCGGTCCGCGGGGTGTTCCGCGAGGCCGTGGGCGCCGGCGAGGCCGAATGGGCCCGGGCCCGGGGCTGGGCCCTGTCGATCGCGGTCATCGCGCTGCCGTACTACTGGGACACGAACCCGCCGGTCGCGGCGAACTCACGGTATGTGATCGCGGAGATCCTGGCCGAGACGGCGTAGGGCGGAGACCTCTCCCTCGATGTGCCGGGGGGCACGTCACTCGCCCGCGTACGCCTTCTCCAGTGCGGCGATGTCGAACTTGCTCATCGCCATGAACGCCTGGGTCGCCCGCGACGCCTTCGCCGGGTCCGGGTCGCTGATCATCTCGGCGAGCCGGTCGGGGATGACCTGCCAGGACACGCCGAACCTGTCCTTGAGCCAGCCGCAGGGGCCCGGCTCGCCGCCGTTCTCGGTGAGTTTGGTCCAGTAGTAGTCGATCTCCTCCTGGTTCTCGCAGAAGATCATGAAGGAGGTCGCCTCGGTGAACTTGAACTGGGGGCCGCCGTTGAGCCCGAGGAACTTCTGGCCGTTCGCCGTGAACTCGACGGTCATCACACTGCCGGCGGGCTGCATGGCTCCCTCGGGGTAGCGCGCGATTTTGCCGATGCTGGAGTCCTTGAAGATCGAAACATAGTGGTGGGCGGCCTCCTCGGCCTGGCCGTCGAACCAGAGGCACGTGGTGAAACCGTCGGTGGTCATGAGTCCTCCTGCACGCTTCGAACGCTGTCACCACTGTCGACCGGCGCTCGCCCCGGAACTCATCGGCCGGGCGGCCGGCAGATTCACGTGGCCGTTACACCGTTCGGAACCGGCATCGCGGCCCTCACGTCCAGGCCCGTCGGCAGCGGCCCCGGTGGGCACTTCGCCGCGATGGAACCGCCGGACCTGCTGGTGCGTGATATGCGGGCGTTCTTCCGCCGGTTGCGCGAGAAGGGCTGGGTGTCGGGGCTCTGCCGGTAGCGGATCTGCCGAGGGCAGAGAAATCGTTCGCGGGCATCGCCCGAGGTCAAGAGTGAAGTCGACGGCACATCCCGACACGTCAGCGGCACCTGTCGCCGCACCCGAGGAGAACCGATGACTCCACTCAGGACGCTCGCCCCGCGGGCGGAGGAGGGCGACACCCCTCCCACCCGCTTCGACGACCACCTGGCCGCGCAACTGCTCGCGCAGCGCATCGTGCTGCTGGGCACCCAGGTCGACGAGGTCTCCGCCAACCGGGTCTGCTCCCAGCTGCTCATCCTGTCCGCGGAGGACGCCCACACCGACATCAGCCTGTACATCAACAGCCCGGGCGGCGCGGTGCACGCGGGCCTCGCCATCTACGACACGATGCGGCTCATCCCGAACGACGTCTCCACGCTGGCCATGGGCTTCGCGGCCAGCATGGGCCAGTTCCTGCTGAGCGTCGGCGCACCGGGCAAGCGCTACGCCCTGCCGAACGCGCGGATCATGATGCACCAGCCGTCGGCGGGCATCGGCGGCACCACCGCCGACATCGAGATCCAGGCGGAGAACCTGGAGTTCACCAAGCGGACCATCGAGCGGATCACCGCCGAGCACACCGGTCAGAGCCCGGAGACCATCTCCCGGGACGGTGACCGGGACCGCTGGTTCACGGCGGAGGAGGCCCGGGAGTACGGCATGGTGGACCGGGTCGTGGAGTCCCTCGCGGACGTCCGCCCGGCGGCCACCCGGCGCAGGATGGGGCTGCAGTGATGGGTACGTACACGATCCCGAACGTCGTCGAGCGCACTCCGCAGGGCGAGCGGTCCTACGACGTGTTCAGCCGGCTGCTGTCCGAGCGGATCATCTTCCTCGGCACCGAGATCGACGACGGCGTGGCCAACGTCGTCATCGCCCAGCTCCTGCACCTGGAGTCGTCCTCGCCGGAGAGCGAGATCGCGATCTACCTCAACTCTCCGGGTGGCTCGTTCACTTCGCTGATGGCCATCTACGACACGATGACGTTCGTGCAGGCGCCGATCTCCACGTTCTGCGTCGGGCAGGCGGCCTCCACGGCGGCCGTGCTGCTGGCCGGCGGGGACCCGGGGCGGCGGTTCGTGCTGGAGCACTCAAGGGTGCTGCTCGGCCAGCCGGCCACCGGGGGGCAGCGCGGCATGGTGTCCGATCTGGCGCTCCAGGCCAAGGAGATGGTGCGGATCCGCTCCCAGGTCGAGGAGGTGCTGGCGCGGCACACCCACCACGACGTGGCGACCTTGCGGGCCGACATGGACCGCGACAAGGTGTTCACCGCTCAGGAGGCGGTGGGCTACGGGCTGGCCGACGAAGTGCTCAGCCGGCGCCTCGCGAGGGTCTGAGGCGCCGGCCGGTACGGCTCAAGCGGCCAGGCACATGCCGTCGTGCGACGAGGTGGACACCCCGCGGCGGCCTGCGCCCGCGTGGCGCGAGGTGACGCGGGTCAGTTCGCCCTGTGCCCTCGTCAGCAGGTCGCCGAGATTCAGTCCGAGGGCGTGGGCGGCGGCCGCGAGTACCTCCGAGGAGGCCTCCTTGCGGCCCCGCTCCACCTCCGAGAGGTAGGGCATGGAGATCCGCGCCTCGTCGGCGACGTCCTTCAGCGTGCGCTCCTGCGCGAGGCGTTCGCGGCGCAGGACGTCACCCACCAGGTCCCGCCACAGCGGCTCCTTCACCGCGGGGGCGGGCGGCGCCTGGCGCGGCGGTGCACCGGCGGGGCGCGCGCCGTGCGGGCGCAGCGGAATGACTCGGGCTTCGTTCGGCGGGTGGTTGCTCACTTCTCCAGCCTAGGAATCCCGGCCGCCGGGGGAAGGGCCCGGCGTTCCGCCCTGGGTGGAATCACCGCGCTGACGACGGGGACGGAGGACGGAAGGTTGCATTCCGCCCTATTTCACCCATGGGAAAATCGACCGGCATGATGCGCGTCGCCCCGGGTACCCGCAACTCGGGAGTACCTATGCAGATGTCCGCCGTGACTCGTGGGAGAGGTAATGGAGACCGCCGTGATCCGGTCGAAGGCACAGGTCGTCGAAGAGAACGCCGAGGCCAGCGCGGGTGACGGAGCACTGCCAGGAGTCGTGGACCCCCGGGCCGTGGCTCCGCGGGACGCGAGGCAGCTGTCCCGCCAGTTCTTCCAGCGCCTGACGGAACTCGAAGAGGGAACGCACGAGTACCAGTACGCGCGCAACACCCTCATCGAGATGAACATGTCGCTCGTGCGCTTCGCCGCCGGCCGGTTCCGCGGCCGCGGGGACGACATGGAGGACATCGTCCAGACCGGCATGATCGGCCTGATCAAGGCCATCGACCGGTTCGAGCTCTCGCGTGAGGTCGAGTTCACCTCCTTCGCGCTGCCGTACATCGTCGGCGAGATCAAGCGGTTCTTCCGGGACACGACATGGGCGGTGCACGTGCCCCGGCGACTGCAGGAGCTGCGCGTCGAGCTGGCCAAGGCCCGTGAGGAGCTCGCCAGCCGACTGGACCGCGAGCCGACGGTCGCCGAGCTGGCCACTCTGATGAACATCTCCGAGCGTGAGGTCGTGGAGGGGCAGATCGCGGCGAACGGGTACAACTCGTCGTCGCTCGACGCCGCGCTGACCGGAGACGGTCCGGAGGGCGGCGAGGCGGTCCTGGCCGACTTCATCGGCGTGGAGGAGGACGGGCTGCGGCTCGTCGAGGACTTCCACTCGCTCGCCCCGCTCATGGCGGAGCTGAGCGAGCGCGACCGGCAGATCATCCACATGCGGTTCGTGGAGGAGGCCACCCAGGCGGAGATCGGTGAGCAGCTCGGCTGCTCGCAGATGCACGTCTCCCGCCTGATCAAGCGGATCATCGCACGGCTGCGCGAGGGCATGCTGGGCGAGCTGGGCTGCGCCTGACAGGGCCGTCCGACCAGCGGGTGCCGTCCCACTCCCCCATGCGGGAGTGGGACGGCACCCGCGAGCGTTGTCCGGACAGGGTTCGTGGACGAGGGTTCGTGAACAACGGTTCCTCGACGAGGGGGGAACGATTCGTTCCGTCCGGGTGACGCATCTCACCCGGACGGCTCACCCGCCGGATCCGCCGGAGAGCGGCAGAACGGCACGCACCCGCTTGCCCACCGGTACCCGTTCCACGCTGACCTGCTCCGCGAGCGCGTGGACGATCTCCAGGCCGTGCCGGCCGATGCGCTCGGGGTTACGGGGGAAGATCCGGGGCAGTGCGGAGCTGCTGTCGTAGACCGACACCGTCACCGCGGCGTCGGTGCCCACGAGCTCCAGGATGTAGGGCCCGTTGCTGTGCCGGTCGGCGTTGGTGATCAGCTCGCTCACCACCAGCAGTACGGCGCCGTCGACCCGCTCGTCGATACGCGCGCACCACTCGGTCCTGAGCTGGTCGAGAAAGAGCGCGGCGAAGGACCGCGCCTCGGCGATGCATCCCTGCTCGCCGGTGTAGTGTGCCGCCCGCCTCAGCGGTTCCACGGGTACGTCGAAACCAGTCGGTATCACTGCCCCGTCCACGTGGTCGATCATTCTTTTCTCTCTGGGAAGCCGGACTGGCCGGACGCTCTGCACCAGTGCTCGTACCCCGAGCCGGGCTTCACAGTCCTCACGGATGCGGGCCCGGCCGGCGCCACGGGCATTGTCCCCCCTTCGCGGGGCACCCGGAAAGAATCAGGACCGGCCGAGGGCGGCCGGGCCGGATCGCCGGAGGTGCGCTGTGGTCTGGTGGACATGGCTGGTCGTGGTGATCGCGGCACTCGCCGCCGTCGCTGCGGTGACGCTCGCCGTGCAGGCGGGGCGACGGTCGGGCACCGTCATCGCGGTCCGGCGCAGGCCCGGCAGGAAGGGCCTGCGATGAACGAGCTGCTGGCTGCGCGCAGCCTGACGACCCTCCCGGTGGTCACCCTGGGCGGCGACGCCGTCGCGCAGGTCAAGGACACCGTCTTCGACGCCGCCGCCGGTCGGATCACCGGTTTCACGCTGAGCGGGCGCGGCCTGCTGAGCGGGCCGCTGAAGCAGAGCCTGCCGTGGCCGGGGGTGCACGCGCTGGGCCCTCACGCGGTCATGATCCGCGACGCCCTCACGCTGCAGGACACCTCCGTCGTGGTGGCCCGCCGCGAGGCCCAGCAGGGCCGGGTGCTGCACGCGAAGGTACTGACCGACGAGGGCGCCGAGGTGGGCACGGTGCTCGACGTGATCGTCGAGGGCGGCACCAGCGGCCGGGTCGTCGGCTTCCGGATCGCCGCCGCCAAAGCACTGGTGCAGGGTTCCAGACGCCGTCGGCACCGGGTCTACGTGCCGCGCGGCGAGACGCTCGCCGTCTCGGGCCGCGCCCTGGTCATCCCGGCGGACGCCACCCGCTACGTCGCCGACGATCTGCCGGCCTTCGTCGCCCGGGTCGGGGCCTTCCAGGCCGGGCAGGAGGGGTCGGAGCCATGATGCTGTTCTCCGAGGCGCGGGGCCTGCCGGTGCTGACACTGACCGAGGCGGAGGACATCGGCGAGCTGAGGTCGCTGACGGTCGACGCCGTGTCCGGTGTGGTCACGCACGTCCGGGTGCGGGGCCGGCACTCCCGCAGGGAGACCGTGCTGGCCTGGGGTGCCCTGCACGCCATCGGCCCGGACGCGGTCCTGGTCCGCACGACCGCCGAACCGGCCGAGGTGCCACCGCACCACGAGCTGCCGGGCCTCAGGATCCTCACCGAGACGGGCGACACGCTCGGCACGGTCCAGGACGTCGCGTTCGAACCGGAGACGGGCCGCGTCGAGGCGGTCGTCACCGCCCACGGCGACCTGCCGGGCGATCGGATGCTCGGACTCGGTGACTACGCCCTGGTGGTCCGCGCCGCTTGAACCGGCCGGGTCAGGAGGCCGGGGGCTGTTCCGTGGTGCCACCGCCGGTGTCGCTTCCGGTTTCACTCCCGGTGTTGCTGTCAGGGGGCGGCGGCTGGGTGTCGGACGACGGCGGCTCGTCCGTGGTCGGCCCCGACGTGTCCGTGTCCGAGGTCGGCGGTTCAGGTTCACTCGTGGGCGGTTGCGACGACGTCGAGTCGGCCGGTGCCGTCGGCGTGGTGACCCTCGCCGACGGGGACGGCTTGGCGGGCTTCTTCGTCTTGTGGTCCTTCCCGCCCGTGTCGCCCGCCCGGCGCTCGAACCACTCGCCGTCGGGCTCGCACATCACGAAGACGTCGACCGGCTCCGGCGCGGGCGTCACCGCGACGACGTTCGACGACTTGTACCCCGGCCACGCGTCGCCGGTCGTCTTCGGCGCGCTCTGCTGGGCGACCGGCGGGGACAGCGGGTTGCCGCACGCGCAGCGCACCCGGAGCACGCCGCGGTCGTCGACGAGGACGGCCGTGCCGGCCTGGAGGACGGCCTGATAGCTGGTGGGGGCGCCGTTCTTGTAGCCGTGGTTGGTGACGCGGGTGTCCATGCGAAGCTGCACGGGAGTGAGCGAACGCAGGTAGGCGGGCACGTCGGACGGCTGGATCCCGGCGACCGAGGCGAAGGCGCGCTGCTTGTCCGGGACGTCGTCGAGGTACGTGATCTGCTTCTCCACGTCGCAGCTGGCGACGTTGCGAGTGCCGCCGTACAGGCCGGGCGCGTCGCCCTCCACGCCGCGGACGGCGTTCTGCGGCGCCGACTCGGTGGCTCCCGAGGGCGTGACCGGCGAGGCGGAGCTCTTCTCCACGGCCGTCGACTCGGTGAACTCGTCCGGACCGGTGTCGGCCGCGGGCTGGAGGAAGACCTCACCGGTGGAGGTGCTGGTTCCGCCGTCGGACGCACCGGTGCCGCCGTTGTCGGGCCGGGAGAGCACCACGGCCAGGACCACGGCGGCCACCACGGCGGTGGCGATGATCGCGACCCGGGGCACCGACCCCCACCACGGGCGTCGGGGCTCCGGCTCCTTGCCGCCCCCGCTCGGCGGCTCCCAAGGCGGGCCGCCGCCCGAAGGAGGGCCGCCGCCCGAAGGCGGCTGGGAGGGACCCGACAGCGGGCCCGAGGGCGGTCCTGTGGGGCGGCCGGACGACGGTGGATCGACGCTCACGAGCTCTTCTCCCGCGTGGGTTGTCTGCGGCCTTCACACACCCCAGGCGATTCGCCCTGGTGTATGCCGCTTATTCCACTACGAGTTCATTGTGTGCCCCGGTCACGTGCGCCCCGCAAGCCGACGCGGACGGACCTCTCCGGCGGGCGCCCTGCACGGGGGCTGCCTAGCGTGGCAGCGTGAGTTCGCGCACCCCCTCCGGCCAGGCACGTACCTCCGGCGAGCGGGCCGTCGCCCGCCACGGCTGGGCGCATGCCCTCGTCACGGTGCTCGCCGGGCTGCTCGCCATGGCGGTGGTCGCAGCCCTCGGCCTGTGGGCGGCCGGGGCCGGTGACCTTCCGGACGGGTCCTTCGGCCCCGTCGTCGCGGCCACCGTGGTCACCGCGGTCGGCGGCACGGTGAAGCTCACCGGAAGCGCCGGCGACCTCGCCTCGGCACAGACGGGCCTGACGGTGATTCCGCTGTCCGTCACGCTCGCCGGGGCGCTGGTGCTCGCCTGGGGCTTCCTGCGGCCGCTGCGGCACCGAGCGGTCGCCGGTGCGGCGGAGCTGGCCGGTTGGGCCGGCCGGGTGGCGGCCCTGTGGCTGATCGCACTGATCGGCCTGACCCTCGCGGCCCGCCACACCTTCGACATCCCACTGGGGGACGACACGCTCGGCGAACTCGGCGACCTGTTCGGCGCATCGCCGGAGGTCGGCTTCACCACCGACGTCCCGCTGTCCGTGTTCGTCGGCGTGGTGTGGCTGGCCGGTGTGCTGGTGCTGGCGCTGCTGGTGTCACGTGGGGCGCCGTTGCCCGCGGGGCTGCTGCGCTTTCAGGCGTCGGTGCGGCCGGCCGCGTACGCGATGGTCGCGTTGCTGCTGGCCTGCGTCGTCATCGGCGTGATCGTCGCCCTGGTCGTCGCGGCGACCAAGGGGCACGCGCGGGAGACGTTCGCGGTGATCCTGCTGGGCATCCCCAACCTGGTCTGGCTGGCGCTGACGATCGGGCTCGGCGCCACCTGGAACGGCAGGGTGGAGGGACCGTTCGGGCTGCCCATGCCGCATGTGCTCGACGAGGTGCTGCGCACCCCGGACGTCTCCGAGCTGAACCTGCGGACCCTCGCCGAGCACGACGGCCGGGTGTGGTGGCTGCTGGTCGTCGACGTCGTGCTGCTGCTGGCCGCCGGGTTCGTGATGGCGGCCCGGTCACCGGCCCGGGTGCGGGCCTGGCAGCACGCGGTGCACATGGCACTCGCCCTCGGGCTCACGGTGTTCATGATCTGCCTCGTGGGGCGGATCTCCGCGCACTTCGGCCTGTCCGTGCTGGGCATCGGTGACCTGGGCGGCGGTCTTGGGGGCGAGCTGTTCCTGAGGCCCAAGCTGTGGGGTGCCGTGGGTCTGGCCGTCCCATGGGGGCTGGCGGCCGGGTGCGCCGGGGCACTGCTGGCGCGTCGCGTACGGCGGCGGGGCGAGGTGCGCACCGGCGGCGAGAGCTGACGCCGCGCCCTACGACCGCTGTACGAAGACCGGTTCGGCCCAGCGGGGCGGCTGCTTGGGCCGCTCCTCCCCCGTGTCACGCAGCTGCCGGTCCACCCGCGTGGGCGTCCTGGGGGCGCCGGTTTCGTCGCCGGTCGTCGCGGCGCGCAGTGCGGCCACGAAGGCGAGGCAGGACGGGTACCGGTCGTCGGGGCTCTTGGCGAGGGCCTGGGCGAAGACGGGGTCCACCCGCGGGTGGAGGTCGAGCCGGTCCTCGGTCAGCGGCGGCGGTTCGTCGTACTGGTGGGCCCAGAGCAGGGCCATGTCGTCGTCGCGGAGGAAGGGCGGATGGCCGGCCAGGGTCTCGAAGACGACGCAGGCGAAACCGTACACGTCACAGCGGGCGTCGACCGGCTTGCCGGAGATCTGCTCCGGGGCGACGTAGTCGAGCGTGCCGACGAACTGGCCGACCGTGGTGAAGCCGGTCAGCGACAGGGACTTCTTCGTCAGGCCGAAGTCGGTGAGGTAGACGTGCTCGGGGTGGTCGCTGTCGGTGCCGCGGGCCACCAGGATGTTGCCCGGCTTGACGTCCCGGTGGACCAGTCCGTGATCGTGGGCCGCGTCGAGTGCGGAGGCGACCTGGGCGGCGACGCGCAGGGCGGTGGCGGGCGGCATCGGGCCCTCGCGGTCGAGGACGTGCCGCAGGTCGCTGCCGGGAACGTACCGCATGGCGATGTACAGCACGCCATCCGTCTCGCCGGCCTCGAACACCGGCACGATGTGCGGGTGGTCGATCGCCGCGGCGGCCCGCGACTCATGGGTGAAGCGGCGGCGGAAGGTGTCGTTGCGGGCGAGTTCGGGGGCGAGCAGCTTCAGGGCGACGGTGCGTTCCAGGCGCAGGTCGCGGGCCCGGTACACGACGGCCATGCCACCGCGCCCGATCTCCTCCTCGATCCGGTACCCGGCGATCTGCTGCCCGACCAGCTCGGAGGGCCGCCCGGCGAACAGGCTCGTCTCGCGGGTCAACGCCCGTCACCCTCGGGCGAGACGACGCGGGTGGGTTCATGCCCCACGACCCGCGTGGGCGGCGGCGCGGCCGGACGATCCTCCTCCTCGCCTTCGCCTTCGCCCTTCCGGTCCTCGGGGGACACGAGACGCGTGGGCTCGGGAGAATCCGGAGCCACCACCCGGGTGGGCTCGGGGGGCCTGAAGGTTTCCGCCCGGGCCACCTCGGGAGCGTCCGGTGCCACCACCCGGGTCGGCTCAGGAGCATCGGCAGCCACCACCCGCGTCGGCTCAGCAGCACCCGGAGTCACCACCCGGGTGGGCTCCGGAGCCTCGGGGGGCGCAGCCCCCGTCGTCGGTTCGGGGGCCTCGGGCGCGGCCGCTTCGGAGGGCGAGGGCGCCTCGGGCGGGGCCACCCCTGACGGCGACGGCGCCTCGGGCGGGGCCGCCCCTGACGGCGACGGTGCCTCGGGTGGGACCACCCGCGTGGGCCCGGCGGGTGCGCTCTGCGCCGGTGGCGGCGACTCGGCCGGACCGGCGGCCTCCCGTGCTCGGGACGGCTCGACGGGACTCTCGGGCGGAACCACTCGCGTCGGGGGACGCACGGGTGCCGCGGCAGGGCGGGAGGACGCCGGTCCCGCTTCGGGCGTCTCGTCCGTCGCGTACGTGGTCATGCGCGTGC
Organism: Streptomyces sp. NPDC013187; assembly: GCF_042899705.1. Taxonomy (NCBI): domain Bacteria; kingdom Bacillati; phylum Actinomycetota; class Actinomycetes; order Kitasatosporales; family Streptomycetaceae; genus Streptomyces; species Streptomyces sp. NPDC013187. The sequence continues at coordinate 64,791 of NZ_JBIBAF010000021.1, read as the reverse complement.
CGTCGGCGTACACCCAGTGCCCGTGGGAGGAGTCGTAGAGCCACACGGACTCCCCGTCGACGACGACACCGATCCGCATGCCGTAGGTGCGCGTGCGGAACGACTCCCGGTCGAGGCCGGCCGCGAGGTCCTCCACCGCGGAGCGGTAGCGCGCCAGGGCTTCCTGCGCCCGGCCCAGCAGCGGCCGCGGATCGGCGGCGCGGGTGAGCGGGCCGTCCGCGGCGGGCGGATCCTGCGGGACGGCGACCAGACGGCGGCCGTCGACCCATGCCGACCAGCCGTTGAAGCACAGCACATGCCCCCAGTCGCCGTGGCGCTCCAGCAGCTGCACCGGCAGCAGCGGATCGAGGTCCACGGTGGGCCGGGCCGGGTCGGGGGCCTCCCAGGCGGGCATCCCGTGCCGCGGGACGACGTGCGTGGGCCGGAAGCCGGGGGTCGTCATCGGCGCTCCCTACTTCCGCATAACGGCCGGTTCGTGCCGGCGCAGCAGCCGGGACACGAGGAACCCGAAGAGCACCGACAGCACGACCAGCATCCCGACGTCCAGCAGCCACGTGCCCGCGGAGTGCTCGAAGAGCGGGTCCTTCGTCAGGTCGTCGGGAACGATCCGGGCGAGCCCCACGGTCCCGGCCATCGCGGCCAGCGCCCAGCGCGCCGGCACCAGCCAGCCCAGCTGCTCGAGCCCCGGGGTGTCGGCCAGCTTCAGCAGGGCCCCGCAGAAGACCACCTGGACAATGGCGATGAGCACCAGCAGCGGCATCGTCACCTCTTCCTTGCGCACCAGCGCGGAGACGAGCAGGCCGAGCATCATCGCGGTGAACGCGAGCAGGGCGACGGCGACCGTGATCTCCACCAGGGGCGGCATCAGCACGCCTTCGCCGCCCGGGGCGTTGAGGTCCACGCCGAGCAGGGCGACCAGGGTCAGCACCACCGCCTGGAGCACGGTGATGACGCCCAGGACGATGACCTTGGACATCAGGTACGCCGATCTGGACAGGCCCACCGCCCGTTCGCGCTGGTAGATCACGCGTTCCTTGACGAGTTCGCGCACCGCGTTGGCGGCCCCGGTGAGCACCGCGCCGACGCACAGGATGAGCAGCGCGTTCATCGCCGTGTCGAGGGTCAGTTTGCCGCCCGCCAGGGCGCGGGCCATCGCGCCCATGACGAAGGGCAGGGCGATCATGATGATCAGAAAGGTGCGGTCGGCGCTCAGCGCGGCCGCGTAACGGCGTACCAGCGTGCCGAGTTGGGCGCCGCGGCTGCGCGGCCGGGGCGGGGCGGTGATGACGACGGGCTCGGAGCGGGGCCGCTGGGGTTGGGCGGAGGCGTCGGCCACGTACCGTCCGTGGAAGGGCGAGGCGAGGTACTGCCCCGCCCAGTCCCGGTCCGTGTCCCGTTCGAAGGCCTCGAAGGCTTCCGGCCACTCCTCGAAGCCGAAGAAGGGCAGGGCGTCCTCGGGCGGCCCGTAGTAGGCGATCCTCCCGCCGGGCGCGAGGACCAGAAGCCGGTCGCACACGTCCAGGCTGAGGACGCTGTGGGTGACGACGATGACGGTCCGGCCGTCGTCGGCGAGGCCGCGCAGCATGTGCATCACCGAGCGGTCCATGCCCGGGTCGAGGCCGGAGGTCGGCTCGTCGAGGAAGAGCAGCGACGGCTTCGTCAGCAGTTCCAGGGCCACGCTGACCCGCTTGCGCTGGCCGCCGGACAGGCTGTGCACGGGCTGGTCGGCGCGCTGTTCCAGGCCCAGTTCGCGCATGACCTCGTCGACCCGGGCGCGCCGCTCGGCCTTGGCGGTGTCCTGTGGGAAGCGCAGTTCGGCGGCGTAGGAGAGCGCCTTGCGGACGGTCAGCTGCGCGTGCAGGATGTCGTCCTGCGGCACGAGACCGATGCGCTGGCGCAGTTCGGCGTAGTCGCGGTAGAGGTCGCGGCCGTCGTAGAGGACGGTGCCGTGGCCTGCGGGTCGCTGGCCGGTGAGGGCGTTGAGGAGCGTGGACTTGCCGGCGCCGCTCGGGCCGACGACGGCGAGCAGGCACTTCTCCCCCACCGGGAACGACACGTGGTCCAGCAGCGTCTTGCGGCCTCGGTCGACGCTGACGGCGAGGTCCTGCACGTCGAGGGAGACCTCGCCGGTGTCGACGTACTCCTGGAGTTGGTCGCCGACGAGGCAGAAGGCCGAGTGACCGATGCCGACGATGTCGCCCGGGCCGACCGGGGAACTGGTGACGCGGCTGCCGTTGAGGTACGTGCCGTTGTGGCTGCCCAGGTCGGTGATCTCGTAGCTTCCGTCGGCCAGGGCGCGCAGTTCGGCGTGCCGTCGGGAGACCACGAGGTCGTCGATGACCAGGTCGTTGTCGGTGGCGCGGCCGATGCGGACGGTGCGGGAGGGCAACGGCCGTACGGTCGTGGGCTGCCGGTAGGTGCCGGTGTGGGCCGGCATGGAGACGGCGGAGGGGCGTTGCGGCCGGGGTGCGGCGCGGGCGGGGCGTCCCGTCAGGGTCATGCGGGGTCCGTCGGCCGGATTGCCGAAGCGGATGACGCTGCCGGGCCCGACGTCCCGTTCATGGATGCGGCGGCCGTCGGCGTAGGTGCCGTTGGTGCTGTCCTCGTCCTCGATGGTCCAGTGACCGTCCTCGGGCCTCAGCACGGCGTGGTGCCAGGAGACCCGGTCGTCGTCGATGACGATGTCGCACAACGGGTCGCGCCCTACGTGGTAGTCGCGGCCCGGGATCATCACGGTGGTGCCCGTCTCCGTCTCCAGGACGAGCTCTGGTGCTACCGAGGGTTGCGCCATGGTCAAGATTCTACCGATGTGCCCTGGTACGTGCCTGGGCGAAGAGGGGCGCAGGTCAGCCGACGGTGATGCCGACGAAGGGAGCGGTGCGCTGCATCCGCAGGGCGTCCACGGACTCGGCGAGCAGTTCGTACTCGGTGGTGTCGTCGCTGGTGGCGATGCGCACCAGCCGGCCGGCCGCCAACTCCTCGGCGACCCGCTCCTGCTGGGCGGGATCGGCGCACCAGGCGCGCAGCAGCATGGGCACGTCGGGCACGGTGGGGGCGACCGGCACGAGCGAGCCCGGCGGTAAGTGCTCGGCCTCCGGCCGGGGGTCGAGGCGCTGGGCGATCCAGGAGGCTCGGTCGCGCAGCCACCACAGGGCGAGGGCGAGGGTGGGCGCCCGGTAGGTACCGAGGGGGACTCCGATCCGGCGGCCGTCACAGACTCCGTACGCCGTGACGTGGCACAGAAACTCGTCGTGCACGTGACCCTCCCCCGTTGCCCTGCCCGTCCGCCGGCCCGGCCTCGCCCCTTCTGCGGTTCGCGTGCTGTGCGTGAGGGCGCCGTCGCTCGATGTGAAAACGCTCTCGCAGGTCAGTATGTTCACTACTGAATCACTGTCACCACGACTTTCCGGCCACTCTCCTGGCATATTCACGCCCCGAGTTGGCCGAAATCCGGCGAGCGGTGGCGACAGCCCATGACTCCGGAGGCGATCGACCCTCACAGCGGGTGCGGGCAAGGTGGTCGTACCGGGTCGAGCGAACGTATAACCCGGCCCTGACCAGCAATGACGACTTTTCCGAAGGCTGATGGTCCATGCTTCCCGGACCGGGTGCCCGCCGGGGCGTGAGTCCGGCGCCCGCGATGAGTTCTCCGGTCTCCGGCGGTCTGTCTGGATGAGGGATCAGCAGCCGAGCACCGGAGGACGTCATGGCCGGCACGGGAGAACTGGACGCGGAATTCAGCGCGGTCCTGCGCAAAAGCCCCGCCGAGGGCGGCTGGACCTATGTGGTCTGGCCCCGGTCCGTCGAGGTCTTCGGCACCCGCGGCCTGGTCAAGGTCCGCGGGACGATCGACGGGCACCCGTTCCGCGGCTCCTTCATGGCCCTGGGGGACGGCACGCACAAGCTGCCCGTGAAGGCCGGCATCCGCAAGGCCATCGGCAAGGCGGAGGGCGACACGGTGACCGTGCACCTCGAGGAGCGGATCAGCTCGTAGGGGCTCCGTTCGGGGCAGGTCACGGACGCGGGCCCGGCCATGTGCCCGGAGGCGGGCGCCCCCGGGCACACCGGTCCCTTACTGCTTGACGATGGCGTCGATCCGGGCCAGCTCCTCCGCGTCGAAGTCCAGGTCGGCGATCGCGCCGACGCTGTCCTCGATCTGCCGCGCGCTGCTCGCGCCGACCAGCGCGGAGGTGACCCGGCCGCCGCGCAGCACCCAGGCCAGGGCCATCTGGGCCAGCGTCTGACCGCGGGACTTCGCGATGTCGTTCAGGTCGCGCAGTCGGCCCACCAGGTCCTCGGTGAGGGCGTCGGAGTTCAGGAAGGGGCTGTCGCTCGCGGCCCGGGAGCCCTCGGGGATGCCGTCCAGGTAGCGGGCGGAGAGCACGCCCTGCTCCAGCGGGGAGAAGACGATGGAGCCGACCTGGAGCTCGTCGAGGGCGTCGAGCAGGCCCTCGTCCTCGGGACGGCGGTCCAGCATCGAGTAGCGCGGCTGGTGGATGAGGAGGGGGGTGCCCAGCTCGCCCAGGATGCGGGCGGCCTCGCGCGTCTGCTCCGCGGAGTAGTTGGAGACACCGACGTACAGCGCCTTGCCCTGCTGCACCGCCGAGTGCAGGGCGCCCATCGTCTCCTCGAGCGGGGTGTCGGGGTCGGGGCGGTGCGAGTAGAAGATGTCGACGTAGTCCAGACCCATCCGCTTCAGGCTCTGGTCCAGCGAGGACAGCACGTACTTGCGGGAGCCCCACTCGCCGTACGGGCCCGGCCACATCAGGTAGCCGGCCTTGGTGGAGATCACCAGTTCGTCGCGGTACGGCGCGAAGTCCTTCTTCAGGAACTCGCCCAGCGCGGACTCGGCGGCGCCGGGCGGCGGTCCGTAGTTGTTGGCGAGGTCGAAGTGGGTGACGCCGAGGTCGAAGGCGCGGCGCAGGATGGCGCGCTGCGTCTCGACGGACCGGTCCGGGCCGAAGTTGTGCCACAGGCCGAGCGACAGCGCGGGGAGCTTCAGACCGCTGCGTCCGGTGCGCCGGTAGGGCATGTCCGCGTAGCGGTCGGGGTGTGCGGTGTACAACGCGACTCCAGAGGGGTTGGCGCGGTCGGGAGGAAACCGGTGTCCACTCTGGCGTGACCTGCGCCCATGCGTCCAACAGAAGAATCCGATGGAATTCAGCGGCTACGCTTCTCAGTCATGGAACTGCGTCACCTGCAGCACTTCGTCGCGGTCGCCGAGGACCAGCACTTCACCCGCGCGGCGGAACGCCTCCTGGTGTCCCAGTCCGGCCTGTCGGCGTCCATCCGGGCCCTGGAGCGGGAGCTGCAGACGCCGCTGTTCGTACGGACCACCCGCCGGGTGACGCTCACCCCGGCCGGGCGGGCGCTGCTCGGCGAGGCGGAGCGGATCCTCGCGCAGGTCCGCTCGGCCCACGAGGCGGTGGCCGCGGTGCAGGGCGTGCTGCGCGGGATGCTCGCGCTCGGCTCCGAGCAGTGCATCGCCGGGGTGCATGTGGCGGGGCTGCTGGCGGCCTTCCGAAGACGCCACCCGGACGTGGAGATCTGTCTGCGGCAGGCGGGGTCGGGGGCGCTCGCCGAGGAGGTCGCCGCCGGGCGCCTGGACCTGGCGTTCGCCGTGCGCACCGCCCAGGAGGCCACCGACCAGCTGCGGACCGTGCCGCTGACGAGCGAGCCGATGACCGTGCTGTGCCATCCGAGCCACCGGCTCGCGGCGGCCGGGGCCGCGGTGACGCCCGAGGATCTCGGCGGTGAGGTCTTCGTCGACTTCCATCCGGACTGGGGGCCGCGGCGCACCACCGACGCCGCGTTCGCCGCGGCGGGCGTCCGCCGGAGCGTCGCCCTGGAGGTCAACGATGTGCACAGCCTCCTCGACCTCGTCGACGAGGACCTCGGGATCGCCGTCGTGCCACGTCACTTCCGGCACAAGCGCGCCTCGCTGACCGCCCTGCCGGTGAAGGGTGCCGAAGACGCCGTGTACGAGACGGTGGCCCTGCTCCCGCCCGAGCAGGCGACCAGTCCGGCGGCCCGGGCGCTGATGGGCCTGCTGGAAACAGGGGGTGTGGCACCACCCCAGGAGGGTGTCCACCCCTCCTGACCCGGCCCGTCCCGCGCACGAGACTCGTGACCGTCCCCGAAACCGACCACGGTCAGGAGTACGGCAGATGACGGATCACACACGACGGAGCGTGCTGCGCGGCGCGGCGGCGGTCACGGCGGCCGGAGCGCTCGTCGGGGCCGGTGGCGGGACCGCTCCGGCGGCCCGGGCGGCAGCCGCCGCACCGCGCCGCTCTCCCTTCCTGCAGGGCGCGTTCGAGCCGGTCACCGAGGAGCTGACGGCCTTCGACCTCCCGGTCACCGGCCGCGTTCCCCGCGAGCTGAACGGCCGCTACCTGCGCAACGGCCCGAACGTCCTGGGCCTGGAGGATCCCCGCGCCCACCACTGGATGCTCGGCGACGGCATGGTGCACGGCGTGCGGCTGCGCGAAGGCCGGGCCGAGTGGTACCGCAACCGCTGGGTGCGCTCGTCGCAGGTGGCGAAGAAGCTCGGCGAGCCCTACCCGGGCCCGGTGCCTCCGGACGACTTCCCCTGCAACACCCATGTGATCCCCCACCGGGGGCGGATCCTCGCGCTCCAGGAGAGCGGCCCGCTGCCGTACGAACTCGACGACGAGCTGAACACCGTCGGCACGTACGACTTCCGGGGCACACTCCAGGGCCCGCTCACCGCGCACACCAAGTTCGACGTCCGTGCCGACGAGCTGCACGCGATCGCCTACCACCCGACCTGGGACCACGTCCGGCACCTGGTCGTCGGCCCGGCGGGCAAGGTGGTGCGGAGCACGCGGGTCCCGGTGGCGGACGCACCGATGATCCACGACTTCGCGCTCACCGAGCACCACGTGGTGATCCTCGACATGCCGGTCACCTTCGACCCGGTGGGCGCCGAGCGCGGCGACCTCGTGCCGTACGTCTGGAACGACCGGCATCCGGCGCGAGTCGGCGTGCTGCCCCGCGAGGGCGGCCCGGTCCGCTGGTTCGAGGTCGACCCGGTGTACTACTCGCACACGCTCAACGCCTACGAGGAGGGGCCGCACCTCGTCGTCGACATGACGGTCTTCGCCCCGCCGTTCCTGGTCGCGGGCAACGGCTCGGGCGGGCCCCACACCACCGGCACCCCTCGGCTCGACCACTGGACGATCGACCTGCGGCACGGGCGGGTGCGGACCAGGACCCTCGACGACCGCCCGCAGGAGTTCCCGCGGGTCAACGAGGCGCTGGTGTCCCGCCGGCACCGGTACGGCTACTCGGCCGCGGCCGCGGAGATGTCGCTGGCCTACCAGGCGGTCGACGGCATCCCGCCCGACGGGGCCTTCACCAACGCGCTCCTCAAACACGACCTGCTGCGCGGCACCTGCGAAGTGCACCGGCTGCCGGCGGGCGCGGCGGCGAGCGAAGCCGTGTTCGTGGCGTCCGACCCGTGCGGCGGAAGGGCCGCGGAGGACGACGGGTATGCGATCGCGTACGTGCACAACCCCGACCGAGGGGCGTCGGACCTGGTGATCCTCGCGGCCCAGGACTTCACCGGGGAGCCGGTGGCCCGGATCCATCTCCCGGGCCGCGTGCCGCTGGGCTTCCACGGGAGCTGGATTCCCGACGCGTGATCACCCGGCACGTGATGACGGGCGCGCTCCCCGGCGCGTGATCCCCGGCGATGCGCGATGGTGGAGCTATGCATGCGAAGGACATCCTCATCGACGGTTTCAGCCGCATCCGCGAAGAAGTCCACGCCACCGTCGAGGGGCTCGGGCCCGACGAGCTGAGCGCCCGCGCCGCCCCCGACACCAACTCGATCGCCTGGCTGGTCTGGCATCTCACCCGCGTCCAGGACGACCACATGGCCGACGCCTTCGGGCACGAACAGGTGTGGCTGTCCCAGGACTGGGAGAAACGCTTCGGCCTGGACCTCCCCCGCCGCGACACGGGTTACGGCCACAGCCCCGCCAAGGTCGCACGCGTCCGGGTCGACTCGGGCGAGCTGCTGACCGGCTACTACGACGCCGTGCACGAGCAGAGCCTGGACGCCCTGCGGGGGCTCGCCGCAAAGGACCTGGAACGCGTCGTCGACGAGCGCTGGGACCCGCCGGTCACCCTGGGCGTCCGTCTGGTCAGCGTCCTGTCCGACGATCTCCAGCACATCGGACAGGCCGCCTACCTGCGGGGGCTGCTTCAGAGCGCGGCGGCGTAACCGGGCAGCACCACGTCCCGGACGAGTGCGTTGCGCTCGTCGAACGGGATGAACGCGCTCTTCAGGGCGTTGACGGTGACCGTGCGCAGATCCTCGACGGTCCAGCCCGCCTGCTCGACCAGCAGGGACATCTCGCGGGTCATCGTGGTGCCCGACACCAGACGGTTGTCGGTGTTCAGGGTGACGCGGAAGCCGAGGTCCTTGAGCGCGGTGATCGGGTGCTCGGCGATCGAGGTGGCGGCGCCCGTCTGGAGGTTGGACGTCGGGCACATCTCCAGCGCGATGCGCCGGTCGCGCACCCAGCCCGCGAGCCGGCCGAGCTTGCCCGCCGCGAGGTCCGGGATGTCGTCGGTGATCCGCACGCCGTGCCCGATGCGCTGGGCGCCGCACACCTGCAGGGCCTGGTGGATGCTGGGCAGACCGTGCGCCTCGCCGGCGTGGATGGTGAACGGCACGTTCTCGCGACGCAGGTGCTCGAAGGCCGCGAGGTGGTCGGCGGGCGGGAAGCCGTCCTCGGCGCCGGCGATGTCGAAGCCGACGACACCCGCGTCGCGGAACGCCACGGCCAGGTCGGCGGCCTCGCGCACCCGGTCGAACATCCGCATCCCGCACAGCAGGGTGCCGACCCGCACCGGCGTGCCCGCGGCGGCCGCCTTGGCCATACCCGCCGCGAGACCCTCCTGGACGGTCTCCACGACCTCGGCCATGGTCAGCTCACCGTTGGTGTTCAGCTCGGGGGCATAGCGCACCTCGCCGTACACGACACCGTCGGCGGCCAGGTCCAGCACGTACTCCTCGGCCGTGCGCAGCAGGCCCTCGCGGGTCTGCATCACGGCGAGGGTGTGCTCGAAGGTGGCTATGTAGCGGACCAGGTCGCCGGAGTTGGCGGCCTCGTAGTACCAGGCGGCGAGCTCGTCCGGGTCGGTGGTGGGCAGGGAATGGCCGACCGCCTCGGCCAGCTCCACGACGGTGGCGGGGCGCAGACCACCGTCGAGGTGGTCGTGCAGCACGGCCTTGGGGAGGCGGCGGATCAGGTCGGTGTCTACGCGCGTAGCAGTCATGGCGGTCTTTTCCTCGGGCAGGTGGTTCGAAGAAGCGGGATGGTCAGCCGGCGGGCTGCAGCAGGTCCCAGCGGTTGCCGTACAGGTCCTGGAAGACGGCGACGGTCCCGTACGGCTCGTGCCGCGGGTCCTCCAGGAAGGTCACGCCCGCCGCGGTCATACGGGCGTGGTCGCGGGCGAAGTCGTCGGTGTGCAGGAAGAAGCCGACCCGTCCGCCGGTCTGGTCGCCGACCCGGGCGGCCTGGGCCTCCCCCTTGGCGCGGGCCAGCAGCAGGCCGGTGCCGGTTCCCGGGGCGCCGGGCTCGACGACGACCCAGCGGGATCCGTCGGGCCGGGGCGCGTCCTCGGCGAGCCGGAAGCCGAGGGCGTCGGTGTAGAAACGGATCGCCTCGTCGTAGTCGTCGACGACGAGGGTGACCAGGGCGATACGTCGCATCGGAGCCTCTCGGAGCGGGCGGTTGACCGGAGAGGTTATACGTAAAACGGCACGGACGCCAACTCCTCGGCCGACTTCCGTGGACGGCTCTGTAACTACTAGTATGTACAGCCCTGATCAACCCTGTCCGGAGGTCCCATGCCCTTCGTCCGCATCGACGCGCTCCGCGCCGGGCCCGAGCGCCTGGCCGCACTCGGCCGTGCCGTGCACGACGCCCTGACCGAGACGATCGGCATCCCGCCCGACGACCGGTTCCAGGTCCTCGTGGACCACGACGGCACGAGCGGCACCCTTCGCTACGACGACTACCTCGGCGTACATCGCGACGAGGGCATCGCCTACATCGCGATCACCCTGCGCTCCGGTCGCACGCCCGGCCAGAAGCAGGCGCTGTACCGCCGGACCGCCGAGCTCGCCCACGCGTACGCGGGCACCGAGCCGCGGAACGTGTTCGTCGTGCTGACCGAGAACGAGTCGGCCGATTGGTCGCTGGGTGAGGGCGTGGCGCAGTATCTGGACGGCTCCGGGTCTCCGGGGGCGTAGGTCTGTCTCCGTGCCGGATGCGCCCCGGCCGGAAGGCGCACAGGATGGGAGGTGAGGGGTGGGTCGCCGTGCGGGGTGTGCTGAGAAGGGGATGGCGATCGTGGATCTCATACTGCGCCCGGGCACTGCGGACGATGCCGCAGAGTGCGGAAGGATCTGCTACGAGGCCTTCGCCGGCATCGCCGAGAAGCACGCGTTCCCACCCGACTTCCCGAGCCCCGATGTGGGTGTCGCGTTGGCCGAAGGAGCCCTGACGCACCCGGGTTTCTACAGTGTCGTCGCCGAGCTCGACGGGCGGATCGTGGGCAGCAACTTCCTCGACGAACGCTCCGCCGTCGTCGGGGTCGGGCCCATCACCGTCGACCCCGCGGTGCAGAACGCGGGCGTGGGCCGCCGCCTGATGCTGGACGTGATGGAGCGGGCCGACGAACGGGGCGCGCCGGGCATCCGGCTGTTGCAGAGCGGCTACCACAACAGGTCCTTCTCCCTGTACGTGAGCCTGGGCTTCGCCCATCGGGCCACGGTGGCCTGCGTGCAGGGCCCGCCGATCCGGCGCGCGATGCCCGGGTACGAGGTGCGGGAGGCAACGGACGCGGACCTCGGCGCCTGCAACGCCGTGTGCCGACAGGTCCACGGCGTCGACCGTGGCGGCGAGGTCGCCGACGCGCTCAAGCAGGGCACCGCCCGGGTCGTCGAACGTGCCGGACGGGTCACGGGATACGCCACCGACCTTGCCTTCTTCGCCCACGCCGTGGGCGAGACCGTCCCGGACCTCCAGGCCCTGATCGCGGCGGCCCCGCAGTTCGGCGGTCCCGGCATCCTCGTACCCGCGAGCGACAGCGCGCTCCTCAGGTGGTGCCTGTCCAACGGGCTCAAGGTCGTGCAGTTGATGAGCCTGATGACCATCGGCCTGTACAACCGGCCCGACGGGGCTTACCTGCCCTCGATCCTCTACTAGTGCGGCAGCAGGCACGGTCGCTCAACCGGCCTCGTGGCGCCGCGAGTCGAGCCGCTTCAGTTCCTCGTCGGTCAGGCGGATCGCGCCCGCCGCCACGTTCTCCGTGAGGTGGTCGGGGTTGCCGGTGCCGGGTATGGCGAGGACGTGGGGGCCCTGGTGCAGGGTCCAGGCGAGGCGGATCTGGGCGGGGCTCGCGCCGTGGGCCCGGGCCACCGCGCGGACGTCCTCGTCGTGGGCCGTGGTGGCGCCCTGCTCACCGGCCTCGCCGGCGACGGCGTAGAACGGCACGAAGGCTATGCCCTCCTCGTCGCAGACGCGGAGCAGTTCGTCGCTGTCGGGGTCGGGGCGGTCGAGGGCGTACCGGTTCTGCACGCAGACCACGGGGGCGATGGCCTGCGCCTCGGCGAGATGGCGGCGTGTGACGTTGGAGATGCCGAGGTGGCGGATCAGGCCTGCCTCGCGCAGCTCCGCGAGGGCGCCGAAGTGCTCGGCGATGGAGTCGTACCTGGGCATCCGGCGCAGGTTGACCACATCCAGGTGGTCGCGGCCGAGCTGGCGCAGGTTCTCCTCCACGTGGCCGCGCAGGTCCTCGGGGCGGGCCGAGGTGGCCCACTCGCCGTCGTAGGCCCGGTACGGTCCCACCTTGGTGACGATGACCAGGTCCTCGGGGTAGGGCGCGAGCGCGCTGTTGATCAGTTCGTTGGCGGAGCGCAGCGAGGAGAAGTAGAAGGCGGCCGTGTCGATGTGGTTGACGCCGAGGTCGATCGCCTTGCGCAGGACGGCGATCGACCGGGCGCGGTCGCTCGGTGTGCCGTGGTGGAAGGCGGCGCTGCCCGTCAGCCGCATCGCGCCGAAGCCGAGGCGGTGGACGGGCAGGTCGCCGAGTTCCCAGGTGCCCGCGGCGTCCGCGGTGATCGTCTGTGAGCTCATCGGCGGAGTCTCACACACGGCACGCGGGCCGGCGAAGCCGGTTTACGGGTACGTGTACGAGTTGAGGGTGGTGACGGCGGAGGCCGGGTTGCCGCGGTCGTAGTGGTCCACGGCGAGGAAGTTGGGCTTCTTGCGGGCGGCCGGCCGGCAGAACCGCTGGGCGCGGTCGGCGAGTTTGGTGTTGTCCGTGCCGGCCGTGCCGGGGAGCGGGACGTCACGGAAGTGGTTCATGACGAACAGCGGGCGGAAGCCGGGTTCGGTGCGGGTCAGCGGGATGTTGGTGTCGGCGCCGTACCAGCGGCTGTAGCAGGACCAGTCGGAGGTGCCGACGCCCGAGCCCATCGACCAGTAGTTCTCGACCGTCCATTCCCGCTGGTACATGACGCCGAAGCTGTCCCGGGTCAGACCCGCGGCCTGGTCGGCGGAGCGGCTGTGGTCGGTGAAGATCAGCAGCCGGTCGCCGGCGGAGATCAGGTCCGTCATGGTCGGCCAGCCGCTCTGCCGGACGCCCGTGAGGTCGGGCCGGTAGAGCACGTCCGACAGGCCGTTGACACGGGCGAGTTCGGCGCGCAGGACGGCCGGGTCGACGTAGTCCTCCAGGAAGACCGTGACGAACTGGTCGGGGTGGGCCCTGAGGAAGTCGACCATCCGCTGGAGGTCCACCCACAGGGCGACGGGCCTGCTGACGAGGGTGCAGCTGTTGTGGCAGAGGATCGCGCCGTCCGGAGTCTGGTGGATGTCCAGCATGAATCCCCGGACCCCGTCGGCGAGTTGCTGCTGGATGCCGCGGGTCTGGTTGGGCACGAGGTTGACGAAGGGCGGGGCGAAGCCGCCGTCGACGCCGTTGGCGTAGGCGTTGTGCGTGGTGAGGAACGTGACCTGGTCCAGGGTGCGACGGTCCGGGGGCGGCATGGGACCGGTGACGGGGACGACCGGGGTGAGGTACCAGGCGGCGAGGTCTCCCGCGCCTCCGAGGGTCAGGCGCGCGGGGTAGTTGGCTCCGGGGGGCTTGGGCGCCACGGTGAGGTGGCGGGCGGTTCCCGGAACTCCGAGCGTGTAGCGGTCGGCGTCGAGCGGGGTGATCTCCCACGGGGCGTCGGCGCTCGCGCAGGCTACGGTCGCGGCCTGGTCATGTGTGCGGCCGAGGCAGGTGCCGGGCGCGTCGGTGCTCTCCAGGAGATACGCGGAGCCGTTCGGCTTCAGCTGCCACTGCTGCCGGTCCTCGTTTCCCCGGGGTCTGTGCTGCTCGACCGCGCCGCCGCTGTCGGCCGCGTTGAGCCCGGTCGTGACGCTCTGGACGTAGTACGAGCCCGGAGCCGGTACGGCGGCGGCAGCGGGCTGGGGGGCCACGACCGCGGCGGCCAGCGCCGCGGTCGTGGCGAGCAGGGCGTGGGGGGTGCGTAGGCGCATGAGGGATGCCCTTCGGTCACTGGTCGGGTTTCACTGTCAGGTTCATGACATCCCGCATGACACCACGCCCTGGGGTCCGGCGTCAGCAGTACAGATTGCCGCCGGGTGACGCGCCGAGGATCTGCGTGAACCGCTGGTAGTTGTTCACACGGCTCTGGACCTGCGCCGGGTTCTTGCCGTCGCACTCCAGGGAGCCGTTGATGCTGCGGATGGTCTGGCCGAACCCGGCACCGTTCACCATGGCGTTGTGCGGGGTCATACTGCCCGGGCCGGTCTGGGTGTTCCAGTACCACAGGGCCGTCTTCCAGGCGACGGCCGAGTCGTTCTGCACCAGCCAGGGGTTGTGCAGCAGGTCGATGCCGAGCGCGTCGCCCGCCGCCTTGTAGTTGAAGTTCCAGCTCAGCTGGATCGGGCCGCGCCCGTAATAGGCGGCCTGCCCGGCCGGACAACCGTAGGGCCGGCTCCAGTCGCAGTAGTGCGGATAGTTGGCGGTGTTCTGCTCCACGACGTGCACGAGACCGCCGGTCTCGTGGCTGACGTTGGCGAGGAAGGCGGCGGCCTCCTGCTTCTTCACCGTGTCACTGCCGGTGTTGGCGAAGCCGGGGTAGGCACTCAGGGCCGCGGTGAGACCGCTGTAGCTGTAGAACGAATTCCGGTTCGGGAACATCTGGTTGAACTGCGCTTCGGTCACGACGAAGCGCGCGTTCGGCGTGCCGGGACCGCTGTCGCAGGCGTACGGCTCCCAGTACCAGGTGCTGATGACCGGGTCGTAGCCCGGGTTGGCGTGCTCGGCGATGTACGCCTTGCCGTCGGTGTAGCGGACGATGTCGCCGGCGGCGTACGACTTCCCGGCCGTCCAGTTCGGATAGCTGGAGCACGCGGCGGCCGAGGCGTTCGTGGCGGGCAGGAGCACCGGCGCGGTGCCGGCGAGGGCGAGGGTGGCCAGGACTGCGGAGATGCGGCGTCTCGACACGGGTTCAACTCCTTCGACGGAGCACGGCCGCACCCTGACGAGGGCAGGGTGAAGCAGACCCTTGACCGCACGCGCCGGTGGTCCGGTCACGGGGTGGGGGCGGCCGTGGTGGGGGGCTGGGGAGGCACACTCAACCGCTTTGGTCTGTACCAGTCAAGGGTGCAGACCAGTCAGGTACAGACCTGTCCGGCGGAGACTCGTCGGGCACGGACCGGTCGGACGCACACCTGTCCGGCACACACCTGTCCGGCACACATCTCTCGGGTTCACTCCGGGTCACGGCCCGCCGTGTCCCGCTCGGGGCTCACACGCGCGCCGAGCCCTCCAGCGTCGCCGCCAACCGGTCCAGCAGGGACCGCAGCAGGGCCTCGTCGCTGTCACCGAGCGGCGGCCGACCGGCGCGGACGGCGCGGTCGACGCGCTGCCAGTACTCCTGGCCGCGCGGGGTGAGATGGGCGAGGACACGGCGCCGGTCGAACGGATCTACCCTGCGGTGCACCAGGTTCTGGTCGACGAGCTGGTCGACCAGCTTGGTCAGCGTCGGAGGCGGCAGGAAAGCGGCCTCGGCGAGCCCCGTCATGTGGTGCCCCTCACCGTCGGACAGCTCGGCCAGGACCCGCCACGCGTCGAGCGAGCAGCCCTCCGCCTCCAGCACGCCCTGCAAACGACGCGCCGCCAGCCGTTCGGCCCGCGTGAGCAACTGCACGAGGTCGTCGGGGCGACGCGGGGTCGGGCTGGGCATCCCTGCTCCTAGGTCACGAGAGGTGTCCATCGTAGGAGACGCACTGGAGTTCGTCCGGTGGAGCCGGAATCATGACGCCATGTTCCGGCACGACCTCCCAGAGCCCGAGTGGTTCAGGGCCGACGACTCCGTGCTCGGCGTGGCCCTCGTCTTCCCCCTGCGGGGCTCGGCCGGGATCTTCGGGCCCACCTGCGAGCTGTGCGCGCGGCTGGCCGCCGAGGAGGTCAACCGGGACGGCGGCGTGCTCGGCAGGGAGCTGCGGCTGGTGCCGGTCGACGGCTCGGGGCCGCCCGACGGGATCGCGGACGAGGTCGAGGCGCTGGTGGACCTGGGTGCCGTGCAGGGCGTCACCGGCTGGCACATCTCCTCCGTACGGCAGGCGCTGGCACCGAGGATCGCGCACCGCGTCCCGTACGTGTACACCGCGCTGTACGAGGGCGGGGAGGGCACGGCGGGAGTCTTCCTGACCAGCGAGACTCCGGGCGACCAGCTTCGGCCCGCGATGGATCTGCTGGGTCGCGAGCGCCGGGTCAGGCGTTGGTTCGTGGTGGGCAACGACTACGTGTGGCCGCGGCTCACGGCCCGCTCGGCCCGCCGGTACGCCCGCAACGGCGGCGGGTGCGTCACCGGCGAGGCCTATCTCCCGCTCGGCACCCACGACTTCGAGCCGGTGCTGCGGCGCGTCGAGCGCTCGGACGCCGACGCGGTGCTGATGCTGCTCGTCGGCAGTGACGCCGTGCGCTTCAACCGGGCGTTCGCGGCATACGGCCTGGCCGCGCGCTGTCTGCGGCTGAGCACGCTGATGGACGAGAACATGCTGGTGGCGAGCGGCCCCGACGCTACGGAGGACCTCTACAGCACCGCCGGGTTCTTCGCCTCGCTGGCCAATCGCGACACCCTCGACTTCCACGGCCGGTACGCGGCTCGGTACGGCGTCCAGGCGCCCGCCCTCGGCAGCCTCGGCGAGTCCTGCTACGAGGGTGTGCTGCTGCTGGCCGCGCTGCTGAAGAGGGCCGGGACGCTGGACGTCTCGGCGATCGGCGCGACGGCGGGGGCCGGGGCGGTGTCGTACGAGGGCCCGCGCGGGCTGCTGCACCTGCGGGACGCCCATGTGCGCCAGAGGATCTACCTGGCGCGGGCCGACGGGCTGGACTTCGACGTGCTCACGGAGCTGGACACACGTCCGTGACGGGACGGTCGGTGGCCGACACGCCCCCGGATCGACGCCGCGCGCCACCGGACCGCGAGAATCCCCTCCATGACCACCACACCCCATCCCCTCGTCACCCGCGCCCGGCGACTGGCGCGTGATCTCCTCGTCCCGCAAGCGGAACGCGTCGACCAGGAGGGTGTGCCCGCCGGCCACATCGAGGAGGTGAAGCGGGCCGGGCTGCTCGGGGTGGTCGCGCCACAGGAGTACGGCGGCGCGGACGCGCCCGTGGCCGTGGCGCGGGAGACCGCGGAGATCCTGGCCGGGGCGTGCTGCTCCACCTGGTTCGTGCAGACACAGCACCACACACCGGTGAAGCTGCTCGCCACCCATGACTCGCCCGTCCGGGAGAAGCTCCTGCGTCCGCTGGCGACGGGCGAACTGATGGCCGGCATCGCCTTCGCCCATGTCCGCGCCTTCCCCCGGGTGCCGGTGCGGGCCGTTCGCCAGGAGGGCGGCTGGCGGTTCGAGGGGCGGGTGCCCTGGTACACGGGGTGGGGTCTGAACGACGTGATGCTGCTGGCCGGGGTGACGGACACGGCGGAGGTGGTGTTCGGGTTCACCGAGGCCCGCCCGCAGCCGGGGCTGACGCCGTCGGCGTCCATGCGGCTCGCGGCCCTGACCGCCGCCCGTACGGTGTCCCTGGAGCTGGACGGCCTGTGGCTGCCGGAGGAGTCCGTCGTGCTGCGCACCTCGCAGGAGGAGTTCGCCCAGGTCGATCTGCCCCGGGCCGCCAACGCCAGCCCGGCCGTGTTCGGGGTGGCGTACGCGGCTCTGGACCTGGTGGAGCAGAGCCCTGACGGCCGGGACACGGCCCGGTCGCTGCGCTCCCGGCTCGACGAGGCCCGCTCGGAGGCCTACTCCCTTGCCGACCGGCCCGCCCCGCACGACTGCGTCCCGGAACGCCTGGCCGTCAAGACCCGCGCGTACGACCTCCTGCGCGCGGCCACGACCGCGGCGATCGTGGCCGGGGGCGGCCGGTCCATGGACCTGGGCAGCCGGGCGCAACGGCTTGCGCGCGAGGGGATGTTCCTGCTGGTGCAGGGCCAGACGGCCGAGGCACGCAGGACGCACCTCGGCTCGCTGGCGTCCGGCTAGCCGAGGAGGGGCACGGCCGGTGCCCGGTCGGTCCGGGACGGGGTCCTCCCGCAGAACTCCGCTTCGACGACGTCGATGTAGAGGGAGGAGTCCGGGAGCCAGTCGCCGTTGATGTTGAACGTGAGCTGGTGTTCACCGTCCAGGGTGCCGGCCATCGCGGACAGGGAGCCGTTCGTACGGCCGCTCTTGCCCACCACCTTCACCCCGCAGGACAGTCGCGCGAACTCGACCCCGAGTCCGTACCCGGTTCCGTGCCCGGCCGGGACCTCTTCGAACATCTCCTTCATCTGCCGCTGGGGCAGCAACTGGCCCTTGAGCAGGGCCCGTTGAAACCGGTTGAGGTCGCCGCTGGTGGAGATGACGTCGCCGGCCGCGCCCAGCCAGGTCATGTTCTGTTCGGTGGCGTCGTGGATCTCGGCGTCGGGGGCGTCCTGGTGGAGCCGGGAGTAGCCGACGGGGTGGGGCTTCGGCATGCGGGGTGACGTGCCGGGGAACGACGTCCCGCGCAGCTTCAGCGGCCGGAGGATGCGGCGGGTGATCTCCTGGGCGTAACTGTGGCCCGTGGCCTTCTCGATGACCATGCCCGCGACGACGAAGTTGGTGTTCGAGTACGACGGCTCGCCCTCCGGGCCGGACTGCGGTGGACGCCGCAGAGCGATCGCCACGAGCTCCTCGGGCGTGTGGGTGTCGTACCGGTGCTCCGGGAAGCCGGGTCCCGCGCTGCCATGGAGGAAGGCGGTGTCGTCGGTGTAGTTGGCGATGCCGCTGGTGTGGTTGAGGAGCCGGCGCAGGGTGACCTTGCCGCCGTCGTAGCCGTTGCCGTGCAGCAGTCCGGGCAGCCATCGCTCGACCGTGTCGTCCAGGTTCAGTCTGCCTTCGGCCTCCAGCTGGAGCAGGACGGTGGCGACGAACGTCTTGGTGATGCTGGCCCCGCGGAAGTGCTCGCCGGCCGACCGCTTGCGGCCGGTTCCGGTGTCCGCGTAGCCCGACTCGCCGAACCAAGTCCCCCCGGCGTCATGGACCTTGGCGGCCGCTCCGGGGAGTCCGCCCTTCTCGACCAGCGCGCGTAACGCGGTCCGGGTGGCCTCATGGCCGTGCTTCCGGTCCGCCGCCTGCGCCGCCGGGGCCAGTGCCGCCGTGCCGACGGACAGCGCCACGGCCAGGGCGATCGAGACGGTGCGTGCGGCGCGCTGCTTCATGTGTGTGCCTCCTGGTCACCGACGGGCGGTCGTGCCCACTCGGTGACCAGGACGCCCGGGCCAGGCTCCAGGGTTGATCTCCGGTACGACGGTGGGGCGCCCCCTCAGCTGAGGGGGCGCCCCACCGTCGCCGTCCCGTCTCCGGTCTCCGGTCTCCGGTCTCCGGTCTCCGGTCTCCGGTCTCCCGTGACGGAACGGACCGGGTGTCAGCTCGCGACCGGCACGAAGGGGGCGGCGGCGACGGGCGTGTCGTGGCTGCCCGCGGGGTGCCGCCACAGTCCCTGCGCGGCGAGGCGCGGCAGTACTCCCTCGCCGAACCAGTAAGCCTCCTCCAGGTGCGGATAGCCGGAGAGGATGAACTCCTCGATCCCCAGGGCGTGGTACTCCTTGATCCGCTCGGCGACCTCGTCGTGGCTGCCGACCAGGGCGGTGCCCGCCCCGCCGCGCACCAGGCCGATGCCGGCCCACAGGTTGGGGTGGATCTCCAGGCGGTCGCGGCGGCCACCGTGCAGGGCGAGCATCCGCTGCTGCCCTTCGGACTCGCTGCGGGAGAGACCGGCCTGCACGGACGCCACCGTCTCCGGATCGAAGCCGTCGAGCAGCCGGTCCGCCTCGGCCCAGGCCTGCCCGGCGGTGTCCCGGGTGATGACGTGCAGCCGGATGCCGAAGCGCAGGGTGCGGCCCTGGGCTGCGGCCAGCGACCTGATCCGGGCGATCTTCTCGGCGACCTGGGCCGGGGGTTCACCCCAGGTGAGGTAGACGTCGGCGTGCCGGGCGGCGATCTCACCCGCGATGGGCGAGGAGCCGCCGAAGTACACCTCGGGCACGGGGTCGGGCACCCGGGCCAGCGCCGCCTCCTCCACCCGGACGTGCTCGCCCCGCAGGGTGACGGTGCTGCCCTGCCACAATTCCCGTACGACGTGGAGGAATTCCCCGGTGCGGCGGTACCGGCCGTCCTTGTCGAGGAAGTCACCGAAGGCGCGCTGTTCCTTGTTCTCGCCACCGGTGACGACGTTGAGCAGCAGCCGCCCGCCGGTCTGCCGCTGGAAGGTGGCCGCCATCTGCGCGGCGAGGGTGGGCGAGATCAGACCGGGCCGGAAGGCGACGAGGAACTTCAGGCGTTCGGTGTGCTGGGCGACCATCGCGGTGGTGAGCCAGGCGTCCTCGCACCAGGCACCGGTGGGCGTGAGAGCTCCCGCGAAACCCACTTCCTCGGCGGCCCGGGCGATCTGGCTCAGGTAGGCGACCGTGGGTGGCCGGTCCCGCCCGGACGCGGTGGCCGGGGTGCCGTGACCGCCGCCGACGACATGACGGCTGTCGCCGTTGGTGGGCAGGAACCAGTGGAACGTGAGGGACACGAGGAACTCCGATCGAGGGGGACGTGCGTGCGGGGCCGCGGGCGGCGTCAGCCCGCCACGGCCAGCAGCGGGGTGCGGCCCAGCGCCGCGGAGAACTGGTCGACCACCTGGTCCAGGGCCTCGGTGGCGTCCGGCGCGACGGTCAGGGAGCCGTCGTCGTGAGCGGTGAGGTGCTTGTCGAGGGTGAACCAGCCCTGCACGATGTGGGCCGCACCCATGGAGTTGAGGACCGGGCGCAGGGCGTAGTCGATGGCCAGAACATGGGCGACGCTGCCGCCGGTGGCGAGCGGCAGCACGGTCTTGCCGGTGAGGGCGTACTGCGGGAGCAGGTCCAGCAGGGCCTTCAGGACACCGGAGTAGGACGCCTTGTAGACGGGTGTGCCGATGACGATGCCATCGGCCCGGGCGAACAGTTCGGTGGCCTCGACGATGGCGGGGTGCCGGAAGTCCGCGCCCAGCAGGGCCTCGGCGGGGATGGTGCGGACGTCGAGCGGAATCACGTCATGACCCTGGGCCGCCAGCCGCTTGTCCAGGTGGCGCAGCAGTCGGCTGGTGCGGGAGGAGGCGGAGGGGCTGCCGGAGACGGACAGGACGGTGGCCATGGGCTCTCATTTCCGGGAGAAGGCGCGACTGCGCGGGGCACCGCCGAACTCGGGGACGCCGCGTCCCAAGGACGTGCGAAAGTGCCGAATCAGGCGGGGGGGGAACATCACCGTTCAGGGCATGCCGCGGACACGGCGGACGGAGGCCGGCGGCGGAAACTGCGGTGAGGAGAAGCGGCGAGCCGGGAGACTCAGGCTGCGGCGCGACAGGAAGCGCTGGAGACACGCGCGAGGTCGACGTGGCGTCGCCGCGTGAGGTCCAGTCGCATGGTCATGCCATGGATCGTGGCAGTGCCGGTCGAGGGCCGTCAAGGAAATCGCGGCTCATCTCGTATTCCGGACCGGCCCGTTCACGAAAGGCGGTCCGGAAAAACCGTGCGCGCCCTCCCGGTTCGACACGAGCCGAGGGGCGCGCTCCGTTGCTGCGCGGACGGCGCAGGCCTCAATCACCGTCCGCCGGAACGACCACGAGGAAGGCGTCCGACTCCAGGTCCATCACGACGGTGGCCGGCTCTCCCTCGGCGCGGCGGCGTGCCGCGTACTCCTCCGCGGGCCACGATCCGCGCGGAGACCCCGCCGGGAACCGTTCCAACACCTTCGCGCTGATGGCCGCAGTCACGTCCGCTGCCCTCCCCTGTCCCGCGCCACCCCGCCGGGCGACGCCGATCGGTCACTGTCGTACACATCCGGATGCCCCCGATCCGCCCGGACATGTACCACCGGGTAGATTCCTCGCCCCCTTCGAGCTCTACACATAAGGGGGAAATAAGTGCAGAATGACGCTTACGCGGCGTTTACCGCACACCCCTCCAGACGCGGTCGCCCTGCACCATGAAGGAGACGAGTCATGGCCAACGTCTCGCCCACCAGAGGTGACATCACCACCCACCCCGACGCCTCCGAGATGCGGGACCGTTACGCCCGTGTGCTCGGCGGCCGCGATGTGGCGCTCGTGGACGGACCGGTGTTCCTGCTCGGTCTGTACTGCGCCGCCTCCCCGTGGATAGTCCACTACACGACCAGCCAGCCGGCACTCGTGACCCACAACCTGATCATGGGTATCGCGATCGGCCTGCTGGCGCTCGGGTTCACTCGCGCTCCGGAGCGCATGTACGGCCTGAGCTGGGCCATGTGCGCCCTCGGGGTGTGGATGATCGTCTCGCCTTGGATCGTCGGCGAAAGCCCGGACGCCGGTGTCGTGTGGAACAACATCATCATCGGTGCGCTGGCCGTGGTCCTGGGGCTGGTGTGCGCCGGAACGGCGGCGAAGGCCTCGACCAGGCCGTAGCACCCGCCGGAAGTCGACAGGCCGGTCCGCGTCCCGGACCGGCCCGTTCATGCCCTGCCCGCTGCCGCCCGGGGCCGGGCCCGGGAAGCCTCAGCCGGGCCCGGGATGCCTCAGGAGTGACCGCCCGACCGCATCGCGGCGAGCCCCTCGCCGCTCGACGCGAGGGACGGCCTCCAGCCGAGTTCGCGTTCCGCCTTGGCACAGGACAGGCGGATCCGGGACGACATCATGGTGTGCGCGTACGACATGGGTTTCATCAGCCACAGCGGTACGGTCGTCGGCCTCGGCAGCCCGAAGGCCCGGGCCACGGCCTCGATGTGCGTGCGGAACCCCATCGGAGTGAGGTCCGCGATGTTGTAGGCCTGTCCCGGCCGACCGCGTTCCACGGCGGCGAGCACCGCACGAGCGGCGTCGCCGAGCTCCACCCACGGCAGCACCCGGCCCCGGTCGCGGGGCACGGGCAGCTGCCGCCGGCGCAGCAGGGGCAGCAGGGCATCGGTGCCGCCGGGGCCGTAGAAGAGGCCGAAGCGGAGTGCGACGCCCTCCAGCGCCTGCGCCTCGAAGGCGAGCCGCTCCTTGGTCCGCATGGCCGCGAGGTGCCGTTCGAGGCGCGGCGTGCTGCCGGGCGGGCCGAAGGGGTCGTCCTCGGTGAGTGGGCGGTCTCCGTGGTCGCCGTAGCCGTATCCGAAGGCCATCGACTCCACGACGAACCGGCGGGCGCCGGTGGCTCGGGCGGCCTCGACCAGGTGGGCCGTGCCCTGGGTGCGCAGCGCGTCGGTGGCGTACATGTCGCGGTCGCGCATGGGGGGCTTGCGCAGGGCGGTCGCGGCGTGGATCACGGTGTCGAAGTGGTGTCCGTCGACGGCGCGCAGCAGCGCGTCACGGTCCAGGAGGTCGGCGCGGAGGCCGTTCTCCGCGCTGCGGCCGAGGCCGGTGACCTTGTGGCCCGCCTCGGTGAGGGCGTGGGTGACGTGCCGGCCGAGAACGCCGCTCGCGCCGGCGAGGAGGATGCTCTGGCTCTTGTCGTTCGTCGTCATGCCAGGGCGACGAACCGGACGGACGCGGATGTGACATCCGCTTCCGGAGACCACCGCCGCACCCTTGAGGCCATCTCCTGGGAGCACCGCACCGATTCGCCCCGGCGAGATCTCCCCGAGGAACTCGGCTCGTTCCGCACCGCCCACAAGCGGTCATCCGGGCACGCCGATGACCACGGAACAAGAACCTAGATGTAGGTCGTGTACACGTACGGCGTCGTGGTCGTCAGCGCCGCGAAGCCGAGCCGTTCCAGGATCGGCCGGCTTTCGCTGGAGGCGTCGACCTGCAGGTAGCGGTAGCCACGGGACGCGGCGGCCCGGGCGCGGTGGGCGACCAGGGAGCGGTAGACGCCCTGGCCGCGCCAGCCCGGGACGGTGCCGCCGCCCCACAGGCCGGCGAAGGGGGTGCCGGGCACGAGTTCCATGCGGGCCGCGCTCACCGGCCGGTCGCCGGCCATGGCCACGACGGCGACGACGGTGTCCGGGTCGGCCGACAGCCGGGCGAGGAGCTGGTGTCGCAGCCAGGAGCTGTCCGCGCCGAACGCCTTCTCGTGGACGTCGGCCACGTGATCGACACCCGCCGGGTCGGTGACCGGCACGACGCTCACGCCCTCGGGCAACTCGGCGTCGAGGGCGAGAGCGCCGATTTCGCCGATCATCAGCGTCTCCTCGGCCCCGGGCGTGAACCCGGCCGCGCGCAGCCGCCGCCCGAGGTCGGCCGGCCGGTCGTGCCCGTACAGCTTCCACTCGAAGTTGAGGCCGAGCCCGGTGTAGTGGCCGATCTGCCCGGTGATCGCCGCGTCCGCCCCGGCCTCGTCGAGGGCGGACCACACGATGCCGTTCCAGCCCCCCACGGAGGCGACCTGACGTACGACACCGCCGGTCCGCTCGACACGGGCACCGGGACCGTCCGGCCGGGCTCCCACACGCAGGTCGTGGTCGAAGAGGGCGAGCAACTCCGCATGATTCATGAGCAGACCTCAGCAGGCACCGGAACGAAGGGCAAAGGATTTTGCGGCGCAGCGGCCGCCCCTCCAGCCCGCAGCCCCGCTCCTTTCCCTCGGTGCACAGGCGCCATAAGGTCCCGGTGATCACGTCGTCTCGCGAAGGGCCCGTCCCATGGTCGTGAAGGACACGGAACTGCCGTATCTGCGCCGCTGCGTGGAGCTCGCGGCCGAAGCCCTGGAGGCCGGGGACGAACCGTTCGGTTCGGTCCTGGTGGGCGGTGACGGCACCGTCCTGGGCGAGGACCACAACCGGGTGGCCTCGGGCGACCGCACCCGGCACCCCGAGTTCGAGCTGGCCCGCTGGTCGGCGGCGCACCTCACGCCCGGGGAACGGGCGGCCGCCACGGTCTACACCTCCGGCGAGCACTGCCCGATGTGCGCGGCCGCCCATGCCTGGGTAGGCCTCGGCCGGATCGTCTACGTCGCCTCGTCCGAACAGCTCGGCTCCTGGCTGAGCGAGCTGGGTGCCCCTGAGCCACCGGTCCGGCCACTCCCCGTGCGCCAGGTGGCACCCCATGTAGCCGTGGACGGCCCCGTACCCGAACTGAGCAGCCGAGTAAGGGAGTTGCACGTGAGGTTCCACCTCGGACGCAACTGAGGACCTGGACGCGCCCGGCCCGGGCGGGCGGCTGCCCGAGATGCAGGGCCACTCGGGCGAACCTATGATCGATTTCAACTGGACCCAGGCGTACGACCAGGCGTACACCCCGGTCTCCCCGACGGAGGGAGGCACCATGGGGGACATCTACGTCGTGCCGGCCGCCTCCGCCCATGCCTCCCCCCGCGGCTGAAGGACTGGCCGACCATGACGACGCACAACGACGACGTGGACTGGGACCGCTGGCCGGTTGCGGACTACCTCGCGGAGCACTACCGCGAGGTGCATCCCTGGGACGCGGCGGTCATCGCGCACCACAGCGCCTACTACCGGCGCCTTCCGCCCGGCGGGATCGCCCGCTCGGTGGAGTTCGGGGCGGGCCCCAACCTCTACCCGCTGATGCTCGCGTCGGCGGCGAGCCGCGGGATAGACGCCGTCGAGGCGGGAGCGAGCAACGTCGCCTATCTCACGGACCAGATCTGTCACCGTCCTGACGCGAGCTGGCTCCCGTTCCACGCGCTGTGCCGGGAACTCAACCCCGAGGTGCCGGCGACCCTGGCCGGGGCGCTGGCACCGGTCGACGTCGTCCACGCCGACGTCCGGTCCTTGCCACCGGGTGCGTACGAACTCGCCTCCATGCATTTCGTCGCCGAGGGCGCGACAGAGGACTTCGCCGAGTTCGCCGACTTCTGTCGCACCTTCGTCCGAACGGTCCGGCCGGGCGGCCGCCTGGTCGCCGCCTTCATGGAGAACATGCCGACGTATCGCATCGGACCGGCCTCCCGCTGGCCGGGCTGTCCGGTGAACCCGGCCACCGTCACGGAGGTCTTCGCGCCCCTGACCCGGGAGCTGGACGTGACCCACATCGACATGGACCCGACCCTGCCGGACCACGGCGACTCGGGAATGGTGCTGCTCACGGCGGTGGCGGAGGAGGTGTAGCCCGTGCGGGTCAGTCGTCCGCCCCCGGACGGAACCGCCGGCGCAGCACCACTCCCCCGGCGACCAGTGCCGCGCTCGCCGCGACGGCCTGGAGGGCGTGGTCCGTGCCCGTGTGGGCCAAGGCACCCCTGGCGTGCGGGACGGTGCGCGGAGCCGGTTCGGGGGCCGGGTCCGGGCGGGACGGTGAGGTCGGCTTCGGGACGGGCTTCGGGACCGGCTTCGGCGGATGCTGGGGACGGGCCGGGCGGTGGTCGCCGGGGGTGTTCGAGGACTCGTTGCCGGTCGACGCGTTGCCGATGCCGGCCACGTCGACCGAGTTGCCCGTGACGTTGACGGGGAGGTCGACCGGCAGCTGCACGACGTTGCCGGAGACCACTCCCGGTGAACCCTTTCCGCTGCCCTCGGCGACCGCGCCGCCGGACCCGCCCGGCCGGCCGCCCCGCCCCTCGTCCCGGTTCGCGCAGCTGTTGCCGACGGCGGGGTTCAGCAGCCCCACCACGTTCACGGTGTTCCCGCACACGTTCACGGGCACGTGCACCGGCAGCTGGACGGTGTTGCCGGAGACCACCCCCGGCGAACCGGCGGCCGAGCCGTCCGCACCGGAACCGGCGTACGCGGGGACGGTCACGGCCATCGCGCCCGAGGCGGCGGCGACGGCGATCACTCCGTTTCGGGTCATCCTTCGCATGGACCCCTGCCTTCCAGACATCGTCGCGGGCACTCACCCGCATCCGGGAGAACGCCGGGCGCCCGGTCCGAGTTATGGCTTATCGGCCTTTCACTCCATCGAGCGGGCCGGTTGTCGAACTAGCGGTAAAGCCCTTCGTATACCGCTCCGGGGGCGGGCTCGTACGGGGGCGAGCCCCGCGGGGAACGGTTCGCCGCGCGGCCCCGCCCGCCCGGAGGCGAGGCCTTCGGGGCGCGCATATGGTGAGCGAGGGCGTCCCCGGTCCGCTGCGGGTCGCCCCGCGTCCCTGGAGGCATCGATGCTGGCCAAGCTGTCCACGCGCCCTTCGATACGGCGCTGCGCGGTCACCGGCACGGCCGGGCTCGCCCTGCTGGGCACGGCACTGCCGGCCGCAGACGGCCCTCCGCCCGGCCTGTCGCGCTTCTACGACCAGAAGGTCACATGGTCGAGGTGCGAGGGCATGGACATGCCGAAGGACCTCCAGTGCGGGAAGGTGACCGTCCCGCTCGACTACGCCAGGCCCGGCAAGGGCACCCTCGACCTCGCCGTCGCCCGTTACCGGGCCACGGGCCGGTCCCGGGGCTCGGTCCTGCTGAACTTCGGCGGCCCCGGCGGTCAGGGCGTGGCCCAGCTCGCCATGGGCGGCAAGGACTTCATGGGCCTGACGAACGGCTACGACGTCGTCTCCTTCGACCCTCGCGGCGTCGGCCGCTCCTCACCGGTCAGCTGCGGAAACGCCTCGGACAACGCCCTGGACGCGACGGACGGCAACGCCGACGTGGCCGATCCCGGTGCCGTGCTCGAAGAGCTGCGCGCGGCGGCGGCCGAGTGCACCGAGCACTCCGGCCCGGTCCTGCCCCACATCGGCACGGTCAACGCCGCCCGCGACCTGGATGTCATACGCGACGCGCTCGGCGACGACAAGCTCAACTACCTGGGCTTCTCCTACGGCAGCCGGCTCGGCGCGGTGTACTCGGCCCAGTACCCCGAGAAGGTCGGCAGGATGGTGCTGGACGGCGTCGACACCCTGACCGAACCGCTGGCCGACCAGGGCCTGGCGAGCGCCAAGGGGCAGCAGACCGCGCTGGAGAGTTTCCTCACCTGGTGCACCGAGGACATCGCCTGTCCGTTCGGACGGAATCCCCGAGAAGCCCGGGAACACGTCGTACAGGTGGTCGAGTCCCTCGACCAGGACCCGCTGCCGACCGATTTCGGTGAGGCGTTCACCGGCCAGGACTTCGCGGGCGCCCTCGGGCAGGGCCTCTACAGCAGGGAGCTGTGGCCGTCGCTGCAGAGGGCCGTCGGCCAGTTGCTCGAGGACGGCGACACACGCGGCCTGGAGGCGTTCCTGTCCGGTGGCTTCACCCTGCCGCTGCGGCGCGCTCCGCACGCCGGACTCACCGACCCGGCGGACATCCCCCTCGACAACCTGCCGGCGGCACTGATGGCGGTCAACTGCGCGGACGATCCCGACCGCCCCGCCGCCGCGCAGGTCACCGAGGACCTCGGCCGGTTGCGCGCCCGCTACGAGCAGGCGTCACCGGTGTTCGGGCGGTACCGGCTCACCCAAGTACTGATGTGCTACGGCCGCCCCAGGGGCACCGACTACATCCGCGACGACGTCAAGGACGTCGACACGCCGAGGATGCTGCTCGTCGGCACGCGGGGCGACCCGGCCACGCCGTACCGCTGGACGGTGGAGACGGCGAGGCGGCTGGGCTCGTCGGCCGTGGTGCTCGACAACCGGGGCGAGGGCCACACCGGCTACGGCTCGTCCAAGTGCGTCCACGGCAAGGTCGACGCCTTCCTGCTGTACGGAACGCTCCCGCCGGACGGCAGCTCCTGCGGCTCCGACCGCGACGACGAATGAGATCCATTGCCCCAAATGCCCCCACCGTGGATTCGCTCTATCGTTCTGTCATGGAGAGCGTTCTGAGTCCCGCGACCCTTGCCGAGCTGCGGCGCCCGCGCCCCTACCCCGCGGTCTCCGTGCTGACGCCGACCCACCGGCGTGATCCCTACAACACCCAGGACCAGGTCCGGCTGCGCAACGTGGTCGCCGAGGCCAAGAGGCAGCTGGAGGCCGATCCGGCCGTCACCCGCGAGCGACGCACCGAGGTCGCCGGGCACCTCGACCGGGCTCTGACCGAGGTCGACCTGACACACGCCGAGGACGGCCTGGCGATCTTCGCCGCTCCGGGCGAACACCAGGTGTGGTCGCTGGCCAGGTCCGTACCCGAACGCGTGGTGCTCTCGGACACCTTCCTCACCCGCAACCTCGTCTCCGCCCAGACGGCCGGGCGGCCCTTCTGGGTCCTGTCGCTCGCCGCGGACCGCGCCACGCTGTGGAACGGCGGCGTCGACCGGGTCGCCGCGGCCCGCCTCGGCGGCTTCCCGCTGACCCGGCGCGTCGAGAACTTCGACCCGGAGCGGCAGCAGCGGATCGGCGACACCCCGAGCGCCTTCCGGGAGGAACGCACGCGCCAGTTCCTCCGCGAGGCCGACACCGCGATGAGCGCCGTGCTGCGCGACCATCCGAGGCAGCTGTACGTCACCGGCGAGCCGGCCGCCCTCTCCCTGCTGGACGAGGTCGGCACCGCCGCCCGGAGGGCGGTGCACATCCCGCACGGCGGGCTCGCCCACGGGACCCCCGAGGTCGTGTGGCAGGCCGTGCGGCCGGTGGTCGAGGCGGAGGCCCGCAGGAGCACGGACGCCGTGACCCGCGCCCTCGAAACGGCCCGCGGGCGACGGGAGTTCGCCGCCGGTGTCGACGAGCTGTGGCAGAGCGCGCGGGACGGCCGCGTCCGGCTGCTGGCCGTCGAGGAGAACTACCGGGTGACGGTCCGCGACGCCGGGGACCATCTGATCCTCGCCGAGACCGGCGACCTCGACTCCCGTGAGGACATCGTGGACGAGATCGTCGAACAGTGCCTGGAGACCGGGGCCGACGTCCGCTTCGTACCGGACGGCGCGCTCGGCGAGGCGGACGGCATGGCCGGGGTACTGCGGTACTGACGGAGCGCCGCCGACCACGCTCGAACACAGGACCGTCGAACACCCGAAGCAGCCTCGCACCGGCGTCCCGACGGATCGTCAAATGCCGTGTGTAATCTACGACTTGGATCTCCGGGTGGCACACTCCGCGCCTACCTCGGAGTAACTCCGTGAGACTGTGGCATATGCCAGAAGCACCACCGTATCGTGTGTCGTCGAATCCCTTACAGGGCGTCGCGGGCTGTGCAACAGTCGTAACGGTCCCTCCGTCCGCCTTGGTCGTACCGTCCCCGCATCGGAGTGCGTCATGCCGTCCCACCTCTCCGCGGACCGCCCAGCCGCCCAGCCGCCCCCGCGCGGCTCGGTCGACGCGCTCATATCGCAGACGCGGCGGCTCAAGGGCGACGTGGACGCGGTGCGCCGCGACGCCGAGGGGGAAGGAACGGATCACCCGCGCGAGCGCTGGCAACGCGCCCTGTGCGACCTGGCCCTGCACCAGCTCAACGACCTCGACGAGCACCTGGCCCAGTTGCGGGACGGCCCCCTGCCCACGGCGGCGGACCCGGAACCGGCCGCATCCGCACCGGGCTCACTGCTCAGCCGGGTCGGCAGCGCCGAGTGGAACCTCCTGACGGACGAGGCCAGTTGGTCCGGGGAGCTCTACCGGATCCTGGGCCGCGACCCGGCCGCTCCCCCCCTCACTCTGGACGAACTGCCGTCCCTGGTGGTGGACGAGGACCGGCCGAAGCTGACGGCGATGGTCACCGACTGCCTCGTCGACGCGAGGCCCATCGACGGCGAGTTCCGCATCACCCGCCGGGGCGGCGACATACGGACCGTCCACATGATGGGCGAACCGGTGCTCGACACTGACGGCAGCACCGCCTCGATGTGGGCCGTGCTGCGCGACGTCAGCGAACTGCGCCGCAGCCAGCGGGTGGTGAGCGAGACCCGTGACTCGCTCCACCATCGGCAGGAGGCCGCGCGGAGCGAGCAGCGGCTCGCGGTCGAGCTGCAGGAGGCCGTGCTTCCGCAGTGGCGCGGCTCCCTGCGGCTCCCGCGCCGGGGCCCCAGGACCCTCGACCTCGCCTCCCAGCACCTGCCGGCGTCCACGCACACGATGATCGGCGGCGACTGGTACGACGCGCTCGAACTGACCGACGGTGAAACGCTCCTCAGCGTCGGCGATCTCACGGGCCAAGGCGTCGGCGTCACGTCGAACATGACCATGCTCCTCGGTGCCGTACGCGGCATGGCGATGGCCGGTGCCCAACCGGGGCAGTTGATGGCCTGGCTGAACCAGTTACTCGACGCCACCGTGCAACCCGCCCTGGGCAGCGCCGTCTGCTGCCGTTACCGGCCCGCGACCCGGACCCTGGTCTGGGCGCAGGCCGGACACCCCGCCCCGCTGCTGTTCCGCGACGGGACGGGGCGGGTACTGAACGCACCCGACGGCGTCCTGCTCGGCGCCACCTCGGGCGCCGTCTACGGGCAGGCCGAAGAGACGCTCGAGGTGGGCGACCTGCTGCTCCTGCACACCGACGGGCTGGTGCCCGGGCACACGGGATCGGCGGCCGCGCAGCTGCTCCTCGGTCTGGCACCCCGCCTGGACGCGAACCGCACCGCGGAGGACTGCGTACGGACCGTGGTCCAGGAGTTCGGCGAGGGCGCGCGCGAGGACAACGCCTGCGTGCTCATGGCCAAAGTGACGTCTTAGGGAAACTCGGGCCTGCTCAGGTCCGTGCGCGGTCGGCACCCCTGCCCTTCGTCCTCGGCAGGGCGAGCTTGATCTCCTCCCGCAGCTCCTGGATCTTCGGGTAGCCGGAGTACTCGGCCGTCAGCCGGTACATCTGGCGCAGCCGGTCCCACGTGCGATGGGAGGAATTGGAGCCCATCGACACCAGGGCCAGGCGCGCGTACCGGTCGGCCTGTTCGGGGTCGTCCGCGATGAAGCAGGCCGACGCCATCGACAGGTAGTCGAAGATCTTCGACCGCTGCCGGCCGTCGACCCGCAGGGCGAGGGCCTTCTCCGCGTAGTGCTGAGCATGCGCCGCAGCGCCCGGCTCGAACTCCGCGAGCGTGCGGTAGGCCAGTGCCTGCATGCCGTACAGGTCCTCCTCCTTGAAGGTCTGCATCCAGTCCGGCGGCGGGACGTCGGCCTTGTCGGAGACGAACAGGTCCTCCGCCCGCCCGAGGGTGCGGCGCATCGCCTGGCCCTTGCCCATGGAGGCCTGCGCCCAGGCCTCGACGGTGTAGAGCATCGCCCGGGTGCGGGGCAGCACCTCGTCACCGGAACCGGACGTGGCGAGCTTCATCAGGTGCAGGGCGTCGTCCGGCCTGCCCAGGTGCACCATCTGGCGGGCCGCGCGGGACAGGGCCTCGCCCGCGCGGGGACGGTCCCCGCCCTCTCGGGCGGCGTGCGCGGCGATGACGAAGTACTTCTGGGCCGTGGGCTCCAGACCGACGTCGTGCGACATCCAGCCCGCGAGGACGGCGAGGTTGGCGGCGACGCCCCACAGGCGCCGCTGGAGATGGGGTGGGTGACGGTAGGCGAGCATGCCGCCCACCTCGTTGAGCTGGCCCACCACGGCCTTGCGCTGGAGCCCGCCGCCGCGGGCCGCGTCCCAGGCGCGGAACACCTCGACCGAGCGCTCCAGTTCCTCGATCTCCTGCGACCCGATGGGGGCGGCCTCGTAGCGGTCGAACCCGGCGGGGTCGGCGTGCAGGGGATGGTCGAGATCGGGGGCGTCGGCAGCCAGGGAAGGGTCGGTGTGCAGCCAGTCGTACATGGCGCTGCTGAGTGCGGATCCCGCGGCGAGCGCGGCGCCCGCGCCCACCAAGCCGCGTCGGTTGAGCATGAGGTCCATTCCCGTGAATTCGGTGAGGACCGCAGCCGTCCGCTCGGGCGCCCACGGCACGCCGTCGGGAGCATCCGCGCTCCCGCCGCCCTGCCGTTTCCCCGCACGCCCGTGCCGGACCAGACCGAGGTCCTCGATGGTCACGACACGGCCGAGACGCTCGGTGAACAGAGCCGCCAGCACCCGCGGCACCGGATCGCGCGGGATCTCTCCCGTGTCGATCCAACGCCGCACCCGGGAGGTGTCGGTCGACAGCTGGGGATGGCCCATGGCCGCCGCCTGCCGGTTGACCAGCCTCGCGAGTTCGCCCTTGGACCAGCCGGCCAGGCCGAACAGGTCCGCGAGCCGGGTGTTGGGTTGTCCGCTCACGTCAAGCCCCCAGGTTCTCGGCTGAGTTGACAGTAGCCCGGGGAGACTTGCCGGGCGACTATTCGCCAGGGTTCGCCAGGGTGCGCCAGATGGTGTGCCACCGGCCATCCGGTGTCAGGTAGGAACGCGCCACCCCGACCCGGTCGCCAGGGACACTCCCCAGGGTTCTCCCGGGCATCCGGGCCGGGTGGTGCGCTGTCGTCGCAGGCACACGAAGGGATCTGTTTCGCCCATGTACGCAGCATCGTCCTCCGTGTCCGCACCGCCCCGGTCGCTGCACCCGCGTCCCACGGACAGCGGCCCCTACCTCGCCCCCGCGCGGTCGGCGGCCCCCGTGCTCGGTGCGGGCAGGGCTCGGCGCGGCGCGGTCCTCGGCACCCAACCGCTCAGCGGGAGACTCGACTTGTCCGGCCCCCAGGGCGCGCAGCTGCGCACGGCGATCGCCTCCGTGCACCGCATCTGCCCGGAGTTCGCCCCGGTGCAGGTGCTGCGCCGCAACGGACGGTCCGTGCTTTTGGTCGGCACGACCGGTCGCAGCACGGCTGTCGCCAAGTGTTTACTGGACCACTCGCCCGCCTGGTCGGAGCGGATCCGCCACGAGATAGCGGCATACCGCTCGTTCGTCCGGCACCGCCCACCCGTGCGGGCGCCGAGACTGATCGCGGCGGACCCGGACAACTGCACGCTGGTGATCGAGCGGATGCCGGGCCGGGTGGCGGCGCTCCAGCGGCACCCGGCGGAGGCACCGCCCCGGGCGGACATCAGAGCGGCACTCGGCGCGATCTGCCGACTGAACGCCTGGAAGCCGCCCGCGGGTACGTTCGACGCCCCGCTCGACTACGCGGCCCGCATCTCCCGGTACCACGAGCTGGGCCTGCTCACCGACCGAGACCTGGGCGACCTGCAGAAACTGCTGCACGGAATCGCGCAGGCCTCCGGGCGGCAGGGCATGGGCCAGTTCTGCCACGGCGACGCACTGCTGTCGAACATCCTCCTGTCACCGGCCGGTCCAGTGCTGGTGGATTGGGAGCACGCGGGCTGGTACCTGCCGGGATACGACCTGGCGACCCTGTGGTCGGTGCTCGGGGACGCACCGGTCGCCCGTCGCCAGATCAGCCAGATCGCGCAGTCGGCGGGGCCCGCGTCCAGGGATGCCTTCCTGGTGAACCTGATGCTGGTGCTGACCCGTGAGATCCGGACCTACGAGACGGCCGTGCAACGCTCGATGCACGATCCGGCCCCGGCGGCACCGGGCATGGCCCACCCGGGTGCTGCGCCGACCGGCGAGGAGCAGAGGCTGCTGCTGCGGCGGCTGCACGACGACTGCCAGTTGGCCCGGCGCGCCGTGCGCGCGGCGGTCGGCACTCGCTGACGGGGACGAAGGGGCCGCTGTACACCTGCCCCGGTGTACAGCGGCCCCTTCGTGTGCGGCGGTTCTGCTCAGCCCTGCTGGAAGAGTTCCGCGGGCAGCGGCTTGAGGAGGGCGTAGAGGTCGTCCGTGATGGGGCGGTCCCAGGCGGCGATGGTGACGAGGACGTTGTCGCTGCGGTCGAACTGCACGCAGGAGATCCGGCTCTCGGAGAGCTTGACGCGGCGCACGATCAGCAGGTTGTCGCCCTGCATGACCGGTACGTCCTCGGTGCTGACGACGGTGACCTCCTCGTCGTTCTCCAGTGCCAGCAGCAGCTGGGCGACCTCGAAGGGGACCTCCCCCTCGGGGACCTCACGGGCCGGGGAGCCCTCCGGCAGGTTGCCGATGATCATCGCGGGGCCGCGGCCACCGAACAGGTCGTAGCGCAGGAAGACGCCCTGGCAGGTGCCGTCGGGCGCGGGCAGCAGTCCCGCACCGAGGTTGCCGGGCCAGTCGCCCGGGTCCATGGCCAGTACGTCGAAGTCGGGCCCGGCGGGAGTGGCGCTGCGGCGGCGGAGGAACGACATGTCGCCCATGGTACGTGCCGCGGCCTGCGAAGTGCGGGGCGGGCGGCGGACCGGGTGGCCGGGTTGTCGCCCTGTGCCCGAAGTGGTGTCGGACCACTCGGGCGGGCCCCGGCCGGGTCTAGGCCGTCGCCCTGTGCCGCTGGTGGTGGCGGGCCACGCGGGCACGGTTGCCGCACGAGGGCTTGCACCACTCCTGGCGCGGGTGCTCCTTGAGGAAGTACCGCACGCAGCGCGGCGCGTGGCAGGCCCGCAACCGGTCGCGGTCGGGGCTCGCGAGGAACGCGATCACGGCGTGTGCGAGGGACGCGGTCAGATCGTCACCGGCACCGAGGGGCCTGCGGTGGACGACCGGGACGGCGCCCTCGGGCCAGTCGAGGGCCGGAACGGTGGGGATGCGGGCGGCCGCCTCGTTCAGGTGCCGCACCGCTTCCGGCAGGGGCATGAGGCGGGCCGCGTCCGCGGGGCTCGGCTCGCCGGGGCGCACGGCCCGGGCGAAGAGCGCACGGACGGCGTCCCGCAACGCGCGGACGGCGGTGAGCTGCGCGGCGTCGGCGGTGAATCCGGCGGCGTGACGGTAGCCGTCGCCTGGCCGCGGCGTCGCGCCCGGGGCGTCGGCCCGGCTGCGACCACCGGTCGGCAGGACTTCGGGATGGGCCCGGACCCACACGGTCAGGCCCGCCGGGTCGGTCAGATCGTCGGCGACGCCGCCGTTGCCGTCGTGGCGGATGGTGAGGGCCAGGTCCAGGGCGAGCCGGGCGTCCCTGCTGATCGGTTCCCGCATGCGGCTAATGATAGGCCCGATCGTATCCATTACGGCGGGTCAGTCCTCGGAGGGTGACGGCGGCACCACGGCGACCGGGCTCACGGCGTGCAGCAGGACGGCGTGGGTGACCGAGCCCATCATGCGGACGGGCGAGAGCAGACGTCGCCGGTGGCGGCCCACGACGACGAGGTCGGCGTCCCGGGAGGCCGCGACGAGGTGACCCGCCGCGTCGCCCGCCGACGGGAGCACCTCGATCGCGACCTCCGGGTGCCGCTCGCGGTACGGGGCGAGAAAGCCGTCGGCGAGGACCCGGGTCTCGTCCTCGATGACGTCCTGGTCGACGATCGGCGGGGGCATGTCCCCGGGCATCATCCAGGGCTGCGCGGGCCAGGGGTAGGCGGCGACCGCCTGGAGCCGGGCGCCGCGCCGGGCGGTCTCGGCGAAGGCGAACTCGAGGGTGGCCTCGTCGGGGCCGTCCACCTTCAGGCCGACGACCACGCGCGAGCCGGGACCCCCCGTCGCCTCGCCGTCGACCTCGCGTCCGGGCCGGGGCACCACGACGACGGGGCACTCGGCGTCACGGGCGGCGGCCATGCCGGTGGAGCCGAGCAGCAGACCGGCGAAGCCGCCGCGGCCCCGGGAGCCGAGGACCAGCAGCTGGGCCGTGGCTCCCAGTCCGGGCAGGACCGCGCCGGCCGCGCCCTCCAGGCCGACGTACTCCGTGTCAGGCTGATCGGCGCGCCCCTCCAGATGGGCGCGGACCCGGTCGAGAACGGGGTCGTCCTGCGGGTCCGCGCGCAGGGCGGCCAGCACATGTGAGTGCTGTGCCCAGTGTGCGTACTGGCGGACGTGTGCCACGCGCAGGGGTGCCGCGCGCCGGCGAGCGGCGTCGACGGCCCACTCCAGGGCGCGCAGGCTGTCGTCCGAACCGTCGACCGCCGCGACGACGGGCAGGGTGCTCATGGGTTCCTCATCTCCGGGATCCGGCCGTCCCCTCCCGGGGCCAGCCTGACTCAGGCGGTGGCTCCGGGAGGACGCCTCCGGTCGCGTGTCCGGAAATGCGGACGGAACACCCCCGGATCGGCCGTCGGGTCCAGGCCGTCCGGACGCTGCGCCCCGTCCT
Source organism: Streptomyces sp. NPDC013187 (assembly GCF_042899705.1). Taxonomy (NCBI): domain Bacteria; kingdom Bacillati; phylum Actinomycetota; class Actinomycetes; order Kitasatosporales; family Streptomycetaceae; genus Streptomyces; species Streptomyces sp. NPDC013187. Next base: position 28,415 of record NZ_JBIBAF010000021.1, on the reverse strand, counting down.
CAGGTGAGGTCGAACTCCCCCTCCCGCGCTCCCGACACGAAAGCGCCCCACTCGGCGGGCGTGAAGATCAGCGAGGGGCTCTCCGGGCGGGCACTGTTGCGCATGGCGATGAAGCCCTCCACGAAGGCGATCTGGACATCCCCCCGCCCTCGGCTGCTGGACTGCCACTGTGCGTCTGTGAGGTCAAGCTCCGGCTTGTCCCAGCCTGTGAGCGGGCGCTGCTGGGTGGTGGTCTCGGCCACGTCCGTGCTCCTCCCGGTTCGTCGTCCGCGGCCAGCCTAGCCATCGTGTCCCACGGCCAACAGGGCACGTGAGGGGGACCTTTCAGGAGTCCGGGGGACGGTCGCCCACGAGCCACATCGAGAAGAACTGCGAGCCGCCGCCGTAGGCGTGTCCCAGGACCCTGCGAGCCCCGTCCACCTGGTGTTCTCCGGCCTGCCCCCGCACCTGCAGCGCCGCTTCCGCGAAGCGGATCATGCCGGAGGCGCCGATGGGGTTGGTGGACAGCACACCGCCCGACATGTTGACGGGCAGGTCCCCGTCCAGTTCGGTCACGCCCGCCTCGGTGAGCTTCCAGCCCTCCCCCTCGTCGGCGAAGCCCAGGTTCTCCAGCCACATGGGTTCGTACCAGGAGAACGGCACGTAGATCTCGGCGCCGTCGATCTCGCGGCGGGGGTCGGTGATCCCGGCCTGCCGGTAGACGTCGGCGGCGCAGTCCTGCCCGGCCTGCGGGGAGACGAAGTCCTTGCCGGCGAAGAGGGTCGGTTCGCTGCGCATCGCACCGCCCAGCATCCAGGCGGGCGGCCGTGGCGCCCGGGTGGCGCCGGCGCGGTCGGTGAGGATCATGGCGCAGGCTCCGTCGGAGGAGGGGCAGGTCTCCGAGTACCGGATCGGGTCCCACAGCATGGGCGAGGCCATGACCCCGTCGAGGGTGATGTCGTGTTCGTGCAGGTGGGCGTAGGGATTCTTGAGCGCGTTGCGGCGGTCCTTGTAGGCGACCAGGGCCCCTATCGTCTCGGGCGCGCCGCTGCGGCGCATGTAGGCGCGGATGTGCGGTGCGAAGAACCCGCCGGCCCCGGCCAGCAGGGGCTGCTGGAAGGGGATGGGCAGGGACAGACCCCACATGGCGTTCGACTCGGACTGCTTTTCGAAGGCGAGGGTGAGGACCGTGCCGTGGACGCGGGCCGCGACGAGGTTCGCCGCGACGAGCGCGGTGGAGCCACCGACGGAACCGGCGGTGTGCACACGGAGCATGGGTTTGCCGACGGCGCCCAGGGCGTCGGCGAGGTAGAGCTCCGGCATCATCACGCCCTCGAAGAAGTCGGGCGCCTTGCCGATGACGACGGCGTCGATGTCGGCCCAGGTCAACTCCGCGTCCTGGAGGGCGCGTAGCGCCGCCTCCCGGACCAGTCCCGCGAGGGACACGTCCCGGCGTGCCGCGACGTGCCTGGTCTGGCCGATGCCGACGACGGCCACGGGCTCCTTGCTCATCGGGGTTCCCCTTCGAGTACGGCGACCAGGTTCTGCTGGAGGCACGGGCCGGACGTGGCGTGGGCGAGGGCGCGGCCGGACGCGCCGCGGTGGATGCGGGCGGCGGCCTCGCCGATGCGGATGAGGCCGGCGGCCATGATCGGGTGGGCGGCGAGCGCCCCGCCGGAGGGGTTCACGTGCACGTCGTCGCCCAGCCGGAGGGCCTTGCGCAGGACGATCTCCTGCGCGGTGAAGGGCGCGTGCAGTTCGGCGGTGTCGACGGGCCGCTCGAAGGCTCCGGCCCGCTCGGCGGCCAGGCGGGTCGACGGCGAGTCGGTCAGGTCGCGCACGCCCAGGGCGTGGGCCTCGATGCGGTGGTCGATGCCGCGGATCCAGGCGGGGCGTGCGCACAGTTCACGGGCCCGGTCCCCCGCCGCGAGGATCACGGCGGCGGCGCCGTCGCCGATGGGCGGGCAGTCGCCGGTGCGCAGGGGCTGTACGAGGTAGTCGCCCTGCGGCACGGGGGCGCGCAGCTGTGCGTGCGGGTTGGCGCGCGCCGCCTCACGGTTGCGTGAGGCGACAGCGGCGAAAGCGGGCTCGTCGGCGTCGCCTGCGTCGATGAGGGCCTGCGCCTGGAGGGCGGCGAGCGCCACGGAGTCGGGCCACAGGGGGGCCACGTAGTACGGGTCGAGCTGACGGGTCAGGACGTCGCGGACCGGGCCGGGCGAGGACTTGCCGTAGGAGTAGACCAGGGCGGTGTCGGCGTCGCCGGTGAGGAGTTTAGTCCAGGCCTCGTACAGGGCCCAGGCGCCGTCCATCTCGACGTGCGACTCGGAGATCGGGGGCCAGGCGCCCACGCCGTCGAGAGCGAGGGTGAAGGAGAAGGCGCGGCCGGCGAGGTAGTCGCTGGAGCCGGAGCAGGTGAAGCCGATGTCGGCGGTCTTCAGGCCGGTCCGGTCGAGCACCTCGTGCAGCACCGGCATCAGCATCTCCACCTCGGAGAGCTCCTCGGTGGTGCGCCGGTGGTCGGTCTGGGCGAAGGCGACGACGGCGATCTCGCGGTCCCGCGGTGCGCTCGTCACAGCAGCTCCTTGTAGGTGTCGTAGTCCGCGTCGGGTTCGCCGGTGGGCCGGTAGTGGTCGGGGTAGCGGGCGCCCTGGGTCCAGACGGGTTCGACGCGCAGGCCCATGCGGACCTCGTCGTAGGGGATGCCGCCGATCCGGCCGTGCAGCGCGAGGCCGGCGCCGTCGAGGGCGATGTGGGCGTAGACGTACGGCACCTCGATGTCGAGGTTCTTCGCTTTGATGTTGACGATGCAGAACGTGGTCACCGTGCCGCGCGGCCCGACCTCGACCTGCTCGGACGTGGCGACCCCGCAGGTGGGGCACGCCCCCCTCGGCGGGACGTACACCTTGCGGCAGGCCGGGCAGCGTTCGCCGACGGTGCGTCGGACGGAGAGGGCGTTGATGTAGGCGGTCTGGGCGCGGCCGGGCGAGTAGGTGTAGTCGAGGCGGGCGGCGGCGACGATGCCGGTGACGGGGTCCTCGAACGCGCCGGTGCGTCCCGTCGGTTCGGCCCGGTGGCCGTCGTAGGGCTCGAAGCAGGCGATGTCGGTGACGGCGCCGGTGCGTTCGCCCGCCCAGCGGATGCGGACCGGCATGCCGGTGTGCACGGCGGCGGGGCCGGGGGCGTCGAGGGCGTGCAGGAGGGCGGTGTCGGCGCCGTCGAGGCGGACCAGGACCCAGGCGAAGGGCGTGGTGAGGGGCTGGCCGCGGCGGGGGGCGGGGTTCCAGGCCCAGGTGGTGACCGTGCCGGTGGGGGCTACCTCGACCAGGTCGCCGAGTTCCTCGGCGGTGACGGGGTCGTACTCGACGGGCGGGACGAGGACGCGGCCGTCGCCGGTGCGGACCCCGAGGACGACGCGCTCGCGCAGGCCGGTCAGGAACGCGCTCTGGACGGGTCCGAGGGAGCGGGTGAAGGGGAACTCGACGACGAGGGGGGCTTTGAGGACTTCGGCCATGCCGGAGGGCTCCTTCTCTCGGGCGCGCACGGTCGGGCTCGCTTGAACGCGCACGGTCAGGCTCGCTTGAAGACGGGCGGTCGCTTCTCCGCGAAGGCGCGGGCGCCCTCCTTGGCGTCGGCGGTGTCGAAGACCGGCCAGCCGCGGGCGAGTTCGGCGGCGAGGCCGTCGGACTCGGTCATCTCGGCGGTCTCGTAGACGGAGGCCTTGACGGCTTCGACGGCCAGCGGACCGCAGGAGTTGATCCGCTCGGCGATCTCCAGCGCCGCGTCGAGTGCCGTGCCGTCGGGGACGACGTGGCCGACCAGGCCGATGGCGGCGGCCTCGCGAGCGCTGTAGGCGCGGCCGGTGAGGAGCATCTCCAGGGCGTGGGTGCGCGGGATCTGGCGTTGCAGGCGGACCGTGGAACCGCCGATCGGGAACAGGCCTCGCCTCACCTCGAACAGGCCGAAGGTGGCGGACTCGGCGGCGACGCGGATGTCGGTGCCCTGGAGCATCTCGGTGCCGCCCGCGACGCACGCCCCCTCGACGGCGGCGATCACCGGTTTGCGCGGGCGGTGGTGGCGCAGCATGGCCTTCCAGTGCAGGTCGGGGTCGGCCTTGAGCCGGTCGCGGTACTCCTCTCCGGCCATGCCGTTCCCGGCGAGGGCCTTGAGGTCCATGCCGGAGCAGAACGAGCCGCCCGCGCCGGTGAAGACGATCGAGCGGACCGAGTCGTCCGCGTCGGCCTCCAGCCACCCGTCGTGGAGGCCGACGAGCATCGGCAGCGAGAGCGCGTTCCTGGCTTCCGGCCTGTTGAGCGTGAGCACCAGTGTGGCGCCTTCGCGCTGCACGGTGAGGTGTTCCGTCCCGCCCATGGCGAACTCCCGTCTCCTGGAACGAGAACAGGTTGCAGTAGGGCGGCAAGCACTTCAAGGGTTTTCTGACAGTCAGTCAGATTCTCTCGCGCGGACCCTTCACACTTGGACCGCCCTTTGCTCTGATGACCGCGAACCGTCCGATGCCAGGCACGCCCGGGGTCAGGAGGAGCGGTGGAGTACAACCTTGCCGACCTGTTCGAGTCGGTCGTCGACGTCGTTCCCGGCCGTGAGGCGCTGGTGTACGCCGACCATCCCGGCACAGGGGCGGAGCGCCGCCTGACCTACGCGGAGCTGGACGCCGCGGCCAACCGTGTCGGCCACCATCTGCTCGACAGCGGGATACGTCCCGGTGAACACCTCGGGCTCCACCTCTACAACGGCGTGGAGTACCTGCAGACGGTGCTGGGGTGCCTGAAGGCACGGATCGTGCCGGTCAACGTCAACTACCGCTATGTGGAAGAGGAGTTGGTCTACCTCTATCGGGACGCGGACCTGGTGGCGCTCGTCTTCGACGCCGAGTTCACGGACCGGGTGGCGGCGGCACGTCCCCGGGCGGAGAAGCTGCGGCATCTGATCCGGGTGGGTGCTCCCGCGCCGGGGGCCGCGGAGGTGCCCTGTGTGGAGTTCGCACAGGTGGAGGCCGTCGGGTCACCCGAGCGCGGCTTCCCGGCCCGTTCGGCCGATGACCAGTTCATCATCTACACCGGCGGCACCACCGGGATGCCCAAGGGCGTGATGTGGCGGCAGGAGGATCTGTTCTTCGCGGGGCTCGGCGGGGGAGCCCCCACCGGGGAGCCGGTGAAGAAGCCTGAGGAGCTCGCCGAGCGGGTCGCGGCCGGCGGTGCGGGGATCACGTTCTTCCCGACGCCACCGCTGATGCACGGCACCTCCACCCTCACGGCGTTCATCGGGTTCAACTTCGGGCAACGGGTGGTGATCCACCGCAAGTTCGTGCCCGAGGAGGTGTTGCGGACCGTGGAGAAGGAGAAGGTCAGCAGCATCTCGCTGGTGGGGGACGCCATGCTGCGGCCGCTGATCGACGCGCTGAGCGGGCCGCTGCGGCACATCGACCGCTCGTCGCTGTTCAGCGTGTCGTCATCCGGCGCGATCATGTCGGACACGGTGCGCCGGCAGTTCCGGGAGCTGGTGCCGAACGCCATGCTGCTGAACAACTTCGGTTCGTCGGAGTCGGGCTTCAACGGGACGGCGACCGAGGACTCCGGGCCGGAGCGGGGCTTCCGGGTGCGGGTCAACGCCCGGACCCAGGTGGTCGACCCGGGCACGTACGCGCCGGTCCCGGCCGGTGAGGTGGGCCGGATCGCCCAGTGCGGACACGTGCCGCTCGGCTACTACAACGACCCGGTCAAGACCGCCGCGACCTTCTTCGTCAGGGACGGCGAGCGGTGGGTGCTGCTCGGCGACATGGCCACCGTCGACGAGGAGGGCGTGGTCACCGTACTGGGCCGGGGCTCGCAGTGCATCAACACCGGCGGCGAGAAGGTGTACCCGGAGGAGGTCGAGCAGGCTCTGAAGTCCCACCCGGACATCTACGACGCGCTGGTGGCCGGGGTGCCCGACCCCCGGTGGGGCCACCACGTGGCGGCGGTGGTGCAACTGCGCGAGGGGGCGGCACGGCTGTCGCTGGAGGACATCCGCACGCACTGCCGTGACCGGCTCGCCGGCTACAAGATCCCGCGCCGGCTGGTGATCACCGAATCGATCCGGCGGTCGCCGAGCGGCAAGGCGGACTACCGGTGGGCCCGGGAGGTGGCAGTGGCGGCGGACGGGTGATTCTCCGGCCGGAACATTGAACCCCGGATGACGTGCGGACGTACTGGTGGTGGCAGGCTCGGGCTCCGGGCTCTGTCAGCCATGCCAGCAAGACCGCACGGAAGGACCACCGGGTGTCGCCTTTCACTCGCTCCCGTCAGCTCTCGGACCCGACCGAGGGCGGAGCGGAACCGGATGACGACAGGGCGACGAAGGAACCGGCCGGAGATCAAACGGAGTCAGAGAAGCCGGATGCGGAACCGGACACGGGTGCGGAGACGGCACCGGACACCGCCCCGGAGGCGGAACCGGACACGGCTGTGGAGACCGCACCGGGCACTGCTCCGGAGGCGGAACCGAACACGGAGACCGCACCGGACATTGCTCCGGAGGCACAACCGGACACGGCTGTGGACGCCGGCCCGGACACGGCCCCCCACACGGGTTCCGACGAGCTCCCCGGTGCGCCGAAGCCCGGCTGGTTCGGCTGGCGGCGCCGCTACCCCCGCGTGGCCCGCGGCGTCAGCGTGGGGACCACCGTGCTGGCGGGTGCCCTCGTGCTGTTCGCGCTGCTCGTGCCGAACCAGGTCGACAAGATCGAGTTCGCCTCGTTCGTCAGGATCCCCGCCGAGGGCGTGCTGCTCGCGGGCCTGTTGCTCGCCCTGCCGCCCAAGGCCCGCCGGATCACCGCCGTGGTCATGGGCGCTTTCCTCGGGCTGGTCACGATCCTGAAGTTCGTCGACATGGGCTTCTACCAGATCCTGGCCCGCCCCTTCGACCTGGTGCTGGACTGGATCCTGATCGAGAACGGCACGGACTTCCTGCGGGAGACGTTCGGCCGTACCGGCCAGGTGCTGGCCGTGACCGGCGTGATCGTGCTGTTCGTCGCTGTGCTGGTCCTCACGACCCTCTCCGTGGTGCGGCTGACCCGTCTGATGGTCCGGCACCGGCCCGTCGCCGCCCGTACGACGCTGATCCTCGGCACGGCGTGGATGACCTGTATGACCCTGGGCCTCCAGATCGGCACGGTGCCGATCGCCACCAAGGGCAACGCGGAGTTCCTGGGCAACCGGGTGGAGCAGGTCCGGGCGGGCCTGAAGGACGCACGGGTCTTCGAGAAGCAGGCCGCCGTCGACGCCTTCGCGAAGACGCCGCCCGACCAGCTGCTCACGGGCCTGCGCGGCAAGGACGTCCTGTTCACGTTCATCGAGAGCTACGGCCGGGTCGCGATCGACGACCCGGCGATGGCGCAGCAGACCGACGCGGTCCTCAAGGAGGGCACCGGCCGGCTGAAGGCGGCCGGGTTCGCGTCGCGCAGCGGCTGGTTGCAGTCGCCGGTGACGGGCGCGGGCAGCTGGCTCGCCCACTCGACCTTCCTGTCCGGCCTGTGGATCAAGAACCAGCAGCGGTACCGCAACCTGACCACGAGCGATCGCATGACGCTGACGAAGTACTTCGGGAAGACGGGTGCCTGGCGGACCGTCGGCATCGTGCCGGGGGTGCGGCGGGCCTGGCCGGAGGGGAAGTACTTCGGCCTGGACCACATCTACGACTCCGAGCACCTCGGCTACCACGGCCCGTACTTCAGCTGGACCCCCGTGCCCGACCAGTTCAGCATGGAGGCCTTCCAGCGCCTGGAGCACGGCAAGAAGGACCGCGAGCCGATCATGGCGGAGATCATCCTGGCGTCGAGCCACAACCCCTGGTCCCCCATCGCGCGGATGATCGACTGGGACGACCTCGGTGACGGCTCGGTGTTCCACCGGATCAAGAAGGAGGGCACCAACCCCACGGAGGTCTGGAAGGACCCGGAGAGGGTGCGCACCGAGTACCGGCGGGCCATCGAGTACTCGATCCGGAGCCTGACCGAATGGGTCGAGCGCTACGGCGACGAGGACACGGTGCTGGTCTTCCTCGGCGACCACCAGCCGGTGCCGACCGTCACCGCCGGGGACACCGGCAAGGACGTGCCGATCACCATCGTCGCCAAGGACGAGAAGGTCCTGGACCGGGTCGCCGACTGGAACTGGACGGACGGCCTCAAACCGGCCGCGAACGCCCCCCGGTGGGGCATGGACAAGTTCCGCGACCGCTTCATGACGGCGTACGGTCCGCAGGGCTGAGGAAGTCCTCCACGGCCGCGAGGAACTCCTCCGGGCGGGCCTCGTGCACGAGATGCCCCGCGTCGACGGTGATGTGCCGGGCGTCGGGCAGCAGTTCGGCGAAGGCGGCGATCTGCTCCTGCGGGATCAGGCTGCTCGGCCCGCCGCCGATCAGCAGCGTGGGGCTCGTGATCCGCCCCATGTGCTCCCACCACTCGGGGTTCGGTGCGTTGCGCTGTTCGTCGGTGGCGAGGATCATCGCCCAGTCGTACGGCAGGTCCCCGGCGGGCCGTTCGGCGGGTGGGCGCGGCGGGTCCAGCGGGAAGGGCGCGGGCACGTCCTCCAGGACGAGCCGCCGGACGAGTCCCGGGCCGCGCTGGGCGAGCAGGTAGGCGACGGCGCCGCCGAGCGAGTGGCCCACGACGTCGGCGCTCTCGATGCCGAGCCCACGGAGGAAGGCGTGAACGTCGTCGCGCAGCGTCTCGTAGGCGTATCCGCCGGGCCAGTCGCTGCGGCCGTGTCCGCGCAGATCAGGGGCGTACACCCGGCGGGGTCCCGCGGGTCCCGTGGCGAGAGCGGGGGCGATCTCCGCCCAGTCGCCGCCGTCGGCCCCGCGAGCGTGCAGCAGCAGGAGGGGCGGTGCGTCCTGCGGTCCCCAGACGCGGTAGGCCTGGGTGATGCCGTTCGCCCGTAGGGTGCGCGGTCGGTTGTCCATACCGGCACGGTAGGCGAGGGACGTGCGGGGCCGGGGCCGCTCTGCCGAGAGCAGAGGGGTGCCCGCCGCGTCAGGCGAAGAAGCCGGCCACGCGCCGCACGAACCGGTCCGGGTCGTCGAGCCACGGGTAGTGCCCCGCCCCCGGCTGCACCGCGAACTCGGCGGCCGGGAAGGCCTGTGCGGCCTGCCGGGCGAGCGCCGGGCTCGGGCCGCCGTCGACCCCACCGGCCAGGACGAGTACGGGGGTTCGCACGCGGGCGAGCGCGCTGCGGGTCGTGTCCGGTTCGTAGGCGCCGTCGGCTCCGTAGATCTCCGCCGCGTCGTCGTTGGTCTCGGCCTCTTCCCGGTCGGCGTGGGCCCGGGCGGTGTCGTCCCACCGCCCGTGGAAGAACGGCAGGAACGCCGGGTCGAAGTCGCCCTTGCCCTCCAGCCAGGCTTCGAACGGCGGGAACGCGTCCGCGAACCAGGGTTCGGACGCGCGCAGCCGGGCCGCCGCCAGCCGGTCCCGGGCCGTCGCCGGCATGCCGAGGGCCCACGGCGTGGCGGTGATCAGCGCCAGCCGTCCCAGCCGCTGCGGATGCCGGGCCGCGTACAGCATGGCGAGACTGCCGCCCGCCGAGTGCGCGAGCACGTCCATCCGCTCCCGACCCAGCTGGAGCCGCAACGCCTCGACGTCGTCCACGAGCCGGTCGCAGCGGTACGTGCCCGTATCCGCCGGTACCTCGGACTCCCCCGTGCCGCGCAGGTCGAGCAGCACCAGCTGCCGCTGGGCGTCCAGCCCGCCCAGGTTCCCCAGGTAGGCGGAGGCCCGCATGGGTCCGCCGGGCAGCACGACGAGCGGCTCGCCCTCGCCGCGCAGGTGGTAGGTGAGTCGGGTCCCGTCCGGGGCACGGAAGATCGGCATGCCGCCGATCCTGGTGTCCGGAGCCGGTCCGGCACAACCGGGTTCTGCGGCCCGTGCGCGCTACCGCGGCCCGAGTTCGTTCCTCAGCTCACGCTTGAGGATCTTCCCGCTGGCGTTGCGCGGGAGTTCGGACACGAAGACCACCCGCTTCGGGGCCTTGAAGGGGGCCAGTTTCCCTCGGACGTGGTCGATCAGTTCCGCTTCCGAGACCTCGCCCCGCGGCACGACGACGGCCGTCACCGCCTCGATCCAGCGCTCGTCCGGCAGTCCCACGACTGCGGCCTCGGCGACGCCGGGGTGGGTGTACAGCGCGTCCTCGACCTGCCGTGAGGCGATGACGACCCCACCGGAGTTGATGACGTCCTTCACCCGGTCGACGATCGTGTAGTAGCCGTGCGCGTCGCGCACCGCGAGGTCGCCGGAGCGGAACCAGCCGTCGCGGAAGGCCTCGGCGGTCTCCTCGGGCTTGTCCCAGTAGCCCTCGCACAGTTGCGGGGAGCGGTAGACGATCTCGCCGGGGGTGCCGTCGGGTACGTCCTCGCCGTTCTCGTCGACCACGCGCGCGTCGACGAACAGGACGGGCCTGCCGCAGGAATCCATACGGCCCTTGTGCTCGTCCGGCGCGAGGACCGTGGCCAGCGGGCCGATCTCGCTCTGGCCGAAGCAGTTGTAGAAGGCCAGGCCCGGCAGTCGCTCCCGCAGCCGTTCCAGTACCGGGACCGGCATGATCGACGCGCCGTAGTACGCCTTGCGCAGGCCGTTCAGATCGCGGGTGGCGAAGTCGGGCCGACCCGACAGGGCGATCCAGACGGTGGGCGGGGCGAACAGGCTGTCCACGCGGCCCGCCTCGATCAGATCGAAGAGCCGGTCGCCGTCGGGTGCGTCGAGGATGATGTTCGTCGCGCCGACGGCGAGACAGGGCAGCAGGAAGACGTGCATCTGCGCCGAGTGGTACAGCGGCAGGGAGTGCGCGGGGCGGTCGCCCGCACTGAGGTCGAGGGCGGTGATCGCGCTCAGGTACTCGTGCACCAGGGCCCGGTGCGTCATCATCGCACCCTTGGGCAGGGCGGTCGTCCCGGAGGTGTAGAGCAGTTGCACGAGGTCCTCGGCGCGCGGCTCGGGGCCGTCGTGGACGGGTGCCCCGGGCAGCCGCGCGAGCAGCGAGTCGTCGGCGTCTCGCAGCGGCAACGTTCGTACACCACTGGGCAGTTGCGCCGCCAGGTCCGGGTCGGTGAGGACCAGGGCGCTGCCGGACTGGCCGACGATGTAGGCGAGGTCGTCGCCGGTCAGGTTCTGGTTGACGGGTACGTGCACCAGACCCGCCCGGGCGCAGGCCAGGAAGGCGATCAGATAGGCGTCGGAGTTGTGGCCGTAGGCGCCGACCCGGTCCCCCGGGGCCAGGCCTTGGCCGATCAGGACGCTCGCCGCGCGGGAGACGGCGATGTCGAGTTCGTCGTACGTCCAGGTCCGCTCGGCGTACTCCACCGCGACGCGCGCCGGTGTGCGCCGGGCGCTGCGCCGCAGGACTCCGTCGACCGTGCTGCCGTGTCCGGGCGTCGTCATGACACATGATCTTCGGTCGACGGCCCGAGCAGGTCAAGGACCCCGGGCAGGCCGGGAGCGGGGGACGGTGATCGGCCACGGGCAACCCTGACGCCGTCGACGGCGTCCGGTGTCATGAAAACCGACGGACGTTCGAACCAGGTCGGTACACACGACACTCCTTTCCCTCGACGATGTTGGAGGGCACGATGCGCAGCCGTCTGAGACGACTCGTTCTGGGGGCCACGGCCCTGTTCACCGCCGCGTCCGCGTTACCCGCGGCGGCCGCCACGACCCAGCAGCGACCAGAGCAACACTCCTCCCGCGACGGCCACTCCGCCGTCATCCGCTACACCGAGTACGGCATTCCGCACATCCTCGCGAAGAACTACACCGACCTGGGCTTCGGTACGGGCTGGGCGCAGGCCGCCGACGAGGTGTGCACTTTGGCCGACGGGTTCGTGACACTGCGGGGCGAGCGGTCCCGGTACTTCGGCTCCGACGCGCCCGCCGGCGGCGACCTCTCGGCGGCCAGGACGAACCTGGCCAGCGACCTGTACTTCGGCGGGGTCCGCGAGAGCCGCACCGTAGAGAAGCTGCTTGCCGAGCCCGCGCCCGTGGGCCCAGGCCGGCAGGTCCGGGACATGATGCGCGGCTGGGCCGCCGGTTACAACGCCTGGCTGAAGCAGCAGAAGATCACGGACCCTTCCTGCGCGGGCGCGTCCTGGGTCCGGCCGGTCTCGGAGCTGGACGTGGCGGCCCGGGGTCTGGCGATCGCCTCGATCTCCGGCGAGGGGCGGTTCGTGGAGACGATCACGACCGCGCAGCCGCCGGCCGGAGCCTCCACCGCCCCCGGCTCCCCGTCCGCCCGCACGCCGGGCGGCAAGGCGGCGGCGAAGGCCGTGGCGGACGCGGCGGAGGAGCTGTGGGGCGACCCAGGCATGGGCTCCAACGCGGTCGCCTTCCGCGGTGACACCACGGCGAACGGCCGTGGCCTGCTGCTGGGCAACCCGCACTACCCGTGGGACGGCGGACGGCGGTTCTGGCAGTCGCAGCAGACGATCCCGGGCGAGCTGAACGTGTCCGGCGGTTCCCTGCTCGGCACCCCGGCGATCTCCATCGGGTTCAACGCACACGTGGCGTGGAGCCACACCGTCTCCACCGGCATTCCGGCCAACTTCCACCAGCTGGCGCTCGATCCGGCCGATCCCACGACCTACCTGGTGGACGGCAGGCCGGAGCGCATGAGGAAGCGGACCGTGACGGTCGCGGTGAAGGGTGGCGCGCCGGTCACCCGCACCCAGTGGTGGACCCGTTACGGCCCCGTCGTCACCTCCCTCAGCTCCCAGGTCCCGCTGCCATGGACCGCCAGGACGGCGTACGCCCTGCACGATCCGAACGCGGCGAACCTCCGCTTCTCCGACACCTCGCTCGGCTTCGGCAAGGCGCGAAGCACGGCCGACGTCCTCGCCTCCCTCGACCGGCACCAGGGCATCCCCTGGGTGAACACGCTCGCCGCCGACCGCGCGGGGCACTCCCTGTTCACCCAGTCCCAGGTCCTCCCCCGCATCACCGACGAGCTGGCGCAGCGCTGCTCCACGGATCTGGGCAGGACCACGTACCCGGCGTCCGGGATCGCGGTCCTCGACGGCTCGCGCGGCGACTGCGCGCTCGGCAGCGACCCGGGCGCCGTCGCGCCGGGGATCTTCGGACCGTCGAGGATGCCGACGCTGAAGGACGCCCCGTACGCGGAGAACTCCAACGGCACGGCGTGGATGACCAACGCCGACCGGCCGCTCACCGGGTACGAGCGGATCTTCGGCACGGTGGGCACACAGCTCGGCCTGCGCACCCGTGGCGCGGTCGAGGACGTCGCGGCGATGGCGGACCGCGGCGGACTGACCGTACGCGACCTGCAGAAGCAGCAGTTCGCCAACAGGGTGCCCGCGGGCGACCTCGCCGCCGAGGACGTGGCACGGGCGTGCGCCGCGCTGCCCGGCGGTACGGCGACGGGCAGCGACGGCAGGGCCGTCGATGTGTCGGCGGCCTGTGGGGTGCTGAGGACGTGGGACCGCACCATGGACACCGGCAGTCGGGGAGCGCTGCTCTTCGACCGGTTCTGGCGCAGGCTCGAACAGACGGTTCCGGCGGACCGGTTGTGGAAGGTGCCGTTCTCGGCTTCGGATCCGGTCCGCACGCCGAACACCCTGAACACGGAGGCGGCGGGCTTCCCGGCCGCACTGGCCGACGCGGTGGCCGAGCTGCGGAGCGCGGGCATCGCGCTCGACGCGCCGCTCGGCGTGCACCAGTTCGTCGTCCGCGACGGCGAGCGCCTGCCCGTGCCGGGCGGCGCGGGGCGGCTCGGCGTGTGGAACGTGCTCGAGCCGACGTGGGACGCGGCCGGCGGCGGCTACACGGAGGTGCCGTTCGGGTCCAGTCATCTGCAGGCGGTCGGCTGGGACGGCAGCCGCTGCCCGGTGGCCCGTACGCTGTTGACGTACTCCCAGTCGTCGAATCCGAAGTCGCCGCACTTCGCCGACCAGACCCGGCTGTTCTCCGGCGAGAAGTGGGTCGCGTCGCGCTTCTGCGAGAAGGACATCCTGTCCTCGCCGAAGCTGAAGGTCGTGCGGGTGCACGAGCGCCGCTGACCCGTGCGCGGGGTGCCGATCCCGTGGGGCAGCACCCCGCACGCGATGCCGATCCCGTGGGGCAGCACCCCGCGCACGGTGCCGTTCTCCTCGGCCGGCGCCCCGCGCACGGCAGGCTCGGCGAAGGCGGCTCACATCGGTCGCGTACGGCGCTCCCAGTACGGCTCCCGCAGCCGCCGCTTGTACAGCTTGCCGTTGGGGTCACGGGGCATCTCGGTGATGAAGTCGACGCTCCTGGGCCGCTTGTACCCGGCGAGCCGGTGGGCGCAGTGGTCGAGGAGGTCGGCCGCGAGGGCGGGCCCGGGCCGGTGCCCGGGGGCCGGTTCGACGACCGCCTTGACCTCCTCGCCCCAGTCGTCGTGCGGGATGCCGAAGACGGCGGCGTCCGCGACGGCGGGGTGGGCGAGCAGGGCCGACTCGATCTCGGCCGGGTAGATGTTGACCCCGCCGGAGATGATCAGATCGATCTTGCGGTCGCGCAGGAAGAGGTAGCCGTCCTCGTCGAGATGGCCCAGGTCGCCGACGGTGAAGAAGTCGCCGATGCGGTTCTTGCGGGTCTTGGCCTCGTCCTTGTGGTACGAGAAGCCGCCGGTGGTCATCTTCATGTAGACGGTGCCGAGTTCTCCGGGTGGCAGCCGGTTGCCGTCGTCGTCGAAGATCGCGAGTTCGCTGATGGGCCAGGCCTTGCCGACCGTGCCGGGCTTCTTCAGCCAGTCCTCGGCGGTGGCGAAGGCGCCGCCGCCCTCGCTGGCCGCGTAGTACTCCTCCACGCAGGGGCCCCACCAGTCGAGCATGGCGCGCTTCACGTGGTCGGGGCAGGGTGCGGCACCGTGGATGGCGTGCCGCATGGAGGAGACGTCGTAACGGTCCTTCACCTCGCCGGGGAGGGCCAGCAGGCGATGGAACTGGGTGGGGACCATATGGGTGTGGGTGCAGCGGTGGGCGTCGATGAGCCGGAGCATCTCCTGGGGTGTCCACTTGTCCATGAGGACCAGCCGGTGGCCGATGTGCAGGGACGCGCCGGCGAATTGGAGCACGGCCGTGTGGTAGAGCGGCGAGCAGACCAGGTGCACGTTGTCGTCGAACGGCCGGATGCCGAAGATGCCGAGGAAACCGCCGAGGTAGGCCTCCTCCGGGGGTTTGCCGGGCAGCGGGCGGCGGATGCCGCGGGGGCGGCCGGTGGTGCCCGAGGTGTAGTTCATGACCCAGCCGAGCGTGCGGTCGGCCGGCGCCGATTCGGGCTGACGGTCCAGGAGTTCGGCGTACGGGCGGAAGCCTTCGACCGTGCCCGCGGCGTACCGGTGCGTGGCCGGCAGGCCGGCCTCGTCGGCGGCGTGGCGGGCCGCTTCGGCGAAGCGCTCGTGGGCCAGGAGCACCTTGGCGCCGGAGTCGGAGACGATCCAGGCGATCTCGGGCCCGACGAGATGGTGGTTGACGGGGACGAGGTAGAGGCCTGCCTGGCTGGCGGCGAGGTAGGCGGTGAGGAACTCGACGCCGTTGGGCAGGACCACCGCGAAGGTGTCGCCGCGTTCCAGTCCGGCCGCGCGCAGGCCGTGCACGAGCCGGTTGGCGGCGGCGTGCAGGCGTCCGGCGGTCCACTCCTCGCCGTCGGGCGCGACGAGTACCGTGCGGCCGGGATCCTCGGTGGCCTGGGCCCAGAAACCCACGGGGGGTGTGCTCACAACTGTCCGCTCCTTCCGGCGATGCGGTTGACGCGGTCCACGGCCTGCTCGAAGCCGCGGGTGAGGTCGTCGAAGACGGCACGGACGCTGCGTTCGCTGTTCATCCGGCCCACGATCTGGCCGACCGGGGTGCCGAGCAGCGGGTCGACCTCGTACTTCTGGATGCGCGACACTGCCTCGGCGACCAGGAGCCCCTGCAGGGGCATGGGGAGGGTGCCGGGCCCGGCCGGGTCGTCCCACGCGTCGGTCCACTCGGTGCGCAGCTGACGGGCGGGCTTGCCGGTCAGCGCTCGGGAGCGGACGGTGTCGCCGGAGCCGGCCGCGAGAAGCTTGCGGGTCAGGGCGGGCGAGTGCAGGTCCGCTTCGGTGGTGGTCAGCCACAGGGAGCCCAGCCACACACCCTGGGCCCCGAGAGCGAGGGCGGCTGCCACCTGCTGACCGCTGCCGATACCCCCGGCGGCCAGGACGGGCAGCGGGGCGACGGCGTCGACGACCTCCGGGGTGAGCACCATGGAGGCGATCTCGCCGGTGTGGCCGCCCGCCTCGTAGCCCTGCGCCACGACGATGTCGATCCCGGCGTCCCGGTGCTTGCGGGCGTGCCGGGCGCTGCCCGCGAGTGCGGCCACCAGCACGTCCTGGTCGTGGGCGCGGGCGATGACGTCGGCGGGCGGGGAGCCGAGAGCGTTGGCGAGGAGCCGGATCGGGTAGTCGAAGGCGACGTCCAGCTGGCTGCGGGCGACCTGCTCCATCCAGCCGGTGATGCGCCAGCCGGACGCCTCCCCCTCGGCGAGTTCGGGCACGCCGTGCTTGGCGAGGGTGTCCCGGACGAACTGCCGGTGGCCCTCGGGGATCATCGCCTCCACGTCGGCCTCGGTCAGTGTTCGATGGTTCGGGGCTTCGACCTTCTTCGCCGGCATCACGACGTCCAGCCCGTACGGCCTGCCGTCGACGTGCGCCTCGATCCAGTCCAGGTCGCGTTTGAGTTCGTCGGGGGCGGTGTAGCGGACCGCGCCGAGCACGCCGAAGCCGCCTGCCCGGCTGATGGCCGCGGCGACGGCGGGGAAGGGCGTGAAGCCGAAGACGGCGTGCTCGATTCCCAGTGTCTGGCTCAGCTCCGTCTGCATGGGCGCAGGATGCCGGAGTCCTCCTGAGGACGGAAGGGTTTTTCTGATGCTCCGTCAGATTCAGGATTCGGGTGGTTCCCGCGTGCGGTCTATGGGCGGCGGCGGGCGGCGGACATACTTCATGGGACATGCGAGTCGGCAGAGGCGAAGGGGTACGCGGTGACCGACGAAGCGGCGAGCGGCGAACCGACCCGGCGTCAACTGGGCAGAACGGGACTGGCTCTGGGTGGTGCGCTCGCACTCGCCTCGCTGCCCGCCGGGCCCGCCGGGGCATCCCCGGCGGGCACCGGCCGCCGCCCCACCCTGCGGCACGGCTCCGCCGCTCGCGCCGGGCTGCTCCCCTCCCATCTGCGCCGCCTCGTCACCGACGCGGAGGCGTTCCTCGGCCCCTCCCCCAAGCACCCCTGGTACGCGGGCGCCGTCCTGCTCGCCGGGCGCGGCGGCACCGTCGCGCTGCACCGGCCCATCGGCATGGCGGTCCGCTACCGCGCCTACGACGAGAAGACCGACACGGGCGTCGAGTTCCCGCCCGGCGAGCAGATCCCCATGGCCGAGGACACCGTCTTCGACCTGGCGTCGGTGTCGAAGCTGTTCACCTCGATCCTCGCCGTGCAGCAGATCGAGCGGGGCGCACTGGAGCTGGAGGCGAAGGTCGCCTCGTACCTGCCGGACTTCGCTCGCGCGGGCAAGCAGGACATCACGATCCGCCAGCTCCTCACCCACACCTCGGGGTTCCGCGCCTGGATCCCGCTGTACAGCGCGCCGACGTACGAGGAGAAGCTCCAGCGCATCTGGGACGAGGCGCCGGTCAGCGCGCCGGGCACGGCGTACCTGTACTCGGACCTGAACCTCATCTCGCTCCAGCTCGTGCTGGAACGGGTCACGGGCCGCACGCTGGACGTCCTGCTCCGCGACGAGATCACCGCCCCGCTCGGCATGCGCCGCACCCGCTACAACCCGCCCGCGTCCTGGCGGCCGAAGATCGCGGCCACGGAGGACGCGCGCGCGCCGTGGTCCGGCCTCGACCGTGGCCTGGTGTGGGGCGAGGTGCACGACGAGAACGCTTTCGGTCTCGGCGGCGTCGCGGGCCACGCGGGCGTGTTCTCCGACGCCTGGGACCTCGCGGTCTTGGGCCGTACGCTGCTCAACGGCGGTGTCTACGGGCGGGCCCGGATCCTGCGGCCGGAGTCGGTGGAGCTGATGTTCACCGACTTCAACACCGCCTTCCCCGGGGACGAGCACGGTCTCGGCTTCGAGCTCTACCAGCACTGGTACATGGGCGCGATGGCCACGCCGCGCACCGCCGGGCACACCGGTTTCACGGGCACTTCGCTGGTGCTCGACCCGACCACCGACTCATTCCTGATCGTCCTCGGCAACTCGGTTCACCCGGTGCGTAGTTGGCGTTCCGGGTCAGCGCCCAGGGGCGCCGCGGCAACCAACATGGCGCGGGCCGTGCCGGTCCGGCCCGTGCAGGGCCGCACGGCCTGGTTCTCCGGCATGGCCCTCTCCACGACGGCGACGCTCACGCTCCCCGCGCTCGACACGTCCGCCGGCCGGGCGCGGCTGCGCTGCGCGCTGTGGTGGGACACCGAGCCGACGGCCGACGTGCTGACCCTGGAGACCTCGGCCGACGGCGGCACGAGCTGGCAGCCCGTGCCCTTCACCACGTCCCGCCGCGGCCAGGCCCGCGAGCGGCACCCGTCGGGCTCGGTCACCGGCTGGTCCGGCCGCGTCTGGCACGAGCTCACCGCCGACGTGCCGGCCGGGCGTGAGCTCACCCTGCGCTGGCGGTACGCGACGGACCGGCTGTACGTGGGGCGCGGCTCTTACGTGGACGGGTTGCGTGTGGAGGCCGCCGACGACGTCCTGTTCGACGAGCGGCGCCCGGCGGACGCGGCACGCCTGACGGCGGTGGGGTGGACGCGCGAGGCCGACTGAGGGGTCACTCGGGGGTGTTCTCCAGCACCGCCATGGCGGCGTTGTGTCCCGGCACGCCGCTGACCCCGCCCCCGCGCACCGCGCCCGCCCCGCACAGCAGCACGTTCGCGTGGCCGGTCTCCACACCCCAGCGGCCGGTGCCTTCCTGGCCGTAGGGCCAGCTCAGCTCGCGGTGGAAGATGTTGCCGCCGGGCAGCCCGAGGTCCCGCTCCAGGTCGAGCGGAGTCCTGGCCTCGATGCAGGGGCGTCCGTCCGCGTCGGTGGCCAGGCAGTCGGCGAGGGGTTCGGCCAGGGGGGCGTCGAGCTGGGCGAGGGTGGACTTCAGCAGGTCCTCGCGTACGGCGTCGTTGTCCCGCTCGAACAGGCGGGCCGGGGTGTGCAGGCCGAAGAGGGTGAGCGTCTGGTAGCCCTGCTCGGCCAGGTCGGGGCCGAGGATGGTCGAGTCGGTGAGCGAGTGGCAGTAGATCTCGGAGGGCGGCGCGGCGGGCAGGTGGCCGGCGGCGGCCTGGGCGTGGGCGGCGGCCAGTTGTTCGTAACCCTCGGCGATGTGGAAGGTGCCGGCGAAGGCCTCGCGCGGGTCGACGGCGCTGTCGCGCAGCCGCGGCAGCCGCTTCAGCAGCATGTTCACCTTCAGCTGGGCGCCCTCGGCGGGGGCCGGGGGCGTGTCGCCGGTCAGTTCGGCGAGGGCCCGCGGTGAGGCGTTCACCAGGACCTGCCGGGCGGCGACGGTGCCTTCGCCGTCGGCCGTGCGATACGCGACCTCGGCGGTTCGGCCGTCCGTGGCGATGCGCAGCGCCTCGTGGCCGGTGGCGAGGACCGCGCCCGCCGCGCGCGCCGCGTCGGCGAGGGCGTCGGTGAGCGCCCCCATCCCGCCGACCGGTACGTCCCAGTCGCCGGTGCCGCCGCCGATCACGTGGTAGAGGAAGCAGCGGTTCTGCTTCAGGGAGGGGTCGTGGGCGTCGGCGAAGGTGCCGATGAGGGCGTCGGTGAGGACCACACCGCGCACCAGGTCGTCGTGGAAGTGCTCCTCCACGGCGGCGCCGATCGGCTCCTCGAACAGCATCCGCCAGGTCTCCTCGTCGTCGAGGCGGCGGCGCAGCTCGTCGCGCGTGGGCAGCGGCTGCGTGAGGGTCGGGAAGATCCGCTGGGCGGCGCGGCCGGTCCTGCCGTAGAAGTCCTGCCAGGCCCGGTATTCGCGGTCGGAACCGGTGAGCCGGGCGAACGCCTCCCGGGTGCGCCGCTCGCCGCCGCCGACGAGGAGTCCGGTGGGCCGGCCGTCGCGTTCGGCGGGTGTGTAGGAGGAGACGGTACGGGTGCGGACCCGGAAGTTCAGTCCGAGGTCCCGGACGATCTTCTTCGGCAGCAGGCTGACCAGGTACGAGTAGCGGGACAGCCGGGCGTCGACCCCGGTGAAGGGCCGGGTGGACACCGCCGCGCCGCCCGTGTGGTCCAGCCGCTCCAGGACCAGCACGGAGCGCCCGGCCCGGGCCAGATAGGCGGCGGCGACCAGGCCGTTGTGGCCGCCGCCGACGATGACGGCGTCGTAGGTCCGGTGTGCGCGGGGTCCCTCGGGTGCGGTCATGGTTCTTGGTAACACGGGGTGATCCGGGTCGGCCAGACGGCGCCTGCCCGCCCTGCCGGGGTCAGCGTCCGGCCGCGGCCCGCTGCTCACGCAGGGCCGCCACTCTTCGGTACAGGGCCATGGCCTCGGCGCTGCGACCGAGCTGTTCGAGGCAGTGGGCCTCGTCGTTGCGGCTGGCGAGGGTGTCGGGGTGGTCGGCGCCGAGGACGCGCTCACGGGCGGCGGCCACGCGCCGGTACTCGGTGAGCGCGTCGGCCCAGCGGCCCAGCCAGCCGAGGCCGACGGCGACCTCGCGGCGGCTGACCAGGGTGTCCGGGTGGTCGGGGCCGAGGGCCTGCTCGCGGAGCGCGGCCACGTCACGGGATTCGGTGAGGGCCTCCTCCCAGCGGCCGAGCCGGCCGAGGTTGACGCAGCGGCCGTGACGGGCGCGCAACGTCTCGGGGTGGGTGGGGCCCTGGCTGCGGGTGCGGTCCGCGATCAGGCCGCGGTAGAGGTCCAGGGCTTCCGCGCTGCGGCCGAGACGGCCCAGGCTGATGCCGATCTCGTGCCGGGCGGCGAGCGTGTCGGGATGGTCGGGGCCGAGGGCCCGGCCACGAGCCTCGGCGACGTCGCGGTAGGTCTCCAGGGCTTCGGCCCAGCGGCCCAGCTGGCCCAGCGTGTAGGCGACTTCGTAGCGGGTGACGAGCGTGTCGGGGTGGTCCGGGCCGAGCACGCGGGCGCGGGCGGCGGCCACCTCGCGGGCCATGCGGTACGAGTCCTCCAGGCGGCCGAGACGGCCGAGGTTGAAGGCGAGGTTGTGGCGGCAGCGCAGGGTGTCGGGGTGTTCGGGGCCCATGAGCTGCTCGCGGGCCGTGAGCACCGAGGTGTAGACGCGGTGGGCGTCGAAGGGCCGGCCCAGCTGCCCGAGGACGTAGGCCATCTCCTGGCGGGCGGCCAGGGTGTCGGGGTGATCGGCGCCGAGGGTGCGGATCCTGGCCCCGGCGACGTGCTTGTACTCGCGCAGGGCGTCCGCGGCCCGGCCGGTGCGGCTGAGGGTGAAGGCGACCTCGTAACGGCTGGAGAGGGTGTCGGGGTGGTCCGGGCCCAGGAGGTGCTCGCGTTCGGCGGCGACGGCCCGGTGCACCTCGCCCGCCTCCGTCCAGCGGCCGAGCCGGCCGAGGCTCAGTCCCGCGTTGTGCCGGCCGGCCAGGGCGGTCAGGACCTCCGTGGGCGGGGCGGGCCGCTGCGCGGGGACGGGTTCGGCGACGACGGGGCCGGTGGCGGGCCGTGCGATCCACTCACCGGACAGGCCCGCCGCCGGGTCCGGTGGGGTGGTGCGCAGTCCCGTGCCGGTCGCTTTGTGGCCGGTGGTCATGCCGCGCGTCCAGGACGGCAGCCGGACCGTGCCCGCGGCCCCGCCGGGAGCCGGGCGGGCCGCCGCGCCGGCGGGCGCGTAGGCCGGCGCGGCCCGGTGTGCGCTGATCCGGCGGGCCAGTTCGCGGGCGTCGTCCGGGCGCTGCGCGGGTTCCTTGGCGAGCAGGTCGAGGATGATCTCCTCCAGGTACTCGGGCAGGTCGGGCCGGTGCTCGCGCGGCGGGCGGGGCGGGGTGTCGCGGTGGCCGACGAGGATCGCCCAGGCGTCGCCGAGGTCGAACGGCGGTACGCCGGTGGCGATCTCGTACAGCACGCACCCGAACGAGTAGAGGTCGCTGCGCTGGTCGACCTCGGTGCCGCCGATCTGCTCGGGGGACATGTAGTGCGGGGTGCCCATGGCGATGCCGGTGCCGGTCAGCCGGGAGGTGAAGCCGATGTCGTGGCCGAGGCGGGCTATGCCGAAGTCGCAGATCTTCACGGTGCCGTCGCCGAGCCGCACGATGTTCGCGGGCTTCAGGTCCCGGTGGACGATGCCCTGTTCGTGGCAGTAGGCGAGGGCGGCGGCGACCTGCTCGGCGATCTCCTCGACGTCCGCGACGGGCAGCGGGTGCTGCTTGTTGTCCTCCAGCAGCTGGCTGAGGTTGCGGCCGTCCAGCAGCTCCATGACGAGATGGAGGACGCCGTCGGACTCGCCGAAGTCGTGCACGACGGTGATGCCCCGGTGCTGCAGCGCGGCGGCCACCCGGGCCTCGCGGCGGAACCGCTCCCGCAGCACGCGGGTGAACGCGTGGTCGTGGTTCGGGCCCAGCGGTTTGAGGCACTTGACGGCGACGTGCCGGCCCAGGGACTCGTCCCGGGCCCGCCACACCTCGCCCATGCCGCCGCGCCCGATCAGATCGAGCAGCCGGTACCGGCCCTGGATGAGCCTGTTGTCCCCCATCTCGCGCGACGCTCCCCCCGGTAGCTGTCCGCCCGCCCCTCGGCTCCACCCAGTATGGCGGCCTATCGTCCGAGTTTGTACGGTGCCGGACGCGCGTCGGGGCCGAGCCTCGCCATGGCCCGCAGGATGTGTTTGGGCGGGAGTTGCCACCGGACACGTGCGGGAACGCGGCGCAGCAGGAGGCCGGCGAGGCGCAGTTGACGGGTGGCGGTGGCCGGGGCGGGGCCCGGCCTGCCGTACAACTCTTGGGCGTACGGCGGCAGGGAGGCGTACGCCAGGTGTGCCACGCGCCGCCAGAGCACCTCGCGCGCCGGTATGAGGAGCGGGTGTGTCGGCGGGCGGAGCAGGAAGTCGTCCACCTCACGCGCCTCGGGTCCCGCGGCCAGATCAGGGCGCACCTTCTCGAAGTAGGCGGCCATCTCGGCCCGGTCCCCCGGTACGGCACCGGGGTCGAGGCCCACCAGGCGTGCGCTCTGCCGGTGTTCGGCGATGTAACGGTCGGCCTCGGCGTCGGTGAGCCGGAATCCGGACCGGCGCGCGACGTGCAGATACGAGTCGATCTCGGCGCAGTGCACCCACATCAGCAGGGCGGGCTCGTCGACGCCGTAGCGCATCCCCGTGGCCGGGTCGGTCGCCGTCAGATTGCGGTGGATCTTCCGGACCCTGGCCCCCGCCCGCTCGGCCGCCTCGGTGGTGCCGTACGTCGTCGTACCGACGAAGTGCGCCGTGCGCATCAGCCGGCCCCACGCGTCGTGACGGAAGTCGGAGTTCTGGGTGACGCCGCGTACCGCGCGCGGGTGCAGGGCCTGCAGGTACAGCGCCCGGATGCCGGCGATCCACATCATGGGGTCGCCGTGCAGCTGCCAGGTCACCGATGCCGGACCGAACAGTCCGGGGTCCGCGCCGGTCGTGCGTTTCGTCTCCGCCACGGCACTCACCCTGGCACACACCGAACAGTGGTCGATACCCACAAACCGTCCGGTTGTTGAGATTTCACCTTCCCCGTGACAGGTTTGGTAAGCCTCCCCTTATATGGTGAGTGCTGTCGATCAAGGCCCGGACCGGGCCCGAACGGCATGCCCGGCCTCGCACACGACAGGACCCCCCATGCGCACCACCTCCCGCCGCCTCATAGCGGCGTTCGCCCTCACTCCCCTGCTGGCCGGCTGCTTCGCGCCGGGCGACGACGGCGCGAATGGTGGGAACGGATCGCAGGGACGGCTGCGGATCGCCCTGGCCATCCCTCCCGTGCAGGCGCTCTCCCCCTACAGCAACGACGCGACGGTGCTCAGCAAGCTGTCCGTCGCCGAAGGACTCACCGTCCTCGGCAAGAACGGTGCCGCCGCGCCCGCGCTCGCGAAGTCCTGGAAGCAGGACAACGCGACCACCTGGACCTTCGAGCTGCGCAAGGCAGAGTTCCAGGACGGCACCCGGCTCACCGCGAAGTCCGTCGTCGACGCGCTCGGGCACGCGAGCGCCGCCGAACCCAAGCCGCGCGTGCTGAGCGACGTGACGCTCACCGCCAAGGCCGACGACGCCGACACCGTCACCCTCACCACCAAGTCGCCCGACCCGGTGCTGCCGCTGCGACTGGCCAGCCCCGCACTGGCGATCCTGTCGGCGAAGGCGTACGCGAAGGACGGCACGGTCAGCCCGGTCGGCACCGGGACCGGCCCCTTCGTGATCAGGAAGCTGAGCGGCAAGACCGGGGCCACGCTCGACCGGTTCGACGGCTACTGGGGCGGCAAGGCGAAGGCGCCGGGCCTCGACGTGACGTGGATCCCGGACGGCACCGCCCGCGCCAACGCGCTGCGCGGCGGCGAGGCCGACATCGCCGAGTGGATCCCGACCTCACAGGCGAAGCTGCTCGACGCCGACACGCGGCACGTGGTCTCCTCGGTCCGTACCGACAGCCTGATCCTCAACACCGGCAAGGGCATGTTCACCGACCCCGGCCTGCGGGCGGCCGCCCGTGAGGCCGTCGACGGCACCGACCTCGTCGACTCCGTCTTCGGCGGCTACGCCGACCCCGCCCAGGGCCTCTTCGGACCCGCCGTCCCCTGGGCCGCCGACCGGCGCGTCGCGGTGACCGGACGGGCCGAGGCCGCGGCCCCCGCCCGGGTCAAGGCCGAGACCAAGGGCAAGACGCTGCGCCTGGCCGCCATCACGAACCGCGCGGAGCTGCCCGAGGCGGCGACCGTCCTCCAGCAGCGGCTGGAGAAGGCCGGGTTCACCGTGAAGCTGGACGTCCGCGAGTACACACAGATGGAGGCCGGCCTCCTCGCGGGCCGCTACGACGCCCTGGTCTTCTCCCGCGTGACCCTCCTCGACACCGGCGACGCGGTCGCCTACCTGGCCAGTGACTACACGAGTGACGGCGTCTACAACATCGCCCGGCTGAAGGACGCCGGCGTGGACAAGGCGATCCGGGCGGCCGCGGCGGAGGGCGACACGGAACGGCGCCACCAGAAGATCATGAAGGCGGAGGCGGAGATCCTCCGCACGGACGCCGTCGTGCCGCTGGTCCACGAGAGGGTCGTCCAGGGCGTCGCCGCCGATGTCGAGGGCGTGGTCCTCGACCCGCGCGAGCGGTCCCTGGTCGACCTCGACACGCACCTGAAGTAGCGGTATGGCCGTCGCTCACCTCCCGGCCGCCCGCCCGTACCCCGGGCGGCTGGCGGCCGGCCGGGCCCTCGCCGGGGCCGCCCTGCTGGCGGCGGTGGCCACGCTGCCGTGGCTGTCCGGCAGCGACCCCGCGCGCACCGTGCTGCGGGCCCGCTCGGCGGACGTGGATCCGACACCCGCGCAACTGACCGCCATACGGGAGCAGCTGGGCCTGGACGAGGGCCCCTGGGTCCACCTCGCACACTGGCTGGGCGGCCTCCCGCGCGGGGACGCGGACGTCTCATGGGTCTCCGGCGCGCCCGTCATGCCGCAGGTGGGCACGGCCCTGTCGGTCTCCCTGACGCTGATGCTGGGCGCGTTCGCGGTCACGGCGCTGGTCGCCGGACTGGTGTGCGCCCGTACGGTCTTCCTCGGATCCCGGCGCCGGCTGCGGCAGGACCGGGCCGGCACCGCCGCCGCCGTCCTCGCGTCGCTGCCGAAGTTCCTGCTCGCCTCGGTGCTGGCCACCGTGTGCGGGGTGTGGTGGGGATGGTTCCCGTCCAGCGGGTGGGAGGGGCCGCAGTCGATGCTGCTGCCCTCGCTCGCCCTCGGCATCCCGTCGGGCGCGATGCTCGGCGGCATGCTCGACCAGGCGCTGCCCGCCGCCTTCCACGAACCCTGGGCACGCACGGCGTACGCCGTCGGCCTCCCGCCCGGCCGCATCGCCCGCAACGCGCTGCGCCGCACCCTGCCCGGCATCCTGCCGCAGCTGCTGCCGACCGTCGTGGCGCTGGTCGGCGGTGCGGTCGCCGTGGAGAAGATCTTCAACATCCCGGGCCTCGGCCGGCTCTCGCTCGACTCCGCCGTCGCGCAGGACCTCCCGGTGCTCCAGACCGCGACGCTGGCTCTGGTCCTGCTCGGTGTGTGCGCGGGCATCCTGATCCGCGCCCTGCGTCACGCACTTCTCGGCCGGACCCTGCTCGACGGCGCCCTGCCCGCCCTGCACCGGCCCCCGCTCACGGTGCCGCCCTCCCTGCGCTGGATCACCATCGCCTGCGCCCTCGTCCTGCTGGCCCTGGTCACGGCGGGCCTGTTGCGCGACCCGCTCCAGGTCGACACGACGGCCCGGCTGCTGTCGCCGTCCCTCGACCACCCCCTGGGCACGGACGCCCTCGGCCGTGACCTGCTGGCCCGGCTGGGCCACGGGGCGCTGCGCACCGCTGGGGTCGCCCTGGCCGTCACGGCGGTCAGTGCCGTCACCGGGCTGCTGCTGGGCATGGCACCACGGGTGAGCGCCGGCCCGACGGAGGTCGTGTCGACGCTGCCCGCCGTCCTCGCGGGCCTGCTGATCGCCGGTGTGACCGGGCCCTCGGTGTGGGGCGCCGCGAGCGCGGTCTGTGCGGTGGGCTGGACTCCGTACGCCGCCCAGACCGCCGCGCTGCTGGAGCAGGAACGCGCGAGCGGGCACATCGCCGCGTCCGTCGCGCTCGGCGCCGGGCGGCTGCACCTGCTGCGCCGCCACCTGCTCCCCTCGGTGGTCCCGGCGCTCGTCCGCAACGCCCTGCTCCGGCTGCCCACGACCGTCCTGGTCCTGGCCTCGCTCGGCTTCCTGGGCCTGGGCGAGCAGCCGCCCACCCCCGAGTGGGGCCGCCTCCTCTCGGAGAACCAGCCGTACGCCGAACTGGCCCCCTGGACCGTGCTGGGCCCGGCAGCCGCGCTCGTGGTGCTGTCCGTGCTGGCGGTGACGGGCAGCGTGCGGGGAGGGGGGAAAGGCGCATAGCGAACGCCCCGGCAGGTGGAGACCACCGGCCGGGGCGTCAACTCCTCGCCTTTCAGGCGGGGGACTCCTCGTGGATCACGTAACCGCGCTGCTTGTCCACGACGTTGCGCAGGGGGCGGCCCTCGACGTGCCGGGTGAGGTTGTCGAGGAACACCTCGACGAGCGCCTCCCGCTCGCTGGTGGTCTCGCCCGCCGTGTGCGGGGAGATCATCACGCCGGGCATGTCCCACAGGGGGGACCCGGCCGGCAGGGGCTCCTGACCGAAGACGTCCAGGGCGGCACCGGCGAGTCGCCCTGCGGCGAGGTGGTCGATGAGCGCATCCTCGTCGACCAGGCCGCCCCGGCCGACGTTGATCAGCCGTGCCCCGGGCTTCATCGCGGCCAGCACGGGAGCGTCGACCATGCCCCGGGTGTCCTGGGTGAGGGGCGCGGCCAGGACGACGTAGTCCGCCTCCGCCAGGGCGGAGGGCAGGGTCGACGCACCGTGGACCGTGCCGAAGTCGGGATCCGCCGTGCGGGCCTTGCGGCCCGCACCGCATACGCGCATCCCGACGGCGCGCAACAGCCGGGCGACGGCCCGCCCGATGGGGCCCGTGCCCCAGACCAGCACGGTGCGTCCGGTGATGCCGTCACTGGGGCGCGGACGCCACTCGCGGCGCCGCTGGTGCTCCCACGTGCCGGGGAAGTCCTTGGCGAGGGCGAGGATCAGTCCGAGGACGTACTCGGCGGCGGGCTGGTCATAGACGCCGCGGGCGTTGGTCAGAGTGACGCCCGGGTCATCGACGAGGGCCGGGAAGAGGAACGAGTCCACTCCCGCGGAGGACGCGTGGACCCAGCGGGGTGCTTTCTCCGGGTTGTCGGGCCAGGCCTCGCGAATGGCTGGGGTGATGCTCACCCAAGCCATGAGGATGTCGGCGCCCGGAAGGAGGTAGGGCAGTTCCTCTTCGGTGGCGTACACGGTGTCCGCGAGCCGCTCGATGAGTTGGGTGGCCGGTGGCCGGTTGCCCCGGTAGAGGACGACGAGTCGGTCCGGCATGTCAGGCTCCGACGGGTACGGCGATGTACTTGTATTCGAGGAACTCGTCGATGCCGACGGTGCCGCCTTCGCGGCCGAGGCCGGACTGCTTGATGCCGCCGAAGGGGGCTGCGGGGTTGGAGACGAGGCCGGTGTTGAGGCCGATCATGCCGCTTTCGAGGCGTTCGGCGACGCGCAGGGCGCGGTCGAGGTTCTGGGTGAACAGGTAGGAGGCCAGGCCGAATTCGGTGTCGTTGGCGGCTGCGACGGCTTCGTCCTCGGTGTCGAAGGTGCGGATGGCGGCGACGGGTCCGAAGATCTCGGTGTCGATGATGGCGGCGTCGGGGGTGATGCCGGTGAGGA
>NZ_JBIBAF010000020.1:18761-147962 GCF_042899705.1 Streptomyces sp. NPDC013187 | reverse complement strand
CGCCCGGTTACATTCCGAACCCGGAAGCTAAGCCTTACAGCGCCGATGGTACTGCAGGGGGGACCCTGTGGGAGAGTAGGACGCCGCCGAACAATTTTTGGGAAAACCCCCGCATCTTCGGATGCGGGGGTTTTCTGCGTTTAGGGCTGCGTCTCGGTACGGATTCTCACGATGGCTGAACCAGCTTCGTGTCGTAGG
The DNA here is from genome assembly GCF_042899705.1 of Streptomyces sp. NPDC013187. Lineage (NCBI taxonomy): Bacteria > Bacillati > Actinomycetota > Actinomycetes > Kitasatosporales > Streptomycetaceae > Streptomyces > Streptomyces sp. NPDC013187. Next base: position 147,764 of record NZ_JBIBAF010000020.1, on the reverse strand, counting down.
CGAGGATGACCGCCTGGATGCGGTCGCGGGAACCCGTCTTCGCGAGGATGCGGCCCACATGGGTCTTCACCGTCGACTCGGCGAGATGAAGACGCGAAGCTATCTCCGTGTTCGTCCAGCCCTGGCCGATGACCGTGAGGATCTCGCGTTCCCGGTCGGTGAGGGACGCGAGGCGGGCGTCCTCCTGTGTACCGGCCTCCGCGTCGAGGTCGGCCGGGAGGTGATGGACGTAGGCGTCCAGGAGGCGGCGGGTCAGGCTGGGGGCGACGACCGCGTCGCCTGTGGCCACCGCGCGGATGCCGGCGAGGAGCTCCTCGGGCTGGGCGTCCTTGACGAGGAAGCCGGAGGCACCCGCGCGAAGGCCCGCGTAGGCGTACTCGTCCAGGTCGAAGGTGGTGACGATCAGGACGCGGGTGCGGTCGCCGGCGGCGGTGATGCGGCGGGTCGCCTCGATGCCGTCGAGGCCGGGCATGCGGATGTCCATGAGGACGACATCCGGGCGGAGCTCGGCCGCCAGGCGGACCGCCTCGCTGCCGTTCGGTGCCTCGCCCACGACCGTCATGTCGTCCTGGCTCTCCAGCAGCATGCGGGAGCCGAAACGCTGGAGGGGCTGGTCGTCGGCGATCAGGACCGTGGTCACTGCGGGGATTCCTCCGGGAGGTGTAGACGGACGCGCCAGCCCTGCTCGGGGTGGGGGCGCGGGCCGGCCTCAAGTGTGCCGCCGTACAGGGCAGTTCGCTCGCGCATTCCGGGAAGTCCGCGGCCGCCGCCGGGGCCGTCGGCAGGGCGGCTGTGGCCCGTGTCCGTGATCGTGACGGTGACGGCGGCCTTCTCCGCGTAGGAGAGCTCTATCGCGGCGGTGGCGTCGGGGCCGCCGTGCTTGAGGGTGTTGGTGAGGGCTTCCTGAACGACGCGGTAGACGGTGAGCTGGCGGCCTGCGGGGAGGCCAGGGACGCCGTGGGTGATGGTGCTGACCGACAGGCCCGCGGAGCGGACGCCGTCGAGGAGCTGGTCGAGATCGGTGAGGCCCGGCTGGGGGGCCAGGGCGGGCTGGTTCTTCTCCTCCTCCCGCAGGACGTCGAGGAGGCGGCGGAGTTCGGCGAGGGCCTGGCGGCTGGTGCCGGCGATGGCGTCGAGTGCCTGGGCCGCGCGTTCGGGGGACTTGGCGGCGGCGTAACGGCCGCCGTCGGCGAGGCCGGTGATGACGGAGAGGTTGTGACCGATGATGTCGTGCATCTCGCGGGCGATGCGGGTGCGTTCGGCGGCGGTGGCGAGCTGTGCCTGCTGGTCGCGTTCGGTCTCCAGGCGGCGGGCCCGGTCCTCCAGCGCCTCCGTGTAGTTGCGGCGGGTGCGGACCGTGACGCCGATGAGGACGGCCACCGTGACGGACATCAGGTGGGAGCCGATCTGCTGGTCCCAGGTGCCCTCCCCGTGGCGGGCGGCCGACACCAGGACCGGGGCGAGCACCAGGGCCGTCGCCCACCACAGGTCGCGCAGGGGGCGGCGCAGGGCGAGATGGTAGACGAGGACCAGCTGAAGCAGGGCCGCTTGGAGGGCCGCGCCGGTCCAGGCGCTGGCGACGGCGAAGGGGATCGTGACGGCCAGGGCGGCCCCGGGGTGGGTGCGGCGCCCTATGAGGGGGACCGAGAGGCCGAGGCTCATGGTCAGGAGCAGCCAGCCGGGGACGTCGAGGCTGTGGGCGTTGTGGCGCCAGCCGCCGCCGGCGTAGTCGATCAGGGCGGCTGTCACCCAGAAGGCGGTGAAGTGCAGGTCCCACAGCAGCGGGTGGCGTCGGTCGAAGGCGCGCACCCTGCGGCTGAGGCGGTGGACGTACTCGGTGAGGGGCTCCGGTGCCCGGTTTTCCGTCACGGGGTCCATCGTGAGGGTTCCGGTGCCGGGCGTCACACGTCTCGGCGGCGCAGGACCGCCGAGGCGAGCGTGAGGACGGCCGCCGTCCACAGGGTCATGGCCAGGAGGGCGGCGCCGGGTGTCGCCGTGCCGGGCATCGGCTGCGCGGTGGTGAGGGCCTCCAGGGCCTTGCCGGGGAAGTAGCGGGCGGCGTCGTCGACGAACGTGTAGGGGAGCACGGCCAGTACTTCCGGCAGGATCATGACGAGGCCGATGAGGACGCCGATGGCCATCGGGACCGAGCGGACCAGGGCGCCGATGGCGAGGGCGAGGACGGCGAGGAGAGTGAGTCCGGCCGCGTTGCCGGCGAGGGCGCGCAGGACGCCGGGGTCGCCGAAGGAGGCCGCCTGGTCGGTGCCGGTCAGGAAGGACTGGGCCAGGGGGAAGGTGAGGAGGTTCGTCGCCAGGGTGAGGGGGAGGGCGACCGCGGCCAGCACGGCGGCTTTGGACCACAGGACGGGCAGGCGGCGTGGGACGGCCGTCATGGTGGCGCGGATCTGGCCCGTGGAGTACTCGCCGGCGGTGGCGAGGATGCCCAGCACGCCGAGGTTGATCTGGGCGAACTGGGTGCCGAGGAGGACGAAGAGGACCGTGTCCATGCCGCCTTCGCCCGTGCCGTCGTAGGCGGCGGCGAGGCCCGCGCCCATGGCCGCGGTGAGGGCGCTGGTGACGGCGAGGGTGATCCAGGTGGAGCGCAGGGTCCAGAACTTGTGCCATTCGGAGCGCAGGACGCGGGCCGGGGTCACGCGGTAGGGGAGGGTTGCCGTGGTCATGCTGCCGCTCCTCGCAGGGTCGCCGGGTATTCCACCGCGTCGCGGGTGAGGTCCATGAAGGCCTCTTCCAGGGAGGCGGTGCCGGGGGTCAGTTCGTACAGGGGGATGCCGTGGGCGGCTGCGGTGCGGCCGATGTGTTCGGCGTCCGTGCCGCGGACCCGGAGGGTGCCGGGGGTGTCGGTGGTGATGTCGACGCCGGGTGAGGTGAGGAGGTCGGCGAGGGCGGGTGCGTCCGGGGTGACGACCTTCGTGGCGCCCGCGCCCGAGTGGCGTACGAAGTCGGTGACGGTGGTGTCGGCGAGGAGGCGGCCGCGGCCGATGATGACGAGGTGGTCGGCGGTGAGGGCCATCTCGCTCATCAGGTGGGAGGAGACGAGGACCGTACGGTTCTCCGCGGCGAGGGACTTGAGGAGGGTGCGGATCCACAGGACGCCCTCCGGGTCGAGGCCGTTGACCGGTTCGTCGAGGATGAGGGTGGCCGGGTCGCCGAGGAGGGCGGCGGCGATGCCGAGGCGTTGTCCCATGCCGAGGGAGAAGCCCTTGACGCGGCGGTGGGCGACGTCGGTCAGGCCGGTGAGGCCGAGGACCTGCTCGACCCGGGTGCGGGGGATGCCGTGGGTGTGGGCGAGGGCGCGCAGGTGGTGGTAGGCGGTGCGGCCGGGGTGGACGGAGCGGGCCTCCAGCAGGGCGCCGACCTCGGTGAGGGGCGCGGGGTGGGTGGCGTAGGAGCGGCCGCCGACGGTGGCGTGGCCGCGGGTGGGGGCGTCGAGGCCGAGGAGCATGCGCATGGTCGTGGACTTGCCGGCGCCGTTCGGGCCGAGGAAGCCGGTGACGGTGCCGGGGCGGACGGTGAAGGAGAGGTCCGTGACGACCGTCCGGTCGCCGTAGCGTTTGGTGAGTTCGTGTGCCGTCAGCATGCTTCGATGCTCGTGCGAGCGGGGGCGGCGGGCGTCGGACCGACGGCGGTAATCGGGGTGAGGGGTGTCGTACCCGGGTACTACCGTGGCCCGCATGAGCTATGTGATCCGGTCCGTGCGCGCTGATGAGTGGCCTGCGGCGAAGGAGCTGCGGCTGGCGGCGCTGCGGGACCCGGTGGCGCACCTGGCCTTCCTGGAGACGTACGAGGAGGCCGCGGCCAGGCCGGACTCCTTTTGGCAGGAGCGGACGGCGGGGGGCGCGGAGGGGGTGGACACGCGGCAGCAGATCATCGCCGAAGGGCCGGACGGGCGGTGGGTGGGGACGCTGACCGTGCTGGTGGAGGAGCCCGGGACGACCGACTGGGCCGGATTTCCGGTGGAGCGGAAGCAGGGGCATGTGGTCGGCGTGTTCGTGCGGCCGGAGGAGCGCGGGAGCGGGCTGACCGAGGTGCTGTTCGACGCGGCGCTGGAGTGGGCGTGGGCTCAGGGGCTCGAGCGGGTGCGGCTCATCGTGCACGAGGAGAACGGGCGGGCGCAGCGGTTCTACCAGCGGGTGGGGTTCCTGCCCAGTGGAGTGGTCGTGCCGCTCGGGGACGCGGGGGAGCGGGAGTTGGAGTTCGTGCTCGAGCGGGAGTGAGTGTCTCCGGGGGTGAGTCTCTCCGGGGTGAGTGTCTCCGGGGGTGAATTTCTCCGGGGTGGGGCTTCAGGCCGGCAGTTCGTCGTGCGGCCAGCGGGCGCGGCCCTGTTCGCGGGACCGGAGCAGGGCCAGGGTCGGCATGCCCCGGTCCGCTCCGGTGGCCAGCAGCTCCGGTAGCCGGGGAAGCGGGGCCACGGCCGCGACGTCGTCCAGGACGAGCGTCATTGGTGGGTCGAGGCGACCGGCCGATGACCGTTCGGCCATGTGCCGGCCGCGCTCGACCACGCTCGAGACGAGGGCCGTCAGGAAGGGCATCGCGCCCGGGTTCGTCCTGGGGTCCTCGATGGATTCCCCCACCACATAAAGCGTGCCCCCTTCGTGGACGAAGGAATCCAAGGCGAGGGCATCAGTTCGGTTGGGAGTGCACGCTTCGCGGATGTTGATCGTGGAGAGGGCCGCGAGGGCACGGGTCGTCAGCTGCTGGGCCATGTCCCGGCGTTCGGGGTGGGCCGTGAGGGCGCCTTCGAGTTCGCCCGCGGAGCCGGGGGCCGCTTTGGGGTTGGTGCGCAGGATGCGTACGGCGTCCTGGATCTGGGTGCCCTGGGACCAGCGGTGGACGTGGCGGATGGTGCGGCCGTCGATCGCCGCCGCGTGCAGGTAGCTCCGCAGGAGGGTGGCGGCCGTGTCGCTGAGGGCCTGGTCGAGTTTGGCCGTGGGGCGGACGGGGGTGAGGAGGGCGGTGGCGCGTTCGGTTGCCGTTGCCTTGTCCTCGCAGCCGGCTGTGGGGGACCAGTGGAGGCGGGACGGGGTGTCGCAGAGGTGGGTGGGGTCGTAGAGGTGGGTGGGGCCCAGTTTGGCTCTGGCGTCCTTGGTTTCCTGCCAGAGGGTGGGGTTCGAGGTGACGACGAGGGCGGGGCCTTCCGCGTCGCGTACGGCCTGGGCTGCGGTGGCTTGGCGGGTTTCCCTGGGGGCTACGAGGATTTTCTCCCACCCGCCCACCCGTTCCTGCCCGAACAGAGATGCCGGGGTCGCGGCGACGATCGCCGGCTGGGGAGAGCCGGCCGGGCTCACCGTGGAGTCGAGAGGGTTTGCCGTGGAGTCCAGAGGGCTCGCGGGGTCGGAGGGCGAGCGGCGAGGGGTCGGCACCTCGTGCTGCGTCGAGGGGGACTCGTGGTGGTGCGCCGGGGTCGGCACCTCGTGCTGCGTCGAGGGGGACCCGTGGTGCTGCGCCGGGGTCGGGACCTCGTGTCGCGTCGACGTGGGGCCGTGGTTCTGTCCCGGGGTCGGGACCTCGTGTCCCGTGGAGGGGGATCGGCGGTGCTGTCCCGGGGTCGGGTCCTCGTGCTGTACGGGCTCGTGTGCCTCGTACGTGGTGGCTCCCCGGGCCGGTGTGCCCGACACCGTCGGCTCCTCCGCCGCTGTCGCCCCGCGCTCCCGGTTCCTCGCGCGAACCGCCCGCCATCGGGCCAGCGTGCCCATCACGAACACGGTCAGGACGACCAGGATCATCAGCTGGCCGATGAACAGGCCCCAGAACAGGCCGTAGCCGGAGAGTTCGCCGGGGGGCGTCTCGGGCCAGGCGCCGGGGATGTCGTGGGGCTGGGCGACGAGGTGGCGCATGGCCAGGGGCGTGCGGGTGAAGGTGACGCCGGACGGCCAGGAGCCGTGGGCGAACAGGGCGGCGAGGCCGGTGGCCGTCCACACCAGCACGGTCATGCCGAGGAGGAACGCGAGTATGCCGATCAGCAGGCCGTCGGGGATGCCTCCCTGGCCGTCCCGCTGGGTGTGGCGGTCGTCCGGTCTCACGCGTCCTCCCCTTGTGCCTACGCCACCGTCGATTCGGAGTCCCCCAGGTGGTGCTCCACGAAGGCCGCGGCCCGTTCCTCCGCCTCTAGTTCGGCGGCGTGCAGGGCGTCGTCCGCGAGGTCGGCGGACGACTGGGTCATCGCGCGGTCGGTGAAGACCAGGGGGCGTTCGGTCTCGGTGATCAGGTGTTTGACGACCTGGACGTTGCCGTTGACGTCCCAGACGGCGATGCCGGGGGTGAGGGTCGGGATGATCTCGACCGCCCACCTGGGCAGCCCGAGCACCCGTCCCGTCGCCCTCGCCTCGTCCGCCTTCTGGGCGTAGATCGTCCTGGTGGAGGCCATTTTCAGGATCGCCGCCGCTTCCTTGGCGGCGGCTCCGTCCACGACGTCGGACAGGTGGTGGACCACTGCCACGAAGGACAGGCCCAGGCGCCGGCCGAACTTCAGCAGGCGCTGGAACAGCTGGGCGACGAAGGGGCTGTTGATGATGTGCCAGGCCTCCTCGACCAGGAAGATGCGCTTCTTCCGGTCGGGGCGGATCCAGGTGTGCTCCAGCCACACGCCGACGATCGCCATGAGGATGGGCATGGCGATGGAGTTGCGGTCGATGTGGGACAGGTCGAAGACGATGAGCGGGGCGTCCAGGTCGATGCCCACCGTCGTCGGGCCGTCGAACATGCCGCGCAGGTCACCGTCGACCAGGCGGTCCAGGACCAGGGCGACGTCGAGGCCCCAGGCCCGTACGTCGTCTATGGCGACGTTCATCGCCTCGGCCGACTCGGGTTCGGGGTGGCGCAGCTGCTCGACGATGTCGGTCAGGACCGGCTGGCGGTCGACGATGGTCTCGTTGACGTACGCGTGGGCGACCTTGAGGGCGAAGCCGGAGCGTTCGTCGAGGCCGTGGCCCATCGCGACCTCGATGATCGTGCGGAGCAGCGCGAGCTGGCCCGTCGTCGTGATCGCGGGGTCGAGCGGGTTGAGGCGGATGCCCATGTCCAGGGCCGCCGTCGGGTCCAGACGGATGGGAGTTATCCCCAGCTCCTGCGCGATGAGGTTCCACTCGCCGACGCCGTCCTCGCCCTGGGCGTCCAGGACGACGACCTGGCGGTCGCGGAAGCGGAGCTGGCGCAGCACGTACGTCTTCTCCAGCGCCGACTTGCCGTTGCCGGACTCGCCGAGGACCAGCCAGTGGGGGGCGGGCAGCTGCTGGCCGTAGAGCTGGAAGGGGTCGTAGATGTAGCCCTTTCCGGAGTACACCTCGCGGCCGATGATGACGCCGGAGTCGCCGAGGCCGGGGGCGGCGGTCGGGAGGTAGACCGCCTGGGCCTGGCCCGTGGACGTGCGCACCGGGAGCCTGGTCGTCTCGACCTTCCCGAAGAGGAAGGACGTGAAGGCGTCGGTGAGGACGGACAGCGGATCCCGCATCAGGTCCTACCTCCGAATGCCGGTGGCGAAGGGAAGGGTGTTCACGAAGGCGCGGTGGTGCTCGCGGTCGCACCATTCCAGCTTGAGGTACGACTTTCCCGCCGAGGCCCTTATCGTGCGCTTGTCGCGGGCGAGTGCGTCGGGGGAGCGGGAGCTGACGGTGATGTAGCCGACGAGGTTGACGCCGGCGGCGCCGCTGGCGAGGTCCTCGCCGCGCTGGTCGAGCCGGGAGTGCGCGGCGACGTCACGCGGGTCGACGGTGCGGTTCATCTTGGCGGCGCGGGACGCCTCGGCCTCGTCGTTGGTCTTCTCGGTGAGCATGCGCTCGATGGCGACCTCGGTGGGTTCGAGGTCCATGGTGACGGCGACCGTGCGGATGACGTCCGGGGTGTGGACGAGGAGCGGGGCGAGGAAGTTGACGCCGACGGGGGTCATCGGCCACTCCTTCACCCAGGCTGTGGCGTGGCACCAGGGGGCGCGGGTGGAGGACTCGCGGGTCTTGGCCTGGAGGTAGGTGGGCTCCATGGCGTCCAGTTCGGCCGGCCAGGCGTTGCGCTTGGTCATCGCCTGGATGTGGTCGATGGGGTGGTCCGGGTCGTACATGGAGTGGATCAGCGAGGACAGCCGTCCCTGACCGAGGGGCTGGCGGACGCGGATGTCGGCTTCCTGGAGGCGCGAGCAGATGTCGGTGAGCTCGCGGGCCATGACGACGGCGAGTCCGGCGTCCCGGTCGACCTTGCCGCCGTGGGCGCGGGCGGCCCGGGCCATGGCGTTGGCCTCGGCGGCGAGTTCGCGGGTGTAGTGCATGCAGGCGACGAGGTAGGCGCGGTGCTGCTCGCTGCTGGTGGACACCATGGACTGGAGCTGGTCGTAGGACTCCTGGAGCCACGGCAGGGCCTTGTCGTCGCCGCGGACGGCGACGTCCTTGGCGTGGGCGTCCGGGTCGGCCGGGAGGGTGCGGGCCAGCATCTGCAGGCGGGTGACGAAGCCGTCGCCGTTGGCCACGTGCTTGAGCAGGGTGCCGAAGCGGTCGACGAGGGCTTCCTGGTCCTCGCTGTCGCGCAGGCCGACGCCGGGGCCCTCGATCTCGATGGCGGCGGTGACGGTCTTGCGGTCGGCGTGCAGGAGCACGGCGATCTCGTCGGGGCCGAAGGGGGCGGCCAGCCAGGTGATGCGGCCGATGCCCGGGGGCGGGCCGACCTCGATCTCCTTGCCGTCCAGCCGGGTGCCGGCCTCGATCGCGGTGGAGCGGTAGGTGGTGCCCTGCTTGAGGGTCCGCTTGTAGCTGCGGTTGATCTCGAACCACTTGTAGAAGGTGCGGTGCTTGTACGGCACGTACACCGCGGCCAGCGCCAGCATCGGGAACCCGGCGAGCAGCACGATGCGCAGCGACAGGACCGGGACGAGGAGCCCGCACATCATGCCGAGGAACGCGCCCACGACGATCAGGGCGATCTCGCCGGTCTCGCGGTTGCGGCCGATGATCGCGTTCGGCCGGGCGCGGCCGATCAGATATGTCCGGCGGGGCGTGACCGGATGGGACACGTGGGACTCGGTCGTCAACGCCCTTCACCTCCCGTGCGGTTGGTACTGCTGTTGCGGGTGTTGCTGGCGTGGGGAGTGTTGATCGGGCTGCCCGAACGGGGGGCGGGTGCGGCGGAGGGGACAGATCCGCCGCCGCCGTTCGAGGTGCGCCCGCTGTGCGCGGCGACTCCGCCGGAGGCGGGGTTGCTGGGGCGGGGGGCGGAGGACTGGCTGCCGCCGCCGTTGTTGTCGGCGCGGGAGCTGTGGGTCTTGATGCCCTGTGCGACGAGGGTGGCCGGGGAGCTGATGACCGCGGCGGCCTTGCTCTCGGCGCCCTGCATGAGGCGGTTGTTGCGGGAGCCGGCGATCTCGTCGCCGAAGCCGGGGACGAAGCGGTAGATCATCGCGCTGGCGAAGATGGCGAGCAGGATGATGGCGAGGCCGGAGACGACGGCGGAGAAGGCGTTCGGGCCGTCGTCGGCGGAGAGTGCGCCGGCGAGGCCGAGGACGATGACGATGACCGGCTTGATGAGGATGACCGCGATCATGATGCCGGCCCAGCGGCGGACGTGGCCCCACAGGTTCTTGTCGACGAGGCCGGCGTAGACGACGGTGCCGAGGAGTGCGCCGACGTAGAGCAGGGCGGCCCGGATGACGAGCTCCAGCCAGAGGACTCCGGCGGCGAGGATGCTGACCAGGGAGACGACGATCAGCATGATCGGGCCGCCGCCGATGTCCTCGCCCTTCTTGAGGGCCTCGGAGAAGGTGCCGAAGAACGCGTCGGTCTGGTCGCCGGTGGCTTTGGCGAGGACCTCGGTGATGCCGTCGGTGGCCGATACGACGGTGTAGAGGATGAGCGGGGTGAAGGCGGAGGCCAGCACCGTGAGCCACAGGAAGCCGATGGCTTCGGAGAGGGCGGTGGTCAGAGGCACGCCGCGGACGGCTCGCTTGGCGACGGCCAGGAGCCAGAGCAGGAGCGTGAGGATCGTCGAGGCGGCGAAGACGACGGCGTACTGCTGGAGGAACTTGGGGTTGGTGAAGTCGACGTTTGCGGTCTCCTTCACGGCCTCGCTGAGCTTGTCGACGGTCCAGGAGGCGGCGTCGGCGCAGCCCTTGGCGAGGGAGGAGAGGGGGTCGAGGGTGGAGGTGGGGTCGAGCCGGGAGGTCCCGCTGCCTGTGCGGCTGCCGGTGTCGCCTTCGCAGATCTCCCGGGCCCGGCCGGAGAGCAGGGAGCAGTTGTCGCTGCTGGGGCTGGGCGAGGGAGTGGGAGCGGCTGCCGCCCGGGTGGCGAGCAGGACCAGGGCGGTCTGCACGGCGGTGAGGGTTGCGGCGACCCTGACTGCGCGACGCGGGCTACCGGGCATACGTGAACCCTCCGAACTCCTCGACGGCCTTCGAGATGGCGTCCGACGTCGACACCCTGTTGTCGCCGTTGACCGGCGCGGGGCCTTCCTTCTGGGAGAAGCTGTCGACCTTCCAGTCGCCGTCGGTCCAGCGCAGCTGGAGGGTCATGGTGAACCAGTCGTTGGTGACCGGGTTTTGTGAGCTCTCCCCCGTCATCCCGAACACGCCCGTGCACCAGACCTCGACGGTGGCTGTGTTGCCCGAGTAGTCGGTGGCCTTGGTGCCGACCGGCATGGTGCGGGAGACGTAGGTGCTGCCCTTCGGTGCGTCGCCGTTCGCGTCGAGACCCACCTTCTCCAGGAACGCCTTGCTGTAGACCTGGTCGAGGTTTCTCTCCAGCTCGGGGACCTTGTCGGCGTCGAACACCTGGCGGACGATCTCGGGCCGCCGTGCGGGCTTGAGGATGTCGGCGGAGACCAGCACGACGGCGTAGTTCGCCGCCGCGCTCTCCGCTCCCTCCTGGTCCTGGGCGAAACCCGAGGGGATGCCGGCGGCGGACTTGGACTTGACGGGGCGTTGGCCGGAGGGGGCTGTCGCGCTCGAGTCCGGTTTGCCCGAGGAGCCGTCCGTCGAAGTGGACGAGTCGCCGTCCCCCCGGTTGGCGAAAGCGATCGCTGCGATCAGGAGGACCACCACGCCGACCACCGTGACCAGGCTGCGGGACGAGGAGCGGCGGCGGGGGTCGCCGAAGGCGTCGCCGGAGTCGGGCAGGCGGGTGCGGGTCTGGCCCGTGCCGGCGTAGCCGCCGGAGGACTCGTGGTCGTCACCGAGACTCATGCCGCGTACGCCCCCTCGACGTCGTGCGGAAACACTTCGTACCGGTCGTACTTCTCATACTCCTCGTACGACGGTAGCCGTGCTGGTTCCCGCGCGGGCGCGGTGTGGTGACTCGACATCAGGGAAACGCAACCTCAGCCGGTGGGCACGACGGGCGGGTGGGATGGAGGGGGAGCCGGGCGTGACCGGCCGGGCGGACGGTGCCCGGGCTACACGGCCATGCCGTACACGATGGTGAAGAGTGTGCCGAGGGAGCCGATGATGAAGACTCCGGTGAGGCCGGCGATGATGAGGCCCTTGCCCTGCTCCGCGCTGAAGGTGTCGCGCAGTGCGGTGGCTCCGATGCGTTGCTTGGCGGCGCCCCAGATCGCGATGCCGAGGCAGAGCAGGATGGCCACCGCCATCACGACCTCGATCATCACCTTCGCCTCGTTGCCCAGGCTGCCGAAGGGGCCCCAGTCCGGAGCGATCCCGCCGATGATGGTGTTGATGTCTCCCTTGTCGGCCGCAAAGAGCATGTAAGTCACCGCCCCTGTTGGGTAGTTCCGCACCCTCTGCGGTCGTGCAGAGGTCAGGCCTCATTGTCGCCGACAATGATGCTGTCGGATGTCGACTTGGCGTCATTGATTGGCGGGTTCCGTACGAATACCTTGCCACCGTTCCGCTCCGGGCCCTAGTGGAGGTGACGGGCGGTGCACGAAGGATCGTATGGTCACTCTGTGTATCACGGCAGGTCACGCCGGGCAATGAGGCCTGAGCGGAACCTGGTGTGTGGTTCCGTCGTTGTGCCCTCTTGCGGCCTTTCCCACCCTTAGGGGCCGTTTCTGACGGCTGGTCGGGTGAGTGGTCGCGCCGGTGTTCCCGGGGTGAAGGCTACCTGGCAGGGCGAAGGGGCCGCGGCTTGGATGCCGCGGCCCCTTCGTTTCCCCGCCGTCCCGGGCCCCCACGGCGCCGGGCGGCGTCCCCCGGTGACGGTCTGTCACAGGGGGGAGGTGCGTCAGCCGGTGAAGGCGCCGAGTCCCTCCGGGGTGCCCAGACCGGTCGGGCCGTCGTAGCCCGTCCGGGCGGTGCAGAAGTAGCTGGTGGTGCAGCTGCCGTTGCTGCCGCTGGTCACGTCGTTCAGGGCGGATGTGTTCGCGTAGGGGAACTTGGCGGGGTAGGAGCCGGTGGACGGGGTGCCCGCGAGGGCGTAGACGCTCGCGATGATCGGGGCGGAGGCGCTGGTGCCGCCGTAGGTGGCCCAGCCCTGGCCGTCGGCGCCGTAGGTGTCGTAGACGGAGACGCCGGTCGCCGGGTCGGCGACGGCCGAGACGTCGGCGATCATGCGCTTGGCGCAGCCGGTGTCGGTCTGCCAGGTGGGCTTGGTGTCGTAGGCGGAGCAGCCGGAGCCCGTGCCCTCCGTGCTGCTGGTCCGCCAGACGCTCTCGGTCCAGCCGCGGGTGGTGGAGGACGTGGAGAGGCTGGTGCCGCCGACGGCCGTCACATACTTGGAGGCCGCCGGGTACTCGGCGCCGTAGCCCGCGTCGCCCGCGCTGACGGTGATGGCGACGCCCGGGTGGTTGAAGTAGGCGGAGTCGTAGGAGGCGTCGGAGGAGGACTCGCCGCCGCCGTAGCTGTTGGAGACGTACTTGGCGCCGAGGGCGACGGCCTCGTTGACGGCGGTGCCGAGGTTGGCCATGGAGGCGGACTTGGCCTCGACGAGGGTGATGTGGCAGTTCGGGCAGATGGCGCTCGCCATGTCGAGGTCGAGGGATATCTCGCCGGCCCAGCCGCTGTCGGGGGTCGGGAGGGCGGTGGTGGAGCCGGTCTGGCTCACCTTCTTGAAGCAGCCGTTCGCGGTGGTGCAGGCGGGCAGGCCGTAGTGGGAGCGGTAGGCGGCGAGGTCGGACTCGGCGTTGGGGTCGTCGTAGGCGTCGACGATGGCGATGGTCCGGCCGGAGCCGTTGCTCGCGGCGGCGGAGGTCAGGCCGTAGGCGCTGCGGAGGTCGGAGGGGCCGTAGCCGGAGGGTGAGGAGGCCTCGGCGGCCTTGGCGGAGATGCCGTGCTGCTGCTGGAAGGCGGTGCGGCCGCCCGTGACGCGCAGGGCGTTGCAGGCCATCTCGCCCTGGTGGCGGGGCAGGGCGCAGGAGCGGGCCCAGGTGACCTTGGCGGTGCTCGGGTCCGCGGCCTGGGCGTGGGCGGCGGTGGTGAGGCCGGTGAGGAGGAGTGCGGCGGTGGCGGTGACGGCGGACGCCACGCGGCGCCATCTGAGACGGGACGTGGGGGAGTTGAGGGGTGTCGTGCGCAAGGTACAGCCTCCTGGCAGTGGTGGGCAGAGGCCTGCGGGTGGGGGAACCGCCGGTGTGTTTCCCGGCGGGGGCGGCGACCCGCGACGACCATCGCTTGTTGAGTACGTGACAACAAGACGTTGATCGGAATCCTGACTTCCGCCTTACTGAAGAGGGTGCGGGGGTTACCTGACGCTGACGGCCCGATGGCCGTGTGATGGGCGCGGCTTGACTGATGCTCCTCTCACCTTCGTCGGGCACAGTCGCTCAGGTGAAGCGCGTCCTGACCGTCGCCGTGATCCTCGTCGCCCTCGTCGCCGCGTCCACCGCGACCGCCGACGACGGGGCCGGGCCCTTCGGCGTGACCGTCACCGCCCGCGACGCGCGGGTCGGGGTGCTCGTCCCGGCCGCACGGGCGGAGCACCCGGCCGGCGCGCACTTCTGCACCGCCTCCGTGGTGGACGCCCCGCACCGGAACCTGATCGTCACCGCGGCGCACTGCCTGGGGGGCGACGGGGGGCTGGTCTTCTTGCCGGGCTACCGCAACGGACGCGCGCCCTACGGTGAGTGGAGGGTGCGGCGGCGGTTCCTGCCCCGCGGGTGGACCGAGCGGCGGGACGAGGACAGTGACGTCGCATTCGCAGCGGTCGCCACTAGGGGCGGCAAGCAGATCCAGGACGTCGTCGGCGGGAACCGGTTCGTCACCGGCACGGCGACCGGGGCCACCGCGGTGACCGTCACCGGGTACCCCAACGCCCGTGAGACGCCCGTCAGCTGCACCGACAAGCCCGCCGCGCACAGCCGCACCCAGCAGCGCATCGCGTGCCCCGGCTTCAGTGGGGGCACCAGCGGCAGCCCCTGGGTGAACGGGGACGGGCAGGTCGTGGGGGTCCTCGGCGGCCACGACCGGGGCGGGACGACCCCCGGCGTCTCCTACAGCATCGTCCTCGGTGCGGAGGCGGAGCGGCTGTACCGGGCAGCGGCGGGGCATGCGTGACGCGCCGCGATCCCCGGGCAGCGGCGGGCATGCGTGAAGCACCGCGATCCCCGGGCAGCGGCGGGGCATGTGTGACGCGCCGCGATCCCCGGGCAGCGGCGGGCATGCGTGAAGCACCGCGATCCCCGGGCAGCGGCGGGCATGCGCGAAGCACCGCGATCCCCGGCAGCGGCGGGCATGCGTGACGCGCCGGTTCCGTGCGCCGGCCGCATTCGTCGAGCACCGGCCGAATGCCTCGACTCTCCTCCGCGTGATCATTCCCGGGCGTGCCGGCCGCCTCTACACTGGCCAGCGGACTCCTGGGCGGCGAGGGGCGGTTGACGGTGCGTAAGGCGTGGATCGTGGCGAGCGTTGCGATCAGTTCCGCCCTGGCCTTCGTGATGCTGCTCGTCGTCGGGGTCTACCTCGTCGCCGGGAACCTGGTCAACGGCGTGGGCGGCGGGGCGAAATCGCTGGCCAAGGGGTCGGTGCCCGCGGCGTACGCGGCCCTCGTGGAAAAGTGGGGCAACCTCTGCCCCGCCATCAGCCCGGGCCTGCTCGCCGCCCAGCTCTACCAGGAGAGCGGCTTCAACCCCAGAGCCCAGAGCCACGCCGCCGCGCAGGGCATAGCGCAGTTCATCCCCGGAACGTGGGCCAGTCACGGCATCGACGGCGACGGCGACGGGGACCGTGACGTGTGGGATCCGAAGGACGCGATTCCCTCGGCCGCCTCCTACGACTGCGAACTCGCCTCCTACGTGAAGAAGGTTGGCGGGAATCCGACCGAGAACATGCTGGCCGCCTACAACGCGGGGGCGTACGCGGTGATCAAGTACGGGGGCGTTCCGCCGTACAGCGAGACCCGGAACTACGTGAAGCGGATCACGACGCTCTCCGAGAGCTTCGCCGCGCCGGTCGGGCGGGTCGACCCCTCCGAGCAGGCCGCGGCCGCGATCGAGTACGCGCAGAAGAAGCTCGGCACCCCCTATCTGTGGGGCGGCACCGGCACCGCTGAGCAGGGCGGACGCTTCGACTGCTCGGGACTGACCCAGGCCGCCTACGAGACCGTGGGCATCAAGCTCCCACGCGTGGCCAACGACCAGTACAACGCCGGCCCGCATCCCTCGCGGGATGAACTTCTCCCCGGCGACCTGGTGTTCTTCTCGGACGACCTGACCAATTCCCGCGCCATCCGGCATGTCGGCATTTATGTCGGAGGCGGGTACATGATCGACGCGCCCAGGACCGGTGCCGTCATCCGGTTCGACCCGATCGACACCCCTGACTACTTCGGTGCCACCCGCGTCACCGAAGATGGCGCGAAAGCACTGCCCACGACGGTGTGAACCGTGTGTGAACCCACCCCCTGAGCTGCGAAGACGTATCTCTCTTCGATAACGTCTGCGTGATCATTCGGTGGAGTGTGGAACGTATCGACGGGGACCATGCGTTCCTGTTGACGTAGCCGAGCAGACGTTCATTCGGTACGCGTCACGTACGCGTGCGGCGGAAGCGGATCTACAACCACGGGGGTGGCAGGAGCGGCGCACGCACAGGTGCGCCGGGAGAGACGACGAAGGGGCCGCAGCGCCATGGCTGGACTCGCCGATTCCGGGTCGAACCCTGACGTCGACCTGCTGTACGACATCAATGGCCTGGCCAAGGACGCACCGCCGTGGTTCGACCGCGTCATGGAGTACGTCGGTGAGTACGGGCTGCTGCTCGCCATCGTCCTGCTCGTGGTGTGGTGCTGGTGGTCCGTGCGGCGGCGTGGCGACGAGGACGCGGCACCCACCGTCGCGGCGCTGATCTGGGCGCCGTTGGCCGCCGGCATCGCCGTCCTGGTCAACGTGCCCATCCGGGGGTTCGTCGAGCGGCCCCGGCCGTTCCTGGATCACCAGGGTCTCGACGTGCTGGTCCAGGGCAAGACCGACTACTCGTTCGTCAGCGACCACGCGACGATGGTCATGGCCCTGGCGGTCGGCCTGTTCGTCGCCAACCGGAAGTTCGGGCTCGTCGGGCTCGTGCTGGCGTTGTTCGGCGGGTTCATCCGCGTCTACATGGGCGTGCACTACCCGACGGACGTCGTGGGCGGGTTCGCGCTGGGCACCGCCGTGGCGCTGCTGCTGTCGCCGCTCGCCATGGCCCTGCTGACGCCCGTGGTGAAGGCCGTCGAGCGCTCGCCCCGGCTGGGATGGCTGGTGCGGAGCAGAGGGCGTGCCGAAGGGGAGGACACGGTGATCCCCGAGGCGCGCAACGAACGGGCCTCGGAGAGGGACCTCGCCGCGTAAGGGCCTTACAGCGCCTGGGGACAGGTGAAGAAGCGGTCGGGGTCGTACTGCTTCTTCAGCTTGGTCAGGCGGGTCGCCGCGTCTCCGTAGTACGCCTTGCGCCAGTCGGTCAGGGTCGGGTCCGTGTAGTTCTGGTAGGCCGCCCCCGAGGCGTACGGGCGCATGGCCTTGTGGGCCGAGGCCAGCCAGTCGCGGGCCGTCGCACCGCTCGTGCCGGCCCGCCAGGCTCCGATGTACTGGGCCAGCATGCGCGAACGGCGGTGCACGAACGCCGTGGCGGTGGGGGACACGCGGTTCACCGCGCCGCCCAGGGCCGTGAGGGCGATGCTGCCCGTGCCGCCGCGCACCGAGGCGATCTGGGCCAGCAGCGCGCGGATTCCGGCCGTGGACAGGGAGCGGTCGAAGAAGTCCGACGCCGCGGCGTACGTCTCGCGGCCCAGCGCGCCCTTCGGTGAACGGCCCGGGGTCGAGCCGGGCAGATGGCACTGCGCGTCCGTCGGGAACGAGGAGCAGCCCGCGTACACCTCCATCGACTCCTCGTACGAGCGGCGCTTCAGGGAGACGCTGCGGGCCGGGGCGCCGACGCGGTCGGCCAGGCGGTCGACGGCGTTCTTCAGCTCGCCGTAGGTGCCCAGGGAGAACGCCGAGACCGAGATGGTCGGGGTGCCGCCCGCGGCGTTCGCCAGGTGCAGGGACGACCAGATCTCGTCGGGCTGGGACGGGCCCCACTCCTGCCAGGCCTTCACCACCGCGGCCGCCTTCGACCAGGGCCAGGACAGGTACGCCGAGACGCCCTGCGGGGCCGGGTGGGTCTTGAAGTGCAGTTCCGTGACGACGCCGAAGTTGCCGTTGCCGGCGCCGCGCAGGGCCCAGAAGAGGTCCTTGTTCTCGCGGGCGTCGGCGGTGAGCTGCTTGCCGTCGGCGGTGATCAGGGTGGCCCGGGTGAGGCTGTCGCAGGTCAGGCCGTAGGCACGGGAGACGACGCCGTGGCCGCCGCCGAGGGTGAGGCCCGAGACGCCGACGGTCGGGCAGGACCCGGCGGGGATGGTGACGCCCTTCGCGGCGAGCGCCCGGTAGACGTCGATGAGTTTGGCGCCGGCGCCGACCACGGCGGTGGTGCCGGAGGCCCGGACGCGGTTGAGTTTCGAGACGTCGACGATCAGACGGCCGTTGCCGGAGGACCAGCCGGCGTAGGAGTGGCCGCCGCTGCGGATCGCCACGCGCAGGGCGTGGGCGCGGGCGTAGGCCAGGGTCGTGCGGATGTCGTCCGGGTGGGACACGTACGCCACCGCGGCGGGCTTCAGGGTGTCGAAGCGGGTGTTGTAGAGCTGCCGGGCCGCGGACCAGTCGGCGTCGCCCGGGCGGATCAGGGGGCCGTCGAGGTCGCGGGCCAGGGCGGCCCAGTTCGCGGCGGTTCTCGAGGTGGTGGAGGTGCGCACGGCATCGGTGGCCGTGGCCGTGGCCCCGGAGCGGGTGCCCGACGGGGTGCAGGCGGTGGTGAAGGGGGTCGCGGCCGCGGCGATCGCCGCCGTGCCGGCTGTGAGTATCGTGCGCCGTTCCATGGGGCCTCCCGGTGGTTCCGTCCTGGGAGACGGGGGGATGGGGGCGAGGGTTCCATGGTCCGGGCCCGGCCGGGAGGTGTCCGCCACGGGCCTCAGCCCGTCGCGTGCCGCTCCGCGTCCGTACGCGCCTGGCTCCTCGCTCTTCGTGCCGGGCCGCGCCAGCCACAGATGCAGTGGGCCATGCAGAAACGGCCCTTCTCCATGGTCGTCGTGCGGTGTTCCGGGAGGTTGGGGGGAAGTTCCAGCCCGTCCTGCTGCGCCACGCCGACAACGTTACCCAGCACAGGTAAAGGGCTCGTATGGCGGTCGGTGCGGGCTCGCGTGACGGGGGCACAAACCCGTCGTTAACCGAACGACGAGGGGGCCCGTGACGGACGTACCGGCTGGGGGTAGGCAGGCGATGACTGGGCGGCAGCGGGAAGGGCGGCACAGGCGGACGGGTGCGACGGTCGTCGCCGCCGTGGTCCTGGCCGGGGCGGGGCTGGGATCCGCGGGGTGCTCCGGGGGCGACGCGGCCGCCGGGGACTCCCGCGGCGGGGAAGCGGTCACCGTGCTTCGGCAGTCCGCGGACCGGCTCGTCGGCGCGGGCAGTTCCAAGGCCCGTACGTCGATGGAGATGGCCGCCGGCGGGACCCGGGTGACCATCCGGGGCGCCGGGGTGTACGACTACCGCAAGCGGATGGGGCGGTTGAAGGTCCTGCTGCCGCAGGATCCCGCGGGGGTGGCCGAGCGCCGGCCGATCACCGAACTGCTCGCGCCCGGTGCGCTGTTCATGAAGAACCGGGGTGCCGGTGTGCCCGCGGACAAGTGGGTGCGGGTGGACACCCGGACCCTGTCGGACGGCAATCTCGTCACGGGTGGGGCCACCGACCCGTTCACGGCGGCCGAGGTGCTGCTCGGGACGCGGACGGCGACCTATGTGGGCAGGACGGAGGTCGCGGGAACCGGAGTGCGTCACTACCGGGGGACGGCGGACCTCGCCGACGCGGCCCGGCGGGCGACGAAGGGGAACGCGGAGCCCCTGAGGGCGGCGGCCAAGGGTTTCGCCACCGCAGAGGTGCCGTTCGACGCCTATCTCGACGACGAGGGACGCATCCGCAAGGTCAGGCACCGTTTCAGCTTCCTCAACGGGCAGCAGAAGAGCCCCGTCGCGGTCGCCTCCACGACGCTGCTCTACGATTTCGGGGCCTCGGTGCGCGTACGACTGCCCCGGACCGACGACATCTACGCGGGCAGGATCGCCGAGGAGTGACCGGCGTGAACTAGCCCGTCCGTGCCATGCGCGGTGTGTAGGCCGCTCCCTACTCTAGGAAGTCGGCAACGGCAGAGATGAGGTGATGCACGTGGCTCCGGTCGGCGGTACGGCAGTTCAGGACCACGTGGCCCTCGCCGAGATCGAGCTGTGCGGAGAGCTCATCATCGCGGCCTCGGCCGCCCGCGAGCGGCTCAGCCTGGAGAGCATCGACGAGGTGCTGAAAGTGGCCGAGGAGCGGGACTCCTCCAGGCGCTGACCACGGGTCGCGGGGCCCGGCTCACGTCCGCAGCATGCGGGCGATCGCCTGGGTCGCCTCCTTCACCTTGGCGTCGATCTCGTCACCGCCCTTGAGGGCCGCGTCTGCGACGCAGTGCCGAAGGTGTTCCTCCAGCAGCTGCAGGGCGAAGGACTGCAGGGCCTTGGTGGAGGCGGAGACCTGCGTGAGTATGTCGATGCAGTAGACGTCCTCGTCGACCATGCGCTGCAGGCCGCGGATCTGGCCCTCGATGCGGCGCAGGCGTTTGAGGTGCTCGTCCTTCTGTTTGTGGTACCCGTGCACGCCATGGTCGTGATCGGTCGTCCCGTCCGCACCGGCGGTCTCGGCGCTGCCGGTGGTGACATGTGCGACATCTGTCGTGTCGGTCACGTCCGTCATCGCTTCCTCCTGGTGGGCAGTGGGCCGACATATACCCCTGGTGGGTATATGGTACCGAACTTTGCGGGGTATACGGCCCTGGGAACCGCCCCCGTGCTCATCACTGTGCCCGATGGGCGACACTGGTGGGCGGCCCGATAGCCGTGGCCGGATGTTGCGCCTAGCATCAGCCTGACCGAAACCGAAGCACCCCGAGGACCCCACGTGCGCTTTCGTCTGACCCCCAGGGAGACGAGCTTCTACGACATGTTCGCCGCCTCCGCGGACAACATCGTCACGGGCTCGAAGCTCCTGATGGAACTGCTCGGGGCGGACTCATCCGCCCGGGCCGAGATCGCAGAGCGTATGCGGGCAGCGGAACACGCCGGTGACGACGCCACGCACGCGATCTTCCACCAGCTGAACTCCTCGTTCATCACGCCGTTCGACCGCGAGGACATCTACTCCCTCGCCTCGTCCCTCGACGACATCATGGACTTCATGGAGGAGGCCGTCGACCTGGTCGTCCTCTACAACGTCGAGGAACTGCCCAAGGGCGTCGACCAGCAGATCGAGGTGCTGGCGCGCGCTGCCGAGCTGACGGCCGAGGCCATGCCGCACCTGCGGACGATGGAGAACCTCACCGAGTACTGGATCGAGGTCAACCGGCTGGAGAACCAGGCCGACCAGATCCACCGCAAGCTGCTCGCGCACCTCTTCAACGGCAAGTACGACGCCATGGAGGTGCTGAAGCTGAAGCAGATCGTGGACGTGCTGGAGGAAGCGGCGGACGCGTTCGAGCACGTGGCGAACACGGTGGAGACCATCGCCGTCAAGGAGTCCTGAGCCCTTCATGGACACCTTCGCTCTGGTCGTGACCATCGCGGTCGCGCTCTTCTTCACGTACACCAACGGTTTTCACGACTCGGCGAACGCGATCGCCACGTCCGTCTCGACGCGGGCGCTGACGCCGAAGGCCGCGCTGGCCATGGCGGCGGTGATGAACCTCGCCGGTGCGTTCATGGGCTCCGGGGTCGCCAAGACCGTCAGTGAGGGCCTGATCCAGACACCGACCGGGTCGAAGGGGATGGGCATCCTCTTCGCCGCGCTGGTGGGCGCGATCGTCTGGAACCTCGTCACCTGGTACTTCGGGCTGCCGTCCTCGTCGTCCCATGCGCTGTTCGGTGGCATGGTCGGTGCGGCGCTGGCCGGCGGGACGACCGTCTACTGGAGCGGGGTGCTGGAGAAGGTCGTCATCCCCATGTTCATCTCCCCGGTGGTCGGTCTGCTGGCCGGTTATCTGGTGATGACCGCGATCCTGTGGATCTTCCGGAAGGCCAACCCGCACAAGGCCAAGCGCGGCTTCCGGATAGCGCAGACCGTCTCGGCGGCCGGCATGGCGCTGGGTCACGGTCTGCAGGACGCGCAGAAGACGATGGGCATCGTCGTGATGGCGCTCGTCATCGCCGATGTCGAGGACTACGGCGATCCGATCCCGGTGTGGGTCAAGATCGCCTGTGCCGTGATGCTGTCGCTGGGCACCTACGCCGGTGGCTGGCGGATCATGCGGACGCTGGGCCGGAAGATCATCGAGCTGGACCCGCCGCAGGGCTTCGCGGCGGAGACCACCGGAGCCTCGATCATGTTCACCACGGCGTTCCTGTTCAAGGCGCCCATCTCCACGACGCACGTCATCACGTCGGCGATCATGGGCGTGGGGGCCACCAAGCGCGTCAACGCCGTGCGCTGGGGCGTCGCGAAGAACATCATTCTGGGGTGGTTCATCACGATGCCGGCCGCGGCGCTCGTGGCCGCCGCGTCCTTCGGGATCGTGAATCTGGCGTTCCTGTAGTGCTCGGCGTCGGGGCTGAAAGCGGGGGCGTTGCGCAGCTCGGCGCGACGAGGTGCCGCTGCGCCCACCCGTGCCGCCCTTAGCGGCACGCATGCCCGCAGCTGAGCGCGAAAAGGCCCGCCCCTGGGAGAGGGGCGGGCCCTTTTTCGGCCTCGCGGTGGCACCGCCATGCAGCACCGCGAGGAGACTCGGCAGACCGGATGAGCCGAAGCGGCCGGGTCAGCCGAAGCGGGCGGATCAGCTCAGCCGAAGCGGGCGGATCAGCCGAAGCGGCCGGGTCAGCCGAAGCGGCCGGAGATGTAGTCCTCCGTGGCCTGGACCGACGGGTTGGAGAAGATGCGCTCCGTGTCGTCGATCTCGATGAGCTTGCCGGGCTGGCCGACCGCCGCGAGGTTGAAGAACGCCGTGCGGTCGGAGACGCGGGCCGCCTGCTGCATGTTGTGCGTCACGATGACGATCGTGAAGCGCTCCTTGAGCTCCCCGATCAGGTCCTCGATCGCGAGCGTGGAGATCGGGTCGAGCGCCGAGCAGGGCTCGTCCATGAGCAGGACGTTCGGCTCGACCGCGATCGCACGCGCGATGCACAGACGCTGCTGCTGGCCGCCGGAGAGGCCCGAGCCGGGCTTGTTCAGGCGGTCCTTGACCTCGTTCCAGAGGTTCGCGCCCTTGAGGGAGCGCTCGACGATGTCCGCCAGCTCGCTCTTCTTGTAGTTGCCGTTCAGCCGCAGGCCCGCCGCGACGTTGTCGAAGATCGACATCGTGGGGAACGGGTTCGGCCGCTGGAACACCATGCCGACCTCGCGGCGGACCGACACCGGGTCGATGCCCGTGCCGTAGAGGTCCTCGTCGTCGAGGAGCACCTTGCCCTCGACGCGGCCGCCCGAGGTCACCTCGTGCATGCGGTTCAGCGTGCGCAGGAACGTGGACTTACCGCAGCCGGAGGGGCCGATGAACGCCGTCACCGAGCGCGGCTCGACGGTCATCGAGATGTCCTCGATCGCCTTGTGGGAGCCGTAGTAGGCGGTCAGTCCGCTTACGTCGATTCGCTTGGCCATTACTACTTCACTTCCAAAAGTCTGGGGGTCGCTGTGGGGCCCCGCGCGGCGGTAGCCGCAAATTGACGCTTTAGCGACCGGTCTTCGGGGCCTTCCAGCGGGCGATCCCGCGGGCCACCAGGTTCAGGAGCATCACGAAGGCGATCAGGGTGAGCGACGCCGCCCAGGCGCGGTCGTACGCCGCACCGGAGCCCGCGCTGTTCGCGTACTGCTGGTAGATGTACAGCGGCAGCGAGGCCTGCGCCCCCTCGAAGGGGTTGGCGTTGATGAACGCGTTGCCCCACACCAGCAGCAGGACCGGGGCGGTCTCACCGGTGATACGGGCGATCGAGAGCATGATGCCCGTGGTGATGCCGCCGATGGAGGTCGGCAGGACCACCTTCAGGATGGTGCGCCACTTCGGGACGCCGAGCGCCAGGGAGGCCTCGCGCAGCTCGTTCGGGACGAGCTTGAGCATCTCCTCCGTGGAGCGCACGACGACCGGCATCATCAGGATGGCCAGGGCCAGCGAGCCGGCGAAGCCGAAGGGCTCCATGTCGAACATCAGCATGAGGCTGAGGATGAACAGACCCGCGACGATCGACGGGATGCCGGTCATGACGTCGACGAAGAACGTGATGGCCTTGGAGAGGTTGCCCCGGCCGTACTCGACGAGGTAGATCGCGGTGAGCACGCCGATGGGCGCGGCGATCACCGTGGCGAGTCCGACCTGCTCCAGGGTGCCGAGGATGGCGTGGTAGATACCGCCGCCGGGCTCGGTGTCGGCGACGACGCCCATGGAGTGGGTCAGGAAGTAGACGTCGAGGACCTTCACGCCGCGCGTGACGGTCGACCAGATCAGCGAGGCCAGCGGGACGACGGCGAGCAGGAACGCGACCCACACGAAAGAGGTCGCGATGCGGTCCTTGGCCTGCCGCTTGCCCTCGACGGCCGCGGCGACGGCGTAGGTGCCGGCGACGTAGAGGACGGCTGCGATCAGGCCCCACTGGACGCGGCTGTGCAGGCCGCCGGCCAGGCCGATGCCGACCGCGAGGGCGATCGAACCGGCGGCGATGGCGTACGGGGACCACTTGGGCAGGCGGGCGCCGCGCAGCGTGCTCGGGCCCTTCGGGGTGACGGTCGCGGTGCTCATGCGTTGGCCCCCGAGTACTCCTTGCGGCGGGCGATGATCGCGCGGGCCGCGCCGTTGACCAGCAGGGTGATGACGAACAGGACCAGACCGGAGGCGATCAGCGCGTCGCGGCCGAACTCGGTGGCCTCACCGAACTTGCTGGCGATGTTCTGCGCGAACGTGCCGCCGCCCGGGTCCAGCAGGCTGGCCTGGATGTCGAAGGTCGGGGACAGCACGGTGGCGACGGCCATGGTCTCGCCCAGGGCGCGGCCGAGGCCGAGCATCGAAGCGGAGATGACGCCGGAGCGGCCGAAGGGGATGACCGCCATGCGGATCACTTCCCAGCGGGTGGCGCCGAGCGCCAGGGCCGCCTCCTCGTGCATCTGCGGGACCTGGCGGAAGACCTCGCGGCTCACGTTGGTGATGATCGGCAGGATCATGATCGCGAGCAGGATGCCGACGGTCAGCATCGAGCGGGGGGCGCCGCCCTCCCAGGAGAAGACGCCGGTCCAGCCGAAGTAGTCGTTCAGCCAGCCGAAGAGGCCGTTCATGTGCGGCACGAGGACGAGGGCGCCCCACAGGCCGTAGACGATGGACGGCACGGCGGCGAGCAGGTCGATCACGTACGCGATGGGGCCGCGCATCCGGCGCGGGGCGTAGTGCGTGAGGAACAGCGCGATGGCGACGGCGACCGGGACCGCGATGACCATGGCGACGATCGAGGAGACGACCGTGCCGAAGGCCAGGACGGCGATGCCGAAGTTGGGCGGGACGAGGTTGGTGTCCCACTGGAAGGTCGTGAGGAAGTTGCCCTGGTCCTTGCTGATCGCGAGGGAGGCGCGGTAGGTGAGGAAGACCGCGATCGCGGCCATGATCACCAGCAGCAGGATGCCCGAACCGCGGGAGAGACCGAGGAAGATGCGGTCCCCGGGCCGGGTGGCCCCGCGCGCGGCGCGCTTGTCGACGGTCGGCTGCTGAGCGGGGGGAGGTGCGTCGGTTATCTGTGTGGGTGTGCCCATCGGGTTCTCCGGTCTGCGGAGCCGTACGCGGGGTACGGCCACTGGCGGCGGTGCACCGGACGGTGCGGCCCGGCCCCGGGGAGGGGGCCGGGCCGCACTCGGGTCAGCTCAGGCCCTCGATGGTGGTGCGGACCTGGGAGATGATGTCGGCGGGGATCGGCGCGTAGTCGTTCTCGGAGAGGACCTTCTGGCCGTCCTCGGAGGCGATGTAGCGCAGGAACGCCTTGGTGCCGGGCAGGGTGTCGGACTTGTTGCCCTTGTCGCAGACGATCTCGTACGTGACCAGGACCATCGGGTAGGCGCCCTCGGCCTTGGTGCCGTAGTTCAGCTGCAGGGAGAGGTCCTTGCCCGTGCCGACGACCTTGGCCTCGGAGATCGCCTTGGTGGCGTTCTCGACGGTCGCCTTGACCGGCTGGGCGGCGCCCGTGTCCAGGTCGACCGTCTTCAGGCCGTCCTTGGCGTACGACAGCTCGAAGTAGCCGATGGCGCCGTTGGTCTGCTTCACCTGCTGGGCGACACCGGAGGAGCCGGAGGCGGACTGGCCGCCCTTGGCCTGCCAGGTCTTGCCGCCGTCGTAGGGCCAGTCGCTCTTGGCGGTGGCGATCAGGTACTTGGTGAAGTTGTCCGTGGTGCCGGAGTCGTCCGAGCGGTGGAACGCCTGGATCTTGAGGTCCGGGAGCTTCGCGTCGGGGTTCAGCTTCTTGATCGCCGCGTCGTTCCAGTTGGTGATCTTGCCGTCGAAGATCTTCGCCAGGGTGGGGGCGTCCAGGACGAGGTTGTCCACGCCGTTGACGTTGTAGCCGACCGCGATCGGGCCGCCGACCATCGGCAGGTCGATGCCCTGGCCGCCGTTGCAGACCTTCTTGGAGGCGGCGACCTCGTCGGGCTTCAGAGCGGAGTCGGAGCCGGCGAAGGCGACCTGGCCCTGGGTGAACGCGGTGACGCCGGCGCCGGAGCCGCCGCCCTTGTAGTTGATCTGGAGGCCCTGGCAGGCCGCGGTGAACTGCTTCACCCAGGCGTCGATCGCGTTCTTCTGCGCGGAGGAGCCGTCGGCAAGCAGCTGGCCCTTGGCGTCGTCGCACTTGACGTTGCTCGGCGCGGCGGCGTTGGAGGAACCGCCGCCGGAGGCGCCGCCGGTGTCGTCGGAGCCGCACGCCGTGAGGGCCAGGGCGCCGGAGACGGCGAGAGCACCGAGAGCGAGGGCCCGCCGGTTCATGCGCTGAAGCTTCACTTGAGTTCCTTCCAGGAGCCGCCGTCCTGATCGGCGGCGTGCGAGACGAGGTGTCGCGGACGCGGTCGCACTCAGCAGGACGGCTCGCGTCGGTAAGGCCGAAATTAGGCAGATCAGGTGAAGGCGCCGATGGCCGCAAATGAACGAGGGGTGAACCCCTGCCTAAGGCCTGGTGAGGTAACGGAATGCTTACGGGGAGAGCACGTCGGCATTCCGCTTTTTCGGACGAAACGGGACCGTCCGGTCAACCACCCGCCCGGGGCAGGTGCAGAACGGCGAGCAGCTCCTCGACCAGGGGCCGGTCGTGGGGCTGCGTGAGACGGTCGCGGGCGGCGGCGGGCGCCAGCCACAGCACCCGGTCCACCTCGTCCGTCGGTGAGAACGCGCAGCTCACCGCCTCGGCGGCCCAGTAGCGGACCTGCTTGGGGCGGCCGCCCGCCAGGTAGCGCTGGGTGGACAGCTCGGGGCCCGGCACGGCCCGGCAGCCCGTCTCCTCCGCCACCTCGCGCAGTGCTCCGGCGAGTGCGTCCTCGCCGCGCTTCAGTTTCCCCTTCGGCCACGACCAGTCGTCGTATTTCGGCCGGTGGACGAGACAGAGCTCCGGCTCCCCGGTGGCCGGGGAGCGGCGCCAGAGGACGCAGCCCGCCGCCCGGACGGTGGTGTCCTTGGGAGTGTTCACCGTGTTTCACCGCCTCCTGGTGCCGGGCCCGGTCATGACGCGCCCACGGTCTCCTTCTGCCAGGCCTGCTGGAACGCGAAGCGCGCCGCCTCCACCTCGTGCCGCTGGTCGGCGTGGAGCACGCCGAGGGCGTACGCCGTGGCCGGGGCGATGCGCGGGGTACGGGCCGCCTGGGCCGCCGCTGCCGCCGCCTCCGAGGCGTCGCGGTGCCGGTTCAGCGCCTGGCCCGCGGAGAGCAGGCGCAGATCGACCACGGCGTTGCCCTTCGGGCCGCTGACGGCCTCGCGCGCGTAGCGGTGCAGGCGCAGCAGCAGCCGGACCTGGTGCCACGGGGCGTCCTGCGGGTGCGGGACCGTGTCCGGGGACAGGCCGTGGACGAGGGCCGTGGCGTTGTACGGGTGCCCCGCGGTGAGCAGGGGGAGGGCGGTCACGGCGTCGGCGAGGCGGTCGTGGGCGGCACCGGCCAGGGGGCGCAGGTCGGTGGTGCCGGCGGTCTTGGTGAGGGGGACCTCGCTGGCCAGCACGGCGACCTTGTCCGCGACGGCGTGGAAGCGGCTGCTGCCCAGGGCCTGCAGGGCGGTGGAGTGGGCCCGGGTGCGGGCGAGGGTGAGCTGGCGGTCGAGCAGGGCGCCCGCCTTGGCCGCACCCACGGTCAGGTTGCCGCGTTCCGGTGCGGAGGCCGGTGCGGTGCGCGGCCCGGCGTCGCGGGGTACCGCTCTCTGTGCGACGGGTGCCGCCCCGGCGGCGCGACCGCCCACAGCCGGGGCGGCCGGCTGGGACGGGAGGGCTGTGGAGCCCGACAAGCGGTGCAGGGCCGCCAACAGGCGTTCCAGGCGGGCCGTGTAGGCGTGCTCCATCGCCAAAGTCCCTGACACCCAGGCCAGTTCGGGGCGCATCGTCTCGCACCAGTCCGCGTCGAGGAGGGGCTGGAACGAGTGCAGGCTGGCGCTGATGCGGCGGGCCGAGCGGCGCAGGGCGCGGGCCGCCTCGGCGGACCCCTCGGAGCCGTTCGGCCCCGACCCCGTCTCCCGGTGCAGGCGCAGCGCCCGGAGGAACTCCGTGGCCTGGGCCCGCAGATAGCCCGCGAGGGCGTCTCCGGTGGGGACGGGCCCGCCGTGCCTGGACCGGGGGTCCGTGGGGTCAAGGTGTTGCTGTGCCACGCCGGCGCCTCCGGGCGTCTATGAGCATCTCCTGGACGTTGCGCAGGGGCTGTCCGTCCGCGTCGGTCGCATGCCGGGTCCAGTCGCCGTCCGGGCCGAGGTGCCAGGAGGCGGTGGAATCCGACATGCCGGTCTCCAGCAGCCGGTTCAGGGCCGCCCGGTGGGCCGGGTCGGTGACCCGGACCAGGGCCTCTATCCGGCGGTCGAGGTTGCGGTGCATCATGTCGGCGCTGCCGAACCACACCTCGGGCTCGCCGCCGTTGCCGAAGGCGAACACCCGGGAGTGCTCCAGGAAACGGCCGAGGATCGAGCGGACTCTGATGTTCTCCGACAGGCCCGCCACACCCGGGCGCACCGCGCAGATGCCGCGCACCCAGATGTCCACCGGCACGCCCGCCTGGGCCGCGCGGTAGCAGGCGTCGATGACGGCCTCGTCGACCATCGAGTTGACCTTGATGCGGACGTACGCGGGCCGCCCCGCGCGGTGGTGCTGGACTTCCTTGGTGATCCGCGAGACCAGGCCGTCGCGCAGCGACTTGGGCGCCACGAGCAGGCGGCGGTAGGTCTCCCGGCGGGAGTAGCCGGACAGGCGGTTGAAGAGGTCCGAGAGGTCCGCGCCGACCTGCGGGTCGGCCGTGAGCAGACCGAGGTCCTCGTAGAGGCGGGCCGTCTTCGGGTGGTAGTTGCCGGTGCCGACGTGGCTGTAGCGGCGGAGCGTCTCGCCCTCCTGGCGGACCACCAGCGACAGCTTGCAGTGGGTCTTCAGCCCGACCAGGCCGTAGACCACGTGGCAGCCGGCCTCCTCCAGCTTGCGGGCCCACTTGATGTTGGCGTGCTCGTCGAAGCGGGCCTTGATCTCGACCAGGACCAGGACCTGCTTGCCGGCCTCGGCGGCCTCGATGAGCGCGTCGACTATCGGGGAGTCGCCCGAAGTCCGGTACAGGGTCTGCTTGATGGCGAGGACGTCCGGGTCGCCGGCGGCCTGCTCCAGGAAGGCCTGGACGGACGTGGAGAACGAGTCGTACGGGTGGTGCAGCAGCACGTCCCGCTCGCGCAGCGCGGCGAAGATGTCCGGCGCGGACGCCGACTCGACCTCGGCGAGGTCCCGGTGGGTGCCGGCGACGAACTTGCGGTACTTCAGCTCCGGGCGGTCCAGGGAGGCGATCCGGAAGAGGCCCGTCAGGTCCAGCGGACCCGGCAGCGGATAGACCTCGGCCTCGCTGATCTTCAGCTCGCGCACCAGCAGGTCCAGGACCTCGCGGTCGATGGACTCCTCGACCTCCAGGCGCACCGGCGGCCCGAAGCGGCGCCGCATGAGCTCCTTCTCCAGGGCCTGGAGGAGGTTCTCCGCGTCGTCCTCCTCGACCTCCAGGTCCTCGTTGCGGGTGAGGCGGAAGGCGTGGTGCTCCAGGACCTCCATGCCCGGGAACAGCTCCTCCAGGTGGGCGGCGATGACGTCCTCGATGGGGACGTAGCGGCCCGGGGAGCTCTCCAGGAAGCGGGACAGCAGCGGCGGCACCTTCACCCGGGCGAAGTGCTTGTGGCCCGTGACCGGGTTGCGCACCACGACGGCCAGGTTCAGGGACAGGCCGGAGATGTACGGGAAGGGGTGCGCCGGGTCGACCGCCAGCGGGGTCAGCACGGGGAAGATCTGGTGCCGGAACAGGGTGAACAGGCGGGCCTGCTCCTTCTCCTGCAGCTCGCTCCAGCGGACGAGGTGGATGCCCTCCTCCGCGAGTGCGGGGGCGACGTCCTCGTGGTAGCAGGCGGCGTGCCGGGCCATGAGTTCGCGCGAGCGGGCCCAGATCATCTCCAGCACCTCGCGCGGCTGGAGGCCGGACGCGGAGCGGGTGGCCACGCCGGTGGCGATGCGGCGCTTCAGTCCGGCCACCCGGACCATGAAGAACTCGTCCAGGTTGCTGGCGAAGATCGCGAGGAAGTTGGCCCGCTCCAGCAGGGGGGTCTCGGGGTCCTCGGCGAGTTCGAGCACCCGCTCGTTGAACGCGAGCCAGCTGCGCTCCCGGTCGAGGAAGCGTCCCTGGGGCAGCTGGGGCCCGTCGTACGGCGACTCCTCGTACGCGTCGAGGTCGGCGTCGATGTCGGGTTCCAGATCGGAGACGACGGCCGCCACCGTGTGGGGGCGGTGGGCTGCTATGGAGCCCACTGAGGGCTGCGCGTGCTGGACCTGTGCCTGGGTGTTCGGCTGGCTCATGGACCCATTCTTCCGCGCCGCGAGCATCACGGGCGCGTCGGACAGCGCGGGCGGGAGCGAAGACGTCACATGAGTGCTCCCGTTTCCCTCGGGACCCTCGCGGGGCGGGGGAGGCTCGGGCACGGCGGGATTCATTGGCCGAGCTTCGCAAGCTCGTCTGAATCGATGGTTACGGAGACATGACGTGCGGGACACCGGGGGGCGGCCCCCGGGCGTCCACAGGGCCGGGCGGGCGGCCGGGGCGGCTGCCCACAGGCTGTGGACACTTTCTCGGCGCCGCCGTGCGCCGCCGTGCTTCGCCATCCGCCACGGGGTGTCCCGTTGCCGGCGTCGGGGCGTGCGCCACGGAGTGTCCCCAAAGGGCGGTCCGCGCGTCCATCCCCCCGTGGAAGGACGCGCGGACCAGGCTCACGGGAGGCGGCGGGCCAGCAGGAGGAAGGCGGCGGCCGTCGCGGTGCCGGCCACGGCCAGCAGCAGGCCGCTCTCCACGTACTGGAGCGGCCAGAAGTGGGACTGCGGGTGGAACGTGACGTGGCTGATCTGGACGCCGTCGGGGGCGGGGGTGTCCCAGGTGACCTGGAAGACCGAGCGGGGCAGTTCGATGCTGCCGGGCGCGATACGGCCGACGGTCGGCCAGAGGTCCTCGCGGTGCCGTTCCAGGAGGCTGTGGAGGAGCAGGGAGGCGGCGAGGGCTACGCCCGTGGCCGGGAGGGCCCGGCGCCACACCAGTCCGGCGAGGGCGCCGAGGGCGAGTCCGGCCAGGGCATAGGCCACGGCCACGGGGCCCGTCGACACGAACACGTCCGGGTTGTACCAGTCACCGACCAGGTCGGGATCGCCGTCCCCGCGCGCCCAGACGTTCAGCGGCACGAGCCCGCCGGTGCCGGCGGTGAGCAGTGCGGCCGGGGCGGCCAGCTTCGTGGCGAGCCAGCGCAGGGGGCCGACCGACTGGGTCCACGCGAGCTGGGCGGTGCCGCTCTCCAGCTCGCGGCCGATGAGGGCGCCGCCCGCCCAGGCGGCCACGGGGAACATCACCCAGGACAGGGCGGTGGCGAGCACGGCGATGCCGTTCGCGTACACCTCGTCGGCGGTGATCGCCTCGACCGCCGCGCAGGAGGGGAGCCGGTCCATGGGGGGCGTGGCACAGGCGCTCATGCCGGCCTGCGCCTCGTCGCCGAGGGAGTGCAGCCAGACCGCGGCGGCGGTCGCGGCGGCCAGCGCCAGCAGCGACAGGACGAGGGCCGTGCGGTGGGTCCGCAGCACCGCCCGCAGCAGGCCGCCCCGGTGGAGGGCGGGGCGTGCGGCGGAGGCGGTCGCCGCGGTGAG
Source organism: Streptomyces sp. NPDC013187 (assembly GCF_042899705.1). NCBI lineage: Bacteria > Bacillati > Actinomycetota > Actinomycetes > Kitasatosporales > Streptomycetaceae > Streptomyces > Streptomyces sp. NPDC013187. Next base: position 115,961 of record NZ_JBIBAF010000020.1, on the reverse strand, counting down.
GGCGGTCATACGGCGGCTCCCGTGCGGCGGCGCAGCAGAACGAAGGCGGTCGCGGCGGCCAGGGCGGCGACGGCGAGGAGGAGGCCGGTCTCCATGATCTGGAGGGGCCAGAAGTGGGAGGCCGGGTGGTAGTCGATGTAGTAGTCGGTGATGCTGGCCCTGGCGTCGCAGCCGGGCTCACCCGAGCACGACGGGATCGGGACGCGGGCGCCGGAAGCGGTCAGGGCGCCGGTATCGACGATCATGCTGTCGATGAAGGGGGTGCCGTCGTCGATGCTCGTCATGGTCGTCTTCACTGGCCACAGGTACGGGCGCAGTGCGCCGAGGACGTAGACGAGTGACATGACGGTCAGGACCGCGACGCCGAGGGCGGGCAGCGTCCGGCGCAGCAGCATCCCCGCCAGGACGCCGAGGGCCAGGGCGGCGAGGGCCTCGGCGGCGGCGATGGTGCCGTTGATCTCGAAGGTGCCGTCGTCGTGCCACCCGCGCCAGCCCATGACGCTGATCGGTGCGCGGTCCGCCGACCACAGGATGCGGTGCAGCAGCGTCAGCGTGAGCGTGCCCGTCACGAGCAGCAGGGCCGGGACCGCGAGCTTGGCGGCCAGCCAGCGGGCCGGGCTGACCGACTGGGTCCAGGCGAGCTGGGCGGTGCCGTTCTCCAGCTCGCGGCTGACGAGGGCGCCGCCCGCCCAGGCCCCGGTGAGCAGCGGGAGGAGCCTGACGAGGCCGATGGCGACCGCCACGGCCGTCTGGTACCGGCTGTTCGCGGGGCCGGGGGAGTCGCAACCCAGGTTCGGGCTGGCCTGGTCGCAGCCCATGGCCGTGTACTCGGCCCACGCGGCGTCCACACCCGGGCCCATCGCCCACAGCAGCGCCCCGGCGGCCACCGCCACCAGCCCCAGCCAGAACAGCAGTGCCGTTCGGTGCAGCCGGAGCATGGCCAGCAGCAGGCCGCGCGACGGCGAGGTGTGCCGGGTGACGGCCGGTGCCGTCACGGTGTCCAGGGCGGTCATACGGCGGCCTCCCGCGCGTCGAGCAGGAGCGGCGGGGCGTCGGGGGAGCGCAGGTGGGCCAGGACGACCTCCTCCAGGGACGGGCGGTCGCCCTGGAATCCGTCGCCGAGCGGGCCCGCGGGCCGGACCAGGGCGGTCAGCTGGCGGCCGGTGGTGCGCGACTCGACCACCGTGTGCGGGTCGAGGGCCTCGCCCGCCCGGCCGGTGACCAGGGTGTGCGCGGCCAGCAGGTCGTCGAGCGGCCCGGCGAGCCGGACGCGGCCCGAGCCGAGCAGCAGCACGTGGTCACAGGAGCCCTCCAGCTCCGCGACGACGTGCGAGGACATGACAACCGTGGTGCCGTGGTCGGCGGCGTCGGCCATGAGCGTGGCCGTCAGCTGGTGCCGGGCGAGCGGGTCGAGGTCGGCCATCGGCTCGTCCAGCAGCAGCAGTTCGGGGCGCTTGCCGAGGGCGAGGGCGAGCGCGACGCGGGTGCGCTGGCCGCCGGAGAGCGCCCGGATCTTCGTGTCGGGGTCGAGGCCGCCCTCCGCGACGATCCGTTCGGCGACCCGGGCGTCCCAGCGCCGGGGGTTGAGGTCACGGCCCAGCCGCAGGGTCCCGGCGATGGTGAGCTGGGGATACAGCGGCTTGTTCTGCGCGACGTAGGCGAGGCGCTCGCGGGCCGCGGCCGGGGTCGTGCCGAGCACGGTGATGCTGCCCTCGGTGGGGCGGAGCAGCCCGGCCGCCAGCGCGAGCAGGGTGGACTTGCCCGCGCCGTTGGGGCCGGTGAGGGCGCAGACGCGGCCCGCGGGGAGCCGGAAGGCGCAGCCGTCCAGGGCCGGAGCACGGCGTCGTCCGAACCTCCTGCCCAGCCCCGCCGCCTCGATGGCGGTGTCGGTCATGCGTCCCCCTTGAAGTCTGCGAAATGCGCGTCGAGTACGGATGTGAAGAGGGCGGCCACGTCCTCGCGCTCCAGCCCGGCCTCGCGGGCCCGGACCGCCCATGCGTCCAGATCGGCGCGCAGCGGGGAGTCGGCGGGGGCGGTGCTCAGGGCCTTGCGGACGAACGTGCCCAGTCCGCGGCGGGCCTCGACCAGGCCCTCGCGCTCCAGCTCCCGGTAGGCCTTGAGGACCGTGTTCGGGTTGATGGCGGTGGCCTCCACGACCTCACGGGCCGTCGGGAGCTTGTCGCCCGGCTCCAGCAGGCCCAGGCGCAGGGCCTGTTTGGTCTGCTGGACGATCTGGACGTAGGTGGCGACGCCACTGCGCCGGTCGATGCGGTACTCGACCACTGCTGCACCACCCTTTCACTAATTGAGTAGTGAAAGGGTGGTGCAAGGGGGTGGGGAAAGTCAAGCGTGCTTTCGTGAACCGTTCGGACCGGGCCGTCCGATGAGGAGACGTGAGCGATACGAGAAGCGACGGGGAGCTGCTGCGGGCCATAGCCGCGGACGCCGACCGGCGTGCCTTCGAGGAGCTGTACCGGCGCTACGCGCCATGGCTCCGGGCCCGGTTGCGGGGGCGGTGCGCCGATCTCGGGGTCGTCGACGACGTGGTGCAGGAGACGTTCCTCGCGGTGTGGCGGGGCACGGCCCGCCACCGGCAGGAGGGCCACTCCCCGGACGCGGCCGGGTGGCTGTGGCGCATCGCCTCGCGGCGGCTGGTGGACGCGCTGCGGGGCGACGGGGCGCGGGGGCGGCTGCGGCAGGCCCTGGCGCGGCTGCGGCACCGGGACGAGGTGTCGGCGGAGGAACGCGTGCTCGCGGGGGTGGAGCACGGGGACCTCGCCGGCGCGCTGGTCCGGCTGTCGCCGGAGCTGCGGGCGGTGCTGCAGGCGACCGTCATCGACGGGCTGACCACCCGTGAGGCGGCCGTGCTGCTCGGGATACCGCCCGGGACGGTCAAGACGCGGGCCATGCGGGCCCGGAAGCAGTTGAGGGAGGCGTTGGCATGAGCTGGCACGTGCCGGAAGAGGACCTGCGGGCCTACGTCCGAGGGGAGCTGGCGGCTCCCGCGCTCTGGTCCGCCGACGCGCATCTGACCTCCTGCGCCCGGTGCCGCGGGGCGCTGGCCGAGGTCGGTGACCCGGTCGCCCTCGACGCCGGGTGGGAACGGCTCGACGCCGAGCTGGACGCGCCCCGGACGGGGCTTCTGGAGAAGCTGCTCGTGCGGATGGGCGTGGCCGGGCACACCGCGCGGCTGCTGGCGGCGACGCCGGTGCTGCGGCGGTCCTGGCTGGGGGCGGTCGTCGCCGTGCTGCTGCTGAGCGTGGCGGCCGGGCATGCCGTGCGCGACGGGGAGTTCCCCACGCTGTTCCTGGCCCTCGCGCCGCTGCTGCCGCTGGCGGGCGTGGCGCTGTCGTACGGGCCCGCGCTGGACCCGACGTACGAGATGGCCGTCGTCGCGCCGATGCACGGGTTCCGGCTGCTGATGATCCGGACCGTGGCCGTGCTCGCCGTCGTGCTCGCGCTGAACGGGCTGGCGACCCTCGCCCTGCCCGCCTACGGGCTGCGGGCGCTGGCCTGGCTGCTGCCCGGGCTGGCGCTGACGTCGACCGGACTCGCGCTGATGCCCCGTCTCGGGCCGGTGCTCGCACCGGCCCTGGTGGGCGGGGCGTGGGCCGGGCTGCTGCTGACCGCCGACGCGCTGCGGACGGGGGCGGATGTGCCGCTCGCGCCGTTCACCGTGGCCGGGCAGGGCGTGTCGGCCGTGGTCGCCGCTCTCGCCACCGGGCTGCTCTTCCTGCTTCGTGACCGATTCGACCTCTTCCAGGGACGTGCCGTATGACCACGACCGTGTCCGCCTCCGGGCTGAGCCTCCGCTACGGCGGTACCCGGGCCCTCGACGACGTGTCGCTGCGGCTGACCGCCGGCGTGACCGGGCTGCTCGGGCCCAACGGCGCCGGCAAGACCACGCTGCTGCGGGTGCTCGCCACGGCCCTGCCCGCCGACCGGGGCGCCTTCACCGTCCTCGGGCACGACCCGGCCACCGCCCGCGGCCGGCAGGAGGTTCGGCGGCGGCTGGGCTATCTGCCGCAGACGCCGGGCTTCCACCCGGACTTCTCCGCCTTCGAGTTCGTCGACTACGTGGCGATCCTCAAGGAGATGACCGACCGGAGCGTCCGGCACCGGGAGGTGCGGCGGGTGCTCGACGAGGTCGGTCTGGCGGACGTGCGGGGCAAGCGCATCCGCAAGCTGTCCGGGGGCATGCGGCAGCGCGTCGCCCTGGGAGCGGCCCTCGTCGGCGGTCCCGGATTCCTGGTGCTCGACGAGCCGACCGTCGGGCTCGACCCCGAACAGCGCATGCGCTTCCGCGAGTTGATCGCGGACGCCGGTGAGGGGCGGACGGTCCTGCTGTCCACCCACCAGACGGAGGACGTGGCGATGCTCTGCCACCGCGTGATCGTCATGGCCGGTGGCCGGATGCGGTTCGAGGGCACTCCGGCCGAGCTGACCGCGCGGGCCGCGGGGCGCGTGTGGAGCAGCACCGAGCGGGACCCGGGCGCGAAGGCGGGGTGGCGCACGGGCACCGGCTCCTTCCGGAACGTCGGCGATCCGCCGGCCGGCGCCGAACTGCTCGAACCCACCCTGGAGGACGGCTACCTGCTCACCCTCGACGACGCCGGAGCGGAGGTGGCGGCGTGACCACGCTCGTGGAGAAGCCGGTCGCGTCCGCGATACGGAACGCGCCCGGCGGGTCCTTCAAGGCCGTGCTCGCTCTGGCCTTGTTCGAGTCCCGTCGGCTGCTGACCCGGATCCCGGTGCTCCTCGCCTTCGCCGTGTACCTCGGCTGGACCGTGTGGCGCGCCGGCAAGGCCTGGGGCGACTACCCGGCCCTCCAGGACGCCGACCGGGCCACCCAGAGCGCGCCGATGCTCGTCGGCCTCGCGGTCCTGCTGTCCGTCAACCAGGCCGCCCTGCGCTCCCGACGGCACGGCACCGAGCGGCACTTCGCGGTGCTGGTGCTCCCGCACTGGTGCCGTACGGTCGCCCACGCCCTGTCGGTCGTGGCCGCGGCCCTGGTCACCGCCGTGTGCGTGGCCGGGCAGTTCGGCCGGGAGGCGCTGCGGCCCGGGGCGGTCGGGCACGGCTCGGTGGGAGAACTGCTCGTGGGGCCGCTGACGGTGCTGCTGTTCGGACTGGCCGGGCTGCTCGTGGCAGGGCTGGTGCGGTCCCCTCTCGCCGCGCCGCTGCTGGTGGTGCTCTTCCTGTTCCTGTTCCTCTTCTTCCCGGGCCTGGACTCCGGGGCGAGGTGGCTGCTGCCGGCAGTCGAGGAGGGGGCCTCCAACACCCTGCCGTCGGACGTGATGGGCCGGCCCGCCGCCTGGCACGCCCTGTACCTCGCCGGACTGGCCCTGTTCCTGGGCCTGATGGCGGTCCTGGTCGCCGGTGGCCGCAAGCCGGTCGTCATGGCCGGTGCCGCCGGAGCGCTCGCCATGACGCTGGTCGGCGGAGCGGTCCAGTCGGCGGGCGAATCCCCCGAGCTGGTCAAGGCGCGCGAACGCGCCACCGTGCACCCCGAGCAGGTGCAGTCCTGTGTCCGCCGGGACGGCTCCACCTACTGCGCGTTCCCCGAGTGGGGGCCGCGGGTCGCGGACTGGGCCGGGGTGGTGGACCGGGTCCGGTCCCTGGCCGGGGGTGGCGCCCACGAACAGGACGTCGTCGTACGGCAGCGGGTCGACGCGCGCTACGGCCTTTCCGGTGACGCCGCTCTGGACCCCCTGAAGCGCCCGCACGAGGTGACGGTGGGCACCCAGTGGGGCGGCAACCGCGTCCCCGAGTTCTCGGCCGCCGTGGCCGGTGTGCTCATCGCGGGCGACGAGAAGGCCGCGACCTCCATCTGCGACGGCCGCATCGTGCCCCTCATGTGGCTGGCCGTGGGCTGGGAGTCCGACCCGCTCGACGCGCTGCGCAGGGTCCGCCTCAACGACACCGTCACCGGCTCCGACTCCGTGCTCCAGCCCACGGACGGGCTGTACATGACCGAGGCCCAGACCGAGGTGCTGCGCGCGCTGCTCGACCTGCCCCACGCCGAGGCAGGCGCACGGGTCAAGGACCGGTGGGACGAACTCACCGCACCGAAGATCACCGCCGCCCGGGCCGCCGAGCTGCTGGGCCTGCCCGCCCCCGAGGGGGAGGACAAGTGCCTTTGACCCGGCAGCTGGTGCTCCCCGTCCACCGGACGGTGCCGTGGGGCACGGTCGGCGCGGCCGGGGCGGCGGGACTGCTGCTCGCGGCGCTGACCCGGACCGGTGAGAGCGCGGAACGGCTCTCCCTGTACCTGCTGCGGGCCGCGATCCTCGCCTTCGCGGTGGGCCTGGCCTTCCTCCTGGACGACCCGGCACGGCACACCACGTCCACTGTGCCGACCCCGCGCCCGGTCCGTGTCGCCCTGCGGACGGCCCTCGCCGTCCCGGCCGCGGTGACCTGGTGGACGGTGGCACTGCTGCTCGTGCCGCCGGACGTACGGCCCCCGGTCGGCGCCCTCACGCTGGAGGCGGGGGCCGCCTTCGTCCTGGCGGTGACCGGGGCGGCGGCCGCGGTGCGCTTCAGCGAGGTCACCCGGCCCGGACTGCCGGTCGCGGTCGGGCTGTTGGCCACGGCCGTCCTGGCGATGCTGTTCTGGCCCGGCCGCTGGGCCCTGTTCGTGCCGGTGGAGGACGAGCGGTGGGCGGCGGCGCACGAGCGGTGGGGCGTGGTGCTGGCCGGGGCGGTGGTCCTCGGCGCGGTGTGCGCGATCGAACCTCTGCGGCGGCGGGTGCGGCTCTAGAAGGGCCGGGCACATCGAGTGGTTGTGCAGAAGGCCGCATCCGTCCTTGTGGGCCGTGATCGCCGAGGCTCTCCGACAACCAGTGGTTGTGGGGCTAGTCTGCCGCCGTGGATCTCAAAGCTGTGCGCGCCTTCGTCGCGATCGCCGACTCCGGGCAGTTCCAGAAGGCCGCCGTGGACTTGGCCCTCACCCAGCAGGCAGTGTCCAAGCGGATCGCCGCGTTGGAGAAGGACCTCGGCGTGCGGCTGCTGGTCCGGACGCCGCGCGGGGCGGAGCTCACCATCGACGGGCAGGCGCTCCTGCCGCACGCCCGGGTACTGCTCCAGGCAGAGGAGCGGGCGGCGGCCGCCGTGCGGCCCGGGAGCCGGGCGCTGCGGGTGGACGTCGTCGGGCGCCGGGCCGCCCCCGGCGGGCTGGTGCAGGAATTCCACCGGGCGCACCCGGAGATCGCGCTGGACGTCGTCACGCTCTTCGACGTGGAGACGGCCGTGGCCGCCGTGCGGGACGGAGCCGTGGATGCCACGTTCCGTGCCGTCACCATGCCCGGACACCGGGTCCCCGACGGCATCGCCGCCCTCCCGGTCCTCGACGAGCCGATGCACCTGTGCGTCGGCCCCGACCACCCGTTCGCCCGGGCCCCCTGGGTGACGCCGGAGCAACTGGCCGGGCACCGGATCTGGATGCCGGGCAACGTGCCCGGCACCGAGTGGCACGCCTACTACGAGGCGCTGGCCGCCGAGTTCGGGCCGGTCATCGACACCATCGGGCCCAACTTCGGCCTCGAAGCGCTCCTGGACACCATCGCCGGTTCCCCGACCGTGGCGACCTTCCTGAGTGAACGCACTCCGCATGTCTGGCCCGTGGGCCACGACCTGCGGCTCGTTCCCCTGCGCGACCCGGTCCCGGCCTATCCGCACTCCCTGCTCTGGCGCGCGGACAACCCCCACCCGGGCCTGACCGCCCTGCGCGCCCACCTGGCGGCACAGCCCCGGCTCACGGAGGGCAGGACCTGGCGCCCGTCCTGGGCGGAGTCACCAAGGCCCGAGTGAGCGGACCGAGACTGTCGGGGCCACTCGCTTCTCGGCCAGTGTCGTGCTTTGGGGGAGGTGCTGCGCGTCGCGACGAGCCGGGGCGAGCGCATCACCCACCGGCGACGACCTGACCCGGAACCTCCCGACGGCTCCGTCACGTCTCCGTGCGGTACATGAGGTCCACCTCGTGCGTGACGAACCCCAGCCGCTCGTACACCGACACCGCCGCGGAGTTGTCGGCGTCGACGTACAGCATCGCCGTCGGCAGCCCCTGCCCCGCGAGGTGGCGCAGCCCGATCGTGGTCAGGGACTTGCCGAGGCCGCCGCCCTGCGCGCCGGGGCCGACGCCGAGCACGTACACCTCGCCCAGGCCCTCCTCGGCGTGCACCTTGGTCCAGTGGAAGCCGACGAGTTCGTCGCCGCGGAAGGCGAGGAAGAAGCCCGCCGGGTCGAACCACGGCTCGGCCTTGCGGTCGTCGAGGTCGCGCTGGGTGAGGGAGCCCTGCTCGGGGTGGTGTGCGAAGGCGGCGGCGTTCACCGCGAGCCAGGCCGCGTCGTCCTTGCCGGGGACGAAGGCGCGGACGGAGACGCCCTCGGGGAGCACCGGCTCGGGCGCGTCGAAGTCGGTCAACGAGCGCCGCATCTGCCGCAGTTCCCGGAAGAGTGTGAGGCCGAGGACCTGCGCGAGGTGCCGGGCGGCGGAGTGCCCGCCGTGCGCCCACACCCGCAGTCGCTTCCCCGAGGCGGCCAGCAGCGCCGAGCCGAGCGCCCGCCCGTGCCCGTGTCCGCGATGCCCGGGATGCACCACCAGTTCGGCGGCCGGCGGCTCCACCGGGTCCGTGTCCTCCAGTTGGGCGTAACCGACGAGTTCCCCACCGGCGGTGAGCAGCAGATGGGACACGCCCTCCCGCTCCCCGCCGCGCAGCTGCAACCGGCCCTGTTCGGACACCGCCTGCTGCCCGTCGGTCCGGGCCGCCTCGTCGAGCAGTCCGAGCACGGCATCGGTCTGCTCCGCGGAGAGCGCGGCAAGGGTCTCGATCGAGCGGGGGTGGCCCGGCCTTACGGTGTCGTCGCTGGTCATGCGTACGAGGGTACGGGGCACCACCGGCAAATCGGCGGCAAAGAAGCAACCAGGCCGTAACCATGAAACACCTGTTGCGCTACGCGCGTTGACTCTAGGCTGCGCCGGACGACATCACTGTCCCAGCAGACCTAAAGGGGGGCGTATGCCAGCCACTTCACCGGCGCACCCGGACCGCCGCAGACGTCGTACGAACCGTTTCGCCGCTCTCGCCGCCGGTGTCGTCACCGTCGGCGCGCTGGCCGCGGCCGGGTTGCCTGGCTCGGCTTCCGCCGGGGAGGAGCACAGCGAGGGCGGGTACGGCCACGGCCGCTACCAGGACGTCCAGCTGCTGTCCTTCAACGACCTGCACGGCAACCTGGAGCCGCCCGCCGGTTCCTCCGGCCGCGTCACCGAGACGCAGCCCGACGGGACGACCAAGACCATCGACGCCGGTGGTGTCGAGTACCTCGCCACGCATCTGCGGCAGGCCCGCAAGGGCGAGAAGTACTCCATCACGGCCGCCGGCGGCGACATGGTCGGCGCCTCCCCGCTGCTCTCCGGGCTGTTCCACGACGAGCCGACCATCGAGGCGCTGAACAAGCTCGACCTCGACGTCACCTCCGTCGGCAACCACGAGTTCGACGAGGGCGCCAAGGAGCTCGGCCGCCTCCAGAACGGCGGCTGCCACCCGAAGGACGGCTGCTACTCGGACAAGAAGTTCGAGGGCGCCGACTTCCCCTACCTCGCGGCCAACGTCCTCGACGAGAAGACGAAGAAGCCGATCCTCAAGCCCTACTGGGTGTGGAAGAAGAACGGCGTCAAGGTCGGCTTCATCGGCGTGACCCTGGAGGGCACCCCGGACATCGTCTCCGCCGAGGGCGTCAAGGGCCTGTCCTTCAAGGACGAGACCGAGACGATCAACAAGTACGCCAAGGTGCTGCAGAAGCAGGGCGTGAAGTCGATCGTCGCCCTCATCCACGAGGGCGGCTTCCCGGCGTCGACGTCGTACAACTACGACTGTGACTCCCCGGGAGCGGGCGACGGCGTCTCCGGCCCGATCGTCGACATCGCCAAGAACGTCACGCCGCAGGTGGACGCGCTGGTCACGGGCCACACCCACAACGCGTACGTGTGCAGCATCGCCGACCCGGCGGGCAAGCCCCGCATGGTCACCTCGGCCGCCTCCTTCGGCCGCCTCTACACCGACACGACGCTGACGTACGACCGCAGGACCGGCGACATCGCCCGTACGGCCGTGAAGTCCGCGAACCGCGTGGTCACCCGGGACGTCCCCAAGGCGCCCGACATGACCGAGCTGATCAGCAAGTGGAACACGCTGGCCGCGCCCATCGGCAACCGGCCGATCGGCTACATCTCCGGCGACATCGGCAACACCGGCACCGAGTCCCCGCTCGGCGACCTCATCGCCGACGCCCAGCTCGCCCACGGCAAGCAGCTCGACCCCGAGACCGACCTGGCGCTGATGAACCCGGGCGGTATCCGCGCGCCGCTGACCTACGCGGCCAAGGCCGCCGAGGGCGACGGTGTCGTCACCTACGCCGAGGGCTTCACGGTCCAGCCGTTCGCGAACACCGTGAACCTCCAGAGCTTCACGGGCGCGCAGGTCATCCAGGCGCTCAAGGAGCAGGTGTCCGGCCCGAACGCGGCGGCTCCGAAGATCCTCCAGGTCTCGTCCGGTCTGACCTACACGCTGGACCTCACCAAGTCCGGCGCCGACCGGGTGGTCACGGACAGCATCAAGCTGAACGGCTCGGCCATCGACCCGTCGGCCACCTACCGCGTCGCGACGAACAGCTTCCTCGCGGGCGGCGGCGACGGCTTCCCGACCCTCGGCCAGGGCACGAACGACGTCGTCGGCAGCGATGATCTGGCCGCGCTGGAGCAGTACCTGACGGCCAACTCCTCGGCCGCGAACCCGATCGCTCCGCCGAAGGCGGACCGGATCACGATCGTGAAGTAAGTCGCATACCGGGGGTTCGAGTTGCGGGACGGGGCGGTGCGCATGGTCGGATGAGACGATGCGCACCCCCCACCGCATGGACACGCATCATCCCGACGACCGCTCCGAGCAGCCCCGCAACCCCTACGAGGAACTCGGCGCACTCGACGACGGGCCTCTGGAGGCGACCCCTCTGGAGGACTTCCTCGGTGAGGACGCCGAGCAGCGGCACGAGCCGGAGCCGGAGTGGTCGCCGCCCGACCACCGCCGCGGCGGCCGACGTCGAAAGAATCGTTTCGCCGGACTGCCGCTCGCCGTGAAGGCCGTCGTCGGCCTGGTCGTCCTCGCCTCGTTCGCCGCCCTCGGCGACCGCTGGGCGGTGCTGTACGCCGAGCACCGGGCCGCCGACACCCTCAAGGACCGCCTCGACCTGGCCGCCGCGCCCGAGGTGGAGATCGGCGGCTTCCCCTTCCTCACCCAGCTCGCCGACAAGCGGCTGGAGTCGGTGAAGCTGACCGTCCCGGACGTCGCCGCCGACCGCGTCTCGCTCGCGAAGGTGTCGGCCACGGCCCATGACGTACGGCTCAAAGCCGACGGGCCGACGTCCGTGCGCGGCGCCGACGTTCCCCGGTTCGACGGGGACGTCATGCTGTCCTTCGAGGACCTCAACCGCGAACTCGGCGCCTCTCAGGTGACCTTCACCGGCGAGGGCCGGGACCGGGTACGGGCGCGTGGCACCCTGCCGGTCGCCGGGCACGACCTGAAGCTGCGGGCCGAGGCCCGGATCCAGCGGCAGGGCGAGCGGGGCATCACCACCGAGATCGGCGGCATGCGCCTGGACATCGGGGACCTGGCGACCTACCGCCCGGGCAAGCGCGCCTCGGAAGGGCTGCACCTGACGCCCAAGGCGTCCGCGGATCTGGCCCGGGAGACCCGGAAGGCCAAGGCGCTGCTGTCGGTCCCGGCCATCGTGCAGCGGATGGGCGTGCCCGAGGCGACCGTGGACCAGGCCCTGGCCGACGACGGCAAGCTCGCCGAACTGACCGGCTCCCCGCGCTTCGCCCGCCAGGCAGAACGCCTGAACCTCATCGACCTCGCCCTCGACAACCCCGACGTGTTCAGGAGCCTGGGCCTCGACCCCGACCTCCTCGGGGAGTTGTCGCGCCTGACCCGCCCGGTCCTGGCCGACCGGCTCGCGCTGGCCTTCGAGCTGCCGAAGCCGGAGCAGGGGGACGTGAGGCTGGAGGACGTACGGGTGGAGGAGGACGGCATCCGGGTGCGGCTGTCGGGCTCGGGGTTGTCGGTGGGCGGCTGAGGACGGGCCCGCGGGAACCCGGAGGACATGTCGTCGTCCACGGACCGGGAGAAGTCCTCCTGAACCGCCCGGCCCCGAAGCCGTGGGTGAAACTTTGTGTGCTGATGTGTTGACCTCTGTTCGAGTCTCCTTCTAGTTTCGTGCTCCACTGAGCGGTCCGTCTGTTGGCTGCTCACCTTCGCACCTGCTCAGAAGGGGATGTCGTGTCTCACAAGACCCATCGCGGAACAGCTTGCGTGGGGGCGCTGCTGGCCTGCGTCACGGCATTCGGTGGAGCACTCGCCTCCCCCGCCGCCGCCTCTCCCGCCCACCGTCCCGCCACCCCGCCGCCCGTGAGCGACTTCAAGGGCGTCAACTGGGCCGACCCGCGCGACAACTACGCCGACGACGCGGTCGTGCCCTCGGGTCTGTCCACCTCCGACAGCTACGCCACCACCTACGCCAAGTCCAAGGCGATCATCGGCGGGTTCTCCAAGCTCGGCGCCAACACCGTCCGCCTGCCGGTCAACCCGACCTCGGTGAACGGCCCGTTCTGGAAGTCGTACCGGGGCGCGATCGACGCCGCCACCGCCAAGGGCTTCAAGGTCGTCCTGGGGTACTGGGAGGCCGACAACGCCAAGGACGGCAAGATCGACGACCAGGCGTCCTGGGACCGGATGTGGGCGCGGATCACCTCCGCCTACGCCGGCAACTCCAGGGTGTACTTCGAGCCGATGAACGAACCGTTCGGCTACACCGCGCAGGAGTGGACGGACATCGCGGCCAAGTGGGTGAGCACCCACCGCTTCATACCGCGCGACCGGATCCTGATCGGCGGGTACAAGTACAGCGAGGACGTCAAGCCGGTCTGCGCCGACCCCCGCCTGAAGGGCACGCGCCTGGCCCTGCACAACTACGGCTTCTGGCACACCGACTGGACCAGCGTCGACCAGTGGAAGGCCGACTTCAAGAGCCGCATCGGCGACTGTGCCTCCCGCACGATCCTCGACGAGTTCGGCGCCTCGATGACGACCGGCCTGGACTACAACGGCCCGGTGGGCACCTCCAACGAGATCGCCTACATCCAGGCCGCGACCGACACCATCCGGGAGCTGGGCCTCGGCTCGGTCTACTGGCCCGGCCTGCGCAACGGTGACACCTACTCCCTGACCACGCTCCAGGGCACGGGCACGAACCTCAGCCTCACGGTGAACAACCAGAGTGGCCTGGACCGGCTGCACTACGCCTGGAAGCAGCAGTAAGCATCCGGACGGTGGTGGCCCTTCCGGGTCCGGCGCCGCTCGTCAGCCGGACCCGGAAGGGAGCCGTTCAGGACGCCGAAGGCGTCCAGCCCGCGAGCCAGTCCGCGACCTCCTGGTTCGCGGCCTGCGCGTCGCTCAGATGGGGGCGGTTGGAGCTGGCCTGGCCGGCACCGGCGCCGTAGTTGGCGTACTCGGCGAACCGGTCGTCCTTCCAGGAGAAGTCGCCCATGTTGGTCCACGGGGTGGACCTGATCGCATTGCTCAGGCTGGTGTTGCGGACGGTGGTCTGCGGATCGAGGGACGCGTCCCCGCCCGCGTGCCAGGGCCGGCCGAGGTAGAAGCTGCCGGCCGAGACGTCGCCGTTCACGGTGGAGTTGGCGATCAGGATGCCCTTGCGGTTCGCCGCGGTGCTCGGTGCGGTGATGTACCCGGCCGAGCTGCCGTCCCAGCGCTTCTTCAGTGTGATGACGGACTTGTCGACGACGGCCGTGGCCCGGCCGAAGATGAAGTCGACGTTGCCGATCACGTAGGAGTTGCTGACGTAGACCCGGCCGAGGCGGTCCTTCGACGCGGTGTCGAGCAGCAGCGTGTCCTGGTCCCCGCTGACGATGATCCCGTCCAGGAACACCTTGTCGGCGGCGGTCCGCAGGGCGACGGCCTGCTGGTCCTTGATGACGTTCTGGTTGGCCTTCTCGTCGAAGTCGTTGGAGATGGTCAGGTTGCGCGCCTGGAAGTCGTCGGCCTCGACGGCGACGGTCGCGCTGCCGCCGGTGCCGTACGTCCCGCCGCCGGGCTTCGGCGTGCCCGAGGCGTTGTTGTAGACGATCGTCGTGTCCTTGCGGCTGCCGCCGGTGCCCCGGATGGTGACGTGCGGCTTGTTGGAGGGCACCTTCACCAGTTCCCGGTACGTCCCCGGCTTCACGGCGATCACGACGCGCGCGGGGTTGTTCGCCGGTACGGCGTTCACGGCGGCCTGCACGGTGCGGTACTGGCCGCTGCCGTCCTGGGCGACGGTGAGGGTGGTCGCGGCCGCGGTCTTGGTGGAGGCGGAGGTCGTCCCGATGGAGGCGCGGGGACCGGCGCCGGCCTTGAGGACCGCCGGGAGGTCGGCGGCCTTGTCGAGGGTGTAGGGGTAGTACGTCTTCGGGTCGAAGGCGGTCCCGCCGCTCTCGTTGCGCCCGCTGGTGCCGGAGAAGGAGTTGCCGCGCTGGACCACGGCCGCGCCGCTGTCCTTGATGACGGGGTTGTCGACGCCCTGGAAGAGGGAGTTCTCCAGGACCATCTTCGTGCCGCCGCGCGAGTAGTTCCCGTACGCCGACTTGATGGCGGTGCCCGGGGCGTCCTCCAGGAAGTTGTTGTAGAGGTGCGCGTGCGCGGCGTTGTCCGTGGAGGGGTTGCGCTGCTCGGTCTCGCGGATCCAGTTGTGGTGGATCGTGATGTCGGTCTTGACGTTCTCGGTCCAGCCGATGCCGAAGGTCTTGTTGTTGTCGCTCAGCTTGTTCCAGGAGACGGTGACGTTCGTCGAGTCCTTGCGGACGTCGATGAGTCCGTCGGCCATGTGCCGCAGATCGTTGTGGTCGATCCAGACGTGATGGGCGCCGTCCATCTGGACCGCGTCGAAGTCATGGTCCTTGTCGTTCCAGATGCCCTGGTACGCGTCCCGGATGGTGAGGTTCCGGATGATCACGTTGTGCACGCCCTGGCCGAGGAAGAACCCGCCGCCGACGATGTGCCCGGCGGTCCCCTGACCCACGATGGTCTTGTCGGACTTGACCTTGATCTCTTTGCCGACCGGGTTCATCGTGATGGTGCCGGCGACGACGATGACGTAGGGCTCGGCCGCGGTCGCGTACTTCTCCAGATCGGCGAGCGTCTTGACGGTGACGGTCTTCCCGCCCCGGCCGCCGTACGTCCCGTTCTGACCGAGGGAGTTGACGGAGGCGAACCCGTCGGCGGTGTCGGTGGCCCAGGCGGGGGTGGCGGCGGAGGCCTGCAGTGCGGTGGAGCCCAGGACGCCGAGGCCGCCGCCGTAGGCGAACGTACCGGCGGCGGTCAGGGCCAGGGGGACCCCGACCGCCAGGGCGGTGCGGCTTCTGCGGTGACGGGGGCGGGCCTTGCTACGCGGCTCACTCATACGGCGATCCGTTCCGTGTGGGGGAATGACCGCTGATCAGTCGCCGCTCCGCACGGAAAGGTTGCCGGGTCCGAACACGATCGGGTGCAAGGGGGTGGAGGCCGGTGTGCACCCTGCTGTGGTGCGGCTACAGTGAGACCATGGCAGACAATACGACCATCCAGGTGTCACGCCAGGCCCGGGACCATCTCGCGCAGGTGGCCAAGGAGCGCGGGGTGACTCTGGGGCAGCTTGTGGAGCAGCTGGCTTCCGAGCAGCCGACGGCGGCGCAGCTTGCGGAGCGCGTCGCGGCTGACCGGCAGGTCGTCCGGGACGTGATCGGTGTCGACATCAGTGACGAGGAGTTCGAGAGGGCACCCGACGTCCTCGGCAACATCTACAAGATCGCCGCCGAGAAGGCTCGCGCGGCCCGGGGCGCGGCCGCGTGATCATTCTCGACACCGGTGCCACTCGGGCGCTGGCCGACGGCCACAAGACGCTGAACCTCCTCGCCGGGAACATGGCGCGCACCCCGGGTGACCTCCTCCGGATTCCCGCCCTCTGCCTCGTGCAGGCCGAGTCGGAGGACGAGGGCGCGGCACGGCGGGTACTCGCCTTCTCGTCGGTCGTCGTCGACGACCTCACGACGGTTGCCGCGGTCACCGTCGGAACGATGGTCAGGGACGGCTACGGCGGCTCGGACAGGTGTCACGCCCTGTACTGTGCGCTGCCTCGCGCTGAGTTCACAGGGATGTCGATCCTGCTGACGGACCGGGAGGACGCGTATCCGCCGGGAGTCGTCACGGTGGACATCGACTCCCCCGGGATGCTCGGCTTCCACTGACCTGTCACGTGTCGCGACAGCAAGCGCCCCGACGGTCCGATACTCGTGTTCGGCGCGAGCCCCTGGGCGTCGTTCCTCACCTGCGTCAAGAAGTAGGGGGAGCCTCCGGCGGAGGTACCGCCGCCCCCGGCAGTCGTACCGTCGCCACAGTGCCGCCGCCCTCCGCCGGGGAAAGGGACACCTCACCCCCCGCCTGCTGCACCGTACGGGCCACGATCGACAGGCCCAGGCCCGAGCCCGGCAGGGACCGTGCGCCGGGGGAGCGCCAGAAGCGGTCGAAGACGTAGGGGAGTTCGTCGGCGGGGATGCCCGGGCCGTGGTCGCGGACCGTGAGGACGCCCTCGGTGAGGCGGACCTCGATCAGGCCGCCCTCCGGGCTGAACTTCACCGCGTTGTCCAGGATGTTGACCACCGCCCGTTCCAGCGCGGAGGGCTCCGCGCGGACGAACCAGGGCTCGATGTCCGCCGCGATCGTCAGCTCGGGGCCCCGCAGCCGGGCCCGCCGCAGCGCCGACTCGACCGTGTCCTGCCAGGCCACGATCTGGGTCCGGTCCGAGTGCTGGCCCGGGTCCGGGCGGGACAGTTCCTGGAGGTCGCCGATGAGCGTGGCGAGTTCCGTCATCTGTGCCTTCACCGACGCGAGCAGTGCCTTGCGGTCCGCCTCGGGGATGGGGCGGCCCGTTTCCTCACTGCGGGTGAGGAGCTCGATGTTGGTGCGGAGAGAGGTGAGCGGCGTGCGCAGTTCGTGGCCGGCGTCCGCGATCAGTTGCTGCTGGAGGTCACGGGAGCTGGCCAGGGCCGAGGTCATGGAGTTGAAGGAGTGCGACAGGCGGGCGATCTCGTCCTCGCTGTCGTCCTCCACGGGGATGCGGATGTTCAGATCCTCCGTGCGGGCCACGTGCTCGACGGCATCGGTCAGCTTGTCGACGGGGCGCAGCCCGGCCCGGGCGACGGCCAGGCCGGCGGCTCCGGCGCCGAGCACTCCCACGCCGGAGACCAGGAGGAGGATCAGGGCCAGTTCGTTGAGCGTGGACTGGGTTCCCTTGAGCGGCAGGGCGATGACGAGGGAGTAGTCGGCGGCGACGCCTGGGAGCAGGTCGTCGGGGTCCTTGATGACGACCGCCGTCGTCAGGACGCGCAGCTTGTTGCCGTGGTCGTCCGTGCCGTCGCGGATGCGGCCCTGGTTCGGGTCGGGGTTCCTGGCCACGGCCTTGTCGTCGCCGGTTACCCGCACCTGGGTCGTGGAGCTCGGGAAGAGGCACAGCTTGCCGTCGACGCGGACCAGCTGCCCGTAGGTCTTGGGCCGCGACCCCATGCCCAGCGAGTCGGACGTCGTCTGGCGGCACTCGTGGGTGAGCGCCTGGAACTCGCCTGAACGCAGCGGCGCGACCGACGACTTCAGGTCGTTGTCGATCTCGTCGTACAACTTCCCCTGCACGATGAACCAGCAGGTCACCGACACCGCCGCCACCGCGAACGCCACCGCCGCCGCCACCAGCAGGGCCAGTCGGGAGCGGATCGGCAGCGAGCGGAAACGCCGTACGAGCCGGGGCGTCCGGGAACTCACTCCGCGCCGCCCTGCCGCAGCACGTAGCCCACGCCCCGCACCGTGTGCACCAGCCGCGGCTCCCCGCCCGCCTCGGTCTTGCGGCGCAGGTACATCACGTACACGTCGAGGGAGTTCGACGACGGCTCGAAGTCGAAGCCCCAGACGGCCTTGAGGATCTGCTCCCGGGTGAGGACCTGGCGCGGGTGGGCCATGAACATCTCCAGGAGTGTGAACTCCGTCCGGGTCAGCTCCACCTGGCGCCCGCCCCGGGTGACCTCACGCGTCGACAGGTCCATGCGCAGGTCGGCGAAGGTGAGCGCGTCCTCGTCGGCCGGGTCGGCCGCGCCCACGGCCGCCGCGTAGGAACTGCGGCGGAGGAGGGCTCGGATACGGGCGAAGAGTTCGTCGAGTTCGAAGGGCTTGACCAGGTAGTCGTCGGCGCCCGCGTCGAGGCCCGTGACACGGTCGCCGACGGTGTCCCGGGCCGTGAGCATCAGGATCGGCGTGGTGTCGCCGGTGGCGCGGATGCGGCGCGCCGCCGTCAGACCGTCCATGCGCGGCATCTGGATGTCGAGGACGACCAGGTCGGGCCGGTAGGCCGCCGCCTTGTCCAGCGCGTCCGCACCGTCGACGGCGACCTCGGTTCCGTACCCCTCGAACGCGAGGCTGCGCTGGAGCGCTTCGCGTACGGCCGGCTCGTCGTCGACGATCAGGATGCGCTGCGGGTCACGGTCGCCGTCTGCGGGGCTCATGGCTCGGAGGTCCTCGGGTGTGAAGGGGGACGGGGGTGCTGCTGCTCTGACGGTCTCAGCGTCGCACGCCGACGGGCGGTGCCGGGAGGAGTGTCAGCGCCGTGCCGCCCGGCGCCGGGCCCGCGCCGGCCGGCTCGCCGCACGGGTCGCCGTGGCTGCCGTCGGCGCCACCTCCGGCGCCCGGCCCGCCGGTGCGTGCAGTTCGCGCGCCACCGCAAGGGCCAGTCCGACGCCCGCCGGGTCCCCGCCCGGCTCCGTGTGCACCATCTGCTGGATCATCGCCGCTCTCCTCACTGTCAGGTGCTCGGACTCAGTCGGTCGAACCCGCCCGCAGCTTCGCGAGGTCGGCCTTGACGGTGTTGATCGGAATGGCGAAGCCCAGGCCGACGCTGCCCGCGTCGGAGGACGAGGAGGCCTGGCTCGTCGGCGAGTACATCGCGGAGTTGATCCCGATGATGTTGCCGTTCATGTCGATCAGCGCACCACCGGAGTTGCCCGGGTTGAGGGACGCGTCGGTCTGGAGCGCCTTGTACGTCGTCGTGTCGGAGCCGGTGTCGCCGTTGAACTGGCGTCCGCCGAACTCGAACGGCCACTCGTCGCCCTGCCCCTGGCCCCACTGCTGTTGGCCCTGGCCCTGGTCCTGGCCCTCCTCGGTCGGGACGGTGACGTCGCGGTCGAGGGCCGAGATGATGCCGCTGGTGACGGTGCCGGACAGCCCCTCGGGGGAGCCGATCGCCACGACCTGGTCGCCGACCTGGAGCCCGGCCGAGTCGCCGAGCGTGGCCGCCTTCAGGCCGGAGGCGTTCTCCAGCTTGATCAGCGCCAGGTCCTTCTTGCTGTCGGTGCCGACGACCTTCGCGGTGTACGACTTGCCGTCACTGGTCGTCGCCTTGATCCGGGAGGCCCCGGCGACGACGTGGTTGTTGGTGATGATCTCGCCGCCGCTGGTGATGATCACGCCGGAGCCGGTGGAGGAGCCGGCGTTGGAGGCGGCCTTGATCTCGACGATGCTCGGGCTCACCGCCTTCGCGACCCCGGCGACCGTGCCCTTCTGGCTGGACGGGACCACGTTGGTGCTGGTGGAGCTGGAGGCGACGGTGTCGTTGCCGGTCAGTTCCTGGATGCCGTAGGCGGTGCCGCCGCCTATCGCCGCCGCGACGATCGCCACGGCGGCGATCAGGGCCATGGGGCCACGGTTGCGCTTCTTCTGATGCGGAGCATGTGCCGGGGCGTACGCCGGCGGGGGCGGCCACTCGGGGTTCACCGGGGCCTGCTGCTGACCCTCGTAAGGGTTCTCGTACTCGCCACTGCGGTGGAAGCTCTCGGTCATGGAACAGAGCTTGTCGCCCGACCATGAGAGCTTCCTGAGTGCTTGCTGAGAAGCCCGACAGAACCTCGTATGCCCGATATAAAGAAGTCCGCCGCCCCGGAGTCAGGGGCCTACGGGCAGCCGCAGGACTGCCGGGTGACCAGCCGCGAGGGGAACACCTTCAGCCGCTCGCGCCGGGCACCCGCGACCCGCAGCCCGTCGTCGAGGACGAGGTCGACGGCCGCACGGGCCATCGCCGGACGGTCGGACGCGACCGTCGTCAGGGGCGGGTCCGCCAGGGCCGCCTCCTTGATGTCGTCGAAGCCCGCCACCGCCAGCTCGCCGGGGACGTCGATGCGCAGCTCGCGCGCCGCGCGCAGCAGGCCGATCGCCTGGTCGTCGGTGGAGCAGAAGATCGCCGGCGGGCGGTCGGGGCCGGAGAGGATCTTCAGGGCGGCCTGGTAGGCGTCGTAGCGGTTGTAGAGGGCCTCGAAGAGGCGGCCCTCCGTGGAGATCCCGGCGTCGTCCATCGCGCGGCGCCAGCCCTCGACGTGGTCGGAGACCGGGTCGCCGACCGCGGGCGTCTCGGCTATGCCGCCCATACAGGCGACGTACTCGTAGCCGTGCTCCAGCAGGTGGCGGACGGCGAGCTCGGCGCCGCCCAGGTCGTCCGTGGTGACGGCGACGTCGTCGATGGCCTCGGGCCGTTCGTGCAGCAGCACGACGCGGGCGTCCCAGGCCTCGATCTCGGCGGCGGCAAGGTCGTTGAGCGCGTGGCTGACGAGGATGAGCCCGGAGACCCGCATCCCCAGGAAGGCGCGCAGGTAGTGGACCTCGCGCTCGCCCACGTAGTCGGTGTTGCCGACGAGCACCATCTTCCCGCGCTCGGAGGCGGCCTGTTCGACGGCGTGCGCCATCTCCCCGAAGAAGGGCTGGCGGGCGTCCGGGATGATCAGGCCTATGAGGTCCGTGCGGCGGGACGCCATCGCCTGGGCGACCCGGTCGGGCCGGTACCCCAGTTCCTTGATCGCGGCGAGGACACGCTCGCGCGTGGCCGGGGCGACCGGCCGGGGTCCGTTGTTGATGACATAGCTGACCACGGCAGTGGAAGTCCCTGCCAGCCGCGCCACATCATCCCGAGTCACCTTGGCCACGCGCGGAGTCTACGCGGATATACCGGCTCCGGGCAGGGCGTAAAGGAGGTTCCGTACGATATCCCGACCGCCGTCCGGGGCACCCCGTACGGGAAGCGATGCCCAGGTCGGCGCCGCACTACGCCTCTCACGCCTTGGCGCGGGCCTCAGTGGCGTCCAGGGCGGCCGACTCGTCCGCCTTGTCCGTCTTTGCCTTGGCCGCCTTGGCCTTCGCCTCCTCGGCGGCGCGTTCCATCTTCTCCGGCTTCTCCGGCGTAACAAATCGATAACCGACGTTCCGGACGGTGCCGATCAGCGACTCGTGCTCCGGGCCGAGCTTGGCGCGCAGCCGCCGTACGTGCACGTCGACCGTGCGCGTACCGCCGAAGTAGTCGTAACCCCAGACCTCCTGGAGCAGCTGGGCGCGGGTGAAGACCCGGCCGGGGTGCTGCGCGAGGTACTTCAGGAGCTCGAACTCCTTGAAGGTGAGGTCGAGGACGCGGCCCTTGAGCTTGGCCGAGTACGTCGCCTCGTCGACCGAGAGGTCGCCGTTGCGGATCTCCATGGGGGAGTCGTCGCTGACGATCTGCTGCCGGCCCATGGCGAGGCGCAGCCGCGCCTCGACCTCCGCCGGGCCGGCGGTGTCGAGCAGGACGTCGTCGATGCCCCAGTCGGCGGTGACGGCGGCGAGGCCGCCCTCGGTGACGACCAGGACGAGCGGGCAGCCCGGTCCGGTGGAGCGCAGCAGCTGACAGAGGCTGCGGACCTGGGGCAGATCACGCCGGCCGTCGACGAGGATGACGTCGGCGCCGGGGGTGTCGACGAGGGCCGGGCCCTCCGCGGGAGCCACACGCACGTTGTGCAGGAGCAGGCCGAGGGCGGGGAGCACCTCCGTCGACGGCTGGAGGGCATTGGTCAGGAGCAGCAGAGAACTCATACGTCTGGTTCCTCCTCGGTCCCTGCGAGGACGTTTGTTGGCACAGCACCGCTCTGCGATCCCGAAGGCCCCGTACACCTGCGGTTTCCCGCGTCGTATACAACGCTTCCGAAAGCACAAAAGGACCCGGGGGCTACGTTGCCCGAGTCCTCTGCCCAGCAGAATAGCCCACATGAGCTCTGGTTCGGCAGGTCATGTGGCGCGTTCCACCGATCGTCCGCATCCCGAGACGAATGGGGGAAAGCGTGTGCGGATGTCGTCGCGGACGTTTCTGCGGACGTCCGACGGTGTCGCGATCGACGCCGTGTACGAGCCGGGAGCGGCCGGGGACGACACCTCCGGGACGCCTTCCGCTCATCCCGTGTTCGTCGTCGCCCACGGGTTCACCGGCGCGGTGGACCGCCCGCACGTGCGTCGGATCGCGGAGGCGTTCGCCCGGTACGGGGGTGTGGTCACCTTCTCCTTCCGCGGGCACGGGATGTCCGGCGGGCACTCCACGGTCGGCGACCGGGAGGTGCTCGACCTGGCGGCGGCGGTGGCCTGGGCGCGGAGCCACGGGCACGCGCGGGTGGTGACGGTGGGCTTCTCCATGGGCGGCTCGGTGGTGCTCCGGCACGCGGCGCTGCACCCGGGGCAGACCGACGCGGTGGTGTCGGTCAGCTCCCCGGCCCGCTGGTACTACCGGGGTACCGCGCCCATGCGGCGGCTGCACTGGCTGGTGACCCGGCCCGAGGGGCGGGTCGTGGGCCGTTACGGATTCCGTACGCGCATCCACCACCGGGACTGGGACCCGGTGCCCCTCTCCCCGGTGGAGGCGGTGCCGAGGATCGCCCCGACCCCGCTGTTGATCGTGCACGGCGACGCCGACGGCTACTTTCCCGTCGACCACCCGCGGATGCTGGCCGCGGCCGCCGGTGACCAGGGCGAACTGTGGCTGGAGCCGGGCATGGGGCACGCCGAGCACGCGGCGGGCGACGCGTTGCTGGCCCGGATCGGGGAGTGGGGCGCCGGCCGGGCGGGCTAGCCTGACGGGGTTCACCGCCGAATTCATTGAGGAAGCAGATGCCAAAGGTCACGGTGCGCTACTGGGCCGCCGCCAAGGCCGCGGCCGGGGTGGCCGAGGAGCCGTACGAGGCGGCCACGCTCGCCGAGGCGCTCGCCGGGGTGCGCGAGCGGCACCCCGGCGAACTGGAGCGCGTCCTGCTCCGGTGCTCGTTCCTCGTGGACGGCGACCCCGTGGGCACCCGCGGACATGAGACGGTACGGCTGGCCGACGGCGGCACGGTCGAGGTGCTCCCGCCGTTCGCAGGAGGATGACGATGAACGACCAGCCGAACCGGCCCCACCAGCCGTACGACCCCTACGGACAGCAGCCGCAGGCGCCGCAGGCGTGGCCCGGGCAGGGGTACCAGGGGTACGAGGACCCGCAGGCCGCTCAGCAGTACACGCAGCAGTGGCAGGGGCAGACCTGGGAGACGCAGAACCACCAGGCGGTGCCGTCCGCGCAGGCGCCGGATCCGGAGACGGCGATCCTGACCCCCCAGTCGCCGCCGCAGCGACCCGCGGCCCCGGCCGGAGCCGACGCCGCCGCTCCCGGCTACGGCCCCGCCACCGTCGGCGGGAACACCCGCCTCACCGATGCCCAGCGAGCCCGTGCGGAGGGGCGCTCCCCGATCATCGAGCCCGGGATGCAGCCGGCCGCGCTGACGGCGCTGCTCGGGCTGATGCTGGCCGGTGCGGCGGCGGTCGGGACGTACGCGCTGCTCGTGCCGCTGGTGGTCCTCCAGGCCGTCACCGCGGCGGGCTGGTTCCGCCTGAACGGCATGTGGCCGGCCCGGCAGGGCATCGCGCTGGGCTTCGCGGGCGCGCTGGCCGCCGACGCCGCGCTGCTGGCCTCGGGCCGCTCCCCGTCGGCGATCCTCGGCACGATCGGGGTGTGGGTGCTGCTCGCGCTGGTCCTGCAACTGCGGTCGCACGCCGACCCGGACGAGCGGATGTACGGCCTGATGGCGACGGTCGCGGCCTCGGCGCTGGCGATCGTGGCCGGCGGGTACCTCGCGGCCGCCGCGGACGCGGTGACGGTGGGTGCGGTGGCCGTGGCGGTGGCCGTCCTGGCCCGCGCGCTGCCGCTGCCGACCCCGGCTTCGGTGGTGGTGTCCCTGCTCGCCGCGGCGGGCGCGGGCATCGCGGCCGGGCAGGTCACGGACCTCGGCACCTCCGGGGCCCTCCTCGGTGCGGGCGCCGCCGCCTGCGCCCTGATCGGCCACCGGGTCGCGAGCTACGACTACCCGTCGCGGTTCGTCCACTTCACGGCGGGCGTGGCCCTGCCGCTGGCCGCGGCGGCCCCGGCGGTGTACGTCCTGGGCCGGGCGCTGGCGTAGCGCTCAGGCCCGGACGCCGGGCTTCCGCTCTGTCACAGATGATCAACAATCCTCCGGTCCCCCTTCCGCCCGGCGTTACCCTCGCGCAAGGGACGGCCACCGGGTCGTCGAAACACCGGACCGGTGGGGGACACAACGCATGCGCGCACTGCGAATACTGCTGATCTTCGTCGTGATCCTGGGCGGCCTCTTCGTGATCGCCGACCGCGTCGCGGTCGACTTCGCCGAGGACGAGGCCGCCGAACGGCTGAAGACCACCGAGAACCTGTCGGCGACCCCGGACGTGTCGATCAAGGGCTTCCCGTTCCTCACCCAGGTCGCCGGCGGCTCCCTGGACGACATCGAGGTCGGCATCAAGGACTACGAGGCCGCCGCGGGCGACGGAGGCCGGAAGATCCGTATCGACGACCTCCAGGCCGACATGAAGGGCGTCGAGTTCTCCGGCGACTACAGCTCCGCCACCGCCTCCACGGCCACCGGCACCGCGACCATCGCCTACGACGAGCTGCTGAAGACCGCGAAGTCCGAGCCCACCCAGGTCGCCCCGGGCGTCACCGCCAACGTCATCGGCCTCTCCGACGGCGGCAACGGCAAGATCAAGGTCACCGTCGAGGCCACGGTCCTCGGCACCAAGCTCCCGGAGCCGGTCTCCGTGCTCAGCTCGGTGAAGGTGGACGACGGCACCGTCCGCGTGCACGCCGACGGCCTGCCCAGCTTCGGCGGTGTCGACATCGCCGAGGACCGGGTGCGGGCGATCACCGACTTCCAGCAGAAGATCGACGGCCTGCCCGGCGGCATCAAGGTGGACACCGTCGAGGCCGCCCCGGACGGTGTCGAGATCACGGTGAAGGGTTCCGACGTCCGGCTGGCCGGGTAGACAGGGGCGCAGGGCGGCGGACCAGGGGTGTCCGGTGGGCGAGACGGTGGTGTCCGCGACTCAGAGGTGACGGCCGATACATCGGGTCACGGCCCTTGCCCCCAGGCCTCGCACAGCTCTCGGGTCCCACATTGCGGATTATCTCGTCTCAGCATGCGACACACCGGTGACATGCCCGCCCGACCGTCCCTACGATCGACGCTATGAAGCGACAGGCGGACCTCACGAAGCGGCGGGCAGTAGACCTGTGCCGCGTCGCCGCCATGCTCTGTCGCACCTTCTGAGCGATCGCGTCGGCAGTCGCGCCGGCGCGCGCATCCCCGCAGCCCCGCATCACGGGCACCCGTGCGCCGCCCTGCCTCAAGGGCGCGCCCTGCAGACCTCGCACGCCCCGCCGTAACTGCCCCGGAGGAGAAGAAGCATGAGCCGCAACGACGTCCTGGTTGACGCCGACTGGCTCCAGGAGCACCTGGACGACCCGACCATCGCCATCGTCGAGGTGGACGAGGACACGTCCGCCTACGAGAAGAACCACATCCGCAACGCCATCCGGATCGACTGGACGCAGGACCTGCAGGACCCGGTCCGCCGTGACTTCGTCGACCAGGAGGGCTTCGAGAAGCTCCTGTCCGACAAGGGCATCGGCAACGACCACACCGTGGTCCTCTACGGCGGCAACAACAACTGGTTCGCCTCGTACGCCTACTGGTACTTCAAGCTCTACGGCCACGAGAGCGTCAAGCTCCTCGACGGCGGCCGCAAGAAGTGGGAGCTCGACGCCCGCGAGCTGGTCGCCGGCGACGAGGTGCCCGAGCGTCCGAAGACGGACTACAAGGCCAAGGCCCAGGACACGTCCATCCGCGCCTTCCGCGACGACGTCGTGGCCGCCATCGGTTCGCAGAACCTCGTCGACGTGCGTTCGCCCGACGAGTTCTCCGGCAAGCTGCTCGCCCCGGCCCACCTGCCGCAGGAGCAGTCGCAGCGCCCCGGCCACGTGCCGAGCGCCCGCAACATCCCGTGGTCCAAGAACGCCAACGACGACGGCACCTTCAAGTCGGACGAGGAGCTCAAGGAGCTCTACGCCGAGGAGAGCGTCGACCTGGCCAAGGACACCATCGCCTACTGCCGCATCGGTGAGCGCTCCGCGCTGACCTGGTTCGTGCTGCACGAGCTCCTCGGTGTGGAGAACGTCAAGAACTACGACGGTTCCTGGACCGAGTACGGCTCCCTCGTGGGCGTGCCGATCGAGCTCGGCGCCAACAAGTAACCAACCCCCACCGACCTTTCCAGACTTCAGGAGTACGACATGTGCGGTGCGAAGGCCGGCGGCCCCGACGCCTCGACGATCAAGCCCGGTGAGACCACCATCCAGGGTCAGGTGACCAAGGACGGCGAGCCCGTGGTGGGCTACGTCCGTCTGCTGGACTCGACCGGCGAGTTCACGGCCGAGGTGCCGACCTCGGCGACCGGACAGTTCCGCTTCTACGCGGCCGAGGGCACCTGGACCGTCCGTGCCCTCGTGCCCGGCGCCACCGCCGACCGCACGGTCGTCGCCCAGCAGGGCGGCCTGGCGGAGGTCGCGATCGCCGTCTGACGGCGACCGGATCGCGAAGGGCCGCACCCCCCGGGTTGGACGCCTGGGGTGCGGCCCTTCGGCCTGCCCGGACCTACGCTGGACGTATGTACGCACGCCGGCGTCACACCTACTTCGCGATGATGGGCCTCTGCATCGGCCTCTTCGTGCTGGCCTGGGGTGTCGTGCGGCTGTGGTCCGTCCCCGTCGCCGTCGGGATGTGCGTCGTCGCCATGGTCATCCCGCCCGTCGCGGCCATGGTCGCGAACCGGCGCGGGCCCGAGGACCGGTGGTGGGACGATCCCTCCGGGGATCCCGAGTCCGACGAGTGGTGGGACGAGCTGGACGGCAAGAAGCGACCGCACTGAGCGGCGTCTTCCCGCCCGCTCGGGGTATCCCGGCCCCATGAGACTGACAGCGGCGGTTCTGGACGCCCCGAACGCCCGGGAGCTCGCGCGGTTCTATCTGCGGCTGCTGCCCGGCTGGGGCGTCTGGCGGGACGAGGACGGCCCCGACTGGGTGCACATCCGCCCACCCGGCGGCGGCACGGGGCTGGCCTTCCAGACGGAACCCCACTACCGGCCGCCGGTCTGGCCGAGCGAGCCGGACCGTCCGCAGATGATGATCCACCTCGACATCGAGGTCGACGACCTGGAGCGGGAGACCGCGCGGGCCGTCACCGAGGGCGCGCGGCTCGCGGAGTTCCAGCCGCAGGACGACGTCCGGGTGCTGCTGGACCCGGCGGGCCACCCGTTCTGCCTCTATACGGAAACGCCTCAGTAGACGAGCGCCTGGGTCCCGTCCGCCATGGCCTCCTGGACGAAGACCTGCGCGCCCGCGATACGGACACCCTTGATGACGTCCTGCTCCGTGATGTCGCGGCGGGCCGCGCACTGCGTGCACAGGGTGACGCGGCCACCCGCGAGGAGGGAGTCCAGCAGGTCGGGCAGGGGAGCCGCGTGCGGCAGCTCGAACTCGGCGGCCCGGCCGGGCAGGGCGAACCAGGCGGACTCGCCGGTCAGCCACAGGGAGACGTCGACGCCGCTGGCGACGGCCACCGCCGCCACCGTGAACGCCTGGGAGCACCGCTCGGGGGCGTCGGCCCCCGCCGTCACCTTGATCACCAGCTTCTTCGCCATGGTCGAATCGTAATCAACGCCCGTGCAACCGTGGGCGTCGACCGAGGGTCTCCTGTGCGCGCGCATACGGAATGCGCGACTCACGTGCTGTGTGTGGGGGGACGTTTTGGAAGCAGACGAAGAAGTGGACGCCGCGCCCCGGCCCGGGCCGCGTCGGCGGCGGCGTACGGCCGTGCTGATCGGTGGCGCCGCCGTGCTGGGGCTGATCGCCGGCGGTTGCGCCGGCTACCTCGTACAGGCGCACCGCGCGCCCACGAAGCTGCCCTCGCTCGCGCAGCAGGTGGTCGCACAGGCGAGGGGAGAGGGGCCCGAGCCGCTGTCTGCCGCGCGTGACCGGCGGGTGAAGACCGACGGCGACCTGCGCAAGCTGCTGCTGGAGAAGCCGCGCGGGACGCGGGACGCCACCCACCTGATGGGTGAGGACGGCTGGCTGGGCCTGGCGGACTACGCGGAGTTCTACGACAAGCCGGGCGAGATGTTCGGAGAGCTCGTCGGCGACGAGTTCCGGCGCGCGGCCGTCACCGGCTGGCTGGTCGGCCGTACCCAAGAGGTGGAGATTCGCCTGGTGCAGTTCCGGCAGGAGGAGACGCTCGCCGCCGCCGAGAACGTGAAGAACACCCAGTACTGGGTCGAGGACGAGGGAGGCGCCGACAGCTGGGCGATCCCCGGCTCCGGAAACGGGCGTGCCTACGTCCATACGCGGCCCGAGAGCAAGCCCGGTTACCCGCTCGTGTACACCGCCGAGGCACACGCCTGGCGCGGCGACATCGGCCTGGAGATGTGGATCATTGACACCAAGCCGATCTCCAAGGCGAGGATCATGGACCTGGCCGAGCGGCAGATGGAGCGGCTGTGAGTGACAACCACGTGGAGCCGGTCGAGCCGGTGGAGGCGGGGACCGTGTCCCAGCCCGTCCCCCGGGTCCCCGAGAAGCCCGCACGCCGTGCCCGGGCCGCCGCTGCCGCCGTGCTGCTGGCGGGCGCCGTCGTCTGCGGCGTGGGGTACACCGTCGTGGCCGTGAACGGCGCCGACCGTGACGCGGGCGCGCCGGTCTGGGCCTCCCCCGAGGCCAGGAGCGAGCCGGAGACGGAGAAGAAGGCCGCCCCCTCGGGGCTCGCCGGCATGCTCGTGCCGTACGGGACCGACGGCTGGGGGCCGGGCCCCGATCTCGGCAAGTACGGGCCGGACACCGCGCTGAGCGGGCAGGAGGCCACGGCCTTGCGCAAGGAGGCACTGAGCGGCCTGCCTCGCACTCAGCGCAAACGACTGGAGAAGGCCGTCGACCAGCAGCGCATCACCGGCGTCGCCATGCGCAGCTACCTCAGCACGACCAAGCTCTCCGACGGCTTCACCGACGGGGCCGTCGCCGTGCGCGTGCAGCTGTCCCGGATGGAGAACCGGGACGCCGTCCGGGAAGCCTCGCGGGTGCGCAGCGCGTTCCTCGGCTCCTTGGACGTCTTCCGTCCGGGCCCGAAGATCAAGGGCCACAAGGACGCCTCCTGCTTCCTGCCGCCGAAGGACGACGACGAGGAGCTGGAGACGATGCTCTGCTTCGCGCATGTCGGGAACGTCCTGGTCACCACCCTCGCGGACGGTGCGAAGCCACTTGACACCAAGGGGGCCGCGGCGCTGTTCCGCGAGCAGCTCGACCGCATCACCGAGCCGGGGAAGGCGATATGACCGAGGAGCAGCGGACCGCCGTACGGCCCGCGGAGCAGGTGGTGCCGGAGGCGCCCCCGGCGCCTGTGCACAGGGGTCAGGACCACAAGGGCCGCGGAGCTCTGCGGGCCGCCCTGCGCTGGACGACCGCCGTGGCCGTCTTCGCGGCGGTCGGCGCGGCCACGGCGTACGGCCTCACGAGGCTGGAGCGGACCGACGTACCCGGGCTCGCGACGGATTCGGACGGGCGCTGGGAGTACCCGGCGCTCACCAGGCCGCCGCTGCCCTCCGGCAGCCCGGGCCCCTTCGCCGAGGCCAACAGGGCCGGCACGCACCACGCCGACCTGCGGGCCCTGCTTCTGCCCGCTCCCGCCGACGCCCAGGACGACAGGACACTGCGGGGCACGGACGGCTGGCTGGCGCGGAAGGACTTCCTGGCGGAATACGCCGCGAAGGACGACCGCGCGGAACTCGGGCGGCACCTCACCGATCATGGGCTGCGGCACATCGCCGCTCGCGGCTGGAGCATGCCGGACGGTACGCGTACGCGGATCTATCTGCTCCAGTTCGACACCGCGGCGGTCGTGGACGCGCTGCTGGGGCCCTATCTCGCCCCCTTCAGCGCGCCGAAGTTCCCGCTGCGCGGCGCCGCGATCTCAGCCAACGACAAGACGTTCCCCCAGGAGGCCCTGGTGAGGGACGTTCAGCGCGTGGTCTACGACGAGGCCAGGCCGCACGGCGGCGAGCAGGTCCGCCACGCCTACCTCGCCGCCGGCGACACCCTCGCGCTGGTCGTGCAGTCCCGGAAGGGCGGCGCGCGGGCCGTGCCCTTCCAGCAGACGGTGACGCTGCAGAGCCGGCTGCTCGGCTGACGTCGCACGGTCGTACCTCACCAAGAGGCCCGGATACCGGCCGCGTAAGCTGGGCTCGGCCCTGTGCAACCGTTCGCACCCCCGCTCAAGGAGCACCCCGTGGAGATCTTCTTCGAAATCCTGTTGGTCCTGGTCGCCGTCGGCGTCCTCGCCTTCGCCGGACTGACCGTGAAGAAGCTGTACCAGGGCCAGCGCTGACCCACGTCTAGGAAGTTCCCATGATCGAGATCCCGTCCGACCTTCACAAGGACCTCGTCCCGCTCGCCTTCCTGCTCGGCAACTGGGCGGGCGCCGGCGTGCACGACTTCCCCGGCTCCGAGAAGTGCAACTTCGGGCAGGAGGTCACCTTCACCCACGACGGCCGGGACTTCCTGGAGTACCAGTCGCACAGCTGGGTGCTGGACAAGGACGGCAACAAGGTCCGTCCCCTGGAGTCCGAGCACGGCTACTGGCGGATCGACGCCGGCCGCAAGGTCGAGGTGACGATGACCCGCGACGACGGCGTCATCGAGATCTGGTACGGCGAGCTGGCCGACAAGAAGCCCCAGATCGACCTCGTGACGGACGCGGTGGCCCGCACGGCCGCCTCCCAGCCCTACACCGGCGGCAAGCGGCTGTACGGCTACGTCAAGAGCGACCTGATGTGGGTCGGCGAGAAGCAGACCCCCGAGGTCGAGCTGCGCCCGTACATGTCCGCCCACCTGAAGAAGGTCGTCACCCCGGAGGAGGTCGAGCGCTGGGCCAAGGCCCTGCCCGACGACATGCCGGACGACGGCATCGCCTTCTTCAAGTAGCCGCACGCCTTCCTCGACCAGTCCTGTGCGAGTGGTCCTAGACTCTTGGGTGTGGTGAGCACCGACTGGAAGAGTGATCTGCGGCAGCGCGGCTACCGGCTGACCCCGCAGCGGCAACTCGTGCTCGAAGCCGTGGACACCCTGGAGCACGCGACCCCCGACGACATCCTCGTGGAAGTGAGGAAGACGGCGTCGGGGGTCAACATTTCCACGGTGTACCGGACACTGGAGCTCCTGGAGGAGCTCGGCCTGGTCAGTCACGCGCACCTGGGGCACGGGGCGCCGACGTACCACCTCGCGGACCGGCACCACCACATCCACCTGGTCTGCCGGGACTGCCAGAACGTGATCGAGGCGGACGTCTCGGTGGCCGCGGAGTTCACCGACAAGCTGCGGCAGACCTTCGGGTTCGACACCGACATGAAGCACTTCGCGATCTTCGGCCGGTGTGAGGAATGCACGCTCAAGGCTTCAACTACCGAGTCGTAGGCTTACGGATATGAAGAGCCCCCTGCTGACCCTGCCCGGCGCCGTCCCCGCCGAGGGCGTGGACGAAGGCGTCGCCGCCCACTACGGCGACCTGTTCCGTGAGCAGCGCGCCCTCGCCGACGGCGCCGGATTCGTGGACCTCTCGCACCGGGGGGTCGTCGCCGTCACCGGCGAGGACCGGCTGGCCTGGCTGCACCTGCTGCTCACGCAGCACGTCAGCGACCTGCCGGCGGGCCGGGCGACCGAGGCGCTGATCCTCTCCGCGAACGGCCACATCGAGCACGCGCTCTACCTCGTCGACGACGGCGGGACGGTCTGGGCCCATGTGGAGCCGGGCACCCAGGAGGCGCTGATCGCCTACCTGGAGTCGATGAAGTTCTTCTACAAGGTCGAGGTCGCCGACCGCACGGCGGACACCGCGGTCGTGCACCTCCCGGCCGGCTCCATCGCCGAGGTCCCCGAGGGCGTCGTCGTGCGGGAGACACCGCACGGCCGGGACCTGTTCCTGCCGCGCGCCGACCTGGAGGCCTACGCGGCGCAGGCCGGGCCGCCCGCCGGGATCCTCGCCCACGAGGCGCTGCGCGTGGAGCAGCACCGGCCCCGGCTCGGTTTCGAGACCGACCACCGCACCATTCCGCACGAGCTGGGCTGGATCGCCTCGGCGGTGCACCTGCAGAAGGGCTGCTACCGGGGGCAGGAGACGGTCGCCCGGGTGCAGAACCTGGGCAAGCCGCCGCGTCGGCTGGTCTTCCTGCACCTGGACGGCAGCGAGGTCCACCTGCCGGTGGCCGGCACCGAGCTCCGCCTCGCGGAGGACGGGCCCGACGGCCGGAAGATCGGCTTCATCACGACCTCCGCGCGCCACCACGAGCTCGGGCCGGTCGCCCTCGCCTTGGTGAAGCGGAACGTGCCGGTGGACGCCCCGCTGGTGGCCGGGGACACCGCCGCGGCTCAGGAAGTCGTCGTCGAGCCGTAGGACTTGTAGATCTTTCGGGTCAGATTTCGATCTGCACGGTGAACGGGCCGTCGTTCGTCAGCGATACCCTCATCGCCGCTCCGAAGCGGCCCGTGGCCACCGTCGCTCCCAGGGAGCGCAGTTGGGCGACGACCTCGTCGACCAGCGGTTCGGCCACGTCGCCGGGGGCGGCGGCGTTCCAGGTGGGGCGGCGGCCCTTGCGGGCGTCGCCGTAGAGGGTGAACTGGCTGATCACCAGGAGCGGTGCGTCGTTGTCGCTGCACGACTTCTCGTCGTGCAGCATGCGGATCGACCAGAGCTTGCGGGCCAGCTGGGCCGCCTTCTCCTTGGTGTCCTCGTGGGTGACGCCGACGAGGACGCACAGTCCCTCGCCCTCGATCGCGCCCACCGTCTCGCCGTCCACGACGACGCTCGCGCCGTCCACCCTCTGCACCACAGCTCGCATACGTCCATCATGCAGGGCGGTGACATCGGCGCCGCGGCCGGTCGGCGCATGGCCCGAAAGGGTGGTTTGCGTGGGCGCCAACAGCCCCTGCACGGCCGTATTTTGCTGCTATACCGCCCATCTGGGGTCTATCGGGGGCACTCGTTCCCATAGCGGCCACTTGGGGTGGCACGATGCTTGCACACACCGGTCGAGGGGACGGTTGAGGCACATGAGCACATCAAGCACCGGACAGCAGCAGGCGGCTTTCCGGTCGACGTACACGGGGATCGGCGCGTCGGAGTACCACCGGCCGCCCACACAGCGCACGGACAGCCCCCGGCTGCCCTCGGACACCTCCGATCCGGAGCTGCCCGCGCTGAGCCTGCCCGAGCTGCGCACGCTGCGCCGCGATGCCCAGCGTGACGAGGCCGACCTCAGCTATCTGCGGCGGCTGCTCCAAGGGCGTATCGACATCCTGCGCGCCGAGGTGACCCGGCGTGCCCCGGCGGACGCCGCCTCCGTCACCGCGACCGAGGAGACCTCGGTGGTGGAGCGGCTGGCGGAGATCCTGCGGGACGCCCCGGCCCGGCACCGCTCCTCGGCCCGCCACGTCACCCTGGGCACCCCGCAGGGCGAGGAGTACCGGCGGCTGGCCGCGGAGATGCTGGCCGAGGTCCAGCTGTCCGACCTGGGTGCGCGCACGGACCTGGAGCTGAACACGGCGATGGGGCGGCTCGAGCGGCACGAGCAGCAGGTCTCCCGGCGCCGTCAGCGGCTCCAGCGCAAGGCCGACGAGTGCAGCGCGGAGATCGCGCGCCGCTACCGCGAGGGGGAGGCGCAGGTCGACGACCTGCTGGTGTGAGCCGTTTCGGGGCCGAGCCCAAGGGCTGAGCTGCGCGGCTGAGCTGCGGGGCCGAGCTCCGGGGCCGAGGGGAGGGCCGGTCGGATATTCACGCGACACCGACCGGTCCCGTGCCTAGCGTGAAGTCATGACCCCCATGTCCCGTGCCGACGACATCGACATACGCCCGATCACCGAAGGCGAGTTCGCCGACTGGCTGCGGGCCGTGAACACCGGCTTCCTGCGGGCGTCCGCCCTCACCGAGGAGGAGGTCGAGAGCCGGCGCGGACGGTTCGTCGAGGGTCGTTACCTCGGGGCCTTCGACCACGGCAGGTGCGTGGCGACCTTCCGCTCCTTCGACCAGGAGCTCACGGCCGTCGGCGGGGCCGCTGTGC
Source organism: Streptomyces sp. NPDC013187 (assembly GCF_042899705.1). Classification (NCBI taxonomy): domain Bacteria; kingdom Bacillati; phylum Actinomycetota; class Actinomycetes; order Kitasatosporales; family Streptomycetaceae; genus Streptomyces; species Streptomyces sp. NPDC013187. The sequence continues at coordinate 81,531 of NZ_JBIBAF010000020.1, read as the reverse complement.
CGGCCGACGCGATCTCGGGCGTCACCGTCACCGCCACCCACCGGCGCCGCGGACTGCTCAGCCGGATGATGGCGAAGGACCTGGCGGCCGCGAAGGACCGCGGGGATGTCGTCGCGACGCTGATCGCCGCCGAGTACCCGATCTACGGCCGCTACGGCTTCGGGCCGGCGACCTGGATGGCGGAGTGGACGGTGGACGTGCCGCGCGCGGGTCTCGACGCCCGTTGGGCGGGCCCGGCGGACGGCGGCCGGATCGATCTGGCGGAGGGCGAGGACGTCCGCAAGCTCGGCCCCGAACTGCACGAGCGGCTGCGCCGCGGCCTGCCCGGCGCCGTCGACCGTGACGAGACGTGGTGGAAGGCGAACACCGGCGTCCTGCGCTGGGAGCCGTCGTGGAAGGAGCCCTTCTACGCCGTGTACCGCTCGGCGTCCGGCGAGGTCGAGGGCATGGCCGCCTACGAGGTGGACGACAACTGGGGCGACGGCAAGCAGCCGTTGAACACGGCGACCGTGCGGTGGCTGATCGGCACGACACCGGTCGCCGAACGCGCGCTGTGGGAGTTCGTCTGCTCCGTCGACTGGGTCGTGAAGGTGAAGAGCGGCTGGCGGGCGCCCGACGACCTGCTCCCGCATCTCCTGCCCGACCCGAGGGCGGCCCGCATCACCTCGCTCGCGGACTGGCTGTGGGTGCGGATCCTGGACGTCGAGCGGGCGCTCGAGGCGCGGACGTACGAGGGCCAGGGAGCCCTGGTGCTGGAGGTCGCCGGTGTGGACGGGCTGACCGGCGGGCGCTACCGGCTGGAGGCCTCGCCCGAGGGGGCGTCCTGCACGCCGACCACCGAGGGTGCGGACTTGGAGCTGGGGCTGGGCGAGTTGGCGGCGCTGTGGCTCGGGGACGAGTCGGCGGTGCGGCTGGCGGCGCTGGGTCGGGTGCACGAAGAACGAGTGGGCGCCGCCCGGAAGGCCGACGCCCTGCTGCGTACGTCCAGGCGGCCTTGGTGCCCGGACATGTTCTGAGCCGCTCCCTTCCTGCCGGTGTGCTGGGGACCCGCATCCGTAGCGAGCTGTTCAGTTGTGGTTGTCGTGCGGCCGTGCCGGCCGGGCGGGACTCCCGGCTCCCCTCCGGAAGGGAGTCCCTGAGCGGGGGCCAACCCCTAGAAGGTCTGACCATGTTCCCCAAGTTGGCTACCAACTTCTCTGTAGTTATCTCCGCCTGGAAGCGGCTCATAACCACCTTTCCCTGAACTGCCCAAAGATGGCGGGAAGTTATACTGTTCGGTTGTGGACCCGGAACATGACTCCGTCAACGGACGGAAGAGGTCAGGACGGCCACAGAGAACACATCACCAGGTGGCCGACGAGCTGCGCGCCCGGATCAGGTCGGGGGCGCTGCGCCCCGGTGAGCGCATGCCCACCCAGGCTCAGCTGGCTCACGAGTTCGGCGTCGAGCGCGGCGCCGTGCGGCAGGCCCTGCGGATCCTGCAGTCCGAGCGGTTGCTCACCAATGTGTCCAAGGGCAGTCCGGCGACCGTCGCGCCAGACCCCGTCGGTGCGCTGACCGGCCCGCAAGCGCCGCCGCGGCCCACGACGGTGGCCCTCGCCCCCCGGATAGCCAAGGCGTTCGCGGCGGAGCACGTCGAGATCGACGCCGTGTGCCTGACGTCCATCTCCCTCACGCTCGCCATCGGTGAACCGCTGCGGCAGATCCACGCCGGACGGCTGAAACCGGCCAAGGTCGACGTCCGGGTGCTGCTGCCGAGCCGGGACATCGACCTGGCCTTCCCGGTGCCGGTCGAGGGGCGCGGTGACGACTGGGTGCACGAGCGGTGGCTGGCGATGCGCAACGCCCAGGGGCAGGTCCTCCAGCACAACCTGCTGGCCCTGCGCGCCACCCACGGCATCGACGTGCACGTCACGTTCCGGGCGCTGCCTTTCACCCCGCCGGTGAAGCTGTACCTGCTCAACGGCACGGAGGCGCTGTTCGCGTACTACACGCTGACGCGTCGGGAGGCCGAGACCGATCACGAGCAGCCGGCGCTGTACGACGCCCAGGGCACCCAGTCCATGCTGTTCGCCTTCCGGCAGGGCGCCGGGCTGCGCGACACGACGTTCGTGGAGCAGTCGCACCTGTGGTTCAACGCACTGTGGGAGACGATCAGTTCGGAGTTGGTGCTCACGAGCTGACGTCCCCCACGGGTCGTTCCGGGGTGGTGCGGTGTCTCATCGGGCGGGGCCCGTGATCAGCAGCGCGAGCACGACGGCTCCCGCGGAGCTGACGGCCGGGCTCTTGGCCTTGACGCCGACGGTGAGAAGGATCAGGCCGACGAGGCCGGCCGGACCGTACTTCCACTGGACGAGCTGTTCGAAGGCGACGACGAAGGCGGCGGAGAGGAGAGCGAGGGCGGGCATCGGTGTTCCCCCTTCGGAAGTCCGGAAGCAAAACTTCCGCCAACTTCGAGAAGTTGGCAACCAACTCTGATTAAGTTGTCCCCACTTGGCCCCTAGTTATAAACAACTCTCAAGCAACTCCCGCCAGATGGATCAGAGTTGTAGCGTTTGGTCGTGATCAGGAGAGCGTGGCGGAGAACGTGGCAGTGAACGGCAGCAGAAGGTCATCGCCCCAGGAGATCGCCGACAGCCTGCGGGAACGCATCCGGGCCGGCGAGCTCAGGCCGGGAGACCGCCTGCCCACCCAGGCCGAACTCGCGGAGCGGTTCGGCGTGGAGCGCGGCGCGGTCCGCCAGGCGTTGCGGGTCCTCCAGGAGGACGGTCTCCTCACCGACGTCAGCAAGGGCAGCCCGCCGCGGATCGCCGCCCCGGCGCCCGCCCGTGGCGAACCGCAGCCGACCATGGTGGGCCTGGCCCCGCGGCTGACCGAGGCGTTCTCGGCCCCGCGCGTCCGCGTCGACGTGGTCTGCCACACGGCGGAGACGCTGATGGTCGCCATCGGCGAGCCGCTGCGCCTGATCCACGAGGGCCGCATCCACCCCGAGTCGATCGACGTCCGCATCCTGGTCCCGTCCCGGGACATCGAGCTGGCGTTCCCCGTACCGGTCGAGGCCCACGGCGACGACAACCCGGTCCACCAGCGCTGGCTGGCCATGCGCAACGCCCAGGGGCAGGTCCTCCAGCACAATCTGCGGGCGCTGCGCTCGACGCACGGCATCGACGTGCACGTCACGTTCCGGGCGCTGCCCTTCACCCCGCCGGTGAAGCTGTATCTCCTCAACGAGGAGGAAGCCCTGATCGGCTACTACATGCTGACCAGGCGCGAGGAGGAATGGGGCAGTCAGACCCTGGACATGTACGACGTCCTCGGCTCCCAGTCCCTGCTCTTCTCGTTCGTGCAGCGGACGGGCCGACGGGACGCGGCGTTCGTGAAGGAATCCCAGAAGTGGTTCAACGCCCTCTGGGAAACCATCACGACGGACCTGACACTCTCCTAGTGACTCCTGATGCGGCGCAGACTGATGCGGTGACAATCGAGACCGAGAACGATCCGTACGAACTTCGCGAGCTGGCCAGACGTGCGCGCGTCGTGCTCTGGGACTTCGACGGGCCCATCTGCCGCCTGTTCGCCGGGCACTCGGCGGAGCAGGTGGCGACCGACCTGGTCTCCTGGCTCGAGAGCCGGGGCCTGCACGGTCTGCTGACCGATGCCGAGCGTGAGTCCCTCGACCCGCAGGTGGTCCTGCGGGCTGTGGACCGCCGGCACCCCGGCAGCGACCTGGTCGCCGAGCTGGAGGAACGTCTCACCCAGGAGGAGCTGCGGGCCGCTTCCTCGGCGTGGCCGACCGCGTACGCGGACCCGCTGATCCGCACCTGGACGGCCGTGGGCTCCCGCCTGGCGATCACCACGAACAACTCCCCACGCGTGGTCCGCACGTACCTCGCGGGCCGCGGTCTCGTCGCCTGCTTCGCTCCCCACATCTACGGCCGGACCCGGGAACTCCGTCACCTGAAACCCGATCCGCACTGCCTGAACCGGGCGCTGAACGCGATGGGGGCGGCACCGGGCGATGCCCTGATGATAGGAGACACGCCCTCCGACCACGAGGCGGCCGGACGGGCCGGGGTGCCCTTCCTGGGCTACGCGCGCAACGGAAGGAAGGCCAAGCTCCTGAGGGCGGCCGGGGCCGACGTGGTGCTGGAGTCCCTGGAGCCGCTGTTGAGCCTGCTGCGCTCTTAGGTGAGTCCGACTGCCCTGAGAGGCGAAAGGCGCCAAGGAGGCTGGAGAGGGACGAGGGGCGGCTGGGTGTAGCATTCCCGCACCGTGCAGCGATTGAGTCAAACGCTCGTCCTCGTTCGTATGTGAAAGGGCCAACCGGCCCGCCATCGAACTGGTGCGCGCCACCTCATGCAGATGGGTGGCAAAACCGCCCGTATCGGCTCACTCCGCCATGCGCGGCACCGGCCGCGAACTTACGGTTTGCCTTACCGTCCCCCCTTCTCGTACTTCCGGAGCGGCCAGTGGGCGCACCCCCTCTTCCCCGTCCTCTTCACGGGGAGCGCGCCTCGCACGACGCCATCTGCCGGGCCTTCGTGAAACAGGCCGCCGAGCTGGGGCAGGCGACCAGCGGCCACCACAACCGGAACTACGTCCTACCGCTCACGGAGGACATGGCCCGCCTGATCGGGCGGGAAGCCGGGACGTCGGTGACCGTCCGCATCCGGCGTCCGGACGCGCTGCCCGTCGTCATCCGGACCTGGCAGAACGAGGCGGAGATCCTCAATGCCGTCCGGGGAGTCCTGCCGCACGCGCCCGAGTGCCTGGTCGAGCTGGACGGGTTCGCCGTCCACAGCTTTGTGGAAGGCGTTCCGCTCTCCAGCGTCTGCGGAAACGGCAAGCCCGTCGACACCCTGCTCATCCAGGCCCTGGCTGGTCTGCTCGCCCGGATGACACACGTACGGCGTGGCGCGCTGCCCGCCCTCCCGCCCGTCTGGCCCCGCAACGGCACGGACAGTCAGGGCTTCCTCCAGACGCTGGTCCACCTGGCCGACCGGCAGATCAAACGGCCCAACTGGGCGGCCTTCGGCGGTCTGTTCGCCGCGCTCGGCATTCCGGAGGACGCGCTCGCCGAGCTGGGCGGACGGGTTCCCGCGATGGCCCGGCGGCCCTACAGCCTGCTCCACGCCGACCTGCACCGAGACAACGTGATCGTGTCGTACGCGGGTGACCCGCCCCTCGTCTGTGTCGACTGGGAGCTCGCCACCTACGGCGACCCGCTGCACGACCTCGCGACGCACCTCATCCGTATGCGGTATCCGGCCGACCAGTGGGGTGAAGTGGTCGACGCGTGGGCCGGTGCCATGCAGGACGTCCGTCCGGCCGCCGTCAACGGCCTGGCCAAGGACCTCCGGCACTACCTTGCCTTCGAGCGGGCCCAGTCCGTCTTCCCGGACGTGATGAGGGCCGCCCGGTCGTTGGAGGAATCGTTCACGCAGACGAGCCTGGACGAGGCGACCGCGGAGGTGCGCCGGGCCCTCGAGGCGGCGGCGGAACCGCTGCGCCTCACGCGCCTGCCGCGCCAGGGCGAGATCGGGCGGGCCCTCTTCCGGTGGCTGGCGTCGCGCATGAACGGGGACCTCAGCGGCCGGGCCTGGATCGCGAAGGCGTTCGAGTGGAGGCCCGACCGGCGCGTTCCGGAGCGCCCGGACTTCCCGCCCACCGCGGTGCGGGGGGCCCTGCTGGCGGAGGGAGCCGCTCCCGCGGGCAGGGTGTTCAAGGGGACCGCCCACCTGAACACGGTGGTGACGGTGCCGGGCGTCGACTCACCCGTGGTCGTCCGGCGGAAGCTGTCCGAGGTGTGCAGGCGGGAGCGTGGCTTCCTCAGCGAGCACGCCGTGCTCAGGGCGATCGAGGACTCTTCCGCCGAGGTGGCGGCTCCGAGGGTGCTCGCACTCGGCGAGACGTCGCATGGCGAGACCGTCGCCTTCCACACCTACGTCGGGCCGCGGGACGTCGGCCGGCCCCCCGACCACCCCGTCCACGGCCTGCTGCCGCACGAGGCCGACAGCCTGGTGGACCAGCTGTGCGCCCTGACGCGCGTGCGGTACCAACAGGTCGATCCGACGGCCGGCGACGGCCGGTTCCACCGCTGGCTGCGGGAGCAGCTCGTCGCGCTGGTGCGTGATCTGCCGAAGGAGTCGCAGCAATTGGCGCGGCATCTCGGGCTGCCCGACGCGGACCGCCTGCGGTTGATCCTGTCCCGGCACGAGGTGAGCGAGCGCGAGCCCGCGCTGCTGCACGGGGACCTGAACCCCTGGAACCTCGTACGCCGTGACGACCACCTGGCGCTGACCATCATCGACTGGGAGATGGCCGTCGTCGGCGACCCCCTCTACGACCTCGTCCGGCACATGCACCTCACGCCGACCCGGCCGGAGATCAGGGAGCGGATGTTCCGCCGCTGGGAACGCCGGCTGCCGGCCGAGTACACCCACGACTGGCGCCGGGACTGGCAGGTGTACCGCTGGCTGGAGATCGTGCGCTCCGCCTATGTCGACCTGGACCGCATCGTGACCGGAGCGAGCCGGGACGCCCCGAACGTCCGGCGAGCGGTGGACTCCTACGCGGTGACCCTCGCCGCCGCCACCGCCTCCCTCGGCCTCCCCACACGCTCCACGGCGAACCCGTACCTCGCCCGCGCCTTCGCCTAGGGCCTGTCGTTTGGATCGGGTCGGCCAGGAGTGACAGCGCCTCTCGGCCGACCCGAGCGGGGCGTGGTGCGTGCAGATGCAAGGCGGAGGAGGGCGTCAACGCGATGGGGGTCCCTCCCGCGCGAGCGCAGCCGAGCGTGGGGGAGTTGACAACCGACGACAACGCGGCAGATGTGCGTGCCACGCCCCCCCCCGCGACGCCGGCATGATCCAAACGACAGGCCCTAGGCCTGTGTGACAGCTCCCCGGCACTGCGTAGGCTCCCAGGCATGAGCACCCCCGGTCTGCGCGAGCGCAAGAAGCAGCGGATGTACGAGACCGTGTCGGACATCGCGGTGCGGCTCTTCCTGGAGAAGGGGTTCGACGCGGTGTCCGTCGCGGAGGTGGCGGCGGCGGCCGAGATCTCCAAGCCGACGCTCTTCCGGTACTTCCCGGCCAAGGAGGATCTGGTGCTGTACCGGATCGCCGACCACGAGGGGGAGGCCGCCCGGGTGGTGGCGGAGGCCGGGTCCGCGCCTGTGGAGGCGTTGCGGCGGCACTTCGTGGACGGGCTGGAGCGGGGGGATCCGGTGACCGGGCTCAACGACCATCCCGACGTGCTCGCCTTCCACGCCCTGCTCTACGGGACGCCCTCCCTGGTCGCCCGGGCGCACGCGCACCAGGAGCGGTCGGAGGCCGCGCTCGCCGACGTGCTCGGGGGTGATCTGGACGCGCGGCTGGCGGCCGGGCAGATCATGGCCGTGCTGCGGGTGCTCGCCCTGGAGAACTGGCGGCGGATCGCGGCGGGCGAGCGGGTGGCGGACGTGCGGCCGGACGCGGTGGCGGCGGCGGAGCGGGCGTTCGGCCGGCTCGCGGCCGGGCTGCCGTCGCACCTCTCACGCTGAAACTCGGTAATTTATTTAACTCGGTTATGTTTTCGCGTACGCTCGGTGGATGACCTCGACCGAGCCCGCCCTCCAGCACGCCCTCGCCACCGAACGCGCCCGTCACGAGCGCTGCCGGGCCGCCCTCGCTGGGATGGTCGAGGGCGCCGGTGAACAGGTCGTCATCGGGGAGGACGTGTCCGCGTCCGGGGCCGACGCCGAAGTCCTCGGGTACCGGCTGCGCAGCCATGCGAAGGCGTTGCGGGAACTGCCCGAGGGGCCGTTGTTCTTCGGAGCCCTGGAGAGCGGGGACGGGCCGTTGCACATCGGGCGGCTGCGGATCTCCGAGCACCCGGCCGAACCGCCCCTCGTCGTCGACTGGCGTGCGCCCGTCTCGCGCGCCTTCTACCAGGCCTCGGCCCGCGACCCGCAGGGCGTCGCCGTGCGGCGGCGGTTCGGCTGGGCGCCCGGCAGCCGGGGCGACTCCGCGGACCTCACCGGCCTGGAGGACGAACACCTGGAGCGTGGGGAGACCCGCGACAGCGAGATCGTCACCCGGGAGATCGAACGGCCCCGGGTCGGGCCCATGCGGGACATCGCCGCGACGATCCAGCCCGAGCAGGACGACCTCGTACGGGCGGACCTGGCGGTGTCGGTGTGTGTGCAGGGCGCGCCGGGCACCGGCAAGACCGCCGTCGGGCTGCACCGGGCCGCGTATCTGCTCTACACGCACCCGCAGCGCATCCGGCGCGGCGGGCTGCTGATCCTCGGACCCAACCGCACCTTCCTGTCGTACATCGCCGAGGTGCTGCCGGCCCTCGGGGAGACCGGTGTGCGGCAGTCGACCCTGGGGGAGGAGATCGCCCGGTGCCCGGTCCGGGGCGTGGACGAGGAGCCGGCCGCGGTCGTGAAGCACGACGCGCGGATGGCGGAGGTGCTGCGGCGGGCGCTGTACGCGCGGGTGCGCGCCGACGGCGGCGGGGCGTCGCTCGCCGTGCCGGACGGGTCGTACCGGTGGCGGGTCCCGGCGGGGGTGCTGGCGGAGATCGTGGACCGGGTGCGGCAGGAGGAGCCGCCGTACGGGGTCGGGCGGGAGCGGGTGCGGGCGCGGATCGTGCGGTGTCTGCGCGAGCAGGCCGAGCGACGGGCCGGGCCGCCCACCAACGCCTGGGTGCGGCGGATCGAGCGGGCGCGGCCGGTGTCGGCGTACGTCGACGCCGTGTGGCCGCGGGTGCGGCCCGAGGAGGTCGTGGCCGGACTGCTCGGTGACGAGGGTGCGTTGGCGGCGGCTGCCGAGGGGCTTCTCGACGCCGGTGAGCAGCGGTCGCTGCTGTGGGAGCGGCCGCCCCGGTCCTGGAAGTCGGCACGCTGGTCGGCCGCCGATCTGGTGCTGCTCGACGAAGTGGCGGGGCTGATCGAGCACCCGGAGGGGTACGGGCACGTCGTCGTCGACGAGGCGCAGGACCTGTCCCCGATGGAGTGCCGGGCCATCGCCCGCCGGGCCCGCTTCGGCTCGCTGACGGTACTGGGCGATCTGGCGCAGGGCACGACACCGTGGGCGGCGCGGTCGTGGCGTACGGTCCTCACGCACCTGGGGAAACCGGACGCGGCCGTGGTCGCCCTGACCACCGGGTTCCGGGTGCCGCGGGCGGTCGTCGGGCTGGCCAACCGGCTGCTGGAGCGGCTGGAGGTGGACGTGCCGGCCGCCCGTTCGCTGCGCGGGGACGGGGAGTTGCGGATGCGGGAGACGACGGCGGACGGCGTGGCCGGGGCGGTCGTGGCGGCCGTACGGGAGGCACTCGGGCGGGAGGGCTCGGTCGGGGTCGTCGCGGCCGACGCGGACGTCCCCCGGGTGCGGGCGGCACTGGACGCCGCCGGTATCGAGGCGGCGGGCCCGGACGAACTCGGCGCGCGGGTCGCGCTGGTGGGCGCGGGCGTGGTCAAGGGCCTGGAGTACGACCAGGTCGTGGCCGTCGAGCCGGCGGCGATCGCCGAGGCGGAGGAACGGGGGCTGCACCGGCTGTACGTGGTGCTGACCCGGGCGGTGTCACGGCTGGAGGTGGTGCGGGGGAGGCCACTGCCGTTCTAGGGGACTTTTCCGGCGGCCGGTGCTGTGACCGTATACGTTCACCGGGTTGGGGATCCGTGACGTCAGGAGCTGAGCTGCTGTCGTGGACGGCTTGTACTCTGCACTCGTTCGACGATCGGACGATCACGAACACGGCATGCGCGCACGGGGCGGGCGTCCAGGGGCGGGAGCGCGGGGATTTCGATGAGTGACGCACATCCGATACGAAGCCGCAGACCGGGCCTCTCGGTCGGTGCGCTGATCATCGCCGGGGTCGTCCTCGTCGCGATCGGGGCCGTCGGCGCCTGGCTCCAGCACGACGCTCCCGGCCGGAGTACGGAGCCGCGTACGGAGTTCACCGCGAACAACCCGCCCGCCGGTCTGCCCACCGCGCTCACCACCGGCCAGCACCTCCACTGGTCCCGCTGCACCTCGCCGCCCACCGCGCGCACCGGCTACGACTGCGCCGTCATGAAGACCCCCCTCGACTACCGGAAACCAGATGGCAGGACGATCGACGTCGCCCTGATCCGCCGCAAGGCCACCGGCCCGAACGCCCGGCGCATCGGCTCGCTCGTCCTCAACTTCGGTGGCCCCGGCGTGTCCGGCGTGAGCGGATTGCCCGAACGGCTCAACCAGTACAAGCCGCTCCTCGACCGCTACGACCTGGTCTCCTTCGACCCGCGTGGCGTTGGCGCGACCATCCCCGTGCGCTGCGGCAAGACCGCGGACGACACCGGCTACGACGGGGCCGACGCCTGCGCCGAGCACTCCGGGGCGCTCCTCCCGTACATCGGCACCTCGCACACCGCGCGCGACCTCGACCTGATGCGCTACCTCCTCGGCGACGAGCGGCTGCACTACTTCGGGGTCTCGTACGGAACGGCGCTCGGCGCGGTCTACGCCCACCTGTACCCGTCGCACGTCGGGCGGCTCGTCCTCGAAGCGCCCGTCGATCCGACCGAGGACCTCAGCGAGGAGCAGGTGTCGCAGGTCAAGGCGGTCCAAGCGGCGTTCGACCGGTTCGCTGCGCACTGCGCGGCCCGTATCCGCCACTGCCCGACCGGCGACGGGCCCGAGGAGGCCGCGCGACGCATGGCCCGACTGGCCGACCGCCTGGAGAAAAAGCCCGCCCCGGCCGGCGGCGGAAGGAACCTGGACGCCGACGACCTCGCGCACAGCGTCAGCGACCATCTCGTCCTCGGCACGGACGGCTGGTCGCCGCTCGCCAAGGCCCTCACCGCGCTGATCGACCACAACGACGGCGGTCCGCTGAGCAACGGCGCGGCCGACATGGGTTCCGCCGACCGCGCGGCGCCCCCGCTCGACAGCAGCCGCATCGCCCAGACCGCGATCACCTGCGCGGACTCCAGCCTGCGCCCCGACTTGGAACGCCTCGACCGGGACGAGGCCCGCGTCAAGGCCGCCTCGCCCGTCTTCGGCGCGGCCTGGTCCGCCGGTGTCTACCTCTGTTACGACTGGCCGTTCGACGGCGAGCGCGTCACGCCTCAGGTGAACGCCCACGGCGCGGCCCCCGTCCTGGTGGTCGGCGGCACCGGCGACCCGACCACCCCGTATCCCGGCGCCCGCAACATGGCCCGCGCCCTGGGCGACGGTGTCGGCGTGCTCCTGACGGCCGAGGAGGAGGGCCACGGCACATACCCGCAGAACCGCTGCGTCACGGAGGCCGTCAACCAGTACCTCCGCACGGGCCGCACCCCAGCCACGGGAACGGTGTGCCGGGGCACCATGTCCTGAGGCCCGTACGGATCCGCCGGGCGGCCGTCAGCACACCGGTTGACTCGCAGGGGGCCCTGGCCGTGCACCGCCACACCGCCCGGTCCGAGACCGCCTTTGGGTGGGTGCGGGTGCGGTGGTCGGGGCGGAGCGGCCGGACGATGCACAGGCGGGCTGCGAGGTCGCTCCGGTCGGCCTCGGCCACCGCGACGTGGATCCCCGGCGCACGATCTGCGGCACTTCTGCCCCTCCTGGCCGGTCAGCCGCTCACCGCACAGGCTCACCGTTCATCCAACCGTTCCAGTCGCCAACTCGGCGAACCTTCGCGGTCAAAGCACTAGGGTCCCAAGTCATGGCTGACGTCGACGCGTTCACGGACATACCCACGACCACCCTGGCCGATCTCCTCGGCCGCGGGCAGGTCATGGACATCGGGATCCGGCCGCTGTGGGAGCCGGTGCCGCGGGTGGCCGGACCGGCCTTCACCGTACGGTGCCCTCCCGGCGACAACCTGATGCTGCATGCCGCGATCCACCGGGCCGGTCCCGGTTTTGTCGTCGTCGTGGAGTCGGGCGACCTGGACTACGCCCTGGCCGGCGGCAACGTGTGCGCCGTCGCCCGGCGCCGGGGCATCACCGCGTTCGTCGCCGACGGGCTGATCCGCGACCTCGCCGAGGTCCGGGACATGCGTTTCCCGGTGTTCGCACGCGGTGTCATCCCCATCCCCGGTACCAAGTCGGCCGCACGGCCGCTGAACGAGCGGGTGCGCTGCGGCGGGGTCGTGGTCGAGGCGGGCGACACCGTCGTCGCCGACGAGGAGGGCGTCGTGGTCGTCCCCGGGGCCCGTCGCGAGGAGGTTCTGGCCGCGGCCCGGGCCAAGCTCGCCAAGGAGGCCGCGGAGTCCCTGGACGACTGGGAGTCGGCCCACCGCGCCCGCATCGACAGGATCCTGGCGGACCAGGGCTTCGAGGACTGACCGGCCTGCCCCGGCCGGTCTGCCCCGGTCGGCTGTCCCTGGCCGGTTTGCCCGTGCCGGTCGGTCGCTACGCCGCGGTGAAGGGTCCTCCGTTCGTGAAGGCCAGTGCGTGGAAGCGGTCGCCGATGTGGCGGTGGGTGGCCGCGTCCGGGTGGACGTGGTCGGGGAGGGGCATGGCGCTCGCGTCCTTCGCGCCGTAGAGGTCGAGGCCGTCCAGGTAGTGGAGGTTGGGGTCCTCGGCGGCGCGCTGTTCGACGATGCGCGACAGTTCCTCGCGGATGACGGTGAGGGTCAGTTTGCCGAGGGGAGTCTCCGCCGGGTCGCCCATGGCGGAGAAGACCAGGCGGCCCTTGCCGATCTCGTCGCGGTCCGGGGCGGTGGGGCCGGGTGTGTCCTCGTGGATGGCGCAGTGGATGGGGGAGACGAGCAGCAGCGGGGTGTCCGGGTGCCCCTCGCGAATCGTGTCGAGGAAACCGTGCACGGCGGGAGAGAACGCGCGCAGCCGCATCGCGTCCGCGTTGACGATGTTGATGCCCATCTTGACGCTGATCAGGTCGGCCGGGGTGTCCCGCATGGCGCGCGCGGTGAACGGGTCGAGCATCGCGCTGCCGCCGAAGCCGAGGTTGACCAGCTCCACACCGCCCCGCAGCGCGGCGATCGCCGGCCAGATGGCCGTGGGGCTCGCGGCGTCGGAGCCGTGGCTGATCGAGCTGCCGTGGTGCAGCCACACCCGGCGTCCCCGGTCCGGCGCGGGCGCCACGGGGGCGTCCGTGCGCAGGGCGACCAGCTCGGTGGTCTCGTTGTGCGGCAGCCAGATCTCGACGTCCTTCTCCCGCGCGGGCAGGCCCGTGAAGCGGACGGTGCCGACCGGGCCGGACGTGAGCTCGCCCTCCCAGGTGGCCAGGTCGACGGTCAGGACGTTGCCGTCGGTCCCGGCGGCCTGGCCGGCCGGGCGGCCGTCGACGAGCAGGTCGTACAGCCCGTCCGGGCGCGACGGGAAGCCGGTGTAGTCGCGCTTGGTGCGCAGGGTGTCCAGCTCGACGGCGGTCGCGGCGGTGCGGAACGCCAGCCGCACCCCGCTGGGCTGGGCCTCGGCCATCGCCAGCTGGGCGTTGGTGTTCTGCGCGCGGGCCGGGGCGGGCAGGCGGTGGGGGAGGAGGCCGTGCTCGGTGCGTTCCACGTCGAGGGCCCCGCGCAGCAGGTCCGCCGTGAGGGGCGTGGTGATCCAGTCGTGCTCGGTGTGCATGGGTGTCAGCCTCGGGGGTCGGTGGGGGCCGCGGGCCAGTTCCGCAGCAGCGTGTCGAGGGCGTCGAGGATCCGGGCCCAGGTCTCCTCGGTGTCCGGGGCGCTGTGGCTGAAACCGCCGCCGAGCTCCAGGCTGACGTAGCCGTGGAAGACGCTGCCGAGCAGCCGGACGGCGTGGGTCTGGTCCGGTTCCGTCAGGTCGTAGCCGCGCAGCAGTGCCCGGGTCATCTGTGCGTGCCGGACGCCGGCGCCGGCGGCCGCCGTCTGCGGGTCGAGTCGCAGCTGGGCCGCGGCGTAGCGGCCGGGGTGTGCCCGGGCGTAGTCGCGGTACACGTTCGCGAGGGCGGACAGGGCGTCCTTTCCGGCCCGTCCGGCCAGGGCGTCGGCGGCCCGGTCGGCGAGTTCGGTGAGGGCGAGCAGGGCGATCCTGGTCTTCAGGTCCTGTGAGTTCTTCACGTGCGAGTACAGGCTCGCGACCTTGACGTCGAACCGCCGCGCGAGCGCTGAGACGGTGACCTGGTCGAAGCCGACCTCGTCGGCGAGCTCGGCGCCTGCCTCGGTCAGCCGCTCCGGCGTCAGTCCCACGCGTGCCATGAGGACTCTCCCTTCTGCCTGAAGAGAGTGTGCATCTCCCTAAAGCCTTTAGGCAAATATGCGCGACCTTTTGCCCCGTCGGGTTCTCCCCCAGGGCTTCAGGACGGAGATCACCGTCATGAACACGTAGGCGGACAGCGACACGACCGGCCCGAACAGCACGTCACCGGTGTCCGGCAGCGGCCCGTCCGCAGCGACGGCGGTGACCGCGGAGTTCACCCCGGGGCGCAGGGCGAACACCGTGGCGGTGGTCGTGGCGAGGGTCAGCCAGAACTTCGTGTACACCCACCGGTACCTGGCCAGACCCCACACCGTGCCCAGGGACAGCACCAGGCCGCTGAGGAGCGTGAGCAGCGCTACGGGGATCAGGAGCCAGTCGGCGAAGAGCTTCATGGCCCGCACGGACGCCTCCACGGTCACGGCGGACCCGGTGGAGGCCGCGGTGGTCCCGAGCGCGAGCAGCCCGAGCGAGAGCCCGAGCCAGCTCGCGGAGGCGGTGACGTGGACGACCAGCACGGCCCGGCGGGCGGGGCGACTGAGTTTCGGGTTCGGCTTCACGGCCCGGCGGATGGGGCGGCTGGGTTTCGGGTTCGGCTTCACGGCCCGGCGGATGGGGCGGCTGGGTTTCGGGTTCGGCTTCACGCTGTCACCGTGCCGGGGGAGGGGCGGTGCGGGCGTCTTGCGGCGGGAGTAAACCGGCGTACCGGCCTCGGAGTACGAGCGTGTCAGTGCCGTCCCCTACCTTCGCGGCATGACCGAGCCCTCGTACGTCACCGCCGTCCGCGAGTCCTACGACACCGTCGCCGCCGACTACGCCCGACGCGTGCCGGAGCCGGCCGAGCTGGACCCGGTCTCCCGCACCATGCTGGCCGCCTTCGCCGAACTCACGGCCCGCCTCGGACCGGTCGCCGACCTGGGCTGCGGGCCCGGCAAGGTGACGGCACACCTGGCCGCCCTGGGAGTTCCGGTGTTCGGAGTGGACGTGTCGCCGAAGATGATCGAACTGGCCCGGGAGGCGTACCCGGAGCTCCGCTTCACCGTCGGCTCGATGACAGCACTGGACATCGCCGACGGTGAACTCGGCGGCATCCTCGCGTACTACTCCACCCACCACACCCCGCCGCAGTGGCTGCCGACCGTGTTCGCCGAGTTCCACCGCACCCTCGCGCCGGGGGGCCGGCTGATGCTGGCGGGCCATGTGGGCGACGGCGAGCACCTGCGCCCGACGCGGGCGTACGGCGACCATCCGGTGTCCTACGAGTCACACCTGCTGCCGCCGGAGCACATCGCCGAACTCCTCGCCCGGGCCGGGCTGGTGGTCACGACGCGGGTGGTGCAGGAACTTGAGGGCGGGTCGAAGCGGCGGGCGGGGACGTTTCTGGCGTACAAGCCGCAGTAGCGGGACGGACCCGGTGGGGTGGGGTCCTCAGCCGTTCGGTTCGGCTTCTTCGGGGGCGTTGCCGGCCGGCTGCTCGACGACGAAGGAACCCTTGCCTCGCACGGTGACGATCAAGCCGCGCTCGCGGAGTTCCTGTGCGGCCCGTCGCGCGGTGAGTCGTGCTACGCCGTATTCGTCGGCGAGGTGGTTCTCGGACGGGATGGGCCTGTCCGGCGCCAGCTCTCCGGATGCGATCTTCCCGGCGATGACATCGGCCAGCTGCATGTAGAGCGGCCTCGCGCTCATCGGGTCCAGGGTGGGCTTCGACCCTTCGGTATCGCTCATACGTCCAACGTAGAGCGGTAGCGACCTGCCCAATCGTGTGGATCCCTCTGTACTTGTATGTAGAGGGCTGCATACAGGTGTAACGTCGAAGACGAAAAGACCCCGGCGAGGTGGACTAGACCTCCCGGGGCATGGCCAACGCCGATACAGGAGCGTCGACATGCACGACCTTATCCCCCGGGCCCTCCACTGGCTGCGCCTCTTCTTCGCCCCGGGCACCGGGAAACGGCGTCGGTGCCGTCCCCGCAGGCACCTCTTCCCCCATGTGCACCTCACCCTCGTCAGCTGCCCCTCCGCATCCCAGCCGCCGCAGCTCCCCCGCCACCGCTCCCCGTACGGCCTGCACAGTCCTCTCGACGGGGCCGCCTCCTCCCTCGTCCGCCCCTACCTCGCCGCCCACGAACACGAAACCGCTCTTCAGGAACGTCGCCGTCTGGCCCTCGTGCTCGCCGCAGACTTCGGGATCGACCTCGACCAGCACCTGATCGGCATGCGGAAGGTGGCCGCCTGATGGAACGCCCCACCGATCGGACACACGTCACGCCACCACCCCGGCTCCTGCCCTGGTCGTCTCCCGACGGCAACCCCTGCTACCTGGTGACCGACGACAACGGCAGCTACCTCTCCCGTCTCGCCGACGAATTGGAAGCTGTCCAGCTCGCCACCGGCACCGACGTGCTCGGCCTGGCCCGCAAGGTGCTGGACGACCCCGCGTCGCCGTACACGGAGGTCCGCTTCGCCGGCCTCCGCCTCGCCGAGTGCCTGACCGACGCGCTGCGTGTCGCCGAGTCCCGGGGGATGCGCGTGCCGGTGCCGGACACCGTGGACCCCGAAGCGGGCGAAGACGGTCACGGGCGGATCACGCACAACGCAAGGAGCGGGCTATGGTCGTAACCACGACGCGTCGAAGGAGCTCACCGGCCATGACTGCCCACGCCGCCGAACCGACATCGGGCGTCCCCCCCATGCCCGAACGGACGCCGAAGGCCCTGCGCCAGGCGATCGTGGAGCACGCCCCCCAGCTCCTTGCCGACTTCGACGAGCACTGGAAGTGGGCTGTAGCCGACGCGTACGACATCAGCACGGTGCCCGCATTCATGGCCCGCTGGTGGGGTCAGTACGCGATCGTCCGCGACCCGAAACTCGACGCCCACGTGACCGATCTCGAACACCGTGCGGCGGAAGCGACCGACATCACTGAGGCCAAGGCGCTCCTCGAAGAGGCATCCAATATCCGCTACCAGGTGCGGCGGCTGGAGCCCGGCCAGTGACCGACGACGGATTCATGGGTCCGCCGTGGCAGATGGACTGGACACTCAAGGCCCAAGCTGCCCGTGAGACCCTGCCGGAGAGCGTGCGGAAGACGGTCGACGCCGCTCGGGCCGAGCTGGTCACGGCACAGGACCCCTACTTCCGGGGCATCGAGGCTGACGCTGATCTCCCTGCCGGCAGGAAGGTCCGGCCACACGGTCTTCTGGCAGTGACCTGAGGTCAGTCACACGGGCTGTGCTGACCGGAGTGCGTCCACACTCGCAACGGCCCCACCGGTTCGAAGCCGTGCCGGAGGGCGGCCGCCAGGTCGGCGCCCTGCTCGTAGCCGACGACGGGCAGGGTCGGGAAGAGCCGTGCGAGCGCGTGCAGGACGACCGGCCAGGCGGCGTCGGACGCGCCGTCCGGTCCGAAGACGTTGGAGACGCCGACCACGTGCTCACTGCGGCTCGCGACCGCTCCGGCGACCACTCTGCCCTCGGTGTCGCCGGCGGAGCGTCCCAGGATCACGAAGGTCTCCGGTTCGGTGAGCAGTCCGGGCCGGAACAGGTCGGCGGCCCCCGCCCCGTCGTCCCAGGCCTGGGCCCAGGCACGCAGCGTGTCCGGGTCGCCCGCCACGTCCCATTCGAGATCCGGTGCCGCCGCTGCCGCCCCGGCGGGCCGGTGGATCCACTGCGCCTCGAAAAGCACCCGGAACCCGGCCTCCGCCAGGTCGAGGTCGGCGAAGCTGTCCTTGACCGAGGCGCCGGGTGAGGCCGTGTCGATCCGGGCGGTGAGCGCGTCGGGGTCGGCGTCCGGCCCGAGCGTCACGGCGTCGGGATAGAAGAGCGGCGTCCGCACCGGGGCGGCCCAGGCGTCGGCACCGAACTCGCCCCGCACTCCATGCGTCCGGCACATCGCAGCACACCACTCGGCGTTGTTCCGGGCGGCGGCCCGGACCAGGGCTTGCCGGGAAGTCGTCATGATGTGGATCAAACCGATGGCCCGCCCGGTCCGTCCACCGATTTGATGGTGCCGCCCCGACCACTGCTGGAAGGACTCAACCCGTGCCTGCCTCCCTCGCCGAGTCCGGACCGGCCGTCGCGCTCCTGCGGGCGGACTGCCAGGAGGTGCCAGCCGGATGAGGTTGAGCGCGATAACCCTGGACTGCGCTGATCCGCTCGCCCTGGCGGCGTTCTACCAGCAGGCCACCGGACTGGAGCTGCATCCGAAGTCGGACGCCGAATTCGCCGCGCTGGAGGGGGAGAACGGCCTCTCCCTCGCCTTCCAGCGCGTCGACGACCACCGGCCTCCCAGCTGGCCCGACCCTGCCGTTCCCCAGCAGCTGCACTGCTGTTTCCGGGTCGCGGACCTGGACGAGACGGAGACGCGACTGCTGAAGCTGGGCGCCGGCAAGCCGGAGCATCAGCCGAACGCGGACAGATGGCGGGTGCTCACGGACCCGGCCGGACATCCCTTCTGCATCGTCGGGGGTCTCGCCGAGCCTGAATGAGGCGGTCGGCCCGCCCCGGGGCGACTTCCCGTCGACGGGCGGCGGCTCGATACAGGATGGGTTTCATGAGCTCGTCGAACACACCGAACACCCCGTCCCAGGCGGCCACCTCACCCACCCTGTCCGCCACGGAGATCACCACGCCCCGGCTCCGGCTGCGCAAGGCGCACGACGCCGACCGCGCCGGGCTCATCGAGCTGCAGACCGACCCCCAGGTCCGGTTACACCTCGGCGGCCCGAGGCCGCGGGCTGCGGTCGAGCAGTACTTCGACACGATGGGCGTCGCGCACGTCACCGGCAAGCCCGGCACGTTCGTCATCGCCGACCGGTCGACCGACGACCTCGCCGGGGTACTCCTGATCCACCGACGCCCCGCCGACCTCCCCGGACACGTCACCGCGGAGGGCGGGGAACTGGAACTGACCTACGTCCTGCGCCGCGCCTCCTGGGGCACGGGACTGGCCTTCGAAGCAGCCACCGCCGCGTTGCGTGCCGCCGCCTCCGAACTGCCGGATCAGCCGGTCCTGATCGTGACCCAGACGGCCAACACCCGCTCCCTGGACCTGGCGGCCCGCCTCGGCTTCCGACGCGTGAGCACCTTCGAGGCCTACGAAGCCGAACAGACCCTCGCGGTGACCGAGCTGCACTCGTTCCTGGCCTGAGCGTTCCGCGTGGCTGGGGGCGTACGGAGGAAAGCCACTCGCGGGCGATGAGTTTTCTCCGAAGTGCCGGTCTTCGTTACGAACGCCCCGTGCCGGACGCCTGAACCGGCTCGGGTGCGCCGTCGGAATCGACCCCGTGACAGGAGATCCTTCCGTATGACTGATCCGGCAGTGACAGTGGCCCGCGGCCGCAGCACCGGTGTCTGGCCGTTGATCCGTGCTGAGCGGGCAGCGCTGGTGGTCGATCTCGCAGACATGACTGACGAGCGATGGGAAACGCCTTCGCTGTGCACTGGTTTGACGGTGCGTGAGGTCCTCGCGCACCTCACAGC
This sequence comes from Streptomyces sp. NPDC013187, assembly GCF_042899705.1. Lineage (NCBI taxonomy): Bacteria > Bacillati > Actinomycetota > Actinomycetes > Kitasatosporales > Streptomycetaceae > Streptomyces > Streptomyces sp. NPDC013187. The sequence goes on along the minus strand of NZ_JBIBAF010000020.1, from coordinate 61,911 downwards.
GGGCGCGAGCCTCAACTCCGTACGCTGGATGGCAGGGGTGATCCGTTGCCGGTTCGACTTCGACAAGCAGGTGGCCATGCGGCTGGCCGAGCAGTTGGGCACGACCCCGGCCGAGACCCTTGAGCGATTTCGGCGCGTCGTTTCGAGCACCACCAAGCCTCCCTTGCCTGCCATAGCCATGCTGGGCGAGACGATCGTGCACGGAGAAGACATCCGGCGTCCGCTGGGCATCCGCCGCGACTACCCGAGCGAGGTCGTCGCCCAGGTAGCCGAGTACTACCAGGGCTCGGACCTCGTGGTCGTCGCCAAGGGACGCGTCGACGGGCTGAAGCTCGTCGCTGATGACAGCCCTTTCGCGACCGGTTCCGGGCCGGTCGTGTCCGGCCCCACCTTGGCCTTGTTGATGGCCATGACCGGACGCGCGACGTGCTGCGACGAACTCGAAGGTGACGGTGTGGAGCTCCTGCGCAGTCGCTGCGGGGCAGGGTGACGAATGCCGGGTGACTGCGGCGCTCTCCCGTGGTGGGATGCGCCGCATGAGCGACTCGCTGACCGCCCGTATCGAGCAGTACTACGCCACCGTGCCGTTGCTGTTCTCCGAGGCCGAAGACTTCGGTCCCTTACGGCTGTTCGTGCGGAGGAAGCCAGGTGCCCCGTACTACGGCGGTCCCGGTCACGCCCAGCCCACCGCGGAGGGGGCCTCGGCGGTCACCGCCGCCGACATCGCCCGGGTGCGGGCACGGCAGCGCGAGCTCGGCGTGCCGGAGGCTTTCGAGTGGATGGCCGAGGCGGCACCGATGCTGCGCTCCCGTGTCGAGGCCGCCGGCCTGCCCGTGGCGGAACGCCCGCTGATGGTTCTGGATCCGCGTCACCGGCTCTCCTCGCAGCCGTTGCCGGCGGGCGTGACGCTCCGCGTGCTGACGTCCGACGACCCCGCCTTGGCCGCAGTCCTCGCCCTTCCCCGCCTGGCCTTCGCAAAGGAGGGCACGATGGTCGGACCGGCAGGTCGCAAGGAACTGTCGGTGGTGGCCGGGGACCTGATGCAGGACGGCACGGTGGCAACGGTCCGTCCCACCCTCCGCGCCGGACACAAAACGCTCATCGCCGCCTTCGCCCAGGACGGCACCCCGTTGGCCGCCGGCCACTACCACCCGGCGGACGCCACCACCGAGATCGGCGGCGTCGGCACCCTGCCCACCGCCCGCCGCCAGGGCCTGGCGGCCGCCGTCACGGCGGCCCTGGCCCGCCACGCGCGTGACCACGGAGTGACCACCGTCTTCCTCGCCTATGCCGAGGACGCCGTCGCTCGCATCTATTCACGCCTGGGCTTTCGCCCTGCCGGCAGCACCCTTCTGATCGCCAACCAACCCGCGCGCTCATAGCCCCGCTCTCACCCACCCGGACGCGCTGACGCACTCCCGCTTCGAGGCGTCCGGGTGGCGTGGCGCACTATTGCAAGCAGGTGCTTGCAATAGTTAGCGGGGTGTTGCACTGTGGAGGCATGGCATCGCTCAACGTCGGCAACCTCGGTGACTATCTGCGCGAGCAGCGGCGCACTGCGCAGCTGTCGTTGCGGCAGCTCGCCGACGCCGCCGGGGTGTCCAATCCGTATCTCAGCCAGATCGAGCGCGGACTGCGCAAGCCGAGCGCCGAGGTGCTGCAGCAGGTCGCGAAGGCGCTGCGGATCTCCGCCGAGACGCTGTACGTCCGGGCCGGCATCCTCGACGCCGAGCGTGATCGGGACGATGTGGAGACGCGTGCCGTCATCCTCGCCGACCCGACGCTGCACGAGCGGCAGAAGCAGGTGCTGCTGCAGATCTACGAGTCCTTCCGCAAGGAGAACGGGTTCGGGACCGGCGACGGCCCGGACGGCTCGCAGGGTACGGACGGGGCGGGCGGTGCCGGCGTCGTCGGCGTCGTCACCGCCGACGGTGCGGTGAGCGTCGACGGGGACGCTCCCGGCACCGGGATACCCCCGGCCGGCCCGGCCGACGGCGGTCGGCCCGCCCGGCGCCGCAGCCGCAAGAGCGCCGTACCGAGCGACAGCACGAACGATGGCGGTACGACCGCCACCCGCCGCACCCGCAAGAGCACCGGCGGCAGTGACACCGATCCGCAGCAGACGGCCGGCTGAGCCGGACCAGGGCATGGGCCGCCCGCCGCGGATCACACAACCCTCAGCCGAACCCTCAAGCGATACAGAATCCGGGAGGACCATCACCATGGCCATCACCGACGACCTGCGCAAGACCCTCAGCAACCCGACCCCGCTCTACTTCGCCGCAGGCACCGCCGACCTCGCCCTTCAGCAGGCCAAGAAGGTGCCGGCCCTGGTGGAGCAGCTGCGCTCCGAGGCCCCCGCGCGTATCGACGCCGTACGCAACACCGACACCAAGGCCGTCCAGGAGAAGGCGTCGGCCCGGGCCAAGGAGGCCTCCGCCCGCGTCAAGGAGACGCAGGAGACCCTGCAGACCAAGGTCACGGAGTTCATCGGCTCCATCGACGTCGACATCAAGAAGCTCGGCAGCACGATCGACGCGGACCTGAAGAAGTTCGGCGAGAGCGCCCAGGACTTCGCGCTGCGCGGCGTCGGCGTGGCCGCCGAGTACGCCGTCAAGGCCCGTGAGACCTACGAGAAGGTCGCCGAGCACGGCGAGCAGGCCGTCCGGACCTGGCGCGGCGAGGCCGCCGACAGCATCGAGGACGTCGCCGAGGGCGTCGAGGAGCTGGCCGTGGCCGTCGAGCCGAAGCCGAAGCCGCAGCCGGTCGAGGTGAAGGAGGAGCCGGCGAAGCCGGCCGCCGCCGCCCAGGCGAAGAAGGCCCCCGCCGCCAAGAAGACCCCGGCGCGCAAGACCACCACCGTCAAGAAGACCACCCCGCCCGCGAAGTAGTACGGCGGAGCGGCGCACACGGGCCGGGCACCCTGGGGGTGCCCGGCCCGTTGTACGGGTACGGTGACCGCGTAGGACGAGCCGAGTCAGGTGGTGGACGTTGTGCTGATGCAGGGCTTCGCAGGGTTTATGTGGCTTCTGAGCATGGCCCTGATCGTTTTCAGCGGCTTCGCGTTGCTCGACGCGGCTGTGCGCCGGGAGGACGCCTACCGCGCGGCCGACAAGAAGACCAAGCCCTTCTGGCTGATCATCCTCGGGATCGCCTTCGTGGTGAACCTGCTCTTCCCGATCCTGTCGTTCCTGCCGATCATCGGCCTCATCGCGACGATCGTGTACATGGTCGACGTACGGCCCGCGATCCGGGCCCTCCCGGGCGGCGGCCGCACCGGGCGCGGCTCCAGCAGCGACGGCCCCTACGGCCCGTGGAACGGCGGCCGGTAAGGGCTCCGGAGCAGCACCGCCGGGGGCTACGGCACCCGGTCCAGCAGCAGAACCGCCACGTCGTCCGTCAGCTCGCCGCCGTTGAGGTTGCGCACCTCGTTCACCGCCGCCCGCAGCAGCTGCTCGCCCCGCAGGCCCTCGGCGAACTGGCGGCGGATCATCTCCGTCATGCCGTCCTGCCCGAGTCGCTCCCGGCCCTGGCCGATGTGGCCCTCGATCAGGCCGTCGGTGTAGAGCATCAGGCTCCACTCGGCCCCCAGCTCCACCTGCATCCGCGGCCAGCGGGCGCCGGGGAGCAGGCCGAGGGCGGGGCCGTTGTTGTCGTACGGCAGCAGGCGGGCCGGTTTGCCCGGGCGGGCCAGCAGCGGCGACGGGTGACCCGCCAGGCACAGCCCGGCGCGTCGGCCGTCCGGCGCGATGTCCACCGTGCACAGGGTCGCGAAGATCTCGTCGTCGGCCCGCTCGTGCTCCAGTACCTGCTGGAGCGTGCCCAGCAGCTGGTCGCCGCACAGGCCCGCCAGCGTCAGCGCCCGCCACGCGATCCGCAGCTCCACACCTAGCGCGGCCTCGTCCGGGCCGTGCCCGCAGACATCGCCGATCATGGCGTGCACCGTGCCGTCCGGCGTGCGCACGACGTCGTAGAAGTCGCCGCCGAGCAGCGCGCGCGAGCGGCCCGGGCGGTAGCGGGCGGCGAACCGCAGCGAGGAGCCCTCCAGCAGCGGCGTCGGCAGCAGACCGCGCTCCAGGCGGCGGTTCTCCTGCGCGCGCAGCCGGCCCTCGGCGAGGCGGCGCTCCGCCGACTCGGAACGCTTGCGCTCCACCGCGTAGCGGATCGCCCGGCTCAGCAGCCTGCCGTCCAGCTCGTCGCGGAAGAGGTAGTCCTGGGCGCCCACCCGCACCGCCTCGGCGCCGCGCTCGGCGTCACCGGACGCGGTCAGCGCCAGGACGGCGTGCCGGGGCGCGAGCTCCAGCACGTGCCTGAGCACGGCGAGCTCGTCCGCGGAGTCGCTGTGGCCCGGCGCGGGCAGCGCCAGGTCCAGCAGGATGCAGTGGACGTCGTCGGTCAGCAGCCGGCCGGCCTCCGTCAGGTTGCGGGCCGTGCGGACGCGGATCGGCTTGCCTGCCTGGTCGAGCATGTCCGGCACGATCGGCGAACCGGCCGGATCGTCCTCGATCAGCAGCAGCGTCAGGTTGGTGTGGGCGGTGTTGTTCTCCACCTTGTCCGTGGTGTTCCCGGCGGTGTCCGGCGTGCGGCCGGCGGGCGAGGCGTCCTTCACGGACTCCTCGGCCGAGCCGCCACGCGTGGACGGGGCCTGCGCCTGACCACTCTCCACGGCCGGGATCGCTCTCTGCCGCGGTATGGGTACGGGCATCGTCTTGGGTTCCTTCCCTCCCCCCGAGGGCACGGTGGGGCGAGGGACCTCGACCCACCGAGCGGGACCATAGCGGGTGTCGGCGCCGCATTGGAATGGTGTGAGCCACGCCGCTGTGCCACCGGCCTGTGTCATATGCCGCGATATGCCCCGCAGTTGGACAGCTCGGAGATGCTGCGGGGATGACGAACGTCACGTCAGCGCACGGTTTTGCCCGTGGTGGGGCGTGCGGTGGGTCACGTGGGCCAGGTCACCGCGGATGTCCGATATCCGGTGTGCGGCGCCCACGTGTTCGGCCGTGCCACCCTCCGGACGTCCCCCGGCCGCCCTCGGACGTCCCCCGTCCGCCCTCCGGACGTCCCCGGCCACTCTTCGGGTGTTCCCCAGCCGTCCCTCAGCCGCCGTCCGGCCGCCGTTCGCGTTCAGTTGGCGTCCGTGCCGGCGTCCGGCCGCACCACGCCGAGGATGGGCATGGTTCCGGCGCCCGCGATCGTCACGGTCCGCCCGGGGCGCGGCGCGTGCACGATCGCCCCGTCGCCGATGTACATGGCGACATGGCTGGCGTCGTCGAAGTAGATGATGAGGTCGCCGGGGCGCATGTCCTGGATGTCGATGTGCCGCAGCCGCTTCCACTGCTCCTGCGAGGTGCGTGGGATGCCGCGCCCGGCGGACAGCCAGGCCTGTGACGTCAGCCCCGAGCAGTCGTAGGTCCTGGGGCCCTCGGCGCCCCACTGGTACGGCTTGCCGATCTGGGCCGTGGCGTACTTCACGGCCTGTTTGCCCTGCTCGGAGGCCTTGCCGTCGACCTCTTCCAGGATGCCGGAGTCGAGCCAGGCGGTCTGCGCCCTGTTCGCGGCCTCCTTCTCCAGCTCGGCGAGGCGCTCCTGCTCCTCCTTCTGCAGCTCGGACTCGAGCTTCTCCGCCTGCGCGATCTGCTTCTCGATCTTCTTCTGCGCGGCGGCCTTGGCCTTGCGGCCCGCCTCCAGCTTCTTCAGCTGCGCGGCGGCATCCTTGGCGTACTGCTCCAAGTCCTCCTGGGTGCGGGTCAGTTCGCCGAGGAGGCCCTTGGTCGCGTGGTGGCCCTCGCGGACCCGGCCCGCGCCGTCGAGGAAGTCCTGCGGGTCGTCGCTCAGCACCAGATGGGCCTCGGGCGGCAGTCCGCCCCCGCGGTACTGGGCGGCGGCCGCGGCGCCCGCGCGGTCCTTGAGCTTCCTGAGCTTCTCCTGGCCCTTGACGATCTTCTTGGCCAGCTCGACGACTTCGGCGGACTGCTTGTCCGCCTTCTCGTCGGCGGCGTTGTACTCGTCGGTGGCGCGGCCCGCGGCGCGATAGAGCGTGTCGAGCTTCTTGCGGACGGCCTCGAGGTCCTTGGCGGGTGCGCTTGCCGCGCCCGTACCTGGGGTGGGTGAGGGGGTGGGGTTCGCGAACGCCGTGCCCGGTGCCGCCAGCACCGTGACCGCGCAGACCACGGCCACCGCGGTCGCCATCAGGCCACGCTTGCCCGTTCCCATACCTCAGCCCCCAAACTGATTAACCATCAGTAACTTGTGGTTCGCCTGGGGATGCTGCCACGTCGGCTCGGAAAGCGACAGAGGTAGTACTTCCCGCCACTCGCGTGCCGGTATGCCCCGGCATGACGATCTCCCCGTCTGTGTGACGAACGACTCAAAGAGATCGTTCCGACGGGCCCTGTCGGGGCGGACGCGATCAGGCGCCCGGGGCCAAAGCCTCCCAGCGCACCGTCACTTCGCCCTGCCGCCAGCGCGCCGGTCCGTCCGCCACCGGCCAGTCGGCGGTCAGGTCCCGTACCGCGCGGATCCAGCGCTGCCGGGCGCCGTAGGAGGCGTAGGGCGCGGCGGCCGCCCAGGCGCGGTCGAAGTCGCGCAGGAAGGCGTGCACCGGCTCGCCCGGGACGTTGCGGTGGATGAGCGCCTTCGGCAGGCGCTCCGCCAGGTCGGAGGGGCGCTCCAGGGAGCCCAGCCGGGTCGCGAAGGTGACCGTGCGCGGTCCCTCCGGGCCGAGCGCGACCCACACGTGCCGGCGCCCGATCTCGTCGCAGGTCCCCTCGACCAGCAGCCCGCCGTGCGAGCCGGTCGCCGGGTCGGCCGGTGCGAGCCGCGCGCACAGCCGCCGCCACACGGCCGCGACCTCGCCCTCCTCGTACTGCCGCAGCACGTTCGCCGCGCGGACGAGCAGGGGCCGCTGCGGGATCGGGATCTCGAAGCCGCCGTGCCGGAAGGCGAGCCCCGCCCGCTCGTAGGGCAGCGCCGCCGCGACCCGGGCCGGGTCGATCTCGACGCCGACCACGCGCGCGCGTGGCGCGGCCGTACGCAGCCGCTGCAGCAGTTCGACGGCCGTCCAGGGGGCGGCGCCGTACCCGAGGTCGACCGCCACCGGGTCGGCGGCGCGGCGCAGCTCGGCGCCGTGCGTGGCCGCGATCCAGCGGTCCATGCGGCGCAGCCGGTTGGGGTTGGTCGTCCCGCGCGTCACCGTGCCGAGGGGGCGGGTGGCGGCGCGGGGTGTCATGCCTACGAGGTTAAGCGGCTCCCGGTGCCGGTCAGGGGGCGAGGTGCCGCCGCCAGCGGGTGGGGAGCCAGGAGCGGAGGACGGTGAGGTCGCCACCCGCCCTGGTCGTACTCCGGTGACCGCTGAGGCCAGGGCGCCTCCACCCTCGAACGGTTGAGCGACAAGCGGTAATGATTCGGTAAAACTGCCGAATCGGGAAATGGAGCACCTCGCTCCGGTGTTGGACCCCGTCGGAGGGCACCGTGCGCCCTGCGAAGGCATGCCCGGAGCGAGGAGGAACGCCACGTGAGCCAGTACATCGGCAGGCTCGGCCGGCGCTCCGCGTCGTCGCCGACCCGGCTGCGGCTGCATCGCAGGCCCCGCCGCGTCGCCATGCTCTCCGTGCACACCTCCCCGCTCCACCAGCCGGGCACCGGCGACGCCGGCGGCATGAACGTCTACATCGTCGAGCTCGCCCAGCGCCTCGCCGCGCACGGCATCGAGGTCGAGATCTTCACGCGCGCGACCGCCGCCGCCCTCCCGCCGACGGTCGAGCTGGCCCCCGGCGTCCTCGTCCGGCACGTCGACGCCGGCCCCTACGAGGGCCTCAACAAGGAGGACCTCCCCGCCCAGCTGTGCGCCTTCACCCACGGCGTGATGCACGCCTGGGCCCATCACCGCCCCGGTCACTACGACCTGGTCCACTCCCACTACTGGCTCTCCGGACACGTCGGCTGGCTCGCCGCCCAGCGCTGGGGCGTCCCCCTGGTGCACGCCATGCACACCATGGCCAAGGTCAAGAACGCCAACCTGGCCGACGGCGACACCCCCGAACCGGCCGCCCGCGTCATCGGCGAGACCCAGATCGTGTCCGCCGCCGACCGCCTCATCGCCAACACCACCGAAGAGGCCGACGAACTCGTACGGCATTACGCGGCCGACACCGACAAGGTCGCCGTGGTCCACCCCGGTGTGAACCTCAGCCGCTTCTCGCCCGCCGACGGCCGCGCCGCCGCCCGGGCCCGCCTCGGCCTGCCCCAGGACGCGCTCATCCCGCTCTTCGCCGGCCGCATCCAGCCGCTGAAGGCCCCCGACGTGCTGCTGCGCGCCGTCGCCGTCCTCCTCGACGAGCGCCCCGAACTGCGCTCGCGCATCCTCGTGCCCGTCGTCGGCGGACCCTCCGGCAGCGGCCTCGCCAAGCCCGAGGGCCTGCAGAAACTGGCCGCCCGCCTGGGCATCGCGGACGTCGTGCGGTTCCGCCCGCCGGTCGGCCAGGAACAGCTGGCGGACTGGTTCCGCGCCGCCTCCGTACTGGTCATGCCCTCCTACAGCGAGTCCTTCGGCCTGGTCGCCATAGAGGCGCAGGCGGCCGGCACCCCGGTGCTCGCGGCGTCGGTCGGCGGCCTGCCGATCGCGGTGCGCGACGGGCACACCGGCTTCCTCGTCCGCGGCCACGACCCGGCCGACTACGCGCGCGTGCTGCGCGACTTCGCCGACGACCCGCAGCTGGCGCCCCGGCTGGGCGACCAGGCCGCCCGCCATGCCCAGTCCTTCGGCTGGGACACGGCGGCCGCCGCCACGGCGGACGTCTATACGGCCGCGATGCAGGCGCACCGCCGTCGCGTACGCTCGCTGCATGGGTGAAACCGATCAGGAACAGCGTGCGGCACAGGTCATCGAGGGAGTGCTCAAGGACGCCGACCTGGAGTGGGAGAGTCCCCGGCCCGGCACGTACGTCGCGCAGCTCCCCGGCACCCGCAAGCTGAAGACGACGCTCTCCCTGCTCGTCGGCCGCCACTCCCTGTCGCTGAACGCCTTCGTCATCCGCCACCCCGACGAGAACGAACAGGGCGTCCACCGCTGGCTCCTGGAGCGCAACCTCAAGCTCTACGGCGTGAGTTACGCCGTCGACCAGCACGGCGACGTCTACGTCACCGGCCGCCTCGCCCTGCCCTCCGTCACCCCCGACGAGCTCGACCGCCTGCTCGGCCAGGTCCTGGAGGCCTCCGACGGCGCCTTCAACACCCTGCTGGAGCTGGGCTTCGCCTCGGCGATCCGCAAGGAGTACGAGTGGCGGGTCTCGCGGGGTGAATCGACCCGCAACCTGGACGCGTTCGCCCACCTCACGCAGCGCCCCGAACGCTAACCGGCCCGGTAACGCCCCGGCGGCACCCCAACCAGCTTCCGGAAGTGCCGGGTGAGGTGCGACTGGTCGTAGAAACCGGCCGCCACCGCCACCTCGCCCGGAGAGCGCCCCTCCAGAAGCAGCCGCCGGGCGCGCCCCACACGCAGGGACGTCAGGTACTGGTGCGGGGCGATGCCGTAGGCCGTGCTGAACGCCCGGACCAGATGGGCCGGATGGGCGCCGAGCAGCCCCGCCGCCTCGCGCAGGACGACGCCCTCGACGATCCGCTCGTCGAGCAACTCGCGCAGCCGCCGGGCGAGCACGGGATCGGCCGGCCGAGCGGAAGCGGACTCGTTCCGCAGATGCCCGCGCAACCGCTCCCCGATGAACAACAGCCTGCTCTCGGCCTCCAGTTCCTCACCGGGCCGCCCCAGCGCGCCGTGCACCTGGCCCACCCGCCGCCGCAGCAGCGGATCACGCAGATCGGGCCGGTCGACGGCGGCCCCGATGAACTCGTCCCCGAGGTACGTCCCGTCGAGGTACAGCACCCGCTTGCGGAAGCCCTCGGCGGTGACGGGGGAGCCGTTGTGCGGCACGTGCGGCGGCAGCAGCGTCACGGTGTCGTGCGGGGTGCCGTGCTCGTGCCGGTCGAGGTCGTACCGCACGGCGCCGGTGTCGACGATCAGCAGCGTCCAGGAGTCGTGGACGTGCATCGGATACGCGTACTCGGTGAACCGCGCGTGGAAGACCTCGACGACACCCTCGACGGCGGGCCGCCAGGCGGAGACGATCCGGGAGGACTCGGAGGCCATGCAAAGAACGTACAAGACCCCGGCGGGGGCCGGCGGGCACGCTCGGACCATGAACACCGAACCGATCCGCTTCGACACGAAGATCGCCGTACTGCTGCGCGCGGACCTGGAGCCCTGGCAGCGCCTCAATGTGACATCGTTCCTGGTCAGCGGCCTCGGAACACAGATTCCCGAGGTGATCGGCGAACCGTACGAGGACGCGGACGGCGTGCCCTACCTCCCCATGTTCCGCCAGCCGGTCATGGTCTTCGAGGCCACGAAGGAAACCCTGACCACCGCCCACACCCGTGCCCTCTCCCGCGCCCTGCCCCGCGCGATCTTCACCTCCGACCTCTTCGCCACCGGCAACGACCGCGACAACCGCGCCGCCGTGCGGGCCGTGCCGACCGCTCAACTGGACCTCGTGGGGCTCGCGGTCCACGGCCCGAAGAACGCGGTGGACAAGGTGGTGAAGGGGGCGCGGATGCACCCGTGAGCCGGGGAGGCGGGCCGGCGGGCGACCAAAGTCGCGGGGCCGTAGACCAACGGCTGACGACAGGGCGGACGGCTGCTCAGGAGACTGGCCGTATGGAGGAAGCCAGGAACGTTCCCATGCGGAAGAGCCCCCGCCCGCAGGCCGGCAGGGCGACGGAACTCGCCGAATCGGCCTGGGCCATCGTGCTCTTCTGCGTCGCCTGCGGTGCCGTGGCCGGCGCGCTGCTCCCGCTCCTCGCCCGCCTGCTGCTCGCCCTGCCGTGGGCGCCGCTCGAAGGCCCGGCCGAACTGCTCACATCGGTCCCGGAACCCGCCCTCACCCTCGGTACGACAGCGGTCGGCCTGCTCGGCGGACTGCTGCTCGGCTTCACAGCGGCGCACGAGTCGCTGTCCGTCCGCGTCCGCGACACCCACGTGACCCTGGCCGTCCGGGACAGCGTCCAGGACTTCGCCCGCGACGAGATCTCCGTGTTCTTCCGGGACGGCAAGCAGCTCGTCCTGCTCGGCCCGGACACCCTCGAACTGGCGCGGGAGCACTGCGGCCTGAACTGGCGGCGCCTCGCGGACGCCCTCACCGCACACGGCTACGCATGGGCGGAGGAGGACCCGCACCGCGCCGAGTTCCGCCGCTGGGTCCCCGGCACTCCCGGCCTGCCCGCGGGCGCGGACGCCCTGCTGCGGGCGCGCGCCCGGGCCCGCACGGAGGAGGGCGGTGCCGAGGACGCCCGGGAGTTGCGCGGGGAACTGCTCGCGCTCGGGGTGGTCGTGCGGGACGAGGACCGGCGGCAGTACGTCCGGGTCGTGAGGGGTGAGGGCAGGGGGTGACGTCGTCACGGCCCCGGTGACTCGTGCGGTGGGTGTCAGGGCGGCGTGCAGGCCGCACCGCGGCCGAAGGCTGCTCGTGGTGCGGATGTCAGGGCGTGCAGGCCGCGGCGATCGACACGCTGTTCTCGTACAGGTGGTGCCGGGTGATCCGCCCGCCCTCGACGGTGAGCCGCAGCGCGAAGGGCCCCGCGAAGGACTTGCCGGTCGCCCGTACGGTCCCGGAGAGATACCCCATCAGCACGGCGTCCGTCCCGTCGACGAGGAACGTGTCGACGGACGCGCGAGCGTCCTCGGGGACGGTGTACCGGGCCAGCTCATCGGCCTGCGCCGCACATTCGGCGGCGGTGGACCGAGGCCGGATCCACGGCGTGGCGGGGTTCTCGGCGAGCATCCAGTCGACGGTGTCGGCGAAGAGAGCCGTCAGCCCCTCGGTGTCGCCGGCGAGCCGGAGTTCGAGGAACTTCCGGACGGTGGAGCGGGTGACTTCGGCGGTGTCGGCAGGTGTCATGGTGACTTCGGCGGTGTCGGCAGGTGTCATGGAACCCAGCTTGCCGGGGCGCGCGGGGAGCGTCGATTACCTCGGAGGTAACCTCTGCGGACTTCCGACGCCGAGGTGGGGCGCGGTACCGACGGGCCGTGGGGGGACCGTGAAGACACACCTTGCCGCCATGCATCTGAGCGGAGCGGTGCTGCTCCTCACCTTCCTGGTGCCACCGGCCTGGGCCCTGGACGCCTACGGGGCGGCCCCGGCCCACGACCCATCGGCGGACGTGCCGCCGTTCATGATCTTCCTGACGATCGCGCTGAGCTGTGTGGGTTACCACGTGGCGGTGCAGATCCCCGCCGGGCTGCTGGGCACCCGGCTCGGCCGGAACCGTGGGGCCGGTACCGCGTACGCCTGCGTCCTGGCGGTGACGGTCGCCCTCACGTCGGCGCTGACCTGGGCGGTCCTGAGGACGGACGACCCCGCCCTGCTGCTCTCCGTCTGGGCCGACTTCATGGCACGCGGCTCGTTGGCCATGGCCGCGTACGTCTGGCTGAGCCGCCGCCTGACGACCTGAGGGACGACTTGAAGGGGTGTCGCCGCCGGAGGTGGGGTGGGGTGGGTGCCGCAGGAGCCCCCTGCTCCTAGAATCGAACGCATGAACGATCCAGAGTCGCGGCTCGCGCTGCTCCGCTTCCTGGAGCGCGTGCAGGAGCGCGACCTGGCACGCACCCGCCGATGGATAGCGGACGAGGAACGCCGCCGGAGCGAACACCGACGCGGTCTCCTGGCCCGGCCCCCCGCGCCGGACTGGCTGATCGAGCACGGCCTGTCCGGCCAGGAGGCGGTGTACGTCCATGTCGGCGGCTGCTGGAACGCGGGCCGGCGCAGCAAGGGCGTCGACCGTGACCACGCCCGGCGGGCCCTCGCCGAGGGGGTCAAGGCCTGCCCGCAGTGCCGGCCGGACACGGAGCTCGGGTTCGTGGACGGGTAGTGCGGCCGGTTTCGGAGGGCGTTGTGGACGGCCGTTCCGGGAGCGCTTCGGCCGACCTGCCCGGCGTGGTCGGAGGCGGGGCGCCGGCGTCCGGGCCCGTTGTCAGTGCCCGGCTTTAGGGTCACCAGTGCGCGGCAGGCTTCCGGGGGTTCCAGCTCCAGAGGGAATGGTTTGTATCCCCGGCCTGTCCGGGGGCGGCCCGGAGATGTCGTCCGGGACCCAACCGACGGTCGGGCTTTGCCGACCGCCAGGAGGAGACCTGCCAGCGCCGGCCGCGCACCCCTCGATCATCATGCCGGTATGTCTGCGAACCAGTCGGCGAACGAGCACCAGCCCGCGAACGCGAACCAGTCGGCGAACGAGCCCTGTGGGACGCCGACCGTCACTCGGCTCCCCCGCTACACGAAGACCGAACAGGACGAGATCCTCGGCAGCGGCGACGACCCCTTCGGCGTTGCCGCTGCCGGTCTGACCTGGCTCCCCAAGGAGGAGCACTTCGGCGTCCGGCTCGACGGCCGGCTCGTGGCCCACGCCGGTCTGCTGCGACTGCCGATCGCGGTCGAGGGTGAGGAGACCGAGGTGATGGGCGTCGGCGGAGTGGCTGTGGCGCCCGACGTACGGGGCCGTGGCCTGGCCCGGCTCGTGCTCGCGGCGGCCCTCGACCACGCTCGCACGCAGGGTCCCCGGCACGCGCTCCTGTTCTGCAGGCCTCCCCTCGTGCCGCTGTACCGGCGCCTCGGATGGCACCCGCTCGACACGGACGTACTCGTCGAACAACCCGGCTCCGGCGTGGTGACCATGCCGCTGCACACGATGGTGACGCCCCTGCGCGACGACGCGCACTGGCCTCCCGGGCGGGTGCGGCTGTACTCCCTGCCGATGTGACGGGCCTTCGCGCGGACCCCGCACGGCTCCTGCCGATGTGACGGGCCGGAGGGTCACAACGTAGACCGCCTCACCCCGCACCGACTGTGCACCGAAGGCAGGTCGGGCTCACCCCGCCCCGACCTCCGGCTGCGGCCGCACCCCCACCGACGGCTCGGCCACCTTCTCCACGCCCGGCAGACTCCGCATCAGCACGGCGTACCCGACACCTGCCACCGTCCCCACCACCGCGCACAGCCCCCACAGCCACGCCGCCCCGAACCGGTCGATGACGAACCCGGACAGCAGCGGGGCGACGAGGGCGGCCACCGACCAGGACATGGTGTACATGCCCTGGTAGCGCCCGCGCCCGTGCACCGGGGACAGCCGTACGACGAGACTGGTCTGCGTCGGCGCGTTGACGATCTCCGCCAGGGTCCACACGCACACCGTGAGCGCGATGACGCCCAGGGACCCCGCGAAGGCGGTGAGCGCGAAGCCGTACCCCGCGAGGACGGACGAGACGACCAGCAGCCGGCGCGGATCCCGGTGTTCGATGAACCGGGTCACCGGGATCTGGAGGACGACGATCATCACACCGTTGACGGCGATGGCCATGCCGTACTCGGCCGGGGAGAAGCCCGCCTCGCCCATGGCCACCGGCAGCCCCACCGACCCCTGCTGGAAGACCATCGCGACGAGGAAGGACAGCCCGACGACACTCATGAACCGCCCGTCGCGCAGTACGGTGCCCAGGCTCACGGAGTCGTCCCGGGCGCCAGCCGCCACCACCCGCTCGGCCGGCTTGGACTCCGGCAGCCGCAGGAAGACGAGGATCGCGCAGACCAGCGTCATCCCCGCCTCGATCAGGAATCCGGCGCGGTAGCTGACCTCGGCGATGAATCCGGCGGCCATGGAGGAGACGGCGAAGCCGAGGTTGATGGCCCAGTAGTTGAGGGAGAAGGCGCGGATCCGGTCCTCGGGCCGGACGATGTCGGCCATCATCGCCTGCACGGCGGGCCGCGAGGCGTTGCTCGCCATGCCGACCAGGAACGCGACACCGGCGATCGCGACCGGGTCGTGCACGAACCCCAGCAGCGCCACGGACACGGCCGTCGAGGCCTGTGCGATCAGCAGCGTCGGACGCCGCCCCAGCCGGTCCGCCATCACCCCGCCGCCCAGCGAGGAGAGCACCCCGCCGAGCCCGTGCAGGGCGGCGACCAGACCGGCGTACGTGGCGGAGTATCCGCGGTCGAGGGTCAGGTACAGCGCCATGAACGTGGCGACGAAGCCACCGAGGCGGTTGACGAGCGTGCTGGCCCACAGCCACCAGAACGCGCGGGGGAGGCCGGAGACCGTCTCCCGGACGGCGCGTCGGGCACGCAGGGTGTACGGCATGGGCCCCCCGGAGGCAACAGACGTGAATGGCGCGTGTAAGCAGCGCTGGCGGTACGCGCAAATTACAAGCGGGTGGTTGACGGGGGCCACTCAATTAACAGATCCCGTCAAACGTCCGCCTGCCGGGCAGCCACACGAACGGGCGAAAGCGTGGATTACGCTCTGAGGCATGGCCGACGCACCGTACAAGCTGATCCTCCTCCGCCACGGCGAGAGCGAGTGGAACGAGAAGAACCTGTTCACCGGCTGGGTGGACGTCAACCTCACCGCGAAGGGCGAGAAGGAGGCGACGCGCGGCGGCGAGCTGCTCAAGGACGCCGGCCTGCTCCCCGACGTCGTGCACACGTCCCTCCAGAAGCGCGCCATCCGCACGGCGCAGCTCTCCCTGGAGTCCGCCGACCGCCTCTGGATCCCGGTCCACCGCAGCTGGCGCCTGAACGAACGCCACTACGGCGCCCTCCAGGGCAAGGACAAGGCCCAGACGCTCGCCGAGTTCGGCGAGGAGCAGTTCATGCTGTGGCGCCGGTCCTACGACACCCCGCCCCCGCCGCTGGACGTCGACGCCGAGTACTCCCAGTTCTCCGACCCGCGCTACGCGACCCTCCCGCCGGAGCTGCGCCCGCGTACGGAGTGCCTGAAGGACGTCGTCGTCCGCATGCTGCCGTACTGGTTCGACGCGATCGTCCCCGACCTGCTGACCGGCCGCACGGTCCTGGTCGCGGCCCACGGCAACTCGCTCCGCGCCCTGGTCAAGCACCTCGACGGCATCTCCGACGCGGACATCGCGGGCCTCAACATCCCCACGGGCATCCCGCTCTCCTACGAGCTCGACGCCGACTTCAAGCCCCTCAACCCGGGCGGCACCTACCTCGACCCCGAGGCGGCCGCGGCGGCGATCGAGGCGGTCAAGAACCAGGGCAAGAAGAAGTAAGCCGACGCAAGTAAGCCCCCGACCTGCTGTTTCCTGGCAGGGCGGGGGCTTTTTGGTGGGACTGGGCCGTCCCTGGGCCGTCGCGCTTAGATGCGGCGCAGCGTCATGCGGACTGACACCAGGAAGGCCAGCGGGACGACGGCGACAGTCTCGGCACCGACCCAGATGGCAAGGGTCGCGCCGCCGAAGCCGATGAGGACGAGCGGCAGCTCACGAGGGACGAGGTCGATGCGCAGGCCGGGTCGTGGGACCATAACGTTCTCCGTAGGACGCATGGATTCTCCTGTAGCAGTGGTGAATAACGTGTGCCGACGGGTGAGGGGCCGCTCATGCCAGTGAGCGGCCCCTCTTCTTCTCTCGACGGCACGTTGGACTTTAGCGGCCTAATAGAGGACGTAACAAATCCCCAGTCAGAGTCGTCGGAGTAGTCGTATGCTTCCAGTTTCACACCGCCACGATCTTGGCGTGACGAGTGGCCCTTCAGGGGCCCATGACGCCACCTACTAAAATTCGTAGGTGCCCCAGCCAGGCGGGAGCGGCCTCGTCCGACCATGGGCCCACCCAGCCACTGGGCGGCCAGGAGGCCAGGTGGGGGACGTCCTGGCGCGAAAAACCTGCCCCAGCAATGTTGCGGTGGGTGGAACATTCACGTGTGGTGATTTCAAATGCTAGCTTCGGCAATGTCGCGGCGGGTGGAACATTCACGTGTGGTGATTTCAAATGCTAGCTTCGGCAATGTCGCGGCGGGTGGAACATTCACGTGTGGCGATTTCGAATACTAGCTTCGGTAATGTTGCGGGGTACGAGGGACGGGCGCGTGCGGTGCATGGAATCTTCATCATGCGAACACGGCAGCGATCGCCTTGCGGGTGCGCTCCTGGCTGGACGGCATGAGGTGCGCGTACACGCGGAGCGTCAGGACCGGGTCCGAGTGGCCGAGGTACTCGGCGAGGGCCTTGATGTTCTCCCCGGCGTCCAGGAGCACCGAGGCGTAGAAGTGCCGGAGGGCGTGCATGCCGTTCTCGCGGGACTCGGCGTAGGACCCGCCCGGCTTCCGCTCGGGGATCACCCCGGCCGAGGCGAGCGCCCGCTTCCACACTTCCTCGTTGAGGGACGTCCGCCAGACATGACCACCACGCGGCCCGGTGAAGAGCAGCCGCTTGGTCACGGGAGGCCCGTCCGCCACCTTCCACGGCAAGGTGATCTCCACCGGCGGGAACCGCTTCATGTGGCCCCGGAGGGCATCAGCGACCGGACCGGGCAGCGGCACGTCCCGCAGCTTGCCACCCTTGGGTGGGGCGAACACTGGCTTGCTACGGCTCAGCTTGAGCTGCTGGACCACGTGGAGTGTGCCCGCCGCAAAGTCGATCGCGTCGACGGCGATGCCAAGGATCTCCCCCAGGCGGAGACCGCAGCCGTCGCCCAGGTCGACCATGGCTTGGTACCGCTCGGGCATGCCGGCCCGGACGGCGAAGACCCGCTCTGCCGTCCATGGGGCGACTCGCTTGCTGTCCACGGTCGGCGGCCAGACCGAGCGAGCAGCACACGGGGTCCGGGGGAGATTCGTCCGACCTGACATCACCCGCTGACATCAACGAGGGCGCGGCCTCGAGCGGTTGAGCGCAGAGAACGAGCAACGGTGCCAAGGCCCCAGGTAGGCCGAGAGATCGAACTCCTTGCAGCGGGTGTCGGGGACCTACGTCATTCCGGGCGGTGCTGAGCGAACACCTGCTGCTGCTCGTCCCGCCAGCCCCAGGTAGCCGGCCGGGAGAAGGGCAGGCTTCGGGCAAGGCCGGAGAACTGGTCGGACGGCTCCCGGCTGGCCTTGTTCACCACGATCGCCGAGAGCATTGGCCCTCGTCCGTCCTCGTTGCCGTGGAGGCAGACATCCTTGAGCAGGTAGGTCATGACTCCGCGATGAGGCGGGATGGAGTCGAAGCCTCGCGTCGCCAACTCGGCGCTCAGTTCCCCGTACGTGATGGTTTGTCCCTGCTGGGCCCGCTTTCGCAGGATCTCCACGGCCGCTTCGACCGCTGCCGGGTACTCCGGGTCCTTGATCCTCATTGTTCCTCCCCCATCGCGTGGACGCCCAGCCTGCGCAGCGTAGCGGGCAGGCACCGCCCTGTACTGCCAGAAGCGGATGAAGAGGTCGTGCCAGACCCGTGCCAGATCGTGCGCGCAATCACGGGGAACACCGAGGAACTGCGACCGACCGCCCACCGGCACCGCTCCACCGCAGTTCAGCGGGCCGGCCATCCTCAGAACACACACCTAAGCTCCCCAAGCTGATGTCAGATGTCAGCGTCGACCAGTAGCCTGCGGCGATCAGCCATGGAACGCCTGGAGGCTTCGTGGAAGCTGCCGCTCTCGTCAGTCCAGACCGATTGTGGTCGGCGCAAGAGGTCTTGGTGCGGCCGAGCCCTGTACCGGCGGCGGCAGGGGTCTACGGGTGGCACTTCAAGCAGCCACCCCACTCGGACCTGGACACCGGGCGCCTGCTCTACGTCGGAATAGCCCCGCGGTACATGGCCAACCGGACCAGCACCCAGAACCTGCGCAAGCGGGTGCGCTACCACTACCGGGGCAACGCGGCTGGCTCAACCCTGCGGCTCACCCTTGGGTGCCTGCTCGGACTGGAGCTGCGCCGCGTAGGCAGCGGCAAGCGGATGACCTTCGGCAAGGCCGGCGAAGCCGCCCTCAACCAGTGGATGGCGGACAACGCGCGGGTGTGCTGGGTCGAGCAAGACGAACCGTGGACGTCGGAGTCGCAACTCATCTCCCAACTCGATCTTCCGCTGAACCTCGACCAGAACCGCCACAACGTGTTTCACAGTCGCCTGAAGGAGCTACGGGCCCGAGCACGCCAGCGAGCGCGGGAGTTGCCCATCAGCTCGTAGACCGCCGCCGGCCGTTATCTGGACCGTGCAAAGGCCGTACGAGGCCGCTCGACAGTGGCCGATGACGACCAACGACGACTATCAGGCGGCCGATCCCATCGCCCGTGACCAGTAGCAAACCCAGCTCCCCAAGATCCCTGCCAACACCCAGGGGAAGAAGTAACCCCGTACGAACAAGCCCCCTACTTGCGGATTTCCCGGTAGGGGGCTTGCGGTGGCCTGGGCCGGCTACGGGCCCTCAGCCGGGTGATCGGGTCGTGCTCAGTGCTTCCGGAAGTCCGGCTCCCGCTGCTCCCTCGTCTCTGCGTGAGCTCCCGCATCGCGGAGGGCTGAGACGGCTGCCGTCGCGTCCTCCTCGGGCACGTGGGCGAGAACGACGGCAGGAACCCGCGTCACCAGAACCTTGCTGCGCCAGAGGCTCAGCCCCGTCAGCCGACGCACGACCTGGACGACGTCCATCACGTGTGCACCAGGGTCCGTGAGCAGCACGTCATGGGGTGTGTCGTCGCACACCAGCAAGATGTACTCGTCCGTCATTGCCCCTCCTGGTTCCCCCCGGTCCCCTGGTCCTCCCCGGTCTCCCTGGCTCCCCGGTCTCCCTGGTCATCCCCGGTCTCCCTGGTCATCCGGTCCTCCTGGTCCTCCCCGGTCCCCCTGGTCCCCCGGTTCGGAGCGTACGAGCCTTCCGTTGTCGTGTCGCATCGTTTTGGTGGTGTCGAAGACAGTGCCGTCCGGGGCACCGCTGATCGGTGGCGGCATCGAGGCGTCCTCCAGCCGGCCGCCGCACCGATCGCTGAGCACGTGCCCGCCTCGCGCCGCCCTCCCCGTGCTCCGGGAAACGCCTTGCGCTTGCTTCGGCAAACAGTTACCGGAACGTGACCCCTCCCGATGTTACCAGCGGTAACTACCGGTGCTAGTTTTTCGCGCAATCACGCACCGCAGCAGCGCGAGGAGTGAGCTGTGAGCCGTTACCGCCGCCGTCCGCGTTCCACCTTCAACCGTCTGACCGCCGCCGCGCTCGCCACCGTGGCCTGCGTCTGCGCCGGTGCGACCACGGCCGATGCCGTCGCGACCGACGCCGAACCCGTCGTGTCCCGGGGCGTCAGCATCCCGGCCTTCTACACCCCGCCCACCCAACTGCCCGCCGATAACGGCGCGTTGATCCGGCAGCAACCCTTCCCCCTGGGGCTCTCGCTGCCCGGCCTCGACGGCCGGCCCCTGCCGGGCACCGCGACCCGGCTGATGTACAAGTCCACCGACTCCGGCGGCCGGGCCGTCGCGGTGACCGGCGCCTACATCGAGCCGTCGGCGCAGTGGGAGGGCGACGGGCCCCGCCCGCTGGTGGCGGTGGCCTCGGGAACCATGGGCCAGGGCGACCAGTGCGCGCCCTCGTTCGCCCTGCAGCACCCGCTCACCGTCAGCGGGCAGACGCTGTCCGTCGGCTACGACAACCTCGCGATCTACCGTCTCCTCGCCACCGGGGTGGCCGTCGTCGTCACCGACTACGTCGGCCTGGGCGCCACCGACCGTCTGCACAGCTACGTCAACCGCCTGGACGAGGGGCACGCGGTGCTGGACGCCGTCCGCGCGGCGCGCGCTCTTCCCGGCACGTCCCTCACCGCCGGCTCCCGCGTCGGCCTGTACGGGTACAGCGAGGGCGGCGGCGCCAGCGCCTCGGCGGCCGAACTCCAGCCCGCCTACGCGCCCGACGTCCATCTGGCGGGCACCTACGCGGGCGCGCCACCCGCCGACCTGACCGCCGTCATGAAGGGCATCGACGGGAGCGCTCTGGCCGCTGCCCTGGGCTGGGCGATCAACGGCTTCGTCCAGGCGTACCCCGACATGCGGGACGTCGCCGAGGCGAACCTCAACGACGCCGGGCGCAAGGCCCTCGCCGACGCGTCGACCATGTGCGTCGGCGAGGCCGTCATCGGCTACGGCTTTGCTCGGAGCAGCGCGTGGACGAACAGCGGCGAGTCCGTCGCCGAGATCATCGCCGCCGAACCACGTGCCCGGGCCGTCCTCGACGAGCAGCGCATCGGGACGCTCAAGCCGGCCGGTCCGGTCCGTGTGGCCACCGGCATCCAGGACGACATCGTTCCGCACGCCCAGGCCCGCCGGCTGGCCGTGGACTGGTGCCGCAAGGGCGGCAACGTCACCTACGCGGCCGTCAACCTGCCCGACCTCGGCGACAGGATCCTCACCAACCACCTCGCTCCGCTCATCACTGACCAAGGAGCGGCGATCTCCTGGCTCACCGACCGTCTGGAGGGCAGACCGGCCACGTCCAACTGCTCGACGATGCCCTTCCAGCGCTGACAGAGTCCTCCAGCGGCCCCGCCCACCCCTGCGGAGCCTTCCGGTCGTCGCGGTTCAGGAGCCGGTGGAGTCCGACGGCGGGCGGGGGCCGCCGAAGCCGTGTTCCGAGAGGTCGAACCAGTTGCCCTCCGGATCCATGGCGCGGTACTCGGCGAAAGGGCGGTCGGTGAAGCGTTCGGCCGGTTTCGGAGTACCGGCCGTCACCAGGGCCTCGGTGGTGGTCGCCGTGTCCTCGATGTGGAATCCGAAGTGGTTGAAGCCGACCGGGGTCTCCCCGTCGAGCAAGCTACGAGAGTCGTGGTCGGGCCCCTTCAAACCGTCACAGCGTGATGGGGCCGAGGTCCGCGGCCGTTTCGGCGAGTGTGCGGATGGTCGGGTTGTCGGCGGTGGACCGCCAGACGAGGGCCCATGGGAGGGCTGGGGCGTCGGGGAGGGGCAGGAAGACGATGCCAGGGGGGTTGTTGTAGCGGGCGGCGACTTCGCCCAGCGGATGGACGCACTCTCCGGAGGCGACCAGGGTGAGGACCTCGTGGAAGGTCCGCGCGATCGGCCCGCGCGGGACGCGTCGGCCGAGCGGCGTGCGCAGGGGGACCATGGACGCCACCCAGTACTCGGGGGCGTCCGGACCCAAGTCGACCACGCGGTTGTCGGCGAGGTCCTCCAACGACGCGCTGCCGCGTGCGGCCAGTGGATGGTCCGCTGCCACGGCCAGCACGCGGGCTCCCGTCAGTACGGTGGGGCCCACCGTGAGATCCGGCTCGGAGACGGGCAACCACACCACGTGCACGTCGTGCTCGCCGGTGCGCAGAGCGGTGAACGGATCGCTGCCGCTGATCTCGCCGAACTGGATGTCGCTGCCGGGATGGCGCGTGCGGAACGCCTCGACGAGTGGGCGCAGTTCGTGTCCGGCGTGGCCGAACACGCCCAGCCTGAGCGTCTGGCCCGCCCCGGCGCCGGCCGCCTGGGCGCGGGCCAACCCTGCCTGGAGGAGGTCGACGGCCTGCTGGAGGTCTTCGCGCAGGCGCCGGCCGACAGGCGTCAGGGCCACCCGTCGGCTGGTGCGGTCGAACAGGGCGACGCCGAGGCGACGTTCCTGCCTGCTGATGGCCTGACTGACGCGGGCCTGGGACACGTGGAGCCGCTCGGCGGTGCGGCCGAAGTGCAGTTCCTCGGCCAAGGTCAGGAAGATCTCTATGTCGCGCAGCTCCATACATAACCCCCGAGTTATGGACAGCCTCGCACATTTCCTCTTGTTCGGTCGCTGACCTGCGCTGATGCTCGTAACACAGCCCGATCGGCCAGGCGGAGCACGTCTGGCCCACCGACCGACAAGGCAGGGTACCGATGAGTGACGTGCAGGCCGTCGCCGACCGCGTCGAGATCGAGGCGCTGCGCGCCGAGATCACCGACGCGGTGATGATGCGCGACTACGACCGTGTCGCTTCGCTGTTCACTCCCGCGGGCATCGTGCGGTGGCCGCACGTCGGCATGGAGTTCGTCGGCCGGGACGAGATCCGCGCGGGCGTCGAACGGGGGCAGGGACTCTGGGAGTTCTTCGTGCAGAACGTGTATCCGGGCGTCATCCGGCTGGACGGCGGCACAGCGGCCGGCCGTGCGTACGTCCAGGAGTTCGGGCGGATGCGTGACGGCAGCTCGCACCTGAACTACGCCCTGTATCACGACCGTTACGAGCGCACTCCCGACGGCTGGAAGTTCAGCGAACGCGTCTACGAGGTCAAGTACCTGGACTCGTCCCCGCTCGCGGGCTCCCCGGCACCCCGGGCGCGGGTGGTCTGAAGTCGCCCACCCGCATGCGCCTCGCCCGAACCGCACCTCGTCACCGCCACGCGTCGAGCCAAGGAGCAACCATCATGATCCTCGTTACCGGAGCCAACGGCGTCGTAGGACGTCAGGTGATGAAACAGCTGCTGCAGGAGGGCACGGCCGTCACCGCGGTCACGCGCGGGACCGGTGAGGCCCGCCTCCCCGACGGCGTGACGGCCGTCCGCGGGGACCTGTTCCGTCCCGAGTGGATCGAGGCAGCGCTGCACGGAGTGGAAGCGCTGCAGATCAGCCCGCGCGCCGTAGGACCCGGCCTCGGCGAACTGCTGAGGCTCGCCGCCGGGCAAGGCGTACGGCGGGCGGTGCTGCTGTCCGCCACGACCGTGGAGTACCCCGCGGGGGAGGCCCGGTTCGCCGCCCGGTTCAAGCATGCCGAGGAAGCCGTCATGAGCTCGGGCCTGGACTGGACGATCCTCCGCCTGGCCGACTTCGCCGCCAACGCACTGGCCTGGGCACCGCAGATCAGGGCCGGTGACGTGGTCCGTGGCGCGTACGGCCGGGCCGCCACCTCTCCCCTTCACGAGGCCGATATCGCGGCGGTCGCCGTACGCGCTCTGCGGGGCAGCCCGCACAGGGAGGCGATCCACACACTGACCGGCCCGCAGTCACTCGACCAGATCGAGAAGGTACGGCTCATCGGCGCCGCCATCGGCCGGAACCTGACCTTCCAGGAGCTCCCGCCCGACCATGTACGGCAGGCCATGCTCGCCCAGGGGCTGCCCGAGGAGGTCCCCGCCCGGCTGCTCGGCTCCCTGGCCGACTACGCCGACCGCCCGGGTCCCACCACCGACACCCTGGCTGACCTCCTGGGCCGGCCCGCACTCACCTTCGCCGACTGGGCACGCGACAACACATCTGCCTTCGGCGGCTGATCCGACCGGTGGCGTGGCCACCTCATCGACCGGACGTCCATGGCACCGGCGCCGGGCAACACCCAGCGGAGGACGGCCATGCGTGATCAGCTTGGGATGTGGAGACCATTATCGCCAGCGGCATAGCCGTCCTGGGAACCCTGCTCGGTTCGGGGATCACCCTGGCGTTCCAGCAGCGTACCGCCGACAGGGGCCACCAGTTCACTCGTCAGGAGAAGCTGCGACAAGAACGACTCGACGCCTACAGCGCCTACGCCGGCGCATTGGTGAACTACCGCCGTTGCCTGGTTCACCTCTGGTTCTGCGAGCACGAACAGCCACCACCGGAGGATCCCGACACGGTGCGGATCCGCGCCTACGATCTACGCTCCCACGCTCAAGAGGCACTGTTCCGGGTACAGATGCTCACCGAGGACGAGGGGCTGAGCCGGGCCGCGGAGGACGTGCTCGCAGACGTCACGGCGCTGGCCAAAACAGACGGCAGAGCGGAACTCGACGACGCCCGGGTACGGACCCGAGACGACGTCAGCCGACTGGTCAGGACAGCCAAGCGGCACCTCTGAGAAACTGCGGCCGGTCCGGAGTCTCGGCGGAAGTCGTCGGCGGCGCAGCGCACCCCGAACGCAAAGCAACGGGAGGAGTTGACGACGCGCCCGTGGTTTCGTCGACCACCACCGCTATTTCACGTTGTGCGAGAAGAAGCCGTGGGGGCAGTTGCCGCATTTGCCGTCGTCGCCTTGGGTCCATCCCTCGCACGCGCTGCAGGCCAGACAGTTGAGTATGTCCGTGAAACCCGCGCTGTCCAGGCGGGATACGGCCGTCCTGTGCACCTCGTCCAGCTGAGGTTCCAGCCTCGCGAGGTCGTCCGCGTTCTGTTTGAACGCTTGCTCCTGTGTGTCGGTCAAGTGAGCGCTGAGTGCCATTGTCTTCCCTCATTTCACAGTCGAGAAGTCATGCATTCACCACATCGATTATCTCGCAAGCCGGGAATGGAAGCATCTGCATGCAATGACCCGTTCGCCGTCAACTATTTCCTCGGCGAAACGGAAAAGAGTCAACAACGGCGCTCACCACCGGTGCCCCGGCGATCACCCTCACGACGCGAACCCCCGTGCCGCTCGCAGGATGTCACCAGGAGCCGTCCCGCACTGGGCCCATGCGATGCCCACACCCGCGTGCATGCGCACGCTCTGGTCGCCAAGGGGGATCGGCAGGTGGATCCGGGACTGCATCCAGACCGCGGCGGTGTGCGCGTCGGCGGGGCCCAGGTCGTCGGCCAGGACGACGAACTCGTCACCGCCGTACCGGGCGACCGTGTCGCCGTCGCGTACGGCCTGATCGAGCCGTCGGGCGACCTCGACGAGGACGCCGTCCCCCGCGTCGCGCCCGAAACGGGTGTTGATCGCCTTGAAGTCGCGGAGGGCGAAGAACAACACGGCCAGGCCGTGTGTGTTGCCGTCGCCCACGGGGGCCCGGACATGGGTGTGGGGCATCGCCGCCTCGGCGGCGTGGCCGGGGTAGAGGTCGTCGGCCCCCTCCACGGCGTCGGCCCCTCGCTCCGGATGTGCACAGAGCCGGGCGCCGATGCGGGCGTGCAGCTCGGAGGAGTTCGGCAGGCCGGTGAGATCGTCGTGCGAGGCGCGGTGCGCGAGAACGAACTCGCGTCGCTTGCGCTCCTCGATGTCCTCGACGTGCGTGAGGAGGAAGCGCGGGCCGTCGGCGGCCTCCGCGACCACGCTGTTGCGCAGCGAGACCCACAGGTAGGTGCCGTCGCGGCGCCCGAGGCGCAGTTCCGCGCGGCCGCCCTCGGCGTTGGTGCGGAGCAGGACCTCTATGTCCTCGGGGTGGACGAGGTCCGAGAACGAGTAGCGGCGGATGGCGGAGGCCGGGCGGCCCAGCATGCGGCACAATGCGTCGTTCGTCCGGAGGATGCGCCCGTGCTGGTCACCGCCCATCTCGGCGATGGCCATGCCGCTGGGCGCGTACTCGAAGGCCTGCCGGAAGGACTCCTCGCTGGCCCGCAGCGACTGCTGCTCCCTCTCCAGCCTCACCAGCGCGCGTTGCATGTTCGCACGCAGCCGCGCGTTGCTGATGGCGATGGCGGCCTGGAAGGCGTACTCCTCCAGATCGCGGCGCTCGTCCGGCCTGGGACGGCGGCGCGTGAGGGGCCGGTCCACGGAGATCACACCGATCAGCTCACCCTCGGAGGCGCCGGAAGCGCTGCGGGCGTACATCGGCGCGAAGAGGCGGTCGGAGGGGTGCCACTCGTCCGCGAAGCGGGGGGCGGGCCCGTCGGTGTACCACTGCGGGACGTCGTCGTCGTCGAGGACCCAGCCCTCGGTGTGCGGGATGAACACCAGGTCGCCCCAGTGCTGGCCCATGCCGAGGCGGCGCTCCCAGGACTCGCGCGAGCCGACGCGGCCGGTGATGAGGGCCTCGGCTTCGGGATTGCCCGCGAAGGAGGCGACCACGAGATCGCCGTCCGGGCGGACGAGATTGACGCACGCCAGCTCGTAGCCGAGACCGGTCACGATTCCGTCGGCGACGATCTGCAGGGTGTCCGCGAGGCTGCGGGCGAGATGGAGGTCCTGGACCGCGGCCTGCAGATTGTGGCTCTTGTCGATGGCGAGCGCGCTGCGGGTGGCGAACTCGGCGGCGACCGACAGATCGGCGTCCTGGAAGGCCTGCTCGGCGGGGTGGCGCACGAGGACCGCCGTGCCGATGATCCGCCTGCGACCGTGCAGGGGCACGAGGACGGTGTGGCCTCCGCCGGGTGTCTCATGTCCCGCACCGAGCAGTTCCGGCAGCGCGGCCCCACCGACCGGCGAGTCGCCACCGACCGGCAACGCCCCGTTCAGTACGTCGAAGAGCGCGCTGCCCGGGCGTACCTCGCACCGCGCGGCACCCCCGCCGGCGTGGAGCGGGTGCACCTGCTGCAGCCGCAGCACCAGCGGGCCCACGTGTTCTTCGTCGCCCGTCGGGATCGGGTCCCGCAGGTAGACCATGACCGCGTCGGCGACGGTGGGGACGACGGCCCGGCACAGTCGCTTCACGATGTCCTCCGGGTCCCTGCCCCGGGTGATCCGATGGGCCGCTTCGGAGATGTCGCCCTGGGGGTCGGCGGCCGGGGACCGTGGGGATTCGAGCGCGGGGAAGGGCGTCTCCTGACTGGTCGGCGGGTTGTTCGGGGTTGTTCCGGACAACCCGGAGGGTTGTCCCCCCGGGGTCTGCCCGACCTGCCCGGGCACGGAGACGCCGGCTTCCCCCGGAGCAGCCGAGGGGATCGAGGGAACGGAGGGGATCGAGGACGACCAGTAACCCACCTCGTCGGCGGCCTGCTGAACGGCCTCGTGCTCCTCGTCGAGCACGGCGCGCGCCTTGTCCAGCGCACGGTCGACGTCGTCGAGCGCGGCGTCGTCGGGGCTGAGCGCGTGCAGTTCGGGCTGGGACAGCGGCGGCGCCGCCTCCTGGGTGCCGGAGGGCCCGTCCTCCCCCATGCGAAGCCGCAACTCGGCCAGTTCGGCCTCCAGTTGCTGGATACGGCGTGCCGCGTGGTCGGCGACCTGCTGGGCGATGCCCCGCTCCCGCTCGGCGCGGACCAGCTGTTCGCGCAGGTCCGTCTCCTGCCGTTGCGCCCGTGACAGAAGCTCCATCACCCCTTGGCCGTCGTGGAGTTCGACCGTCACGGACTCCAGGGCGTCGAGTCGGCGCCTCAGTTCGGAGACCTTCGCCTGGGCCTGCCCGAGCATGACGAACAACAACGTGGCGATCGACAGGGCCTGTTGCCGCCCGTGTTCCCCGGCCTCGTAGGCCTGCCGGGCTCGCTGCATCTCCTGGAGGACCTCGATGGTGCGGTCCTTGGCCTCCAGTAACTCCCGGGCGGGCACCAGTTCCTGCGTCTCCGCGATCGCCGTGGGGTTCGTGCCCGCTCTGTCCCACAGCGTCCTCGCCTCCCCGAGGCGCCGCCGGGCGAGGTCGGCCGGTTCGTTGGGGAAACACACGTCGGCCACGGCCTCGACGAGGTCCCACTCCAGCGAATCGCCGGCCAGCCGGTCACGCAACCGGCGTAACTCGGGCACCGTCCCGGCGACGAAGTGCTCGGGAGTGAGCCGTGCGTGCAACTCCCTCACGGACACCGTCGATTCGTCGAGCCAGGACCGCACCACCGCGACCAGCTCGTTGATCTCGACGCACGAGCCGCGGGCCGGTCCCCACGGCCGCCCCGCCCGCTTCCTCTCGCCGGCCACTCGTTCTCCCCCGTGGATTGTTCGCCGGACAACCCCCTGTTGTCACCGGAGAAACATCCAACCGTCCCACCTGCGGTTCCGCCCGGGGATCGTCGTAATTCCCCATCGACACCACACGACCCAGGCGGTGCCTTCATGAACCACACCTTCCCGGCGTTCCTGCTCCTCGCGCTGGCGGTGGCCGTCCTCTTCTCCGTCGTCGCCGCGGCGATCGCCTTCGCCCTCGCCCGCTGGGAGGGAGCCGCGGTGCCCACGGCCCTGTCCCGCTGCGGCATCGCCTTCGCCGCGAGTCTCACCTTGTGCCTGGCGGTCTTCGCGGCGCTGGACCGTACGTAGCGGAGCGGGACGGGGGCAGGCGGAGAGGCATACAGAGCCGGTCCAGGCCACTGCCCGCGGTTTCTCCGCTGGAGCGGCCCTGTTGCCGCGGTGGGGATGTGACGGCTGCCTGGGCGTCCTGGTGTGGCGCGCCGAGGACGAACCCGTCGCCCGGCAGACCGGCTGACGTTCCAGAGCCCGGCAGACCGGCTGACGCCCCGATATTCGGTGGCGGGCCCGCCCCGCTCCGTCCACCATGCCCGCATGGTCTCAGGTGAGCACACCGGCGAAGCAGCGACGCCCGCGGCAGCGGATACGACTCGGTGGACACGGGCGACCGTCTACCCCGACATGTGGGTCGACCCCGACGACGACCCACGTGAGACCGACGCCCAGCCCGTCGGCGAACGCGGCGTGCTCCTCGACTGCCTGCG
This sequence comes from Streptomyces sp. NPDC013187, assembly GCF_042899705.1. Classification (NCBI taxonomy): domain Bacteria; kingdom Bacillati; phylum Actinomycetota; class Actinomycetes; order Kitasatosporales; family Streptomycetaceae; genus Streptomyces; species Streptomyces sp. NPDC013187. Next base: position 32,868 of record NZ_JBIBAF010000020.1, on the reverse strand, counting down.
GGCCTACCGCCTCACCCTGGAGATGAAGTGCGCCGGCCTGGACGCCGAGCAGATGGCCCGGAGATCCGTCCCGCCGTCCACGATGTCCCTGCTCGGGCTGGTGCGGCACCTGACCGAGGAGGAGCGGCATGTCCGCCGGGTGATGGCCGGCGAGGACGCGCCGAAGCTGTACCGCACGCCGGAGGACCGGGACGGCGACTTCAACGGCGCGGTCGCCGACCCCGCGGTCGTGGACGCCGCCTGGCGGCAGTGGCGTACCGAGGTCGAGCGCACCGACCGCTACCTGGCCGGTGTCACCGACCTCGGCACCGGCAACGCCGGCCACTCCGACTTCGGCCCCGAACCCGGCGGCCGGGTCCAGGTCCGCGACATCCTGGTCGCGCAGATCGCGGAGTACGCCCGGCACTGCGGTCACGCCGACCTCCTGCGCGAACGGATCGACGGCCGCGTCGGGCAGTGAGCATCCTCCGGCCGGGCCCTTGGGGATGCTGCCGGAAAAAAACTTCGGCGGCGATGTCGAGAACCCGCGTCCGGCTCCGTCCCCGGGGTGAGAGCGGCCAAGATGGGCCGCATCATCACCGAGGAGAACCACCATGGCGAAGTACCTGCTGCTGAAGCACTACCGAGGCGCCCCGTCACCGGTCAACGACGTGCCGATGGACCAGTGGACGCCGGAGGAGATCTCGGCGCACATCCAGTTCATGAACGACTTCGCGGCGCGGCTGGAGAAGACCGGCGAGTTCGTCGACGGCCAGGCGCTCGCCCCCGAGGGGGCGTGGGTCCGGTACGACGGTGAGGGGCGCCCGCCGGTCACCGACGGGCCGTTCGCCGAGACCAAGGACCTCATCGCCGGCTGGATGATCATCGATGTCGACGGCTACGACCGTGCCGTCGAGCTGGCCGGGGAACTGTCGGCGGCCCCCGGTGCGGGCGGGAAGCCGATCCACGAATGGCTGGAGGTGCGCCCGTTCCTGACCGCCCCGCCCACCGTTCCGGAGTGCTCGGTCCATGGATGAGGTACTGCTCCGCAGCCTCACTCCCGCCGTGATCACGATCCTCGTCCGCCGCGGAGCCGACTTCGCGGCGGCCGAGGACGCCGTGCAGGACGCGCTGATCGAGGCGTTCCGCGTCTGGCCGGCCGACCCTTCCCCAAGCTCTCGGCTTCGCTCGAGCACGGGAGAGCCCGTTCGGGACCCGAAGGGCTGGCTGGTCACCGTGGCCTGGCGCAAGTTCCTCGACCAGGCGCGGGCGGACAGCGCCCGCCGCAGGCGCGAGGACCTCGTCGACGAGGAACCGGCGCCCGGACCCGCGTCCGACGTGGACGACACGCTCCAGCTGTACTTCCTGTGCGCCCACCCCTCGCTGACCCCGTCGTCCGCGGTCGCGCTCACCCTGCGCGCCGTCGGCGGGCTCACCACCCGGCAGATCGCCCAGGCCTACCTGGTGCCGGAGGCGACCATGGCGCAGCGCATCAGCCGCGCCAAACGCACCGTCTCAGACGTGCGATTCGACCAGCCCGGCGACGTCGGGACCGTGCTGCGCGTCCTCTACCTCGTCTTCAACGAGGGCTACTCCGGCGACGTCGACCTGGCCGCCGAGGCCATCCGGCTCACCCGGCAGCTCGCGGCCGCGATCGACCACCCCGAGGTGTCGGGGCTGCTCGCGCTCATGCTGCTCCACCACGCCCGGCGCGCCGGCCGTACCGCGCCCGACGGCGGCCTGGTGCCGCTCGCCGAGCAGGACCGCGGCCGGTGGGACACCCGCCTGATCGCCGAGGGCGTCCAGATCCTCCAGGCGGCGCTCGCCCGCGACCGGCTGGGCGAGTTCCAGGCCCAGGCCGCCATCGCGGCACTGCACGCCGACGCGCCCACCGCCGAGGAGACCGACTGGGTGCAGATCGTGGAGTGGTACGACGAGCTCGCGCGCCTCACCGACAACCCGGTCGTCCGGCTCAACCGTGCGGTGGCCGTGGGCGAGGCCGACGGCCCGCGCGCCGGTCTCGCGGCGCTCGCCGCGCTGGACGACTCGCTGCCCCGCTACGCCGCGGTGGCGGCCTATCTCCACGAACGCGACGGCGACGCGGAAACGGCGGCCCGGCTGTACGCCGAGGCGGCCCGCAAGGCCACCGACCTAGCCGAACGCGATTACCTGACCCGCCAGGCGGCCCGCCTCAACGCCGCACGGCGCCGCTGACCCGCCAGGCGGCCCGCCTCAACGCCAACGGCGCCGCTGACGAGCCGCGTCCCGCGGCACCCGGCGGGCGGGGACGCGACGCCGGGAACCGGGTGCCGGGCAGGTCACCGTACCGTCAACGGCACGGGGTGGACCTCGTCCGCCTTGTGTCCGGCGCGCTCGTGAATGCGCTGGACCGCTTCGGCCGAGGGGGCCTCGGAGAGGCAGTAGACATGGCCGGACTCCGGATCCGCCCAGGCCATCTCGAAGTGGACCTGCTCGTCCTTCTCTATCGCGAGGTCCGCGTTGTGGGCTTCACGCAGCTGCTCTTCCGTGATGCCCTCCATGCCGCGATGGACATCCATGAACTTGGGCATGCCTCGCGCCTCCTTCCTTGCCTACCTCTCATGCTCCGCCCGTACGGCCACCCGGGCGACCTCAGGTTTCCCAGCCCGACGCCGAGGGGCCCCGGCGACTCGGCCGGGGCCCCACAGGTCGTACGGTCAACGAAGCGCCGGCGTCAGCCGCACTGGCAGGGGCTGCCCGACTGGCACCCGCACCCGCAGCCCGAGCCGCAGCCGCACGCGGCGATCAGGGGCAGGCTCCTGATCTCGGCGGGCTGCTCGGTCTCACGCTGCCGGGCGGGGTCGGGCGTGGTGCTGGGGGATTCGGCCATGGGTCCCTCCTCGAGGCTGGTGCCTGTGCCCATTGGATGCCCGCCCGGCCGGGCGCATCAACGGCGCACTGAGGCGCCCCGGCGCCCCAGCCCCGGCCCTCGGCCTGGATTTCCGGGCGGCCTGTACCGGTACCCGGCCCACCCCTCGGGTCAGCCCCGTCAGGCGCTCTCCGCCCCCGGCGCCGCCTGGATCTCCGGCTGCACATCCGCCTGGAGCTCGTCCGCGTGCTCGCCCGTCACCAGGTACACCACGCGCTTGGCGACCGACACCGCGTGGTCGGCGAACCGCTCGTAGTAGCGGCCGAGCAGCGTGACGTCCACGGCCGTCTCGATGCCGTGCTTCCAGCGGTCGTCCATCAGGTGCTGGAAGAGCGTGCGGTGCAGCAGGTCCATCTCGTCGTCGTCCTGCTCCAGCTGGAGCGCCAGGTCGACGTCCTTGGTGATGATCACCTCGGCGGCCTTTGCCATCAGGCGCTGCGCGAGCTGGCCCATCTCCAGGATGGTGGCGTGCAGGTCGCTCGGGACCGCGCGGTCCGGGTAGCGCAGGCGTGCGAGCTTCGCCACGTGCTGGGCGAGGTCGCCCGAGCGCTCCAGGTCGGCCGACATCCGCAGCGACGTGACGACGATGCGCAGGTCCGTCGCCACCGGCTGCTGCCGCGCCAGCAGGGCTATGGCCCGGGCCTCCAGCTCGTGCTGGAGCTCGTCGACCCGCTGGTCGGCCTCGATGACGTTCTCGGCCAGCTTCAGGTCGGAGTCGAGCATGGCGGTCGTGGCGCGCCCGATCGCCGACCCGACCAGCCGGGCCATCTCCACCAGGCTGTCGCCGATCGAGTCCAGTTCCTCGTGGTACGCGTCCCGCATCAGGCTTTCCCTCTCGTGCGTCTCAGTCGGGGGTCCAAGGGCCGGGGCCCACCGGACAACCGGCGGTACGACCGTCGTATTACCGGCGGTCCGAACCCCACGCTCCCACGTTCCGCCCCGTACGCGTCCGTTTCCGGCATCCCAAATGAACCAATACTGGCTCCAAGGTGAACTCTGGGCGACGAGTGTTCGAGCTCGCACCCCGACGGCTGTGGAGGGTGCCCGAGCCATGCCTAACCTGGGTGCATGGACGTGAACGCGGCGGTCGCCGCAGCGGCAGCGATCGCCGGGGTGCTCACCGGTGTCATCGCCATGCTGGCGTTCCGCTTCAGCGAGCGCGAGCAGAAGCGCCCCACCCGCAGCTCCCTGCACACCGACGCGGTGCTCCCGCCCGGCGTGGACACGGTCCTGTCGGTCCTCCGGTCGTCCGCCGTCGTCCTCGACGAGGCCGACGCCGTGGTCAAGGCCAGCTCGGCGGCGTACGCCCTCGGCCTGGTCCGCGGCGGCAAGCTCGCCGTCGAGCCGATGCTGCAGATGGCCCGGGACACCCGGCGGGACGGCGAGATACGACAGGTCGAACTGGACCTGCCACGGCGCGGCACCGGACGCGGAGAGGCCCTGGCCGTCTCCGCGCGGGTCGCGCCGCTCGGCTCCCGGCTGGTGCTGCTGCTGGTGGAGGACCTGACCGAGGCCCGCCGCATCGAGGCGGTCCGGCGTGACTTCGTCGCCAACGTGAGCCACGAGCTGAAGACGCCGGTCGGTGCGCTCTCGCTGCTCTCCGAGGCCGTGATGGACGCCTCCGAGGACCCCGAGGCCGTCGAGCGGTTCGCCGGGCGCATGCAGATCGAGGCCACCCGGCTCACCAGCCTCGTGCAGGAACTCATCGACCTCTCCCGGGTGCAGAACGACGACCCGCTGGAGGACGCCGAACCGGTCCGGGTCGACGAGCTCGTCGCCGAGGCCGTCGACCGCTGCCGGCACCAGGCCGGCGCCAAACAGATCACCATGGCCGCGGGCGGCACCGCCGACCTGCGCGTGTGGGGAAACCGCGGCCAGCTCGCCGCCGCGCTCGGCAACCTCGTCGAGAACGCCGTCAACTACTCACCCGCCCGCACCCGCGTCGGCATCGCGGCCCGCAGCGTGAACGCCCCCGGCGGGGACCACATCGAGATCGCCGTCACCGACCAGGGCATCGGCATCTCCGACAAGGACAAGGAGCGCATCTTCGAGCGCTTCTACCGCGTCGACCCGGCCCGCTCCCGTGCCACCGGCGGCACCGGACTCGGGCTGGCGATCGTGAAGCACGTGGCCGCCTCGCACGGCGGGGAGGTCACGGTGTGGAGCGCCGAAGGCCAGGGCTCCACCTTCACCCTGCGGCTGCCGGAGGCCGGTGCGGCCCGCGGCGCACAGCAGCAACCCGCCCGAGAGACACGCGCAGGAGGCGCGGGCCTCGACGAGGAGGCCGGGCGGTCCACCCCCACATCCCCCGAATCAACCGCGTACGAAACGCTTCCCGCCCCGGAGGTCCTTCCGTGACCCGTGTGCTCGTCGTCGAGGACGAGGAGTCCTTCTCCGACGCCCTGTCGTACATGCTCCGCAAAGAGGGCTTCGAGGTCGCGGTCGCGACCACCGGGCCCGACGGACTCGACGAGTTCGAGCGCAACGGCGCCGACCTCGTCCTCCTCGACTTGATGCTGCCCGGCCTGCCGGGCACCGAGGTCTGCCGCCAGCTGCGCGGCCGTTCCAACGTCCCCGTCATCATGGTGACCGCCAAGGACAGTGAGATCGACAAGGTCGTCGGGCTGGAGATAGGAGCCGACGACTATGTCACCAAGCCGTTCTCCTCGCGCGAGCTGGTCGCGCGGATCCGTGCCGTACTGCGCCGCCGCGGCGAGCCCGAGGAGGTCACCCCGGCGGCCCTGGAGGCCGGTCCGGTCCGCATGGACGTGGACCGCCACGTGGTCACCGTCGGCGGCACCAAGATCGACCTGCCGCTCAAGGAGTTCGACCTGCTGGAGATGCTGCTGCGCAACGCCGGCCGCGTCCTGACCCGTATGCAGCTCATCGACCGCGTCTGGGGTGCCGACTACGTCGGTGACACCAAGACCCTCGACGTCCACGTCAAGCGGCTGCGCGCCAAGATCGAGCCGGACCCGGGCGCCCCGCGCTACCTGGTGACGGTCCGCGGCCTCGGCTACAAGTTCGAGCCGTAAGCCGACCGCGTACTACGGCGACGCGAAGGGCGGGACCTCTCTCCGGAGAGAGGTCCCGCCCTTCGCGTCGTCTGCTCAGTGCCCGGCGCCGGCGCTCGCGGAGGCCGCGTCGGACGGCGTGCCGGACGCCTGGTGGCCACCCGGCGTCTCACCGCCCGCGGGGGCGCCCGACTCACCCTCGGCGGGAGAACCGGACGGCGATCCCGACGGCGAACCGGACGGGGACGACGAGGCGCCCGGCGCGGCCGGCACCTCGGTCGGGCCCCACTCCTTGAAGTAGTGCTCGGCGGGGACCACGAACGCCTGCAGGCTCACGCCACCCGTCTTGCTGAAGGTGAAGGTGACCTTCTGGGCGTTGCCGTCCTGCACGGCCTCACGGCTGCTCGGCAGCATCGCCGTGGCGTTGTCCTTGCCGCCCAGGATCAGCGAACCGCCGGGCGGGATGCTGAGGCTGCCGCCCTTGGCGGGCTTGAGCTCGGCGGTCTTGCCGGTGCCCGGGAGGGTGATGGACTCCAGCGTCTCGGCAGTCCTGCCCGAGTTGAAGAGGGTCGCGGAGATCGCGGCGGGGCCGGTCGACTCGAGGTCGGGCTGCGTGATGACGATCGCGTTCTGGACCTTGATGTCGCCGACGCTCGTCGCCGCGTTGTCCGGCTTGATCTCCAGCGTCTGGGCGTCGTTGCCGGCGCCGCACGCGGCGAGCGAGGCGATCGAGAACGCGATGGCGGCCGCGGCGAGGGAGCCGCGTCGAAGGCTGCTGCTCACGGCGGCGGCAACTCCTTGACTCGAGCGGGGCGGCCGATAAAGCCGCCCTAAGTGTCTGTCAGCGGGCCTTAGGTTACCGAGCCGTCCTCGTCCTGCCGCACCCGACCCCCCGGCACCGGTGATCCCACCTGAGTCACACATGGCTCCCGCGTCACATTGGTGTGGTGTCCGTCCGGCATTCACATAAGAGACCCGGACGGCACCGCAAATGTTCCGTGAAGGAATGCGCGCCCGCCCCGGAATTGATCACCGGCGGGCCGTGGGGGCACCTCGTGATCAATTCCGGATTCGACCGGAACCGGCTCGGGCCTCCGAACGGAGTAGCGGAAGTCGATCATACGGAACCGGACATTTGGGGATGTTCGGCCTTCTGGAGGATGCTCCGGATGTGTGTAACGTACGCGTTTCGCTCGCCCCGAAGAGCCGCTCCCACCTGCGAATACCTTCTTCCGATCCCTGTCCGAAGCACGTTCCTGTCGGAGTTGTCAAGCCCCGAGATACGCCCTGACCTGCGAAAACGCCATTCAGAACCCGCGATTTCCGTGTTACCCTGGATAGCCACGGAAGGGGTACCTGTCACATGACGTTCAAGGTTGGCGACACCGTGGTCTATCCCCATCACGGGGCCGCGCTGATCGAGGCCATCGAAACTCGCCAGATCAAAGGCGTGGACAAGACCTACTTGGTGCTGAAGGTCGCCCAGGGCGACCTGACGGTACGTGTGCCAGCGGACAATGCGGAGTTCGTCGGCGTGCGTGATGTGGTCGGTCAGGACGGGCTGGACCGGGTCTTCGAGGTGCTGCGCGCACCATACGCCGAGGAGCCCACGAACTGGTCCCGTCGCTACAAGGCAAACCTGGAGAAGCTCGCCTCGGGCGATGTCATCAAGGTCGCGGAAGTCGTGCGTGACCTGTGGCGTCGTGAGCGTGAGCGCGGACTCTCCGCCGGTGAGAAGCGCATGCTCGCCAAGGCCCGCCAGATTCTGGTGAGCGAGCTCGCCCTCGCGGAGAACACCAACGAGGACAAGGCCGAGGCTCTGCTCGACGAGGTCCTCGCCTCCTGAGGCGAAGCCCGTCGCTCAGCGCTCTGCGCCGATCGAAGCTGCTGATCAAGGCTGCTGGTCGAAGCTGATCAAGCGCGCGCCTGCACATCGAAATGCCGCGGTGCCCGATGACGAAATTCCTGTCGCCGGGCGCTGCGGCATGTTCGTACCCCGGCGCCGTGCGCCGCCACCCCGGGATGTGTTATCACTCACGCCCCGGTGTTCGGGGGTGCCGGGCCCGGGCAGCCGGCTCGACCGGCGTCACGGAAGGGTCCGGTCGAGCGCGTCGCGCCCGGCACTCCTCCAGGCCATACCCACGCCAGGCCAGCACACAAACCTGACAGGAACCGATGTCTGACGATTCGCGTCCCTCGCCGCCCGCAGGCCCCTACACGGCCCGTACGGCGGCCGTGATCCCGGCCGCCGGCCGGGGTGTCCGGCTCGGCCCGGGCGCCCCCAAGGCGCTCCGCGTGCTGGGCGGCACCCCCATGCTGATCCACGCCGTCCGGGCGATGGCCGCCTCCCGCGCCGTCTCCCTGGTCGTCGTCGTGGCCCCGCCCGACGGTGCCGCCGAGGTCAAGTCGCTGCTCGACGCGCACGCGCTGCCCGAGCGGACGGACTTCCTCGTCGTCCCGGGCGGGCAGAGCCGCCAGGAGTCCGTGAAGCTCGGCCTCGACGCGCTGCCGCCCGGCCACGACATCGTGCTGGTCCACGACGCGGCCCGGCCGCTGGTCCCGGTGGACACGGTCGACGCCGTGATCGAGGCCGTACGGGACGGCGCACCGGCCGTGGTCCCGGCCCTGCCGCTCGCCGACACCGTCAAGCAGGTCGAGCCCGCCGGCACCCCCGGCGAGCCGGAGCCGGTCGTCGCCACGCCGGAGCGCGCTCTGCTGCGCGCGGTGCAGACCCCGCAGGGCTTCGACCGGGCCACGCTGGTCAGGGCGCACGAGACGGCGACCGGCGAGGTCACCGACGACGCCGGCATGGTCGAGCAGCTCGGCCTCACGGTCGTGGCCGTCCCCGGCCACGAGGAGGCCTTCAAGATCACCCGTCCCCTGGACCTGGTCCTCGCGGAGGCGGTCCTGGCCCGAAGGAGGCTCAACGATGGCTACTGACCAGCCCGTTCTGCCCCAGGTGGGCATCGGCACCGACATCCACGCCTTCGAGGAGGGCCGTGAGCTGTGGTGCGCCGGCCTGAAGTGGGAGGACGCGGGCCCGGGCCTGGCCGGCCACTCCGACGCCGACGTCGTCGCCCATGCCGCCTGCAACGCCCTCTTCTCCGCCGCCGGCCTCGGCGACCTCGGACAGCACTTCGGCACCGGCCGCCCCGAATGGTCGGGCGCCTCCGGAGTCACCCTCCTGACGGAGGCCGCGCGCATCGTGCGCGAGGCCGGCTTCCGGATCGGCAACATCGCCGTGCAGGTGGTGGGTCCCCGCCCGAAGATCGGCAAGCGCCGGGACGAGGCCCAGAAGCTCCTGTCGGAGGCGGCCGGAGCCCCGGTGTCGGTCTCGGGTGCGACGACGGACGGGCTGGGCTTCCCCGGCCGGGAGGAAGGGCTGATGGCGGTGGCCACGGCCCTGGTGGTACGCGCCGGCTGAGGGGCGAGCGTTCGGGGCGTCCCGTTGTCTGTGTCACGAATCCGGACGCCCCGAGGGGAAGTACCCGAGGCACACCCCGCGGCCCACTACCCTGGAGGGGTGACTATTCGCCTGTACGACACCAGCGCCCGGCAGATCCGTGACTTCTCCCCGCTCCAGCCGGGTTGCGTCTCGATCTACCTGTGTGGTGCCACCGTGCAGGCCGCCCCGCACATCGGGCACATCCGCTCCGGGCTGAACTTCGACATCATGCGCCGCTGGTTCGCCTACCGCGGCTACGACGTCACGTTCGTGCGGAACGTGACGGACATCGACGACAAGATCATCGCCAAGTCGGCCGACCAGAACCGCCCCTGGTGGGCCATCGGCTACGAGAACGAGCGGGCCTTCAACGACGGCTACACCGTGCTCGGTTGCCTGCCGCCCACCTACGAGCCGCGTGCCACCGGCCACATCACCGAGATGGTCGAGATGATGCGCGGCCTCATCGAGCGCGGGCACGCCTACGAGGCCGACGGCAGCGTCTACTTCGACGTCCGCTCCTGGCCCTCCTACCTGGAGCTGTCCCGGCAGGACCTCGACGAGATGCGGCAGCCCGCCGAGGAGGGCATCACCGGCAAGCGCGACCCGCGCGACTTCGCCATGTGGAAGGCCACCAAGCCCGGCGAGCCCGACTGGGAGACGCCGTGGGGACGCGGCCGGCCCGGCTGGCACCTGGAGTGCTCGGCGATGGCGCACAAGTACCTCGGGGCCGCTTTCGACATCCACGGCGGCGGCCTGGACCTGGTCTTCCCGCACCACGAGAACGAGATCGCCCAGGCCAAGGCCTACGGCGACGAGTTCGCCCGGTACTGGGTGCACAACGCCTGGGTCACCATGAGCGGCGAGAAGATGTCCAAGTCGCTCGGCAACTCGGTCCTGGTCAGCGAGATGGTCAAGCGCTGGCGGCCCATCGTGCTGCGCTACTACCTCGGCACCCCGCACTACCGCTCGATGATCGAGTACAGCGAGGAGGCGCTGCGCGAGGCCGAGTCGGCGTTCGCGCGGATCGAGGGCTTCGTGCAGCGAGTGGTGGAGAAGGCCGGCGTCGTCGAGCCCGCCGCCGAGGTGCCGCTCGCCTTCGCCGAGGCCATGGACGACGACCTGGGCGTGCCGCAGGCCCTCGCCGTGGTGCACACCACCGTCCGGCAGGGCAACAGCGCGCTGGCCGCCGACGACAAGGAAGCCGCCGTGGCCCGGCTCGCCGAGGTCCGCGCGATGCTCGGCGTGCTCGGCCTCGACCCGCTGGACCCCCAGTGGGCCGGGGAGGGCGACCGCGGCGACGACCTGCACGGCGTGGTCGACACGCTCGTCCGCATGGTCCTCGACCAGCGCGAGGCCGCCCGGGCCCGCAAGGACTGGCCCACCGCGGACGCCATCCGCGACCAGCTGAGCCAGTCCGGCCTGGTCATCGAGGACGGCCCACAGGGCCCGCGCTGGAGCCTCGGCCCGCGCTGAGACGAGCCCCACGGGCTGATCGACTGTGCCGCCCGGGCCTCCGGGCGGCACACTGCATAGACGGAACAGACGTACACAGCCGTACGGCCGCAGTCGTACGTACACATCACCTCACGGAGACGAGTAGCTCAATGGCCGCGAACAACCGCCGCATGTCCGGCAAGAAGGGCGCGCAGGTCGGCAGTGGCGGCCAGCGACGCCGGGGCCTGGAGGGCAAGGGCCCCACCCCGCCCGCCGAGATGCGCAAGGGACACAAGAAGAACCGCGTCGCCAACGCCAAGGCGAAGCAGGCCGTACGCCGGCCCACCGTGCGCGGCCGCGGCGGCAAGGGCACGTCCGAGCTGGTCGTCGGACGCAACCCGGTCCTGGAGGCGCTGCGCGAAGGCGTCCCGGCCTCGACCCTCTACGTCCAGCAGTTCATCGACAACGACGAGCGGGTGCGCGAGGCCCTCCAGGTCGCCGCCGAGCGCGGCGGGATCAACCTCATGGAGGCCCCGCGGCCCGAGCTCGACCGGATGACCAACGGTCTCAACCACCAGGGCATGGTCCTCCAGGTCCCGCCGTACGAGTACGCCCACCCCGAGGACCTGGTGGCCGCCGCCCACGACGACGGCGAGGACCCGCTGATCGTCGCGCTGGACGGCGTCACCGACCCGCGCAACCTCGGCGCGGTCGTCCGCTCCGTCTCCGCCTTCGGCGGTCACGGCGTCGTCGTCCCCGAGCGCCGCGCGGCCGGCATGACGGCGGGTGCCTGGAAGACGTCCGCCGGTACGGCGGCCCGCACCCCGGTCGCCCGTGCCACCAACCTGACCCGGGCCCTGGAGGCGTACAAGAAGGCCGGCATCGCGGTCGTCGGCCTGGCAGCCGACGGCGAGTCGGAGCTCGGTGAGCTGGAGGCGCTGGACGGCCCCGTCGTCATCGTCGTCGGCAGCGAGGGCAAGGGCCTGTCCCGGCTGGTCGGGGAGACCTGCGACTTCCGGGTGCGGATCCCGATGCCGGGTGGCGCCGAGTCGCTCAACGCCGGTGTGGCGGCGGGGATCGTGCTGTACGAGGCGGCTCGCCGACGTCGCTGAACAGGCGTCCGGAACTTCACCCGAACGGGGTAATTCCGGTGTCATCGGGGCGATGAGGGCAAGCTTGACGGGGTCCGGACAGATCCGGCGGGTCAAAGCAGTGTCCTAACGCGACGTCACTCGGTTAGATGAGTGTGGACACCAGAACACCCCGCACACCCACGGGGGACCGCTCGTCGGGACTCGACGACGCTCCCGCGCTGAGCATGGTGAAGGTGCCGAGCGACCCGGCGCAGGTCATCGTCAATCACGCGAGTTTCCGCGTGCAGTTGGGCGTCTCGACGCGTCGCGTCCAGTCCCCCCGGGTCGCACGGCATCTGACCGCCACCGAGGACACCGCCCGCATCCCCCAGGTGAGGAGCGGGGCGGACGGGGCCACCGCCCGCCGCCGGCCCGTCGTCTGGAGCGGAAGATCCGCCCCCGACGACACCGGCGCGCACCGGCTTCTGCAGGCCGTCCGGCACGAGAGCGTCCGCCACGCCGACGAGCCCGCCTCCGACACCGGGGCCACCCAGGTCATCTCCCGCGTGGGCCCGGGGTACGACGGCCCCGGATACCAGGGCGCGGGCTACGGCGGCGACGACTACGCGGGCGACGGCTACGAGGGCGACCTCGCCCAGACCGTCGAGACCCCGGTCGTCGGCCCGCAGCGCACGCACGATCCCGCCGACGGCACGCGGCTGCTGCCGCCCATGCGTACCGTCGGCAGTGCCTACGACGAACCCGCCCACGAAGACGGCGAGTTCGACGAGTTGGGCACCGAAGCGGACGACATGGGGCGCCGGGCCAAGCGACACGGCGACGACCCGGCCCGGCACGCCTACTACCCCGGGCGCCGGATGAACCTCGGCGTCGTCCTGCTCCCGCTGCGCGTCTTCCTCGGCTTCATCTCCATCTACGCCGGCATGGGCAAGCTGTGCGACCCCGTCTACTTCGAAGGCGGCAAGCGCGGCTCCATGGTCAAGTGGCTCAACACCCTGCACCCGTGGGAAGTCGCCGAGCCGCTGCGCCAGTTCGCCTTGGAGCACCCGGTCGGCGCCGGCCTGGTCATCGCCTTCGCGCAGGTCATCGTCGGCGTCCTGACGGTGCTGGGCTGCTGGCAGCGGGTCGCCGCCTGTCTGGGCGCCCTGCTGTCGGCGGCGCTGCTGGTCACGGTCAGCTGGAAGAGCGTCCCCGCCTACGAGACCCCCGACATCATCTACCTCGCCGCCTGGTCCCCGCTGATCATCGCCGGTGCCCCCGTCTACTCCGTCGACGGCCGGCTGGCCGGCAGTGCCTGGCGCCGTCTGGGCCCCCGCGCCGACATCTGGGACCTGCGCCGTTACGTGCTGCGGCGCGGCGCCCTCGTCACGGCCATCGCCACCGGCGTCACCCTGCTCGTCGGGTCGCTGCTCGGCGGCGCCGTCCGTGACGCCGACCGGGTCGTCGTCCCGGGCCCCGGCGAGGCCCCGCGCAACGAGCTGCCCGGCTCCCCGCTCCCGGGCGAGCCCGGCAAGCGCAAGGAGAAGCGGACGCCGTCGGCTTCCTCCTCGCCCACCCAGGACGCCACGGCCGGCTCGGCGAGTCCCACCGCGGGCACCACGACCAGGCCCGGTGCCACCCGCGACACCGGCACCGTCACCGGTGGTTCCCCCAGCCAGACCCAGGGCACCGCGGGCCAGGCACCGCCCCAGCAGTCCACCCCGGAGAACCAGGCGCCGAGCACCACGACCGGCCCCACCTCCGGCGGCACGACGACGGGCGGCTCGGGCTCGACCGGCGGCTCAGGCACCGGAGGCTCCTCCTCCACGGGCCGCCCGGGCTTGGTGGGCGGCTTGCTGGGCTAGCCCCCGACCAGCAAGCCAGAAGGCCCCGCATCACGCAGATGCGGGGCCTTCTCACAGACAGGGCACAAGGGCCTCAGGACGCAAAGGGGCTTGGGGGACAAGGGCCTCAAGGGGCGCGGGGAACTGCGCGACAAGCCACGACGAGCGGTCAGCCGCCGACGGAAAGCAACCGGCCGAGCTCTCAGCGCTTGAACGCCCAGCTCCCTGACAGGGCGGGGCAGGCCTCACCACCCGGCCCAACCGGCGGAGCTCTCAGCGCTTGAACGCCCCTGGCTTCTTGACGGGGGCAGGCCTCACCACCCGGCCAACCGGCGGAGCTCTCAGCGCTTGAACGCCCCTGGCTTCTTGACGGGGGCAGCCTCACCACCCGGCCAACCGGCGGAGCG